>CAYVEC010000001.1:0-3931 GCA_964450385.1 uncultured Planctomycetales bacterium
GTCATTTTTATGGAAAAGAATATTTCGACGGTACAACTTTAAATTGTGGCGATGGCGGCGTAAGGACGGAGTTAGGGGCCAGCATTCAACAATTAACCAAAAAAAAGATTTTTAACAGGCGCATTTCTTTAATACGCGAGCAATTTGGGGATATTTGCAGCAAGAGAGTTTTAGAGGTTGGCTGTGCTACTGGAGATTTGCTTTGCAGACTAAAATCACAAGGCGCTGAAGTGAGTGGCATAGAAATTTCTGAGTATGCCGCGTCATTAGCCCGGCAACGAGGCCTGAATGTTTCTGCTGGGGAAGTCGAAGAATATGCTGAAGGAACTGATTCGACCTTTGATTTGGTGCTGGCGTTTGAGGTGATAGAACATGTCAGGAATCCCAAAAAATTTTTTAAGGCGCTTGCGAGGCTTGTTGGTTCCGGAGGAACAATCATTTTGGATACACCTAATTATGGTTGTGCTAACCGTTTCGGTGATGATTGGTTTGGCTTTCGAACAAGCTTTGAACACCTTTATTTTTTTTCCATGGAATCAATAAAACGATATGCGCATGAAAACAATTTAAAGCTTATCTATTGGGAAACCGGCGTTTATGATGGCGGGCCGAATCGAGTGAAAGATTTTGGTGACCGTTTTAGAAACAGCGTATCAACATTTTTATTTTTGTTAAGGGAAATGGGAATGGCGCGAATGTTGAGAATCGTGAAAAATAGAGAAGCTCCTTTTCATCCTTATGGTGATGGACACATTATGCAATTAGTTTTACAAAAACGAAGTGTATGAAAAGGCCGATGAGTTTTTTGTGATTTTTATAGGATAAGCTGGAGTTGCAATGTTTCGAATTTTAAAATTTGGATTACTGCAGGTTTCCGCGGCCTATATGGTTGCCACCATTATTAATGCTGCAGTGCCATTTTTGATGATACCAATTCTTACCCGCTTCCTTTCGAGAACTGATTATGGTGTTATTGCTATGTTCCAGGTTATGGTTGCTCTTTTGGTTCCTATAATTGGGCTCTCCACGCATGGTGCCGTCTCTGTTAAATATTTTAAATTAGAAAAAGACAAATTTCCGAGTTTTGTCACCGCCTGTGTCGTTATTATTTTCAGTAGTTTTTTTCTATCTTTTCTTTTGATCCATTTGTTTGGCGGCGTTATTAGCCAGTGGACTGCAATTCCTATATATTGGTTATGGAGCCCCTGTATTTTTGTTCTTTGCCAAGCCCTTGCAAACCTGATGCTCTCAATATGGCAAGTTCGTGTCAAGCCTGTTTTTTATGGGATTTTTTTGGTCCTTAGCACGATTGCCAACATCGGTCTTTCCATATGGTTCGTGGTTGGCTTCGGCCAGGGTTGGACTGGACGTGTATTGGGCCAAGTGTGCGCTGGCGTATTGTTTGGGGCAGTGAGTTTGATAATAATGCAGAAAAGTGGTCTTCTTAAATGCGGCCGCTTAAAAGAGAGTATTTTTGATGCAATTGTCTTTGGACTTCCACTGGTTCCTAATTATGTTTTAGCAGCTGTTGGAGTTATGATTGGCCGGATCCTTGTAAATAATTTAATTAACATAGAAGAAGCGGGGCTATATTCTGTTGGTTATCAAGTTGCTTCTATTTTACTGGTGGCGGAAAATGCATTTAATTTAGCCTTTATACCGTGGCTTTTTGAAAAGTTAAAAAGAAATGAGTACGAACAAAAAATCAAGATTGTCCGTTTTACTTATGTTTACTTTGCGTTCGCACTTATTTTTGCGTTTATTTTTGGCACTATTTCTCCTATGATTTTTCGTATTTTTGTTGGCGCTGAATTTTTTGAAGCCAGCCGTTATGTGATTTGGTTTGCCGTTGCTTTTGCTTTCAACGGGATGCATATGATGATCGTGAATTATATTTTTTTTGTTGAAAAAACAGTGGTGGTTACCTTGATCACAATACCGATACTAGTGTTAAATATCTTTTTTAGTTACTTGTTCATAATACTACGGGGAAGTATTGGTGCTGCTCAAGCCCATGCGTTAATTTCAATGATCAGTTTCTTTTGCGTGTGGTCGTTTTCGTGTAGAGTTTATTCCATGCCATGGTTTAGTATGGAATTGTTTCCTATTCAATGGCAGAAATTTGTTAGTTGGGGGGCGGAGAGAAGGAATGAAGTTTAGAAAACTATTAACTGAGATAACAGGCTGCGCAGATAGCAGAGTGATCAAAGCATATATTTGTTGTGCTAGAACCAAAATTTTTAATCCGAAAGGGTCTAAATTCCCAATATTGAAGGAACGATTCTTATTTTTAGCAGTTAGTATGATATTACCATTTTTCATAAGGCCTTTTTTAAAGAGAAGCAAAACGAATGATTATATGTTGATTGAAGGTAGTGGTAATAACGAAAGTATAAAAATTTTTAGGTTTTTTGTAATTCAAAACAGTGGAATCGATGCTAATAGTTACCACTGGAAAGAGGGTGTTTTTCTTCATTCCTTCGATGATTTAAAGCTTTTTATGGCAACCTGGCTATCTCTGATATCTCTTGGGCTGAGACTTTTTTTCATAAAAGCAAATCTCCCTATAAAACCACTTCTAAAGTTTCATATATATCTACTTCAGGTGCGCATTTTTCGTCCTAAAAAGGTTTTTATTGTTGATTATACTCAGGAAGAACATTATTTGCTTACAGTTATTTTGCCGAAGTTGACGAGGGTGGTTTATATACCTTCTAATAGCCGGTTGCTTGAATATATGCGTTATGGGTATTTTAAAGATGTATGTATCATTTTGACTTCTCCACCACAATTAGATGAACTTAAATACTATATAGATCGTGGTGGGGTTAAGCTTGCGAATAGTAAAGTAGAAAATTGGAGCTATCTTTTTTCGGCGCGATCCAGCAAGTTTTCTAAAGATGTTGTTTATGACTTGGGTTTCTTTAGTTCGGGAGAGTGGGCCCGCAGCAAAGGTTGGTTTCGAACCTATGACATTCACAAGATTAGAGAAAACCTTAAAGAGGGAAACGAATATTGGAAACTCGCTAAAGATGTTCTCGGATTTTTGATTAATTATGCGAAGCGCCACAATCTTAGGTTAAATATTTTTCTTCATCCTTTTGAAAAAGATTTGATCAGGAAATTCGGGTTCTATCCGCCTTTTGTGGATTATGTTGATGATAAAAATATTTTTATTTGTCATGACGATAGGACTTCTTCTAGTAATTTTTTTGAGGCAAAGGTTGGGGTGATTACGACCTCTTCGATCCTTTACGATCGATTGAAATTCGATTTGGAAACATATTTCTATTCGCCGAAACAGGAAGGACTATCAGGCATAAAACCGCCTTATTATTACAAAAAGTTATTACCTTCTTTTTCAAATTTTGCTTTTGAAAATCTGAAAGAATTAGATGAGAAGTTGAATAGAAGTTTTAGCATTAATACTGATTGACTAAAAAGCGACTAGATTTCATAGGAGAGATGTGACAGATGAAGAAATTGTATCTGTTGGCTAGAAATTTTGCTGCGAATAGAGGTGGGGGGCTGGTTCGTGAAAATCAAATGGCCATTTTTCGCGAGAATGGTATTGAGGTTATCGCTATTACGCCTAATTTTGTTTCATCTGAGCTTATTGTTCAAGATGGGTCGGTCCGTATTCCATTTAAAGGGAATCATTATTTGCAGCGAGCCAAGGAATATTTAGGGGTTATAGAAGATTACTTAGACCCTTGGGTTGAAGAGGCGTATAAATACCTCATTTTAAAATTAGATTCTAAGGATGTTGTTTTTGCATCTGCCAGTGGGGAGCTGGCATGCTTAAAATTAGCAAGCCTGAACAAAAGATTAAGATAAATGATGCAGTCAAGTGGCTGGATATAAACATTGATATCTTTTTAGAAGCTGTAAAAAATAGCAAGGTTCCTAAGACAATAGAAGGCAGGCTTGA
>CAYVEC010000001.1:3941-96291 GCA_964450385.1 uncultured Planctomycetales bacterium
AAGCAAGCGATAGGAGCTTGTTATGTTGCCAATCTTCATGATCCTTTGAGTTTTAGTAAGGTAAACGGAAAAAATTTTGGATCTAAACCGCACGCAAGCAGAGAGTATAGTGAGCGGAAATATTTGTCCAATGCAGATTTAATTGTCACTTGTTCAGGTGCCTATTGCAAGTCATTAAAAAATAAGTATAAACATTTATCCGAGAGGATTATTAATAGTTATTTTGGTTTTGTTCACGAAGAAGAGTTTCTGCCCGAAAAATCTCATAAGAACCTTAGAATTGCCTATGGGGGGACTTTTTCGTCAGTTCAAAGCCCAGAGATATTGGTGATGGCAGCAGACAATTTGGAGGGGGTTGAAATTTATTATATTGGCAATCATGCTGAATATAAACCGCTGAAGATTTTCAGGGGGCGTTGTATCTTTGTAGAAACCATGGAGCATGGCGATTTTAAACGATACTTGATGAGTAATATCGATATTGGGTTCGTATCATTAAGTAAAGATTATCTTGGAGCGTGTGTTCCTTCTAAAATATTCGAATACATTAATCTGGGATTGCCTATTTTAGGCGCCTTGCCGAATGGGGATGCAAAGGACATCATTAATGACGGCCCGTATGGAATTGCAAATTATTACAAAGACCACAAGAGAATTGGTGAAGCGATTGAGCGCTTTAAAGATCAAAAGTTTTATAACGAAATTCGTCGAAAAGTAATTTTAGATAGGAATAGATGGGCGATGAAAAATCAAATGCAAGAACTGATCGCACGGCTTAAACAAATGGGTCTATAGATTTTTTATAAAGCTGTTTATTTTTAGGAAACCTAAAGAGGGGAAGATGGTGAAGCATCGCTCCAGTCAGAAACAACTTGATTTGCTGATAATTTATTACTGGGCTCTTCAGGTTTTTTCGTTCATATGGGTCGGAATGACTCTGGAGGATTTTCGTTTTTCATTTTTCTATTTTGCAACAGTGCTGCCGATTCTCTTTTTTTTAGGAGTTAATTTTCCACGGAAAATTTTTTCCCTTAAGATCCAACAGATAACTGCACCATTATATATATATATGGCGCTTGTCACTTTAATATCCTTGGTGCGATCTGATTATAGTACCGCTTATAATGTTATTATTTTGTCCCTCTTCCTTATTATTGTTATAGAAAACGAATTAACAATAAATCTGAAGTTGATTAATATGTTGTTTGTTTGGACGATCATCTTTTGTGTTTATAGTTATCATGCCAATATTAATCCTTATGGATACTTACCATTACAAGGAAGGCATGTCTATTATTTATATCGAGTTTCGTTATTTCCGAAAGCAGTTGTGGGCAGTTCATTTTTTGCCTTTTTTGTTTTCTTAATTAATTATTTTTTTAATCAAGGACGGTCGCGGCGTTTATTTATAATTCTCAGTTTATACTTTGCTATCTTAGGCGCAAGCCGAACCGTTTTAGTTTGTTTATTTTTAACATGTTGTTTTTTGTTTTTTTGCAAAATTTTTATTTTTCGAAACAGGACGCTATATTATGTCTTTTTTTTATTGGCCTTTGTTTCCGTCGTCGCTGTTCCTTACGGCAGGTCGTTTTTTTTGCATTTTAATAATTTACAAAATGATTATCTTAATTATGTTGTTTATCATGATGATTCTGGCGTTGAATCAAAAGAAGATTTGGACAAGGTTAATTCTCGTCCCCTTATTTGGAAAGAGCATTATAAAATTTTTAAAACATCGCCTTTTATTGGAAAAGGGACTTATTCTTTGAATAGTGAATTTAATTTTTCTGGTTCCGAATCCTTTCTTACTGGATGGCTGGCCAGAGTTGGCCTGTTAATAATCCCGCTTGTATTGTTTTTTCTTGGATTGATCAAAAAAGCAATGATTACTCAAAATCAATTTTTGTATAGTCTTTTACTTTGTATTTTTGTCATCATGTTAAACTATGGTTCTTTTATGGTTCCTTATAATTTTTTGTTTATTTTAATGTTTGGTTTGATTAATATGAATCCTACGGACTTTAAATGTTATGCATGGCCTTTTTGTTTGAAGAAATTTAAACTAGAGGGAAGAGGATGAAAAAAAGACTGCTTTGTGTTGTTCCAAGTTATTGGCCTGCTTTTAAGTATGGAGGTCCGATATACTCGGTCCATAGTTTAAACCGGGCATTGGTAAAAAAAGGTTTTGATGTAACAGTGTATACTACGAATGCTGGTTTGAAAGGTTCAGTAGCTGTTAATAAAGAGATCGAGGCGGATGGAATAAAGGTTACATATTTTTCTTTTTTAGAAATTTTTAAGTTTGCAAACGCGAATGGCTGGCAGTTTTCATGGTCATTGACAAAGGCCTTGAGGAAAAATTTAAAATTTTTTGATGTGGTAAGTATTGTATCTATATGGAGTTATCCATCAGCCGTAACAGCATATTATTGCAGGAAAATTAAAAAGCCATATATGATTTCCCCAAGGGGCACTCTTTATTCTTATACTATGGGGAAGAAAATATGGAAAAAGCTGCCTTATTACAACTTTATCGCGAAAAGAGATTTGATGAAAGCAGCAAAAATTCATTATACAACTAAAGATGAAGAGGAAAATTCCCATTTTTCTTTGAGCTTCAGAAATCAAGCTGTTGTTGTTCCCAATGGGTTAGACCTTGTTGAGTTTAGTGAAGTTCCATTGAAAGAATGGTTTAAGAAACGATATCCTGTTTTAAAAGATAAAAAAATAGTACTTTTTTTAGGCAGGATTCATAAGAAAAAAGGTCTGGATATTTTAGTTAGGGCATTTAATTTAATTGTTAAAGAAAAAACTGATGTTCATCTGGTGATTGCAGGTAATGATGAGGAAAGATATTTTGAAAATGTTAAAAGGTGGATCAAGGAATATGATATTGAGGATAAGGTTTCCTATATTGGGATGTTAAGGGGAAAAGAAAAGCTGGAGGCTTTCGCAGGAAGCGATGTTTTTGTTATGCCTTCCTATTCTGAAAATTTTGGGATAGCTGCGGTAGAGGCAATGGCTTGCTGTCTTCCAGTTGTTATTTCAAATAAAGTTGGCATATATAAAGAAGTTGAGATGAGAAATGCGGGAATTGTAGTGAATACAGATGAGAAAAGTTTATATAGTGGGATAAAGTTACTTTTGGAGGATCCAAAAATAAAGGAAGAGGTGGCTTTTAACGGGAGGAAGCTAGTTGAAGAGTATTATGATATAAATAAAGTTGCGGATAACATGGCAAAGACATTTGAAGAGATAGTTCTAAAAGGAGAACTTTTATAATGGTTTGGATATGTCCCATTTGTGGCGGAATAGACACAAAACCGTTTATGAGAAATTTAGAATTGTCCCTTCGGCAATGCATGAATTGTTCCCTTGTTTTTTTGGAGCCAAATTCTGGTTCGGATAATAATTTTGAGGAAATAGAACAAGAGTTTTTTAGTGAGGGTTATGTTCGTAGGCGTGATTTATTTTCAGAACTATTTTTTATCCATAAAGCCAAACAGCGATTAAAAACGATACAAAGCTTTAAGTTTTCTGGCCGTTTATTAGATATTGGATGCGGTACCGGAGAATTAATTTATGTTTCTAAACAGCTGGGTTATCAAGCCGAGGGATTGGAATATTCCAATTTTTTAGCGCAGTATGTGCGCAAGAAATACGCTGCTACCGTTTATTGCGGGGATGCCAAGAGTATGGTTCTTACTGAAAAATATGATATTGTAACTATGTGTCATGTATTAGAGCATGCCCTTGATCCGGTGGAAACGCTAAAAAGTATTTCAAATTTTCTTAACCTCGAAGGATTGTTGTATATAGCTGTTCCCAATCTCGATTGTTGGGAAGCTAAATTCAGCGGGTGGGGATCGTATGAACCATATCATCGGTGGTACTTTAATCCAAATAATCTTAAATTATTGCTAGAACATGCCGGGTATAAAGTTGTAGATATCCAGACACGGGAACCATATTCTGCATGGCTTAATACCTTTATTCGCAGCATATTATCAAAACAGCATACTGCCGCGCGTACCGCTGTACATCATGACCGTGACGGGTATTTACGTTATCCGTTCATGATTGGCATGGGAGCCCTTAATATTGCTCGTTTTATATCAGGGCTCTTTTCAACTCCTTTCAGAAAAATTCAGGAAGTTAATCATAAAGGTGAAGAACTAATATTAATAGCTAGTAGATCATAGGCAAAGAGGATATAGTATTAATTTTCAAAAAAGGAAATTTTAAATGAAGTGGTTAATAACAGGTGGGGCGGGGTTTATTGGATGTAATTCAGCAAAAAGATTAATAGAAATTGGTCATCAGGTAGTTGTTTTTGATAATCTTTCAAGGAGAGGAACTGACATAAATCTTAAATGGTTAAGAGAGCAGGGAAATTTTGATTTTGTGCAAGGAGATGTAAAAAATTTTGAGCATCTTAAAAGCGTGTTCGTTAAGCATAAGGACATCGATGTTGTTTTACATCTTGCTGCTCAGGTTGCCGTTACAACATCTGTAGTGAACCCCAGGGATGATTTTGAGATAAACGCTTTAGGGACTTTTAATATTTGCGAAGCAGTTCGGCAATTTCGTTTAGATGCAATCCTTCTCTACGCCTCTACCAATAAGGTGTATGGAGCAATGCAGGGCGTTGAGATTATAGAAAAAAATGGAAGGTACGAGTATGCATCTTTATCGATGGGGATATCTGAGCAGCATCGTCTGGATTTCCACTCTCCTTACGGCTGTTCAAAAGGTTCAGCAGATCAGTATGTGCTGGATTATTCTCGAATATATGGATTAAAAACGGTAAGTTTCAGGCAATCTTGCATATATGGGTATCACCAGTTTGGTATTGAAGATCAGGGATGGGTGGCATGGTTTATTATTTGTGCAGTATTGGGAAACGATATCTCAATTTATGGAGATGGCAAACAGATAAGGGACATTTTATTTGTTGATGATTTAATTGATTGTTATTTAGAAGCAGTAAACAATATAAGTGTTGTTAGTGGAAATGCTTATAACATTGGAGGAGGTCCTCAAAGCACAATGTCATTACTTGAGTTAGTGTCATTATTGCAAAAATTAATAGGAAAAAAAATTAATTATAAGGTTTTTGACTGGAGGCCAGGGGATCAGAAGGTTTTTGTATCTAATAATCAAAAAGCCAAGCGAGATTTTGGGTGGGTTCCAAAAGTAGCAAAAGAAGATGGAGTAAAGCTTTTATATGAATGGGTAAAAAAGAACGCATCGATTTTTGAGAGATAGACACTTCAAAAAGGGAAAGATGTGAACAATAAAATGCCAATCTCAGCTATTATTTTAACTTACAATGAAGAAAAAAATATTGAAAGATGCCTGGAGCATATTTCGAGTTGGGTGAACGAAATAATAATTGTTGATTCTTTTTCTACAGATAGAACCTTAGAAATAGCGAAAAGATATACTGATAAAATTTACAGAAATAAATATGAAGGACACCCGCAACAATGGCAGTGGACGCTGAGTAACGTCGAGCTCAAAAATGATTGGGTTTTTGCTATAGATGCTGATTTTCGAATAACCGAAGAGCTTTGGAGAGAAATTTTCGTAAGATTTTCCAGTCTCACTGATGATATTTCCGGATTTTATGTGAGACATAAAGAGGTTTTCAGGGGTAGGCCAATATTACATGGAGGCATGTATCCGAACTATTGGCTTAGGCTATTTAATAAAAAAAAAGTTAGCATTGATAATGCCGACCTTGTGGATATTCATTTTTATGTTGATGGAAAAACTGAAAAATTGGAATTTGATGTTGTCGAGCAAAATTCTAAGGATGACAACATATTTTTTTGGATTGAAAAACAGAATAGATTCGCGAAAAGATACGCTATTGAAGAGATCAAACGGAGAAAATATAAGTCCGAAGATTACATTGTTAGCCCTAACTTTTTTGGTTCACTTAATCAGAAAAAATTGTTTTTTAAAAAAATATGGTATGGCCTCCCTTTATATGTAAGGCCTTTTTTTTATTTTTTTTATAGGTATGTAATCAGACTAGGTTTTTTGGACCGAAAAGAGGGGTTCATTTATCATTTTACACAGGGTTTTTTGTATCGGATGTTGGTAGACATAAATATTGATGAAAACTTGAATCGAAAAAGAAAAAGTTGATTTGATTTTTTGATTTAAGTGGTTGGTTTTTTGAGGACAAAAAAATGGCAATTCTGGGTCTTAACGCATATCATCCAGATTCATCCGCAGCCATAATTGAAAATGGCGAACTTATTGCGGCCGCTGAAGAAGAACGATTCAATAGATTAAAACATTGGTCGGGGTTTCCTGAGAAGTCCATAAAATATTGTTTAGATGCAGCGGGTGTTTCGATGAAACAGGTGGAGCGGATCGTTATTAATCGAAATACAAACGCCAATATTTTTAAAAAGAGTATCTACGTCTTAACTCATGGGCCTTCGTTGGTCCAAGTTCGCCAGCGTTTTATAAATAAAAGAAAAATAGAAAATATTGCCGAGATCTTGTCTAGTAAATTTGTGATTGATAAAAAAGAAATATCTAAAAAAATAATCTTTGTTGAACACCATAGAGCGCATGTTGCGTCGAGTTACCTGGTGTCTCCGTTTGAAGATGCGGCGCTTCTTTCTGTTGATGGTTTCGGTGATTTTTCTAGTTGTCTGTTCGCCGAAGGTGATGGATCCAAGATCAAGGTGCTTGATAATATTTTTTATCCTCATTCTTTAGGTGTTTTTTATACTGCTATTACGCAGTTTTTAGGGTTCTTAAGATATGGAGATGAATATAAAGTGATGGGCTTGGCCCCATATGGTGAGCCTCGTTATCTTGATAAAATGCAACGGCTGATTCAGTTAGAGCCAGGGGGAAAGTTTTCGTTAAATTTAAAATTTTTTCAACACCATACTAAAGGCGATCAGATGTCCTGGCAAAACTGTACGCCAGAAATGGGAATATTATTTTCGAAACAACTGGAGGGCCTGTTCGGTAACCCCCGGTTGAACGAAGATATTACTCAAAGGCATAAGGATATAGCCGCTTCGGTACAGGCCGTGTATGAGCAGACTTTATTTTACATGTTAAATTGTTTATATCAAAGAACAGGAAAAAAATTTTTATGTCTTTCTGGCGGATGCGCGATGAATAGTGTGGCAAATGGGAAGATCTTTGAAAAAACCCCCTTCGAGAATTTGTATGTGCAACCGGCGGCGGGTGATGGGGGTGGTGCTATTGGTGCGGCTTATTATTTTTGGAATGTTATTTTGGGTAAAAAACGGAATTTTAAAATGGCGCATGCTTATTGGGGGCCTCAATTTTCTGATGATATAATTTCAGGTGTTATTCAAAAAAATCAGGAAATCATTAATCAAGAAAAATGTTCTATCACCATTGCAGCGAGCGACAATGAACTTTGTAAAAAAACAGCTGAATTGCTTGCCGATGGGAGCGTCGTGGGATGGTTTCAGGGACGAATGGAATGGGGGCCAAGGGCATTGGGGAATAGAAGTATTTTATGTGATCCGAGACGTAGAGATGCCAAAAAGATATTAAATGAAAAAATAAAGATGAGGGAGTCTTTTAGGCCATTTGCTCCATCTATATTAAGAGAAAGCGTTAAAGACTGGTTTGAAACAGATTGCGATGTGCCTTTTATGTTACAAGTTTTTTCTGTCAAAAAATCCATGCGCTCGATGATTCCTGCTGTGACACATGTGAACGGTTCCGGAAGATTGCAAACCGTGAGTATAGATAGCAATAAGTTATATTACAAATTAATTAAAGCATTTAATGAGAAAACTGGAATACCGATTCTTTTAAATACATCTTTTAATGAAAATGAACCGATTGTTTGTACTCCTCAAGAAGCGTTGGATTGCTTTTTACGGACTAGAATGGATGTTTTGGTTTTAGGGCCATATATGATTAAAAGAACATTGCATGGCAATTGATCTTTTTATGACGGTTACAATCATTACAGTATGTAAGAATGCTGAGAATACTATTGGGCAAACAATAGCGTCTGTTCTTTCCCAGGATTATAGTCAAATTGAATATATTATTGTCGATGGATCTTCTGAAGATAGAACGGTTTCAGTCATAGAAGGAGCTATCAAAAAAAATCCTCAAAAAAATATAAAATTTATTAGTGAAAGCGATAATGGAAGTTATGATGCCATGAATAAAGGCATTCAAATGGCTTCAGGAGCGATTATAGGGATTCTTCATTCAGATGATTTTTATGCGGATAATGGGGTGATTCGACGAATTGTGGAGAATTTTATAAGGGCAGGAGTAGATTGTGTGTTTGGCGATCTATTAATGGTTGACAATAAAAATGTTAATAAGGTTGTTAGGTATTATCGATCTCAAGGTTTTACACTAGAATGGTTTGCTCGTGGCCACATGCCCGCCCATCCAACTGTTTTTTTGAAGCGCGAATTATACAGTCGATATGGCTTGTTTAAAATGGATTATAAAATAGCCGCGGATTTTGAATTGCTTACACGATTTTTTGTGAGAGGTCGTATTTCATATTGTTACCTTCCCGAAGTTCTTGTTTATATGCGCATGGCCGGTCGTAGCACTAAAGGCATCGAGTCAACCTATACGCTCAATAAGGAAATTCTTCGCGCTTGCAAGGAAAATCATGTTTCAACCAACATCATCAAAATATATTCAAAATATTTTACCAAGGCATTTCAATTATTTTTAAGAAGGAAAAATAGTTTATCGATGCGCGGCGGATAGTGATTTTACCTTAAAGCTTATAGGCTGTTGTAAAGGGGCACAGTATAAATAGTCCATATAAGGTCTAAAACAGGTCAAACAGGTCAAACAGGGATAGCTAGGGTGAAGAAACTGTTATGAACGTCTTTGTCACTGGTGCTACGGGTTTTATTGGACGCGCGTTATGCCAGCGGATCAGCGCCGAGGGCTGGTCTCTTAAGGCCTGTATCCGTCGCGCGTCTGATCGCGACCTTCTTCCCAAGGCGGCTGAGGGGGTCGCCGTCGGATCGATCGACCGGACCCCTTTTCGGCAGGAGGATTTTGCCGGGGTTGATGCCGTGATTCATCTGGCGGCCAGGGTCCATGTGATGAAGGCGGAGGCGCCGGATGCCTTAGAGGCCTTTCGCCTGACCAATGTCGCGGCGACAGAGCGCCTCGCACGGGCGGCTGCGGCTGCCGGTGTGAGACGCTTTATTTTTATCAGTTCAGTTAAGGTGAATGGAGAGGGACAGGACCGCGCCTATACCGAAAACGATATGCCAGATCCGAAGGATGCGTACGGGATCACGAAACACGAGGCCGAAGAGGCGCTGAGGCGGATCGCCGCCGAGACAGGACTCGAGGTTGTGATCTTGAGATTGCCCCTGGTCTATGGTCCGGGGGTTAAGGCGAATTTTAAGCGGTTGATACGCGCGGCCTGCCTGCCGCTGCCCTTAGGGAGCATCAAGAATTCACGGAGTTTTATCTATCTTGAAAATTTGCTTGATGTTATCATGCTCTGTGTTCAGCATCCCCGCGCGGCAGGGGAGACTTTCTTTGTCAGTGATGGGGAGGATGTCGCGACCCCGGACCTGGTCCGCATGATCGCGCGCGCCAGGGGCCGTCGAGCGTTACTCTTCCCTGTTCCCGTTGGGGCGCTTGTCGCGTTAGGAAAAATGGTTGGCCGTGAGGCGGCGGTTCATCGCGTAACGGCATCCTTGACGGTTGATACGGGCAAAATACGGTCGATGCTCGGGTGGGCCCCTCGGTTTAGGATGGAGGAGGGGATCAGGGCAACGGTGGAGAGCGGTCTCTGAAAGCAGAGGGAGGTCAACGATGGTCAGCGTAATGATGGCGGTTGCCGCGGTGATGTCGTTCTTGGTGTCCCTGGCCTTGATCCGGCGGGCCGGGCGGCTCGGCCTGATCGATGTCCCTAACGAACGGAGCTCTCATCATCGTCCGACCCCAAAAGGCGGGGGGATCGGGATCGTCACAGGATTCGTCGTGGCCATGACCCTCGGTGTTCATGGTATCGAACCGCTGGGGATGCCTGCCTTGGTCCTTATCGCCGGGGGATTGGCGGTTGCTCTGTTGGGGTTTTATAGTGATCTTTCGCATGTCTCTCCCTGGATTCGGATGCTGATCCAGACGCTTATTGCCGGGGGGACGATTCTGTTGATCGGTTTACCAGGGGCCTTTGAGATCGGGGGCTGGCGTATTCATTTAGGCCCTGTCGCTGGCCTCCTTGCCGTGGTTTGGCTTGTCGGAGTGACGAATTTTTATAATTTTATGGATGGCATCGACGGCCTGGCCGCGGCGCAGGCCATTTCCGCGGGAGTCGCTGTTAGCGTGTTTGGGGTTCTCCTCGAGATCCCCTGGCTGATCCCTTTGGGGGCGGTGATCGCGGGAGGGGCGGTGGGTTTTTTGATCCTCAACGTGCCGCCCGCGCGGATCTTTATGGGTGACGTCGGCAGCTACTTTTTGGGTTTTATGTTCGCCGGGATCGCCCTTGTGGATGGACGTCTCCTGGTCCCGATGGGTCTTGTCTTGGGGGTCTTCATCTTTGATAGCGTGGTCACCCTGATCCGGCGCATTCTTAATAAAGAGCGATGGCACGAGGCCCATCGAAGCCATTTTTATCAGCGTGCCGTTGGCCTGGGCTTTAGTCATCGGCAGGTGACAGTTGCGGCGAGTGTTCTTTTTATTCTTTTAGACGTGATGGCTGTGGTGTATCTGAACGGATCGCCGGGGATCCGCGGTGCCGTGCTCGCTGGTTCTGTTATTGCCCTGACGGGTGTCGCAGGATGGATCACAGGGAAGGAATCATGAAACGTTATGAGTGATTTAGAACAGCGAAAAAAAATTATTAGGGCGTGTGATCGTGTGATGACCGGGGCGGTTTATTTCATGGTCTTTGTCCTGCCTTTTTCAAAGGCCGCGGTGAGTATCTGTATGGCCGTGTCATTTCTCATGTGGGTCCTCAAGCGTGCCGCTGGCTTCCGCTCTGATGGATGGAGAGGGCTTTTGCCGGTCACGCCCTTGAACAAGGCCCTGCTGGTTTTTATTTTCTTTAATGTCCTATCTGTTGTTTTTAGCACGAACGTAGGGCAGTCATTAGAGGCCTTGTTCACGAAGACGCTTAAGTATATTTTTGTATTTTTTATCGCGGTTGAGGCGTTAGGATCGGCCCGGCGGATCCGGGGATTCTTGTCCGTTGTCGCGCTTTCTGGAGGGTTGATGATCGCTGATGCCGCGGTGCAGTTTTTTCATGGAACAGATGTCCTGAAAGGTTATGCTTTTGGCGCGAGATTGAGCGCCTCGTTCATGACACCGACTGGTTTCGCTGGGTGGCTGGTTATTGTACTTATGGTTTTTTGGGGGTGGCTGTGCGAGGCAGGGAGTCGACTCCAGTGGCAGATGAGGGCAACTCTCCTGGGGCTTATTGCCGGGTTAATGTTGTGCCTGCTCATGACGTATTCTCGTGGGGGGTGGTTGGGCTTTGTTGTTGCTGCATTGATCTTTGTGATGTATTTTATGGCCCATGTTTCATGGCGGGTCCGGGTTGCGTGTTTCTTTTTGGTGCTCGTTGGTATCATTGGGCTGAGCATGCTCCCACGCGTGATCAGCCGTATAGGCCAGAATCGGCCGGTCTATCATGAAACAGTAATGGGAAGAGTTCTTTCTGCCGTGGAATTAAAGAAGGGCTCAACCCCCATCCGTTTTGGCCTCTGGCGGGAGGCCGGTGAGATTATGAGAGACTATCCGGTTACGGGATGTGGACTGAACACCTATTCAGATGTGGCGCGGGCCTATAAACAGTTTGAAGGCGGGGGGATTTACCCCCATAATTCCTATCTTCAGATGGCGGCGGAGATCGGGGTGCCGGGGCTGCTCGCGTTTTTAGCCGTCGTCGGGATCTTTTTTCAAATGACTTACCGTTATTGCCATCGTCATCGGGATTTTCTTGCCGCAGGCATGGCTGCCGGCGTTCTGGGGTTTCTGATCCATGCGTTTTTTGATACGCATCTCTATTCGCTCCAGATGGTGACGCTTTTTTGGGTTGGGCTTGGGGTGACAACGGCCTGTGTGCGCGTGCGTGGGATCGGGCCACGGACTGACGCTGAACAGACTGAGGGAGGGGCCTGTGAGTAAAACCGTGGGCATGAAAATCACATCCTTTGTTATTAAGCGACGACATTTTTTTGTTTTTGCCATGCATGTCGTTCTGATTTTTATTTCGTATCTTCTTGCATTTTGTCTGCGCTTTGACGGCCGGTTAGTGGAATTTGAGGGGGGCATGGCGCAGGCTTTTATTGTTTTTCTTTTTACAAAAATTGTGGTCTTTCTTTATTTTCAGGTTTTTACCTCATCTCTCCGCTATGCGAGTGTCTACGACCTGTGGCAAATCGTTAAGGCTAACACCGTTGCCAGCATTGGGATTTTTGTTGTGCTGGCTGTGATCGATCAGCCTGGGCTGAGGATAACGCCTGTGATCTTTATCCTGGATTGGGGGATCTGCCTGGGGCTCACAACGCTGCTGCGGCTCATGGCCCGCCTGACACGGGGGAGAACGATCCTGTATAAAACTGTGCTCTTGCGTCGGACCCTGATCATCGGCGCCG
This sequence comes from uncultured Planctomycetales bacterium, assembly GCA_964450385.1. Classification (GTDB taxonomy): domain Bacteria; phylum Omnitrophota; class Gorgyraeia; order Zapsychrales; family JANLHA01; genus JAKLFA01. Next base: position 16,562 of record CAYVEC010000001.1, read on the forward strand.
GCGAGGCCGGGGTCATGGTCCTGCGCGAGTACAATCGGAACCCGAGCCTCAACGCCGAGGTCGTCGCGTTCATCGATGATGACAAGGCAAAAAAGAATGTCCGGATCCACGGGGTCAAGGTCTATGGGGGGCGCCGAATGATCGGTGAGGTCGTCGAGATGCTCGGCGTCAACGAGATCGTGATCGCGATCCCGTCGGCTGGCGGCGAGACGATCCGCGATATCCTGTCGTTCTGCGATATCCCTGACGTGAAGGTAAAGATCGCGCCCGGGTTCCACCGGATCCTGAGCGGCGATGTCGAGGTCAAACTTCGTGATGTCCAGCCGGATGACCTCCTCGGACGTCAGGCCGTGACCATCGATGAGACCGAGGTCCGGCGCTATCTTCAGGGGAAACGGATCCTCATCACCGGAGCAGCGGGGTCCATCGGGTCGGAGCTCTGCCGTCAGATCGCGGGCTTTGGGCCCAGGGAGCTGATCCTCTGTGACCATAATGAGAACGACATGTATTTTATCGAGATCGAATTGAGGTCGACATTCCCGAATCTCGTCTTCTCGCCGGTCGTCGGCGACGTCAAGGACGCGGGACTGTTACGATATGTTTTCACGAAATTCAGGCCTCAGCTGGTCTTCCATGCCGCGGCCTTTAAGCATGTTCCGTTGATGGAGCAGAGCCCGTCGGCGGCGGTGAAGAATAATATCCTCGCGACCCGGAATCTCATCTATGCCGCCGAGCATTATAAGGTCGAGAGCTTCGTTTTTATTTCAACGGATAAGGCCGTCAACCCGACAAGCGTGATGGGCGCGACCAAGCGGATCAGTGAGCTTATCCTTCAGGCCAAGAGCGGCCGCAGCCGGACAAAATTTATGGCGGTCCGGTTCGGGAACGTCCTCGGGTCCAAGGGGAGCGTGGTCCCGCTCTTCCGCAAACAGATCGAGGAGGGTGGGCCGGTGACCGTGACCCATCCCGAGGTGAAGCGGTATTTCATGAGCATTCGGGAGGCGGTCGCCCTGGTCCTTCAGGCGAGCGCGCTCGGGACCGGCGGGGAGATCTTTCTCCTGGATATGGGCGAGCCGATCAAGATCGTGGACCTTGCCAAAAATCTGATCAAACTTTCCGGCCTGAAATTGGGCACGGATATTGACATCGAATTCACCGGGCTCCGGCCCGGCGAAAAACTCTATGAGGAGCTGTTCCTGGACACCGAGCGGGATGCCGTGACCAAGCATGACAAGATTTTTATTTCCCCGCGCCAGGAGGTCGATGCCTGGGCCTTGCGGAGCGAACTGAAGGCCCTGGAAGACCTTGCCCATGTGATGGATGAGGAGAAGGTTGTTGATAAAATCGATGCGATTATAGCGAGGTTTTCACAGAATTCCACCGCCTTTCCAGACCATCCCAAGGCGGATGAATCGTTAAAAACTGGCAAAAATCCGCCAAAAATATCAAATTGACAATCACCTGCTGTTGGTTATAATACAAAGGTTCTTTTTTATAAAGACCATCTTCGACTACACTTTTTATCAGAGGAGCCGATATGAATAAAGTCACGATCCGCGATGTCAATTATAAGGGAAAAAAAGTCATTGTCCGTTGTGACTTTAATGTCCCGCTTGATGAGGCGCTTCAGATCACGGATGACCTGAGGATCTCCGCGGCCCTGCCGACGATCCGACATATCCTGGCCCAGGGGCCTGCCAAGGTGATCCTGATGAGCCATATGGGCCGGCCTAAGGGTGAGGTCATTGATTCGATGCGGCTCACGCCGGTGGCCAAACGGCTTGAGGAACTTTTAGGGGAAAAGGTTGTTAAGCTTGATGACTGCGTGGGTGACGCGGTCGCCTCGGCGATCGCCAAGGCCGACGCCCGGGTGATCCTGCTCGAGAACCTCCGTTTCCACAAGGAAGAGACGAAGAACGATCCTGTTTTTGCCCAGCAGCTTGCGGCCTTGGCCGACTGTTATGTGAATGACGCCTTCGGCAGTGCCCACCGCGCGCATTCATCGACCGAGGGCATCGCCCGGTATTTGCCGTCGGCGGCGGGATTCCTTCTGGAGCGGGAGATCGAATTTCTTTCCAAGGCCGTGGATAAGCCGGCGAAGCCCTTCGCGGTGATCCTCGGCGGGGCCAAGGTCTCGAGTAAGATCGCGCTTATCGAAAATATCCTGCCCAAGGCCGACACCCTTGTCATCGGCGGGGGGATGGCCTATACCTTTTTAAAGGCGCAGGGTGTCGCGATCGGCAAATCGCTGTTAGAAGAGGAATCGATCCCGGTGGCGAAGACCATTCTGGCCAAGGCGGCGGAACAGAACGTCAAGGTCGTGCTGCCGACGGATTATATGATCGTCGAGGATTTTGAGAAGCCGGAAGGACGGCGCGTTATTCGCGGCGATATCCCTGACGGCTGGGAAGGGGTTGATATCGGGCCCGAGACCCTGAAGGTCTTTATGAGTGCCCTTCAAGGGGCCAAGACGATCGTCTGGAACGGCCCGGTCGGGGTGTTTGAGATCGACGCCTTTGCCGACGGGACGCGCGGGTTGGCGCGATATGTTTCGGGGATGACGGGCGTCACCTCGATCGTGGGCGGCGGTGATACCGCTGCGGCTGTGGCCAAATTCGGGTGTGAGCAGGGGATGACCCATATTTCGACGGGTGGCGGGGCCTCGCTCGAGTTGCTTGAGGGGAAAGTCTTGCCGGGTATCGCGGTGATCCCGGATAAAAAATAGAAGGGCCATTGAGGAAGGGTGGGGATATGAGAAAGCTGTTTGTCGCAGGGAATTGGAAGATGAATAAGAACGTGCGCGAGGCGGTTGACCTGATCAACAGTCTCAAGCGCGAGATCGGCGATGTCGCAGAGGTCGACGTGGCGGTCTGTCCGACGTTCGTCTGTCTTGCCGAGGCCGTGGATACCGCGGGTGAATCGAACATCCGTGTCGGCGCGCAGAACATGTATTGGGAGGCGAACGGCGCCTTCACGGGCGAGGTCGCCCCGGGGATGCTCAAGGATATCGGCGTGACGTATGTGATTCTTGGTCATTCAGAGCGCCGTCAGTTTTTCGGCGACACCAATGAGACCGTTAACAAGAAGATCCGCGCGGCGCTCGCGCATGGGCTGCTGCCGATCGTGTGTATCGGTGAGAGCCTTGACGAGCGTGAGGCTGGGCAGACCATGGACGTGATCAAGACGCAGTGTGAGGGGTCGCTCCATGGGCTCACCGCGGCGGAGATGGAAAAGATCACGCTGGCCTATGAGCCGATCTGGGCGATCGGCACCGGGAAGACCGCGACGTCGGCCCAGGCCCAGGAGGTGCACGCCTTTATTCGGGGATGGCTCAACAAGGCCTTCGGCGCCGAGACCGCCGATGCCGTGCGTATTCAATATGGCGGGAGTGTCAAGGCTGAGAATACGGTCGAGCTCTTATCTCAGCCGGATATCGATGGGGCGCTGGTCGGCGGGGCAAGTCTGAAGGCGGATTCGTTTGTCGGGATCATTCGGAACGCTGTCGGGATCGTTAAATAACAGGGATCCGGACCGGGATTCGGCTCGGGGGTATCGGCCGACCGGGATTCGGTGACCGGGTCTTGGGAGAACGTCATATGGTTATGGGATTGATTATTGTGGTTCATGCGATCGCATGTGTTGGGCTTGTCTTTGTGGTTCTCATTCAATCCGGCCGGGGAGGCGGGTTGACCGAGGGGTTCGGCGGGGCCGAATCCGTGTTTGGGGCGAAGACGACCGAGGCCATGGTCAAGATCACGACGACGCTTGCGGTGATCTTTCTGGTCACGAGTTTGGTGTTGGCCTTTATGTCCGCGAGGGCAGAGAAATCGTTGATGGCGGGTCAGGGCGATGTCCTTGATCAATTGCCGGCCCCGGAGAAGACGATCACGATTGATATTCCGGTCGATGCCGCGTCACCTGAGGCCAAACCATTGGCCGAGGCGCAGCCGCCGCAACCGCAGCAATAATAAGGCATCTGGCCGCCTGGGGGACGCCCCCTAGGCGGCCTTTTGATTTTTCCGTTTGAAAAGACTCATCTCCAGACAATCTGAAGATCGCGCGGTGTCGGTGACAGGGATCTTGGCCCTTACCGTGTGGTGTCTTCAGATGGTGGGGGCTGCTGCCCTCGCCGCAGAGGCTCCGTCGTCGAGGTATGGCGGGACCCTGGTCTTTGCCTCGATGGGGGACCCCAAATCCTTTAATCCTGTCCTGGCGCAGGAGACAAGCACGACCATGGTGACGTCCTTTCTTTTTGAAGGGCTGACCCGCATCAATGCCGAGACCCTGGCGGTTGAACCGAATCTCGCCGAGCGATGGGAGATGAACGAGACCGGCCGCGAGTGGACGTTTTTTTTGAGGCCGGGGGTCCGATGGAACGACGGACAGCTGTTGACGGCCGATGATGTGGTCTTTACCTTTAATCATTTGATCTATAATGACGCCATCCCGAGTTCCTCTCGGGATATTTTTTCGATCAAAGGGCAGGTCTTTAAGGTCGAGAAGGTCAATGACCTCACGGTCCGGTTCATTCTGCCGGAACCGTTCGCGCCTTTTTTACGCGCGATGGCCCAGGAGATCCTGCCGCGACACAAGCTCGAATCGGTCGTCGATCAGGGGACCTTTAGTTTTCATTGGGGGGTCGATGCCGCGCCGTCGGAGGTCGTGGGCACGGGCCCGTTCCGGCTGGCGCGGTATCAGCCCGGCGAACGCGTGCGCCTCGAGCGGAATCCGTTCTATTGGCGCCGTTCAGCGTCGGGAGACGCCCTGCCGTATCTTGACGGGGTGGTCATCCTGATCCTTCAGAATCAGGACGCGATGGTCCTGAAGTTCCTTGAGGGAGAACTTGATTACTGCGTTGTCCGCGGGGGTGATTATCCGATCCTCAAGCCTCTTGAGGCCGAGCGGGGGTTCACGATCTTTGAGGCCGGGGCGGATTTCGGGTCGAATTTTCTGGTCTTTAACCAGAACACGCGGAAGAACCCGGCGACGGCACGGCCCTTTGTGGCCGAGCACAAACAGCGGTGGTTCCGTGATGTCCGTTTCCGTCAGGCGGTCGCGCACGCGATCGATAAGGTGCGGATGATCGATATCGTTAAGAACGGCCTCGGGTACCGTCAGGAGTCTGCGCTTAGTCCGTCGGCGGGTTTCTATTATAATCCGAACGTCACGATCTACGGATACGACCTCGCCCGGGCGCGAAAATTACTCGCGGAGGCGGGCTACCGGGACCGCGACGGTGACGGGGTCATCGAAGACGGTGACGGGACGCCTGTTGAATTCAATCTCTACACGAACGCGGGGAATATCGAACGCGAACGGATCGCGGCGATGATCCGTCACGATCTCGGGCAGATCGGCATGCGCGTCAACTATATCGGGCTTGAGTTCAATGCCCTGATCCAAAAACTGAATGCCACCTATGACTGGGATGCCGTGATCCTCGGGTTGACCGGCGGGATCGAGCCGCATTTCGGCCGGAACGTCTGGCATTCATCGGGCCAGCTTCATCTCTGGAACCCGGCGCAGACCTCGCCCTATACGGCCTGGGAGATGAGGATCGATGACATTTTTGATGCGGGGGTGCGCGAGCTTGATGAGGCCCGGCGCAAGGCCCTCTATGATGAGTGGCAGGTCATCGCGGCCGACAAGGTCCCGCTCATCTATACGATCCTCGGGGTGAATATGTTCGCGGTGCGCAATCGTTTCGGGAACCTTCAACCGACGAGTTATGGCGGCGCCTTTCATAATATCGAAGAGATCTATGTAACGGAACAGCAGGCGGGCGGGACGTTCCGGAACGAAGAGGGGGACGCGCGGTGATGGGGATTCTGAAATATATTCTTAAACGGTTGGTCGTTGCGGTGCCGGTCATTTTTGTCATGGCCCTGCTGACCTTCTTGCTCATGCAGACCACCGCCGGGAGCTATTACGACATGTTGAGAATGGATCCCCGGATCTCTCCGGATGTGATCGATCGGTATGTGCGCCTCTATCAATTGGACCGGCCGTTGATCGTTCAGTTTTTGCTTTGGGTCCGTAATCTCTTCCGTCTTGAGTTCGGGTATTCGTTTTTTTATAACATTCCGGTCAAGGCCGTGATCGGCGGCCGGCTGATGAACACGCTTATTCTTTCGCTCGTGAGCCTTGCGGTGACGTGGTGTCTCGCGATCCCGCTCGGGGTCTTAGCTGCGGTCCACCGGAACCGGTGGCTCGACCGGCTGATCCAGATGTGTTCGTATGTGGCGCTCTCGACGCCGAGTTTTTTTCTCGCGATGGTCCTGCTCTACTGGGGAAGTCGGAGCGGGCTCTTTGCCCTCGGGGGGATGCATAGCGCGGGATATGAGGATCTTTCTTTATGGGGAAAGATGATCGATTCGATCCGCCATTTGGCGGTCCCGGTCCTCGCCCTCTCGATCGGTTCGATCGGTTCATTGCAGCGGATCATGCGGGGGAATATGCTGGAGACGCTCGGCCAGCCGTATCTTGTCGCGGCCCGCGCCAAGGGATTATCTGAGCGTAGGGTGATGTATGGGCATGCCTTGCGGAATGCGATGAATCCCCTGGTCACATTGCTCGGTTATGAATTTGGCGCGTTATTGAGCGGGGCGGCGTTGATTGAGATCATCTGCTCATGGCCGGGCCTGGGGTCGCTCATGCTCACGGCTGTGCGCGCGAAGGACGTTTATCTGGTGATGGCGAGTTTCATGATGAGCGGGGTCCTGTTTTTGGTCGGGAATCTGATCGCCGATATTCTCCTGGCCCGGCTGGATCCGAGGATACGTTATGAACGATAGAATGCGACAGCGCCGGGGGTTCTGGCACAACGGATGGGCAGCGGTCTCTGCGGTCATCCTGGCCGGTTTGTATCTTGTCGCTGCCGGGGCGGATTTTTTCGCGCCGTATGCCTATGACGATGAGGACCGCGACTTTTCCTATTGTCAGCCCATGGCGGTACGTTTTGTTGACGACGAGGGTGTCTGGCAGCGGCCTTTTGTCTATGGGGTCACGATCTCATTTGACCCGGTTCACCGTCGTGTTTATGCGCTGGATAAGGGGAAAAAGTATCCGCTGCGGTTCTTTGTTAAGAGCGGGGAACCGAGGACATTCGGGGTCTGGCAGATATCACGGCGGCTCGTCGGCGTTGATGCCCCGGGCCGGCTCCATCTTCTGGGTGCTGATTCGCGAGGCCGGGACCTTTTGTCCCGGATCATTTATGGGGGCCGTGTTTCCTTATCGATCGGCCTGATCTGCGCGGGGATCTCGTTTATCATCGGGCTTGTGATCGGTGGGATCGCGGGTTTCTACGGGGGTCGGGTGGATGAGGTCCTCATGCGGGTCTGTGAGATGCTCATGATGGTGCCGGGGTTCTATGTCCTCTTGGCGCTTCGGTCCGTGGTGCCGGCAAATTTCACGTCGCTTCAGGTCTACATCAGCGTCGTGGTGATCCTGTCGCTTATCGGTTGGGCGGGCCTTGCCCGCATCATCCGCGGGATGTGCCTTTCCTTAAGAGAACGCGACTTTGTCCTTGCGGCCAAGGCCATGGGGGTCTCGGATCTGGGGATCATCATCCGGCATATTCTGCCGCACACCTTGTCGTATTCGTTGGTCGCGATCATGCTCGCGATCCCGGGGTATATTCTCGCTGAATCGGCGCTGAGCCTGATCGGGCTCGGGATCCAGGACCCGTATGCGAGTTGGGGGAATTTATTGTCTGAGGGGATGGGGATCATTCAGATCCATGAGGCGCCCTGGATCATTCTTCCGGGCGTTTTTATTTTGATCACCGTCATGTGTTTTAATGTCGTGGGAGACGCGGTGCGTGACTCGCTTGACCCCACGCTCGGCGGTTCCGGGAAACGGATCGTGTAATGGACAGTCAACGCGCGAAACTTCTTGTTGTCGAAGGCCTCACCGTGGCCGCTCAGTCGAACGGCCGGGGGGAGGTCCTTTCTGAGGTGTCGTTTGAGGTGGGACAGGGTGAGATCGTGGCCTTGGTCGGCGGATCAGGGAGCGGCAAGACAACGATCGGGATGTCGGTGATGCGCCTGTTGCCGTCGGGGCTCTCGATCGTGACGGGCCGGGTGCTGTTCCAGGGCCAGGACCTGGCGGCCTCTTCCCAGGCTCAGATGCGCGCCCTGCGCGGAGGAGGGATCGCGATGGTCTTTCAGGACCCTCTCGCGTCCCTGAATCCGGTCTTTACGATTGGCGCCCAGATTCGGGAGGTGATCCGTCAGCACCGGCCTGTGCGGGGCGCGGTCGAGGAGCGTCGGCGGATCCTCGCGTTACTGACAGGCGTCGGGATCGATGAGGCGGAGCGTGTCATGCGGAGTTATCCGCATCAATTAAGCGGAGGGATGCGTCAGCGGGCGATGATCGCCCAGGCGCTGGCCGGGGAGCCGCGGCTGATGATCGCGGATGAGCCCACGAGCAGCGTTGATGTGACGCTTCAGGCGAAGATCCTCGAGCTGTTCCGTCAGATCCGGCGCGAGCGGGGTGTCGCGATGCTCGTGATCACCCATGACCTTGGTCTGGTTCGGGCGCTCGCGGACCGGGTGGTCGTTCTTCATGAGGGGCGGGTCGTTGAGCAGGGGCCGGTCGCTCAGGTCATTGATCATCCCCGTCAGGGGTACACACAGCAGCTGTTGCGCGCGAGTTTATTGGAGCGAGTATGCTAGTCGAGTTGCGTGAGGCCAAAAAATATTTTTTCCGATCGTCGGATGGAAATGGATCCTCGGGCAGCGTCAAGGCCGTGGACGGCGTGTCGCTCCGGGTCGGTAATGGGGTCAACATCGCCTTGGTCGGCGAGTCAGGCTCGGGCAAGACCACGGTGGCCCGGCTTCTTCTTCGTTTATATGATGTGGACCGGGGCGGGGTATTCTTTAATGGGCAGGATATTACCTTTGCCTCCCGGGCGCGTCTTAAAAGTTTCCGTCAGAATGTCCAGATAGTGTTCCAGGACCCGTTCGCGAGTCTGGATCCGCGCTGGCGGGTCCGCGATATTGTCCAGGAAGGGTTGTGGCTGTTTCCCCTGCCCTTGAGCCGGGAGGACGCCCGTCGTCGTGTTGCCGAGACCCTGCGCGCCGTTGGCCTGCCGACACAGGCGCTCGACCGTTTTCCCCATGAATTCAGTGGTGGGGAGCGCCAGCGGATCGCGATCGCCCGAGCCCTGGTCATGGATCCGCAGATCCTGATCCTTGACGAGGCGGTCTCGTCGTTAGATGTCCTCGTCCAGCAGCAGATCCTCGAACTCCTTGTGGGCCTTCAAAAACAGAGGGACATGAATTTCCTGCTCATCACCCACAATCTCCGCGCCGCGCGGTTCGTCTGTGATCGTATCGCGGTGATGTACCGCGGCCAGATCGTGGAGATGGCGGATACGGCCGAGATATTCCGGAACCCAATCCATCCCTATACCCGGCGATTGCTTTCGGCCTCGGTGGATTATGCGGTGCCCCGAGGGGGAGACGCGATCGAGCTCGGTGAAAAAATGTCGTTTCATGATAAGGGGAACGGCCATTTTGTGTTAGAGTAATATGGGATCGCGGGATGTGAAATCAGAGGCGCTGTTCAGGCGAGAGGGAGCGGCATGAGTGATGATTTTTGGAGACGATTAAGTCTTGTTTTTGGGTGGATCGCCCTGGCCTTGGTCTTTGGGCTCTTGATCCTCCTGGCGAATGTTGAGGTGAAGGACCTGGACCTCTGGCTCCATCTCGGGATGGGGAGGCACATTGTTGAGAACGGATTCCATGTGCCGCAGGTCGATGTCCTTTCGTGGACCGTCGCTGGCCGGCCGTGGGTAAATCACGAATGGCTGTTTCAGGTTCTGGTCTACGCGATCCATCAGTTTTTTGGTTTTAACGGCCTCATTTTTATGCAGGTCATCCTCGTGAGCTTAACGGCCCTTTTAGTCGCGATGCTCGGCTATGTCCCGAAACGGCAGTTTTTTTCAGTCATCGGTCTGTACTTTGTCGTTCTTGTGTACCTGAGCCGATTCACGATCCGCCCCGACCTCTTTAGCCTCTTTTTTCTGGTTGTCTATGTCTATACCCTTGCCATGTGGCTCGACCGGCGGTGGTCGGTCTATCTGATCTTTGTCGTGCAGGTGGTGTGGAGCAATATGCACGGGTTCTTTTTCTTCGGCCCGTTCGTTGTGGCCCTCGCCCTTGGGGCAGATTGGATGAAGCGGCATCTTCCCTTGCCTTGGGAATGGAAGACGGTTGGGCGATTGACCGACGATGAATCCCGGCGGTTGCGGTGGATGTTGCTGGTCTCGGTCCTTGCGTGCCTTTTTAATCCGATGGGGGTGGCCGGGGCGTGGTACCCGATCGGGATCATGTTCCAGCTCTCCGGGGAATCAAAGATCTTTTTCAATCACATCATGGAGTTAAAGCGGCCAATCACCCTCGACAATCTTTTTAGTTTCGATCAGAACGAACATTACCGTATTTTGATCCTCCTGTCCGCCGCTGGCTTTGTTTTTAATCGACGGAAGATCGATGTCGGGGTGTTCCTGTTCTGGCTGCTCTTTTTACTGTTTTCGCTGGCCGCGATCCGGAACCTCGCCTTCTTCGCCATTGCGGCGTATCTGAGTTTCATGAGCAATGTGATCAGCGTGTCCCTGCGGGATGTCGCTCCGATCCGTATCGACGATCGCAAATTCGAACATATTGTCGGGATCTTTGCCAAGGCGTTCTTAATGATTGTCTGTATCCAGATGATCGTTGAGGCGTCATGCGAGGGGTATTTTGATCTGAAGACCTATGAGCGCAAGAGTATGTTCTGGGGGGTCTCGCAGCGGTCTTTTCCGGACAGGGCCGGCGACTTTTTGGTCCGGCATCGGGTCAAAGGGAATTTTTTAAATGAGTTTAACAGCGGGGCCTATTTAGTCGGCCGCACCTATCCGGACATCCGGGTGTTTATCGACGGACGGACCGAGGTGTACGGGCCGAAGTTCTTTGAATACGCCCAGCGCTTGTTCGTGAAACAAGATATCACGGAACTCGCGAAGGCGCTCGAGAATGAGACTATTGAGGGCGTTCTCATTAACACCGTTCGGGGAGATCCCTCGGAGAAGGTCCTGAGGTATTTTTATGAGCATCCCCAATGGGCTACGGTGTATCTGGGGCATGACGGGGTGATCTTTTTGAAGAAACAGGGGATCAATCAGCGTGTCATTGAGGAAACGGCGATCGATTTTTCGCGCTGGCCGGTTATGCCTCTTGATATTTATCGGTTGCGCGGCAAGAGGGTGGTCCCGTATGAGCATCTTCACCGCGCGCGGAATCTGAAGGCCCTTGGGTTGACGGACCTCGCCGTCGCTGAATTAAAGGCGGCATTATACGTCCAGCCGTCGTTTGAATATGCCTGGGAGGTGCTTGGGGACATTCACGCGGAGCGCAAAGATTATGCCGAGGCCTTTTATTGTTTTCGGACGGCCCTTGTTTATGGTTCCAATCAGCAGCTTCGGTTAAAGCTCGCACGTGCAGCGGATCGTCTGGGGCGGTATGATGTTGCCATCGCGCAGTTTGAAGACGAGCTTGAGGCCGCGCCTGAGGACGCTGAGGTGATGTTCTTAATGGCGGGAACGTATGCCCGGGCGGGTGAGAGCGATAAGGCGGTTTTCTGGGCTAAGCGGGGGCATGCGATCCATGGGGCAAAGGACACTCGGGATCTCGTCAAGATCGCGGACGCCTTGCTTACGATCGGGGCGTTGTCTGAGGCGCGTGCCGTTTGTGCCTTGGGCCTTGATAAGAATGAGGATCGGGACCGGCTTTATGTGAAGCTCGGAGAGATCTATCAACGCGAGGGGGATCTTGACGCGGCGCGTCAGGCATGGCAGACCGCGCTTGAGATCGCACCCGCAAACACACAGGCGCGGGAGTTCCTCGGACTGTCTGTCGAAGATAGCGACGGGCCCAAGTCCGGAGATTGAAATTTGAGTCGTCCTCATCTATAATGGAGCACGTGACGAGGCAACAATGGATTTTACGAAGGGGTGTGTATGCGTAATATTTTGACGTTCATCTTGGCAGGGGGCAAAGGCGAGCGGCTCAACCCGTTGACGAGGGACCGGGCCAAGCCGGCCGTTCCTTTCGGCGGGATTTATCGGATCATTGATGTGACCCTGAGCAACTGTATCAATTCCGGTCTTCGACGGATCTTTGTCCTCACTCAGTACAAATCGTTCTCGCTTCAGAAACATCTTTTTTCGGGATGGTCGGATATCGTGTCCTCGCAGCTCGGCGAGTTCATTGATCTGATTCCAGCGCAGCAGCGGGTGAGTTCCGAGTGGTATCTGGGCACGGCTGACGCGATCCATCAGAATATGTATGCGATCGCGGACCACAATCCCGATCTCGTGCTTATTCTCGCTGGGGATCACGTGTACAAAATGAATTATCAGGACATGGTCGAGATGCACATTGAGCGCGGGGCGGATGTCACGGTCTCGTGCATCCCGATGCCGGCGGATCAGTCGTCATTATTCGGCGTGGTCGAGGCGGATGACAATAATCGCGTCATCGGGTTCCAGGAAAAACCGTCGAAGCCGAAGACCATCCCTGAGAATCCCGACCAGATCTTTGCCTCGATGGGGATATATCTTTTTAATCGGAATGTCCTCATGCATGAGCTCGAGCTTGATGCCAAGGCTCCTTTTTCTCAGCACGATTTCGGAAAGAATGTGATCCCGCAGATGCTCAAGAATGGACGCAAGGTTTGCGTCTATGATTTTTCCGACGAGAACGGACAGCCGTATTATTGGCGGGATATCGGGACGCGTGATGCCTATTATCAAGCGAACATGGATCTGGTCCGGCCGAATCCCGAGTTTAATATCTATGATCGCACGTGGCCGCTCCGGACCAATCATATTCAGTACCCGCCGGTCAAGACGGCCAGCTGGCAGCTCCCTGACGGGCGTTCGGTTGACAGTTCGATCGTTGATTCCCTGATCTCTGGGGGGTGCATTATTCAAGGGGCGACGGTCAAGGGGTCGGTCGTGTCGCCGAATGTCCGGATCGGCCGCGGGGCTGATGTCGTGAATTCCGTTATCATGAATAATGTGACGATTGGTGAAGGGGCCTCGATCCAGAACGCGATCCTCGATAAAGAGGTTCGAATCGCTGATGGGGCGCGGATCGGGCATGACCTGGATGAGGACCGGAAGCGTTTTGAGGTCACGACCTCTGGGATCGTGATCGTGGCGAAGAAAGAGGCGATCAAATAAGGCCCACAAATTTATTGAGAATGGAAAAGCCCGCTGGGATATCCCCGGCGGGCTTTTTTGTGGCGATAGAAAAGTCTAGCGATTTAAGGCCTCTTTGAATTTTCGGGTCAAGAGCGGCACGACCTCAAACACGTCACCCACGATGCCGAAGGTGGCAACGGTGAAGATCGGGGCGTCAGGGTCCTTGTTGATCGCGATGATGATGTCTGACGACTGCATTCCGACGAGATGCTGGATCTGGCCGGAGATCCCGCAGGCGATATAGATCTTGGGACAGACGGTCTTGCCGGTCTGGCCGACCTGATGGGAATACGGCATCCAGCCGCTATCGACCGCGGCGCGTGACGAGCCGACGGCGCCCCCGAGCACGCGGGCCAATTCCTCGAGGATCGCGAAATTCTCTGGGCCCCGCATCCCGCGGCCTCCGGAAACGATGATATCGGCTTCTGCGATATTGATCGTGGCCGTGACCTCTTCGACAATGTCTAATAGCTTTGTCCGTGAGGTCAGGAGAGTCGGCGTGATTGACTCTTCGATGACCTTGCCCTTACGGGTTGTATCAAGGGGGCTTTCCTTAAAGACCTTGTGTCTCACCGTGGCCATCTGCGGGCGGTGGTTCTTGCTCAGGATCGTGGCCATGATGTTGCCGCCGAACGCCGGGCGGGTCTGACGCAAGAAGCCTTCCTTGGGGTCGATGTCAAGATCGGTACAGTCGGCGGTGAGGCCGGTGTGGAGTTTGACCGCGACCCGTGAGATCAGCGACCGACCGAGGAAGGTCGCGCCGCAGAGGAAGATCGCCGGCCGGTATTTACGGATCAGTTGGACAAGGACTTTTGTGTAGGGCTCATCCAAAAAGTGTTCAAGCTTCGGACTGTCGACGAGGATAACCGTGTCCGCCCCGCGGTGGATCAGGGTCTTTGCCGTGTCCTTGATATTGTGCCCGAGAATGACGCAGGTGACATCGGTCTTGAGTGCTGCCGCGAGCTCCCGCGCCTTGCCGAGCAGTTCAAAGACGATTGGCTGGACCACGCCGCGCTTCTGTTCACCGAAGACCCATATCCCCTGATACTGCTCGATGTTCGGGGTCTTGCTGGAACTGCGCTTGAGATCAATTGCCTTGAACTTGCACGAATCAACGCATGCGCCGCAGAGCGTGCATTTGTCGGGATCAATGACCGCTTTCTTGTCGGAGATCGAGATCGCGGCAAAGGGGCAGACGTTCAGGCAGATCGTGCAGCCCGTGCATTTATCTTTAAGGATCTGAATGCTCATATTATTTCAACCTATTCTTTAACAGATTGACGACTTGTGTTGTTGCCTCGTCGGGATCGCAGGTGAAGATCTCGCCCTTGGGCCGTGCCGGCGGGGTGAAGATCTTTGAGACCCAGGTCGGGGACCCGGTGAGCCCGAGCTGAACCTCTTCGGCATCGATATCGATCGCCTTCCAGATCGGGATTTCGATCTTTTTCGCGCGCATCTTGCCTTTAAGGGAAGGGAGGCGCGGCTCATTGATTTCTTTGACAACGGTCAAGAGGCAGGGGAGGGAGGTCTTAATGACCTCGTAGCCTTCCTCGGTCATGCGTTCCGCGGTGAGCGACGTCTCGTCCACGGCCGTGATCTTTTTAACGTAGGTGATCTGAGGAACGTCGAGTTGAGTCGCGATCCCTGGTCCGACCTGGGCGGTATCTCCGTCCGAGGCCTGTTTTCCGCAGAGAATAACATCAAAGGTGCCGATCCGTCGGATCGCACCCGCCAGGGTGTACCCTGTTGCCAGGGTATCGGACCCGGCGAAGGCTCGGTCGCTGATAAGGATTGCCTCGTCGCAGCCAAGAGAGACGGCCTCACGGAGCGCGGCATCGGCCTGCGGCGGACCCATGGTGATGACCGTGGTCTTGCCGCCGTATTTTTCCTTCAGCCGGACGCCTTCCTCGATGGCATAGGTGTCAAAGGGATTGATGATGGAGGAGACACCCTCTCGAATCAGGGTATTGGTGACCGGATCGATCTTCACCTGGGTCGTGTCCGGGACCTGTTTGATACAGACAATAATGTTCATTTCTTCTTGCTTTCCTTGATGAGATTAAGGGCGATGATATTGCGCTGGATTTGGTTCGTGCCCTCGTAGATCTGGGTGATCTTGGCATCGCGCATGTATTTTTCGACGGGATATTCCTTAATATATCCGTACCCTCCGAAGATCTGGACCGCGTCGGTCGTCACGTGCATGGCAACGTCGGAGGCGAACATCTTGGCCATCGACGACTGCATGGTCACATCTTTGACACCGGCATCGATCTGACGCGCGGCCGCGTAGACGAGCGCCCGGGCGGCCTCGATCTGTGTGGCCATGTCCGCCAGCATGAATTGGATTCCTTGGAAACTGGAGATCGGTTTGCCGAATTGATGGCGCTCGGTCGAATATTTCAACGCTGCATCGAACGCGCCCTGAGCAATCCCGACCGCCTGGGCGCCGATCCCAGGCCGTGACATGTCGAAGGTCCTCATCGCGATCAAAAATCCCTGGCCCTCGCGGCCGAGGAGATTTTCCTTGGGGACCCGACAGTCGGTGAAGATGAGCTCGCGGGTCGTGGAGGCCCGGATACCGAGTTTTTCCTCTTTCTTGCCGAAGGTGAATCCCGGGGTCCCTTTTTCGACGATAAAAACGCTCGCCCCGCGTGAGCCCTTGGCTTTGTCGGTCATGGCCACGATCGTATAGGTATCGGCCTCGCCGCCGTTCGTGATGAAATGCTTGGTCCCGTTGAGGATATAGTGGTCCCCGTCCTTTGTCGCCGTGGTCTGCATGGCGCTCACATCCGAGCCTGCGGCGGGTTCGGTAATCCCGTAGGCAGCCAGTTTTTTACCGCTGGCGATATCGGGCAGATATTTTTGTTTTTGTTCGTCATTCCCGAAGAGGAGGATCGGGTCGGTTCCGAGCGCGGTTCCGGCAAAGGCAAGCCCGATTCCGGCGCATCCGCGTGAGAGTTCTTCAGTCGTGATGCAGAGCTCTAGGATCCCGCCGCCCATACCGCCGTATTCCTCGGGGATGTAGACCCCGCAGAGGTCGGACTGGGCCAGGACCTTGACGATCTCCCAGGGGAATTCTTCGGTGGCATCATATTTGGCAGCCACGGGTTTGATCTTTTCCTCAGCGATCTCGCGGCAGAGGTCCCGCAGCATGATTTGCTCTTCGGTCAGTTGATAATCCATTCACGACACTCCTTTTTGTCTGTTAAAGGATGAAATAATATCAAATATTCTGAGTTCCTTTGAAAAACTTTCCCATATTACCATAGGGGCGGCGAAGAGCGCAATATTTTTTTCTTTTTAAATTTTACTATAGAGCCGCGCAGGGCTATTGGAGCCTATCTCGAGGGGAAAAGGGATAAAAAAATTAAAATCATATTGACATCTGAGGCTTTCCTCTTTAAATTGAAATTAGCAAAAAAGATAAGAAATTCTTATTTTTTTGTAACGTATCTATTTCCAAAACGTTCGGTCTAAGATATCCATAACAGAGTGCGCATCAGCGGGGTTACTCTAAAATACCAGTTCTGTTAAAGGGAGGAGATCATGGGACAAGTGCCGCAGGGGGTTGACGTCGCGCGGGATGTTCGCCAGTTGGTCGCCGAGATCCTTGAGGAGGATCCCGAGGCGATTAAGGGAGACGCCAAGTTTGTGAAGGATCTAGGGATGGATTCGATGATGGCCCTCGAGATCCTCGCTGGTATTGAAAAGAAATATCGGATTGCGATCCCCGAGGAGATGCTGCCTCAGTTTACGGATTTGGACACAACGGTAAAACTCGTCAAAGAGCTCTTGTCCGCCTAGGGTTGCCCGTCGGGGAATTTAGGAAGTACTACAGAGGAGTGCCCGGTGTATCTGAAGAAATTAGAGATTTTCGGATTTAAATCCTTCGCGGATAAGACCGTGTTTAATTTTGGGCCCGGGATCACGGCGATCATCGGCCCGAATGGCTGCGGCAAGAGCAATGTCTTTGACGCGATCCGGTGGGTCCTCGGGGAACAGAGTGTCAAGGAACTTCGCGGTTCGTCGATGGAGGACGTGATCTTTAATGGGACTGACAAGAAGCCGGCCCTTGGTTTTGCCGAGGTGAGCCTGACCTTTTCGAATGAATCCCGGACCCTGCCGTATGATTATAATGAGGTGACGGTCACCCGCAAGCTCTTCCGTTCCGGCGAGAGCGAGTACTTGATTAACAAGACCGTGGTGCGATTGAAAGATATCGCGGAGATGTTCATGGGCACCGGGATCGGGGCCGAGGCTTATTCTATGGTGCAACAAGGACGGGTCGATCTCGTCGTGAGCGCGCGGCCTGAGGATCGGCGGATTATTTTGGATGAGGCCTCGGGCATCACTAAATATAAATCGAAACGACGCGAGGCCTTGAACCGGCTCCGCGACACCGAGAACAACCTTCTTCGGATCAACGATATTATTGCTGAGGTTAAGCGTCAGATCGCCACGTGCGAGCGGCAGGCCAAAAAGGCCCAGCGGTATAAAGAGGAATTCGACAAGCTCAAGACCCTTGAAGTTCGTTATGCTCGTCATGAGATCGCGGCCCATCAGCGCCGACGGGAGGAGACGCACGAGCGGATTGAACAGATGCGGGCCCGCGAGGTTGGGCTTCAGCAGGAATTGGAGGAGTTCAAGAACGTCCTGGAGCATGAGCTCGCGATGCTGGAGGAGTATGAGGAGCGCATCAATACGGTTAAGGCGGATCAGATCAAGATCGATGGACAGATCGATGTGGATCAGCGTCAGATCGGGTTCAATGAGGAGCGCCTTGAGAATATCAGCGTCACGCGGCGGCGTATTCAGGACACCCTCAGCCAGCTCGCCGAGAGGATCGCTCAGCAGCAGGCCAAGATCGATGAAGTGAATGGATTTCTGGCTGGTCTTGATGCCGCGATCGCGGACGATGCCCGGCGTCTTGAGGCGCGGCGCGAGCAGCTCCGTGGGATCCACGAGGTCGTGGCTCAGGCCCATGATCATATTCGCCAGAATGAGGAGCGGATCCTTGTGATCACCTCGGACCAGGTCAAGGTGAAGAACCGCCTGACCGAGAGCATGAAACAGGTCCAGGGCGGTCTCGCTCGCCAGCGGCGGCTTGAGATCGAACAGGGGAAGGTCTCGGCCGAGAAAACGGCGATCGACCAGCGCCTGGCGAATGTCTGCCGGCGGATCGATGAGGTCACCGGCGAGGTCGCGGGGCTCCGCAGTCAGTTATCAGGCAATCGGACCGTGGCAGAGGGCATTCAGGCCCAGGCCGCTGAGCTCGATCATGTCATCGCCGAGCGGGACCGGAATAAACTGTTTTTGATCTCCCAGAAGGAGTTCATTGAGAAATTAAGCGCCCAATATGAGGACATCCCTGACCCGGTGGTTCAGGGACGGTTTTTCGCGAACCGCGCCCCGATGGCGCATCATACGGGCATGATCGGCAAGGTCCGTCAGGTCAATCCGGTCGAGACGGAGCGTTTAGGGCAGTTGGCCCACCTCTTCGGCGAGAGCGGGCAGGCCCTTTATGAGATCATCTGTGAGACGAAATTTATTGA
Organism: uncultured Planctomycetales bacterium; assembly: GCA_964450385.1. Taxonomy (GTDB): domain Bacteria; phylum Omnitrophota; class Gorgyraeia; order Zapsychrales; family JANLHA01; genus JAKLFA01. Next base: position 35,366 of record CAYVEC010000001.1, read on the forward strand.
ATTGGATCCTGTCCAGATCTCGGGCCGGATCCAAGAATTGACGGTCGAGATCGAGCAGAAGACCGCGGAACGGCGGTTGCTCGAGGGGCGCCAGGCCGAGGTGCGGGCGGTCATCACCCGTGTTGAGGCCGAGACCCAGGAACGCGAGACGGCCTTGTCAATCCTCCACGCGCAGCGCGGGGATATTGAGGCCGAGGTCGCAAAACTTCAGCAGGAGCTTGAACTCGTCGAGGTCGAGCTCGATGAGGTCCGAACTACGCTGGAGGCCCATCATCAGGCAGAGGAGGTCCTGTCGCATCAGCTTCAGGAGCTGACGGCCGGCCTCGAGGAGGCCCAGCGGGCCATTAAGGAACAGCAGGAGATGATCCGGGTCAAGGGCCTTGAGCGCGAGGAGACCACGGTCGCGATCGCCCAGCTCGAGGTTGAGGTGAATTCGGTCGAGGGCCGGCGTTCGAGCCATCTCGAGAATTTGAGGATCTTCCATGAGGCCCTTGCCGGGGCCCGGAGCGAGACCGAGCGGCTCACGGCCGAACTCGCCGAGCTTGGCGACAAGGAGCAGCGGTATCATCAGGACATGACCGGGATCCATGACGAGATCGCCCGGTTAAAAGACGAACGCGAGGGGCTGCAGGCGACGCTGTTACAGCATCAGCGGGAAAAGGTTGAGGTAGCCCAGCGGACGCAGAGTCTCAAGACGAACATTGAGGCCTACACTCGTGAGCTTGAAGAGATTCGAAGCTCCCTCCATCAGGAACAGATGGGGGAGCAGGAGATGGGGTTCAAGGAGAAGGAGATCCGCGACCGGCTTTGGCAGGCGTACCGGATCGATCTGAACGCCGAGGCCGTTGGGGCAGCCGAGGTCGGGGACATTGAGGGCGTGGCCCTTGAGGGCCCGCTGGACGCGCATGAGGTGGGGCTTGTGATCGAGCGGCTCCGGCGACGATGTGAGTCGTTCGGATCCGTTAATCTTGTCGCGATTGAAGAATTCGAGGAGCTCAAACAGCGCTTTGAGTTCTTGACGAAACAGCAGGCGGACCTCATTACGGCCAAGGAGTCGCTGCACCGCACGATCCAAAAGATCAACCGTGAGACCCGCCAGATGTTCCTCAATACATTCACGAAGGTCAGCGAGGAGTTCCGGATCTATTTTCGGATGCTCTTCGGAGGCGGCGAGGCGCAGCTTGTGCTGCTCGACCCGGAGAATGTCCTTGAGTCGGGGATCGACATCATCGCCCGGCCTCCCGGCAAGAAGCGGCAGAACATCAGCCTCCTCTCCGGCGGGGAGAAGACCCTGACGGCGATCGCGCTGATCTTTGGGGTCTTCAAAGTCAATCCGAGCCCGTTCTGCGTTCTCGACGAGATCGACGCCGCGCTTGATGAATCGAACGTCGGGCGATACAGTTATCTCTTGAAGGATTTTGCCAAGATCGCCCAATTCATTGTGATCACGCACAACAAAAAGACGATCGTGAACGCGAATGTGATGTACGGGATCACGATGCAGCAGACCGGCGTGTCCAAACTCGTCTCGGTCAAATTCTCGGATAAGGAGAAGGTGTCGATCGATGACGACCTGCCGGCATCTTTATCCGCGGCATAGACTTGCAAAATAAGTTTTGGGAAATAATCGAGCGGCGTTCCGGGTGGGATTTATTTTCATGGTATACTTATGATGGATGAGGCGGGGTTGCGAAGGTATCGTTATGAATTCACGCGCACAACAAATTATTGAATATCTAATCTTGGCCGCGGGGCTTATCGTGACCTTTTTGGCGGTGGCAGGCCCCAATGGTCCTCTTCGACGGGTCATTGAAAGCGCCTTGGATCAGACGATTAATATTATCGGTGAGGATCTGCCTACCTATAACGTCTATTCGTGGGAGTATGCTCAATGCGGTGATTGCTCTCAGACGTGCGACCCCACAAATAGCGGGACGCCGGGGATCCAGACGTGCGGTAGTATTCAATGTGTGGATCCAGACGGCCGGGTTGTGGCTGCGGATCGCTGCGGATCTCAGCCTGCTGGGCCGTGGGTGGTTCCGTGTGGTAAGGTTGATTGTTGCGGGAATGGGGTGATTGATGGTGAGGAGGCCTGTGATCCGGGTATTGAGGGGGCTACCTTTGCCTGTACGGGTAATCCGAATCAGAGTATGGCGTGCGGTGGGACGGTTGGCTGTGGTGTGGCCTGTCAGATCAGTTATTGGGAGTGCGCGCTGTGTTGCGGCAATGGTGTTCTTGATTCGGGTGAGGCGTGTGATCCGGGCATGGATCCGCCTAGTTGTGACGGCAATCCGGATGCTGGAAATCAATGCGGGACAGCGGCGTGTACTCCATGCGGTTATGATGGCTGCGACGGGGCCTGTCAGATCTCGTATGCGGGGTGTGAGTCGTGTGGTGCATGTGGGAATGGGCAGCTTGATGAAGGCGAGCAATGTGATGGGGATCTATTCGCGGCTGATTGTACGAATTTATCGTATATAGATTCGAGGACTGGAAGGCCAACACTATATGAAGGAGGTGTTGCTGTGTGCCGTCAGTGCTCTCTCGATCTTAATTATTGTTGCAAGAACATTACGTCGCAACCATCGTCGGGTCAATGTGTGCTTTCACAGGGTGCTGCGGATGCGTGGAATCTTGAGACAGGGGGTGGCTGTCGGCCGGGGATGGCTTTCTTTAGGCAGCTGCTTTGTCGCAACGATAGGCGAGACCCCGTGATACGTTATTGGTGTGAAGATAACGCGACCTGCTTAGAACGCTGGTGTCTCAGCAGGCCCACACCACCCGAATGCCAATAAAATATCGATCTGCCGTATCGTTTGTTATTCTGATGGAAAATTCGGAAGAATGGTGTTGCCTGAGGCTATTCTACGCCTGATAGATCTGATTTTTTCCCGCGTTCTTGGCGCGGTAGAGGGCCTGGTCCGCTGCCTGGATCAGGGTGTCTTTGTCGACGGCATTCATCGGAAAATTCGCAAGGCCGATACTGATCGTGAAATGGATCGTGCCGACGCCAGAGGGTGATGGGAAGGCGTATCCGTCAATGCGGCGTCGGAGCCGCTCGGCGATCTCATAGCCCGCTGCCGATGAGGTGTTCGTGAAGATGGCCGCGAATTCTTCTCCGCCGTAACGGCAGATGATGTCGGTGTCGCGGGCGGATTCGCGAAAGATCTTCGAGACCTCTTTGAGCACGACATCGCCGTGCTGATGCCCGCAGGTGTCGTTTAATGCCTTGAAATTATCCAGGTCCATGAGGGCCAGGGTGAGCGGGGCCTTCGTCTTTTTCGATTGCTCGAGTTCCGTCAGCAGGGTCTTCTGAAAATATCCATGGTTCCACAATCCGGTCAGGGCATCGGTTTGGCTCTGACGCACGACCATTTCATAGAGCCGTGAATTCTCGATCGCGAGCCCTGCCTGGTTCGAGAGCATGGTGAAGAAGCGGACGTCTTGATCAGAGATCGGTTTTTGCGTGTAAATATTGTCGGCGATGATCAGTCCGTTGACCGCGTCATGGGCCCGGAGCGGCATGATGATGAGCTCCCGGGTGATGAATTTCTTGAGGAGGGGGTCATCGGCGAAGGAGTCGACCTCGTCACTCGTGAGATGCCACGGTTCCCCTCTGCGGAAGGCCTGGGCCAAGAGACTTGTTGTGTCCTTGGCCGGATCGCAGGTGATCCCCCGGAGCGAGTGATAAAAGGAGGATCGCCCGTGGGTCTGCTGGATCCGGTCTTCGCGGATCAGGTCTTCAAGGGTTTGGTCCGTGTCTTCGATATATTGCCAGACTTTATTGGCGTGCTCACCGGATTCAGGTCCGATGGCCATTTTGCACTCAAGGGTCCCGTTCGCCGGGTTGACGAGGAAAAGGACCGCGCGGTTATAGCTGAGGCCCGAGTGCGAGGTGACCCCGGTCAGAATGATATAGAGAATGTGCTCGAGGTCCAGGGTGGTGCGCATGGCGCAGCTGATTTCATAGAGCACCCGAAGATTGCGTTCCTGATGATCTTTGGTCACGGATGGATCCATGGGACCCGTCATGTCATCGTTTGTCATGATAAAGGCAAAGATATCATTTCCGATAATGTTTGTCAAGGCATAGATTTTTGAGTCAGGCAAGGTCCGATTTTTATAAAACATTACTTGCCATAGGTTTATGTTGCTTTGACGGGTGGTTCCGGCCGGCAAGCGCTTCCTTGACACCCCAGGGGGCGTGTGTTATACTTTAGCAGTTTAACTGCATGGTTATCAATAATTTGGAAGAGTCTGGGGGACAACACCTTGAACGTGATGGATGCGGTAATCGGAGGTGTTTTTCTTTTTTGTGGCTTCCAGGGCGCGCGAAAAGGATTGGTTGCCGAATTCCTCAAGGTCGTGATGACCCTTGTGATGTCGATCCTCATTCTGCATTTTTATGGGGATGGGGCTCGGCTCTTTGAAAAATTTGGCTCAGCAGCGTCGGGATATCACGCGATCGCGGCCTTTTTGGGCCTGTGGGGGGCCTTGTGGTTTGTCTTTAAGATCGTTCATGACGCCCTGATGTCGCTCTCGTCTGAGGAAAAGGTCAGCCGGTCAGCGCGGTTTACCGGTGGCGTTGTGTCGTTGGCGCGGGCGCCGTTGATCGCTGGTCTCTTGGTTATTGGGGTGATGGTGATGAATCATGATGTCGGATGGCGCTGGCTCGAGCGGTCGCGCCTGTCGGCGGTGATCGCTCGGATCCCGTATCGCGTTTATCAGGCGGCTTATTCGTACGGGATCGTCCGTGCCTTTCCTAGGAGTGACGCGAATATGGCGCTTGAGGAGACGATGGCCCGGACTGAGGATGTTTGGGGCGCGCGACGTAAATAATGTTGGATGCGGGGGAGCGATGGGGCAGGGGTTGATTCCTGAGGATATTATCCGGCAGGTGCTGGATCGCGCGGATATTGTTGAGGTGATCTCAGCATACTTTCCGCTCCGGCCGGCAGGGAGGAATTTTAAGGCATTATCGCCGTTCAGGCATGAGAAGACCCCGTCATTTGTTGTGAGCCCTGATAAACAGATTTTTCATTGTTTTAGCACCGGAATCGGTGGGAATGCTATTTCGTTCGTGATGCAGATGGAGAGGGTCGCTTTTCCTGAGGCGGTTAAGATCCTGGCCGATCGGTACGGGATCGTGATCCCCGAAACCGGAGGCAGGGACGGCGGGCAGCAGAAGGATGCGCGGGAGCGGCTCTGGCAGATCAATGCCCTGGTGGTTCAGTATTTTCACCGTAATCTCCTTGTTGACCGGGCCGAGGCCTCGGTTCAGGCCCGTGAGTATCTTAAAGGGCGAGGGATCGACCTCGAGCAGGTGAAACGGTTTCAGCTCGGTCTCGCGACCCAGGCCTGGGATGGTCTGACGACATGGCTTCGAAGCCAGAACGTGGAATATGCTGAGATGGTGACGGCGGGACTGGTGATCCCCCGTCGTCAGAAAGAGGGATATTTTGACCGGTTTCGGCACCGGGTGATGTTTCCGATCTTTGACGTGCGTGGTCATTGTGTGGCCTTTGGCGGTCGGGCCCTTGATTCTGCGGAAGAGGCCAAATACTTGAATTCTCCGGAGACGCCGGTTTATGTTAAGGGACGGCATCTCTATGGGCTTCACCTCTCGAAACAGGCGGTGACCCGTGAGGATTGTATCGTGATCGTCGAGGGGTATATGGATTTTGTCTCGCCGATGGCCGCGGGGGTGGATCATGTGGCGGCGTCGTTGGGCACGGCCTTGACCGCGGATCAGATCCGTCTCGTTCGGCGCTATACGCAGAACGTGATCTTGCTCTATGACGCGGACCCCGCTGGAGAGAACGCGATGAACCGGAGCCTTGACCTCCTCGTGGAGGAGGGGATGCACACACGGGTCGCGCGGTTGCCTCAGGGGGAGGACCCTGATTCATTTGTGCGACGGTTTGGGGCTGAGGCCTTTCGCGAGCGGGTCCGTGAGGCAAAGGATGTGGCGGCCTTTAAGCTTGATTTTTTGATGGAACGCCATGGCGGTCAGACCACGGCGGACCGGGCGCGGATCGCCGCCGAGATGCTGGCCTTTATTCAGCGGCTTGAGGATCCGATTGCTCGGACCGAGGCCGTGACCGCGGTGGCGAGGCGGTTATCCGTGGTCCAGAACGCCTTGATGACGGAGCAGGCCCTGATCGCGGAGCTGGGACGCCTGGCGCGTCAGCCGCAGACGCAGAAGGGGCCGGTTCCGGAAGCCGAGAGGGTGGAGAGCCGATCGGAACCTGTGAAGGCGGCGGAGCGGGAGCTCCTCAGCATCGTGTTGAGCGACGGACGGTTCGTCCCGATGGTGCGTGGGCAGTTGACTCCCGGGGATTTTTCGAGCAAGATGATCCGCGGGATCTTTGAGGCGGTCTTTGAGATGTATGACGCGCAGGGAGGTGTCGATGTGGCCGCGCTCGTGGCGCGCGTGACGGACCCGGGGTGGAACACTTTTTTATCGGCTTTGGCCGCGCGTGACGATGCGGCTCCCGGGGACCCCGACAAGGTGTGCGCGGACTGCATCGAGCGGATCCGGCAGGATCAGATAAAATCACGTCGGAGGCAGATCGTGGTTGAAATGGAGGCGGCGAAGGCGGCGGGGGATGAGCAGAGGGTGATGAGTCTGGTTGAGGATTTAAATCAAATACTTAAGAGGTGAGATTTATGACGACCAAGGAATTACAGACAGACGTTGATAAACTTGTCTCGATGGGCAAGAAGAAGGGATTCCTCACGTATGATGAGGTCAATGAGACGCTGTCTGAAAAAGTCGAGTCGTCCGAGGAGATCGATCAGGTTTTTGATATCCTCGACGGCAAGAATATTAAAGTCATCGAGTCGGAGGACACCGAGGTCATCGAGGAAGAGGAGCTCGAGGAGGAGAGCCGGGAACAGCAGGTCCGCCGGGTGCGGGCCGAGCAGAGCAAGGAGGATATTTATTCGGATAAATTCATCCCTCTCGACGATCCGGTGAAGATGTATCTGAAACAGATGGGGTCGATCCCGCTCTTGACCCGTGACGAGGAGATCGCCCTTGCCAAACGGATTGAGGAGACCGAACAGCGTTTGGCTGAGGCCCTGTATGTGACGGCCTACGCACGCAAAAGCGCCGTTGAGATGATCAAGCGGGTTCTGTCCGAGGAGGTCAATGTCGAGGACGTCATCAAGGATGAGCTCGAGCGCCGGCCCAAATTGATCAAGGACCTAAAAAATATTCTTGAGCAGGTGAAGAAAGCGCGGGTGGGGTCGGAGAAGTCGGCCAAACTGCTCTCTCAGTTTAAACTCACCGCGGCCTTTAATGAGAAGGTCGCCGAGGAGATCGATGAGCATGCCCGTCGCCTGGAAAAGATCGAACGGCTCTTGAAGGTGAAGACGAAACGGGGTGATCACACGGCCCTTCGGAAGGAGCGGCAGCATCTTGTCCATGAGCTCGGGGCGCCGCTTAAGGATATCCGCGAGCAGATGCGCGTCATCCGGCTGCGTCAGTCTAAATTCAATAAGGCCAAGAAGCTCCTTGTTGAGGCGAATCTCCGTCTCGTGGTTAGTATCGCCAAGAAGTACATTAACCGCGGGCTCTCGTTCCTCGATCTTATTCAGGAGGGGAACATGGGGCTGATCCGCGCCGTCGAGAAGTTTGAGTATCAGCGGGGATATAAATTTTCAACGTATGCGACCTGGTGGATCCGTCAGGCCATTACGCGCTCGATCGCGGACCAGGCACGGACGATCCGGATCCCGGTCCATATGACTGAGACGATCAACAAGATCATCCGGATCTCACGGTTGTTTGTCCAGGAGTACGGCCGCGAGCCGTCGCCTCAGGAGATCGCGAAACAGATGCGGATCTCGGTGGTGAAGGTGAAGGAGATCATGAAGATTTCGCAGGTGCCGATCTCGCTTCAGACCCCGATCGGGGACGAGGGGGATACAAACTTTGGTGATTTTATAGAGGACAAAAAGGCGGTCTCTCCGGCGAACGCGACCCTTCATTCGATGCTGAAGGAGGAGATCGGCGAGGTCCTCCAGACCCTTGATGAACGGGAGCGCAAGATTCTTGAGCTTCGCTTCGGGATCCATGACGGCACGAGCCGAACCCTTGAAGAGGTGGGCAGTGAATTTAATGTGACGCGTGAACGCGTCCGGCAGATCGAATCCAAGGCCCTTCGAAAATTACGGCATCCCACACGCTCACGCCGCATCCAGCAGTTTTTGGATGTCTCGTTGCGTGACGCTGAAGTTGTTTTTTGATTGGTGCCTTGGTGACGTGCGGCCTGCTCTCTAAGAGGGCAGGCCGTTTTTTTCTCGATGGGCTTTTGGACCAGCTGGTTTCATGGTATATTTTGTATAGATAGGGGTGAGGGGCTCATGAATCATAAGATCGTGTTAACGCTGTTATTGGTGGTGGGGCTCGCGATCGGGGCTGATGCCGCAGAACTTCCCGAGGCACCGGTCCTTGACGCGCCGATTATCGAGGTCTATAACGCGGTGATCATGGACATCTACGCAGCGGTCATGGCCTCGAAGCCTGAATTCAAGGAGCTTCGCGACTTCGGTGAGGAGAACCTCTCGGTCAATCCTCAGGGGATCTATGCGATCGAGTATGCCTATCAGCCGGATGGAACCGACCGTACCGAGTTGCCTTATCAATTTGCCGTCACGATTGATCCGGTGGAGGCGTGGACGTTCCCAGCCCAGAGCGACATGTTCAATTATGCCTTCCCCATTCTTCAGATGAAAATTTCTGGGTACCAGCGTCGGCATCCGCTGCGCAAGCAGTTTGATGTCATCCCTTTCATCCGGCGGTATGGTGAGAGGATTTCGAAAATTCAGCAGGAGCACATGCCCCTCATGATCTCGGTGCGCCCTGTTGCCGACACGGTCGAGGTCGGGGCAAACGTCGAGGTGGATGTCGTCCTCACGAATGTCAGCAAACGGCATATGTATGTCGCCCCGCTCAGTGACAAGACACTCTATTTTTTAATCGATGACCAGTATTGGGGCACGCCGCCCGGTAAGAATGTCTCCGTCCCTGCGACCAAGATCCTTTATGCCGGAGAAAGCCTGACGATGCGGTATCAGCTCGGTGTTTTTCACAAACCCCAGGTTCTCGAGGTCACCTGCCATTACCGCATGGGGATCCGCGGGGTCACGCCCTACGGGCAGATCTCCCTACCGGTCGTCGCAGCGTCTCAGAGTCCCGCAGTTCCGCTTCGGAACGACCCATAGGCTGGTCGCTCCGCCTGTCAGGGATCCTCACTGTTTTTTCATCGTTCTCTCAGGAAAAAGTCTTTACAGCTGTATAAAATTTGCTATAATTAGGTTCAATTTTTACATTATATCAATACTTCTTATAATGTTATTTGAAAAGTTCACGGGCCCATAGCTCAGCTGGTGAGAGCAGTGGACTCATAATCCATTGGTCCCTGGTTCAAGTCCAGGTGGGCCCAGATATATGATGAGACACTGATATGGGCATACTTTGGGCGCATAGCTCAGCTGGTTAGAGCGCTACGTTCACATCGTAGAGGTCGAAGGTTCGAGTCCTTCTGTGCCCACCATTTTTACCTGACGGAGGACCGGTCTCAGTGCGGCAAGTCTGCCAGAGCCCGGTCAGGATCATGTGCTAACTGAGGATCGCAGAGTGTCTGAAAACCATGTTTTGGAAACAGTTCGAAAACTAGTTGAACTTCAAAAGTACGATAGTCAGATCTTCGCGCTCAAACGAGATGCCGAGGATAAGCCCGCCCTGCTCCAACAGCTCCAGGCCGAGTTTGAATCCAAGAAGGCCACACTGAAAAAAGTCGAAGCTGATTTTAAGGCGATCCAGGTCGCGCGCCACACCTTAGAAGGTGATCTCGCGGCGAAGGAAGAGGCTATTCGCAAGTCAGACGGCCAGCTCGCCCAGATCAAGACGAACAAGGAATATCAGGCCAAGATCAAAGAGACCGAGGGGCTGAAGGCCGATGCCTCGATGATCGAGGAAAAGATCCTGCTTTCGTATGATCAGGCCGATGCCATCAAGTCGGACCTCGAGCGTGAGAAGGGGCATGTGGCGAAGGAAGAAGAGGCCTATCAGGCGAAGAAACGAGTCCTCGATCAGGAGATCGCTGATATCAGCGCACGTATCAAAGATCTAGAGGGCCGGCGCGCGGCTCTTCTCGAGGGGATCGATAAGCCAATCCTGCAGCGGTATGAGAAGATTCTTCAGCATAAGGATGGTCTCGCGATTGTGCCGGTGACGGATGTCTGCGGTGGGTGTTTTATGAATGTTCCGGTCCAGGTCATCAATGAGATCAAGAAACATGAAGACCTGATCAGTTGTGAGATGTGCGCGCGTTTGCTTTATATCAAGGAAGATATGCTGTCGTGAGAACGATTGAGATCCATAGCGATGGGGCGTGCAGCGGAAATCCCGGTCCGGCGGGGGTAGGATGTGTTCTTTCTGAGGATGGCGCTGAGGTCCAGACGGTCTCGCAGTATATTGGCGAAGCTACAAATAATATCGCGGAGTATATGGCCCTGATTTATGGCCTGCAGGCCGCGTTGATCTGCCGTGCCGATCGTGTCGTGGCCAAGAGCGATAGCGAGCTCATGTGCCGTCAGATCCAGGGTCTCTATCAGGTCAAAAATCCGCAGATCAAGGTTCTGTTCGATCAGGTTCAGCATCTCATCAGCGGGTTCCGTTCTTTTTCAATCGAGCACGTCGTTCGGGAGCATAATAAAGCGGCCGACCGGCTGGCTCGTCAGGCTATTAAGCATGGGCAGACGCAGATGCTTGCCTCGGCGATGAACGCCGGGGAGGAAAGTCCGAGCTCCGGAGGATAATGCACCCTGGTAATGCAGGGCCTTTCTCGCTCGCGCGAGGAAGAGGATCAGAGCAACAGAGACGAGTTCCCCCTAACGGGGGAGGTGAAACGGGCAATCTCTGCATGGAGCAATGCCAAATAGGAGGGCAGCGCGGTCCCGCGAGGGACAGGCGCACGAGGTGATCCGCTTCGTTATGACCCTCGGGTAGGCTGCAAGAGTCTGCGGGGTGACCTGCAGGGTGAGTTGAATAAGCATCGCCCTAGATCGATGATTTTTTTTAGGGTGACAGAACTCGGCTTATCGTCTGCCTGTGCGTTTTTTTCGACGATTGTAGTGGGTAGGATCATTAATTCACGAGGAGGTTACAGACATGTCAGGACATTCAAAGTGGGCAACCATTAAGCATAAAAAGGCTGCGGCCGATGCCAAGAGGGGAGCGGTATTTACCAAATTGACGAAGGAGATCACGGCGGCAGCAAAGGCCGGCGGCGGGGACATTGAGAGCAATATCCGTCTTCGGACCGCGATCGCGAGGGCCAAGTCATTTAATATGCCGAGCTCCAATATTGATAACGCGCTTAAGAAGGGGACGGGTGAGCTTCCAGGGGTCACCTATGAGGAGGTTGTCTTTGACGCCTATGCCCCCGGCGGGGTCGCGGTCCTCATTGAGGGGTTGACCGATAATAAGAATCGGACCACGGCCGAGATCCGGAACATTCTTAACAAGAAGAACGGCAGTATGGCCGGTGCCGGGTCCACGGCCTGGATGTTTAGCGCCAAGGGCGTGATCGTTGTCAAGAAAGACGCGGTGAGCGAGGATGAATTGATGGAGGCGGCCCTGGAGGCTGGGGCCGAGGACATCAGCACCGAGGGAGACCTGTTTGAGGTGACCTGTGAGCCGACGGCCTTTGCTCAGGTGAGGGCGGCCCTGGAGGCGAAAAAGATCGCGCTTGAATCCGCTGAATTGACCAAGGTGCCGAGTTCGATGGTCAAGGTCACCGGGAATGACGCCCGGCAGGTCTTGGCCCTCATGGGCGCCCTCGAGGAGCATGAGGATGTCCAGGCGGTCCATGCGAACTTTGATATTTCTGACGAAGAAATGGATAGTCTGGCTGAATAATATGGTCATTCTAGGGGTGGATCCGGGGCTTAACGCGACCGGGTACGGGGTGATTGAGGTTGAGGGCGGGGGGATGCCTCCGCGTCTGCGGCTCTGTGAGGCGGGGACGATTAATCCGAAAAAGAAAGACCGTCTGCCCCAGCGACTGGCAACGGTCTACAAGAATCTGACCGAGATCATCGCCCAGTATCACCCTTCTGTTGTTGTTCTTGAGAAATTGTTTGCGCATTATAAACATCCGGCCACCGCGTTTGTCATGGGTCATGTGCGCGGGGTGATCTGTCTCGCTTGTGCCCATACCGGGGTTGAGCTTGAGGAGCATAGCGTCAAACGGATCCGGAAGGCGGTCCTGGGCAACGGGAACGCCACGAAGCTCCAGACGCGCGCGTCAGTCGCCCATATCCTGAAGCTCAATGCCGAGGAGCTGACCCTTGATGCGAGTGACGCCTTGGCGTTGAGTTTGGGCTATATTTACATGCAGCATTTATCATAATCGAGGCTGCCGAGGGACCGAACGATGATCGCACGAATAACAGGCGCCCTGATCGACACAAAGGATATGACGGCCCTGATTGATGTCCAGGGGGTCTGTTATGAGATCCTTGTTCCGACCTCGATCCTCAGCCGGCTGGCCGAGGCTGTTGATGCGAACGGTCGGGTGTCCCTTATTATCTATGATTATATTCAACTTTCCCCGGCGAAGGGGAATCCGACACTCGTGGGTTTTCTCAACGCGATCGAACGGGATTTCTTTTTGGATTTTATTAAGGTGTCGGGGATCGGGCCACGGGCTGCGGTGAAGGCCCTTGATCAGCCGATCTCGGTCATCGCGGACGCGATCGCGCGTGGGGACGCGAAATTTTTACAGTCCCTGCCGGGGATCGGTCAGCAGAAGGCCAAGGAGATCGTTGCCAAGCTTCAGAACAAGGTCGGAAAATACGGTTTGATCCAGGACCAGCCTGGCGCGCCTGTCGAGGCGGCTGGTTCTGGAGACGTCCCTGCCTGGCAGACGGAGGCCCTGGATGTCCTTCTTCAGTTGCAGTATAAAAAGGCCGAGGCCCTGCGGATGATCGAGGGGGCGATTGCGCATACCCCAGGTCTCTCGTCGGCGGAGGACCTTTTAAATGAAATTTATAAACAAAGGATCGTTGCCTAATGGATGATCAGGGCCAGAATTATATGAAGGGGGCCGTCGAGGCGTTATTGTTCATCAGCGACAAACCGATCACCGTTGACCAGATGCGCGAGGCGCTTGAGACCCTCGAGCCCTCGGAGATCAAGGCGTTGGTCGCAGCTATTGAGAAAGAGTATGCCGAGACGGACCGGGGGATGCGGATCGTCGAGATCGCCGGCGGATTTCAGATGCTGAGCAGCCCCCAGTACGCCGAGTACATACGGAATTTATTTAAGACCCGGGTGAAGGAGAAGTTATCCCGGCCGGCCTTGGAGGCGCTCGCGATCAGCGCCTATCGTCAGCCGGTCTCGCGGTCGGATATCGAGATGATTCGCGGGGTAAATTCGGACGGGGTCGTGACCCATTTATTGGAAAAGGGACTGATCAAGATCGTGGGCCGAAAGGATGTCCCGGGGCGGCCGTTCCTTTATGGGACGACGAAGGCGTTCTTGGAATATTTTGGATTGAAGGAACTCAAGGATCTTCCCAAACTCGAGGATTTTGCCGCGACGATAGATCAGCATGGCGCGCCGGGCGGTGAGGGGAGCGGGGATCTCTTTTTCAGCAATGCCGGCGAATCGGTGGAGACTTCGGTCGCAGGTCTCGGCGATGACCATGTGAATCAGTCCTTTGCCCGTGAGGCCGTCTATCTTGACGACCCGGATGCCGAGAGGGCGGCCCTGCCGGATTCCGGCGATGGGCGTGACGCGGCGGAGGGTCTCGAGACCGACGATCGTCCTGAGGAGGCGGTAACGGATCTCAAGAAGGTCATGGATGAATTGAACCGGGGTGAGGGCGGTGATGGGGAGGCGACAGCGGGATTGACCGAAGCGCCCGAGCCGTCAGTTCACGCCGCGCCCCTTGAGGGATCAGCGGAACGTTAACCGTGAGGTGAGCCATGTCGTTAGCGGAATATCGGAAAAAGATCGATGCCCTGGATGATCGGATCGTGCGTCTGCTCAATCAGCGCGCGCGGGTCAGCCAGAAGATCGGTGAGCTGAAGGCCCGGCATCAGGCCGGGGTCTATGTCTCGTCCCGGGAACAGGAGGTTCTCCGCCGGGTGAAGGCCGCGAGCCGCGGCCCGATGACCCCGGAGGCCCTTGAGGCGGTCTACCGTGAGATCATGTCGTCGGCCCTGTCCCTTGAGAAATCCCTGCAGATCGCCTATCTTGGGCCGCAGGCCTCATTTACGAATTTGGCCGCGGTCCGGAAATTCGGGTCGCAGGTTGAATATAGTTCGTGCACCACGATCTCGGAGGTGTTCGCGAAGGTCGAGAATGGGGATTGCGATTATGGGGTGGTCCCGATCGAGAATTCGATTGAGGGGGCGGTGACCAATACGTTCGATCTTCTTGTTGATTCGGAGTTGAAGATCTGCGCGCATTCGGTGATGGAGATCTCGCACAATTTGTTATCAAAGACGACGATCGATAAGGTGCGGAAGGTCTATTCAAAGAGCGAGGTCTTTGCCCAATGTCGGAATTGGCTTCACCAGCATTTGCCTGAGGTCGAGCTCATTGAGGTTTCCTCGAGCGCCCGGGCGGCCCAGTTGGCGGGGAAGGAAAAGGGAACGGCCGCGGTGGCATCGCTCTTGGCCGCGGATCTGTATCACTTGCAGATCCTTAAGAAAGGGATCGAGGATTTTTCGCACAACGTGACACGATTTTTGGTCATCGCCAAGAGTGACGCGAATCCAACAGGAAATGACCGGACATCGATCCTGTTCTCGATCCGGGATAAGGTCGGGGCCCTGCACGATATGCTCGCCCCATTTTATAAGCACGGGATCAATCTGACCAAGATTGAGTCTCGTCCCTCTAAGAAAAAGGCGTGGGATTATTATTTCTTTGTGGATTTTGAGGGGCATCGTGATGACCCGAAGGTCCAGACCGCGTTAAAGCATTTGGATGGAATGTGTAAATATTTAAAAGTCCTCGGGTCGTACCCGGCGTAGAGAAGAGACGCGATGAAGAAAAAAGCGATCCAGCGTTTATTGAAGTTACAGCCTTATCAGCCGGGCCGGCCCATCAGTGAGGTCAAACGCGAACTCGGGCTTCGCCAGGTGGTGAAGCTCGCCTCGAATGAGAATCCCTACCCGCCGTCACCGAAGGTGATCGAGGCGATCACCCGCGCTGCCCAGGACCTCAATCGGTATCCGGACGGATATTGTTATGAGCTCCGACGAGCCGTCGCGGAGTTCCTGCATGTCGATCGGGATGATCTGATCTTTGGGAATGGGTCTGATGAGATCATTATTATGGCGCAGCGGGCCTTTGTTGAGCCTGGGGACGAGGTCATCGTGTCTCATCCGTCGTTTATGGTTTATAGTATCGGGGCTCAGGCCCTCGGGGCGGTGACGCGGGTGATCCCGATGAAGGATTTTCGGCATGACCTGGCAGCGATCACCGCCGCGGTCACAGATCGGACCAAGATCATTTTTATCGATAACCCGGGGAACCCCGCGGGAACGTATGTTCCATCAGACGAGCTGAAGGGTTTTTTGGATTCGGTGCCTTCGGATGTGCTCGTCTTTCTCGATGAGGCGTACTATGAGTATGCCGTTGAGCGGGATGATTATCCTCGGACGATTCCCTGGCTGTCGCAGTATCCGAATCTTGTGGTGGCGCGGACGTTCTCGAAGATGTACGGGCTTGCGGGGCTTCGGGTCGGGTACGCCGCGGCGAGCGCTGAGGTGGTTGATCTCCTGAACCGTGTCCGTGAACCTTTTAACGTGAATTCGCTCGCTCAGGTGGCCGCGGTCGCGGCCCTGCGTGACCGCCGGTATTATGAGGGTATCCGCCGGGAGTTCCTTGGCGAACGCCAGCGCGTCTGCGCGGCCCTCGAGGAGATGGGGATCCCCTATGTCCCGAGCGCGACCAATTTTGTCCTGATGAATGTCGGGGCGTTCGGCCCTGGGGTGGCTGACCGGCTTCTCGGCGCCGGGGTGATCGTCCGGGATATGCGCGCCTGGGGTCTCGAGGCGTATATCCGTATTACGATCGGAAGCGCGCGGGAGAATAATAAATGTCTTCGAGCATTACAAACCGTTGTTCAGAAAAGTTGAGGGCGAGATGATCGTTATATTGAAATCAGATGTGACCGAGGAACAGATTCAGCATATTGTTCAAAAGGCCGAGGCCTTGGGTCTGCGGGCCCATATTTCCCGAGGGGTCGAGCGCAGCATTATCGGGTTCATCGGACCCGAGGATGTTCTTCGCGTAACCCCGCTTGAGGTGTTCCCCGGTGTTGAAAGCGTCATGCCGGTATTGTCTCCATTTCGGCTGGTCTCCAGAGAGTTCCAGCCCCAGGATTCTGAGGTCGTGGTCAAAAAAGGGGTCGTGATCGGGGGCAAGGCCCTTGTGATCATGGCCGGTCCGTGTTCGATCGAGAGTTATGAGACCCTCCTTGATGTGGCTGAACACGTGAAAAAGGCCGGGGCCACGATCCTTCGCGGCGGGGCCTTTAAGCCGAGGACGTCGCCGTACGATTTTCAGGGGATGGGTGAGGACGGCCTCAAGATTATGAAAGATGTGGCTCAGGCCACAGGGTTGGCGACGGTGACTGAGCTTATGGATACCCGTCATGTTGAGCTCTTGGACCGGTATGTTGACATGTTCCAGATCGGGGCGCGCAATATGCAGAATTTTACGCTCCTGCGCGAGGTCGGAAAGACCCGAAAGCCGGTTCTTTTAAAACGCGGCATCAGCGCCACGATTAAGGAATGGCTGATGTCGGCCGAATATATTTTATCCGAGGGGAACACGAGCGTGGTTCTCTGCGAGCGGGGGATTCGGACCTTTGAGACCGAGACACGGAACACCGTGGACATCAATGCTGTTCCGGTCGTGAAACAGAAATCTCATCTGCCGATCATCGTGGATCCGAGCCATGGGACAGGCCGGTGGGGGCTGGTGGGGAGCGTCGCTAAGGCGGCGGTCGCGGCGGGGTGTGACGGATTGATGATCGAGGTCCATCACAATCCCGAAGAGGCCCAGTCGGACGGGGCCCAGTCGCTCGTGCCCGAACGGTTCGCGCAGCTCGTGAAGGAATTACGGGCCGTGGCCCAGGCGGTCGGACGAACATTATAATCAGACATCTACGATAGAGGGTGACTATGATGGGATTCGGAGGGGGACCGGTATTTCGTAAGGTGGCGATCATTGGCGTTGGGTTGATCGGTGGTTCGCTGGGAAAGGCGATCAAAAAACATCAGCTGGCTCGAGAGGTGATTGGGTTTTCTCGGCGGCGCGAGACGCTCGCGGCAGCAGTCCAAGCCCAGGCGATCGATCACGGTTCGCTTGATCTGAAGAAGGCGGTTCTGAACGCGGACCTGGTTGTCCTTGCGACCCCGGTCCGGGCCGTTGAAGAGATCATGCGGCAGATCGAGCCTGACCTGAAGAAGGGCGTTCTTGTCATGGATGTCGGCAGTACCAAGGCCGGCATTGTTGCCTCGGCGCAGGCTGTTTTGTCGAACGGAGCGATGTTCGTGGGTGCTCATCCGTTAGCTGGATCTGAAAAACGGGGAATTGAATTCGCTGACGAAAATCTTTTTGCCGGGTCTACATGCATTCTCACCCCGGTCGAAACAACGAATCGAGGTGCGGTCGAGCGGGTGAAACGGTTATGGGCGAGTGTGGGGGCAGCGGTCAAGATCATGGATCCGGAGGAACATGACCGGACCCTGGCCTATGTCAGCCATCTTCCGCATGTGATCGCGTATGCTCTGATGCAGACGATTCCGTCGGAGTTTTTGCCATACGGGGCCACAGGGTTGAAGGATACGACCCGGATCGCGGCATCGTCGCCCGAGGTCTGGCAGGATATTTGTTTAGTGAATTCGAGGAATATGCTTGATGCGATGGATGCCTTTGTCGAGCACTTTTCAACGATGCGGCGCGCGATGGGCGAATCGGATGACAAGGTGCTCTTAGAACAGTTCCAAGCCGCCCAGAAAAAAAGAGAAGGCCTTGCGTGAAGCCTCGGTCCGGATCCCAGGTGGTCGCTATTGATGGTCCTGCTGGCGCTGGCAAGAGCACGGTCGCCAAGCTCCTGGCCAGCCGTTTAGGGTTTTCATACTTGGATACCGGGGCGATGTACCGGTCGCTCACGCTTAAAGCCATGCGGGGCGGGGTTGACCTCACGGACGGGGCGGCCCTTGCGGATCTTGCCCGCCGGACCGAGATCGATATCATCGGGAATCCCGCGTCGGGGGTTAAGGTTATTTTGGATGGTGAAGACGTCTCAGAGGCTATTCGTACACCCGAGGTAACGAATCAGACGTTTCATATTGCGGGAGAGTCGCTCGTCCGCGAGGTCATGGTCGGGCTTCAGCGCCGGATCGGCAGCCGCGCGGACGTCGTCATCGAGGGGCGTGACATCGGCACGGTTGTGTTCCCTGAGGCGCAGCATAAATTTTATCTGGACGCGACTGTTGAGGAGCGGGCCCTCCGCCGGCACAAGGAATTTTTGGCCAAGGGGAAAGCGTCAGTTTTGGAGCAGGTCCTTCAGGACGTTCAGGCTCGAGATCACAAGGATTTCACCCGCCGGGTCGGCCCGTTAAGGAAGGCGGCCGATGCCATCGTCATCGATTCAAGCGCGATGACGATCGATGAGGTGATTGCCTGTATGGCCTCTCATATCCTCGGAAAGCAGAAATCGTAGCGACGTATGGGGACACAGAACAGTCATGGATAGATCATTAATCCGTAATTTCTCGATCATTGCGCATATCGATCACGGCAAATCGACCCTTGCTGACCGGCTCCTGCTTTTTACGGGCGCGATCGATGAGCGGAAATTCCATCATCAGCTTCTCGACAGTATGGACCTCGAGCAGGAACGGGGGATCACGATCAAGGCCTCGGCCGTGCGGATCCATTATCCGGCGCGCGACGGCCAGGAATATGTTTTTAATTTGATCGACACCCCCGGCCATGTGGACTTTTCCTATGAGGTCGAGAAGTCACTTCGGGCCTGCGAGGGGGCCCTGCTCGTGACGGACGCCTCTCAGGGCGTTGAGTCGCAGACCGTGGCCAATTATTATCTGGCCATTGACAATCATCTCGAGCTCCTTCCCGTCTTGAACAAGATCGATATTACAACAATTGACCTCGATCACGCGAAGCTCGAGCTGATGGAGATCCTTGGTTTTGATGAGCACAAGATCCAGCTCGTTTCAGCCAAGGAGGGGATCGGGATCGCAGAGCTGTTTGAGAAGATCGTTGAGGTGATCCCACCGCCGGAAGGAGATGAGGCCGCGCCCCTCAAGGCCCTGATCTTTGACATGGAATATGATATTTATAAAGGGGTGATCATCTATGTCCGGATTCTTGATGGGGTGATTGCGCCCGGTCTGCGTGTCGTCATGATGAATACCGGGAATGAATTTGCTGTTGAAGAGGTCGGCGTTTTTCGGCCGGAGATGACCCGGGTGAAGGGGTTGGCGGCCGGGGAGGTTGGGTATATCGCCTGTAATGTCCATGATCCGCAGATGGTGCGGATCGGGGACACGGTCACGGACAAGGCACGGCCGGCGGCTGAGGCCCTTCCTGGGTACCGCCAGCTGAACCCCCTTGTTTTTTGCGGGATCTATCCGGTGAATGCCAAGGATTTCATGCCCCTGCGCGAGGCGATCGGGAAATTGAGGCTCAATGACCCGAGCTTTACGTATGAGCCCGAGAGTTCGCAGTCGTTCGGGCATGGGTTCCGCTGCGGCTTCCTCGGGCTCCTCCATATGGAGATTGTTCAGGAGCGCCTCCAGCGTGAATACGACCTGAATTTGATCCTGACCACGCCGAATGTCCAGTATCAGGTTGTCAAAAAGAACGGGGAGCGCGTCGCACTGGAAAATCCGTGCGACCTGCCCGACGGGGGGATCACGGACCGGATCGAAGAGCCGATCCTCGAGGTCGCGATCATGACGCCGGTTCAGTACATGGACCGGGTGATGGAGCTCGCGAAGACCAAGCGCGGGAATTTTCAAAAGAGCGAGTATGTTTCGGATCGGATGCGGATCGTCTTTGATATTCCTCTGGCCGAGGTGATCGTGGACTTTAACGATATGGTGAAGTCCCTGACCCGGGGATATGGCTCGATCGATTATAAATTTAAGGGTTTCCAGGTGGCCACGGTGTCGCGGCTGGACATTCTCATCAACGGCAAGCCGTGTGATGCCTTTTCGTTCCTTGTGAATAAGGACCGCGCCTATGAAAAAGGATCGGCCCTGGTCTCCAAGTTGAAGGACCTCATTCCTCAGCAGCTCTATGAGGTGAAGGTCCAGGCCTCCTGCGACGGCCGGATCATTTCGAGCGCGCGGATTAAGGCCACGGGGAAGAATGTCACAGCCAAATGCTACGGCGGGGATATCACACGGAAACGGAAACTTTGGGAAAAACAAAAAGAGGGCAAGAAACGGCTCAAGCAGATCGGCAATGTCGAGGTGCCGCAGGAGGCGTTCTTGGCCGCGTTAAAGATATGATCGGGGGTAGCGATGAATAAGCCGGCGTGGAGAGAATGGGTCGAGTCGCTTGCGATCGCTTTTATTTTGGCGATGTTTATCCGGACGTTTTTTATCCAGGCATTCCGGATCCCGAGCGGATCCATGGAGCCGACGCTTCAGATTCAGGACCGCCTCATGGTGAACAAGCTCCGTCTGGGGCCGAAGATCCCGTTCACGCATAAACGGATCCCGGGGTACGGCCAGCTTCATCGGGGCGATATTATCGTCTTCGTTTATCCCGGTGAGCCCAAGAAGGATTTTATCAAACGACTGATCGCCTTTGGCGGGGAGCGGGTCGAGATTCGTTTCGGTGATGTCTATATCAACGATCAGATCGTCGAAGATCCGCGGATAAGGAATATTTATTACTATAACTATGGGCCGTACGCCCAGCCTGGGGCCGCGATCGAGGTTCCGCCGGGACATCTGTTTGTCCTTGGGGATAATAGTAAATCGAGTCATGACAGCCGGTATTGGGGATTTGTTCCGGTCGAAAATGTGATCGGAAATGCGTCGGTCATTTATTTTCCATTCACACGGATGCGTTTTATACGGTAAAGGGGTGTGGGGATGATGCTTGTTGTCGGGATCCTTGCGGCGTATTGTCTTGGGTCGTTGCCCACGGCCTATCTCACGGGCCGGGTTTTAAAAGGGATCGATATCCGTGAGCATGGCTCAGGGAATGTCGGTGCCACGAACACCTTTCGTGTCTTGGGCCGGGGACCCGGGATACTGGTTCTGGTCGTTGATATTCTTAAAGGTGTTCTCGGTGTTCTTGGTGTTGGGGCCTTGCTCGGATTGCCGGAGGAACTCGACCGGATTCTGCTCGGCCTCGCGGCGGTTTCGGGTCATAACTGGACGATCTTCCTCGAGTTTAAGGGTGGAAAAGGGATGGCGACCAGTTTGGGTGTGCTGATTGGTCTTGCCGTCTCGTTCCCTGATCTGTGGCTTGTTGTGGGGATGTGCCTTTTTGTGTGGATCCTCGTCTTTGGCGCGAGCGGATATGTCTCGCTCGCCTCTCTTTTGGCTGCTGTTGCCCTGCCTGTTGTTATGGTCGCCGCAGGGCAGGGATATGCCATGGTCGTATTGGCCGCTGTGTTTTGTCTGTTCGTGGTTGTCCGGCATCGTTCGAATCTTCAGCGGATTCTTTCCAGGACCGAGCATCGGGTCAGATGGCTGCCGTGGTTTCGGACCTGATAGGCGGGGTGTGATCTTTTGCCTCGGAACCCGGGGTGTGGTATTATTGTTCTGTCGAAACACGGTATCAAAGACGTTAAGAATGAAACATCTCTTTTTCTTCAGTTGTCTCCTTCTGGCACATGGCATGTTCCTGACCGAGGTCGCTGCGGCCGCGCGTGTCCGCACGGCTTTGTCCCCGGTCTCTGGTGCGATGGAGCTTCAGACCGACGGGGATGGCGATGGGGTCTACGCCTCTTATGTAGTGAAGGGGGTCGGTTATAGCCCGGTACCGATCGGGCGGAGCGGGTTTCAGTGGGGGGTGACGAACATCTTTGATGACCCGTTGATTCTCGAGCGCGACTTTCAGGTGATCGCCGACATGGGCGCGAACACGATCCGCATCTGGAAGGCGAACGCCACCAATACGTCGCAGAATGAGTTCCCTAATTTTATGACCGAGCGGACCCTGACCATGGCCGATGAGTACGGGCTGAAGGTGATCCCCGGGTTTTGGATCGCTGTCGAGGGGTATTGGCAGTGCGGCCTCAATGGGAGGGAATTTGTCTGGGATCAGTCGTTCTTCGATCTCGCGGGCCGACAGGTCTGGCCTGAGGTGCGCGCGGACATCCTCGAGCGCTGGCGCGCTTTTATTCTCGAATTCCGAGATCATCCCGCCGTGCTCTTTTGGGCGATCGGCAATGAAAATAATTATCACATCGGGCACGATCCGCTCATCCTTGAGGACTTCTATCGGTTGATCAATGAGATGGCGGAATTGGCCCATACACTCGACGATCGGCCTGTCGCTTTTGTGAATGGCGACATTGTGGTCACAGCCGATGTCGTGGACCCGGCGGGGGGGACCGCTGGAGAGATCGACCTGTTCCCGCAGATCGTCCGTGAGACGGCCGCTGCCGTTGATATTTGGGGGGTCAATGCCTATCGCGGCAAATCATTTGGGGACCTCTTTAGCGATTTTCACGCGATCTCCGGAGGGACAAAGCCCTTATGGGTCGCGGAATATGGGATTGATGCCTGGCATAGCGATCCCGCGGATGCGGAAGGGGGACGCGAGGACCAGGACCGTCATGCGGAATGGATCACGGCCCAGTGGCAGGAGATCGCCGGCGCCTCGTCCCTGGGGGTCATCGGCGCGACCATCATGTCGTATTCGGATGAATGGTGGAAGCCCGACGCATGGTTGTGTAAAAAAGAAGGCTGGGAGCAATGGTGGCGTCCCTACTGGATGCTCTTGGGCGGTGGTGTCAAGGACCAATGCGGCGTCTTTAACACGACCCATGACCTCTACGGGTTCGGTCCCACGGATGATAATTGTGACGGGATCATTGATACCGAGGACGATTGGATTCCGTCGGCACCGGATCAATTTTTTAATGAGGAATGGTGGGGATTGGTATCGGTTCATCCGGGTTTTCTTCCAGGCTTCCCTGATGTCGTCATGCCCCGGAAGGCGTATTATGCCTTGCGGCATGGATTTTCGGGTCAGGCGAATAAGGCGCCGGTCATTGAACAGGTCCCGCAACGCACGGCCGCCCCTGGGGAGTTGGTGGTCGTCGCGATCACGGCCCGTGATCCGGATAATGATCCGGTATCGTTTTCGGCACGGCTCGCGACGGGGGAGGGGATTGAGACGATCGGGGCCGTCCTCGTTGACCAGGGGGAGGGGCAGGCGGAATTCCGCTGGACCCCGGAGGCCCGCCATGTCGGGACGACCCGTGTCGTGGTCTCGGTCCACGATGTTTTGGGATTGACGGCGGAGACGGTGATCACGATCGTGGTTGGGCTGCCGCCGAAGATCATCTCGGTGACGCCTCTCGACGCTGAAGCGGGTGATGTGATAACGATCACGGGGCAGTATTTTGGCGCCTATCAGGCGGGTAGCCGTTATGATCCGCCCGTTGATTTTAACGCCGATGGGGTCATTGACGCCGGGGACTCGGCGATCTTCATGAACGCCTACGGGACGGTTGAGGGGTCGAGCCGTTTTAATCCCGCGGTCGACCTGAACCGGGACGGTCGGGTCTCGGTCAATGATTTTTATATTTTCGGGGCAGCCTATCAGGCCCGGGCCGGCCGGGATTTCGTTGAGTTTTCAGACGGCCGTTTCGCCCGTATTAAAGAGTGGCGTGATGACCGGATCATCTGCGAGATCCCCACGGGCGCGCGTTCAGGGAATCTTCGGGTCCGGACCGAGAGCGGGTCAAGTAACGGGGTTGCATTCACCGTCGGGTCAGCGGCCTCGAGGATTCAGGTCGTTTCGTTAACACCGGGTCTGGCCTCGGCGATGACACGGGTCACGATCGAGGGGCGCGGATTCGGGTCGTTCCAGGGGAGCTATCGGTACACGAGCAGTTATGATCTTAATCGGGACACGATGATTAACACGACGGACATGGCCCTTTTTATGAGTCATTATAAGTCACGCCGTGGGGAACCGCGGTATAGTGACGAGGTCGACTATGATGTCGACGGGGATGTCGATGTTCAGGACTTCTTTATTTTCGGCCAGGGCGCGAACGCGGCGCGCGGATCCGCCTATGTTGTCTTAGGGGGTCTCTGGCCGCGGGTCGTCTCCTGGACCTGGGAGAAGATCGTCGTTGAGGTGCCATTCAACGCCTTTCGGCTTCTCGGGGCAGGGCCCATTCCGGTCTCGATCGTGACCCCTTCGGGATCAGCCGATGCCGGTCAGATCCGCCTTCAGCAATAAAATTTCTCCAACTCGAATTTCCTCTTGGCCTTCTGGCGATCCTCGACTCGTGGCGGATTTGTTTTAAAATTTTTATCGATCAGTCCTTCCAACGGCTGTCTCCTGATCGTCTTTTCTCGTCGACAAATCTGTTTTATTCTATTCTGAGGAAGCGCTTTCCCCGAATGTCTCCTCCTGCCTTGTCGCACGGGGCATGGATGGTATACTTGCACTAACTAACGAGGGAGATGGGGGGGGTGTCATGAAACGTGTTATCTTTCGCCACAAACTATCACCCGCACATAGACGGAAACTCGTGTCGATCCATGAGACGAATTCTGACAAGCAAGTCACCACGCGCATCCGGAAGAGTTTTCTCTATCAGCTTGAGATCGTCCGCGATGGAAATACCGCGGAACAGGACCCGGAGATGTTCATCCATAAGCAGGTCGACAGCGCGAGAAAATATGAGGAGTTTTGGTTCCGGACCAAGGGAAGCTTTTGCCTTGTTTCGGGCGAGGATGTTGTCCGTGTCCATTTTAGTCATTCCCTGCGGATTGAGATGCAGTGGAGACAGAAGGCTTTCTCCCCCAAAAAGTCAGTTACACTGACTTAGGCTACGTGAGTAACATCACCAGCCACCCTGGTGGGGCGATTTTCCGCCCCACCAGTTTTTTTTGGCCCCCCGGTGCCCTTGCCTGGTGAAAAAACCATCTCACTTTATTTTTGTCTATGTTACAATATCTCTACGTTAACGAGGAGCGTGAGGCATGAGCGTGAAGATCTTATTTTTCGATACCAAGCCGTATGATCAGCAGTTTTTTGATCTCGCGAATCAGCATTATGGTTTTGAGATCAAGTATATGGCGGGGCGGTTAAATCAGGACACGGCGGTGTTCGCGAAAGGATTTCCTGCCGTGTGCGCCTTTGTCAATGATGTGATTGACGGTCCGACGCTGGATGCCCTGGCGGCATCAGGTGTCCGTCTGATCGCCCTCCGCTGCGCCGGATATAATAATGTCGATCTGAAGAAGGCCTATGGCCGGATCCATGTTGTGCGTGTTCCTGGCTACTCGCCGCACGCCGTCGCCGAACATGCCGTCGCCTTGATGATGACTCTGAATCGCAAGACGCATCGCGCCTATAATCGCACCCGGGAAGGGAATTTTTCCATTCAGGGTCTGCTCGGACAGGATCTCTTCGGCAAGACCGCTGGGATCATCGGCACGGGTAAGATCGGCCGGTGCATGATCTCGATCTTAAAAGGTTTTGGAATGCGGGTCTTGGCCTATGACCGGTTTCCCGACGCTGCCTATGCCGCTTCCGAGGGCATCGAATATGTTGAACTCCCCGGCCTGTATCGTTACAGTGACGTCATCTCGCTCCACTGCCCCTTGATCCCTGAGACGCACCATCTGATCAATCGCGAGACGATCCGGCAGATGAAGGAAGGGGTGGTGATCATCAATACCGGGCGCGGCGGGCTCGTGAACACCCGGGATCTCATTGAGGGTCTGAAATCCCGGAAGATCGGGGCCGCTGGATTGGATGTTTATGAAGAGGAAGGGGATTATTTTTTTGAGGATTTCTCGGCCGGGGTGATCGATGACGATATCCTCGCGCGTCTCATGACCTTCCCGAATGTCCTGATCACGTCGCACCAGGGTTTTTTTACCCAGGAGGCCCTTGCCAATATTGCCCAAACCACATTGGAAAATATCAAGGTTTTCGCCGGAGAGAACATCCTGAATCATGAGATTTGCTATCGCTGTGATGGAGAGTGCACGAAGAAAACATCTGGCCGATGTTTTTGACCTCGACGGGATAAGGCCCTTTGGATGGTCCGGAAGACCGCGGTGAAATAATTTTAAAAGAACACTATACTCGGCACACCGGTATGTTAGAATAAATCCGCTTTCAGGAACGAGAGGGTGGTGGGTGCGTACGGTAGGGCTGTCACGAAAGATTATTTTCTATTATGGCAGGCAAGCGTAGTGACGAGTCCGGATGCCCAGTCGGGGAGGGCGCCCTCAGGGATCATTTATGTGGGAACCATGTTACAAAGGAGGATGCGGTGCTGAAAAAGTTTTTAATCGTGGCGGGTGTGGCGGTCATGGCGTCGGGATGCGCGACCACGCAGGCGACACAGAACGAGACGATGGTGACTCAGCTTCAATTTCGTGTCGGTGATCTCGAGCGGAAACTTGAGAATCGGGAAGAGCAGATCAAGGAATTGTCGTATCAGGTCAAGGATCTTACTTTTGAAGTCTCGCGCTTGAAGGATTCTTCGAAACGAACGAGCATGGTCCGGACAACGACGTCAGCGAAGACGACATCGTCGGGTGCCGAGGATGACCGGATCATCCGTGTCGAGGCGAGTGAAAAGGATGTCCAGACCGCCCTCAAGAACGCGGGATATTATACGGGAACGATTGATGGCCGGATCGGATCGGGGACAAAGAGCGCGATCGTGCAGTTCCAGACCGACAATAATTTAAAGGCTGATGGGATCATCGGCGGACAGACCTGGACCGAACTGAAGAAGTTCTTGCGATAACGGTTCCGTTTTATGAGCGGGCGATCAGAATGCCCGTCGGCTGGTAGCGCCGTTTGTGGTTCCAGAGCGGATCATTAACGCGGATTTCACGGCAGTGGGTCAATGATGTCGTGGCCATAAGCATGCGGGCGAGTTCCTTAACGGACCTCGCCCCTGTTTTTATCATGCGTTGATTATCAAAGATCACAATGACCCCGTTGTCCTCAATGGCGCAGATGATGTGTGCCTCGTCATGATCGGATAAGAGAAGGAGCCGCGGGGTGAACCCGAGGACCTTGAGGGCCCGGGCGGCTAGGATCGCAAGGTCCTCACAGTCACCATAGCCGTGACGCAGGGTTTCGATGGGATCGTTCCAGATATCCGCCTCAGGGTCTTGGCGATAGGTCAGGTTGGAGGCCATCCATGCCGCGAAATCATCGAGCGTTGAGATTCGACGGGTCCGGAGGAATGAGGCGATGTGACTGTCGGTGAGGTCGGCCCCCGCGGTAAGGACGCCTTGGTTGGCAGTGACGGTGTGTTAGATCTGATAAGGGGTGGAGGGGGTGGAGGGGTTGGAGAAACTCGGGGTGGCGGCTAGCGCCTCGATGAGGAAAACGCCGAGACAGATTGAGGGTCGTGATATCTTCTTCATGCCTTTTGGGTGCCATGCCCACGGCAGAGGTATTGTATATTAAACGAGGAGAAAGTCCATGGAATATCCGGAACACCGAATGACTCGGCCCGACCAGGGAACGGGTGCTGCCCTCCGAGGCCTGATCGTTGACCACTGTAAGACTTTTAAGACGGCCTGGCTGAAATTAGGACAGACCCTGTATCCGGTCTGGAAGGACAAGATGTTTTATGCCTGGGGGTTTGAGAAATTTGAATATTATGCCCGTGAGGAGTTAGGGCTGAAGAAGGAGGTCGCGCTTCGGCTTTTAAAAACGTATTTTTTCATCGAGCAGCGTGAGCCGGCCTATCTGGATGAGGGGTTTGCCGGTGGGCGTGAGGCTGTCCGAGTCCCTGGCTGCGATGAGATCAATGTCTTGCGCCTGGCCAGTGCGAAGCGAGAGCTTAAGCGTGAGGATTATCAGAAACTTAAAAAGGCGGTTTTTGAGCAGGGCCGTGATGCGAGTCTCGTTCGAAAAGATCTCGTGGCCCTGATGCGGGAACGCAAGGAGATCGATCCCGATGAGGAACGCCAGGAGCGCTGTGAGGCGGCGGTCCGGCGCCTCGCGACCGCGTTAAAGACGTTTTCGAGAGACATGGAGGCGCTGAAACTGGCCTCGCCCGAGCTCCTCGAGGACGCGAAGGCTCTTCTTCAGAAATTGGGTGATAAAGAAGAATAATTCTTGACATACCGCACGTATGAGTGGTAATGTATCTCCATGGAAAAAGAGACCCAACTAACAGACAAACAACGCAGTGTTCTCAAGTTCATCTATCAAAAGGTGAAGACGGTCAATATGCCGCCGACCTTACGGGAGATCGCGGAGCATTTCGGTTTTTCATCGACCGCGACGGTGCGGGACCATCTTCAGGCCTTGGCCCATAAAGGATATATCCGGTTGGCGGAAGGCCGGGCCCGGGCGATTGAGCTTGTGCGGAAAGAGCTCTTTTCTGTGCCGATCCTCGGGCGCGTCCATGCCGGGCTGCCCTCGATGGCGGTTGAAGAGATCGAGGGGTATCTTGATCTTGACAGTCTCGTCTTTTCTGATGAAGGCACGTTCGCCCTGAAGGTGAAGGGCGACAGTATGATTGATGCAGGGATCCTTGAGGAGGACCTTGTCCTTGTCCGGCGTCAGAAGAGCGCCCAGACCGGAGATATTGTGGTCGCCTTGGTCGGAACCGATGAGACAACGGTTAAGTACCTCACCAAGCGGCCGCATGGCTTTGTTCTCGAACCTGCCAATCCTCGGTACCAGCCGATTCCCGTCAATGAAGATGTCTCGATTGTCGGCCGGGTCATCAGCGTGATCCGCCGGGTGTGATCTTTTTTCTGCCGTTTTTTCTGCCGTGAGGTAAAAAGTCCCGGAGGGCCCTTCGTGGAGAGGGCACGCCGCCCAGTTTTTTTCTTTCCTCCTTTCGGTTTTTCGAGCGTGATGTTATAATGCGCCCATGTCAAAAGCCGCTATCGATTATGCACGCGAATTGAATGAGCAACAGCATCGGGCTGTGGTCTCGACACAGGGCCCCTATTTGGTCATCGCGGGCGCGGGCAGCGGCAAGACGCGTGTCCTTGTCTATCGCACGGCCCATCTTGTGTCCGAAGGCGTTCCCCCGGACAATATTCTTCTTTTGACCTTCACTCGCCGGGCATCGACGGAGATGCTCTCCCGGGCTTCGCTCATTCTTGATGACCGGTGCCAGGAGGTGAGCGGAGGGACATTCCATTCCTTCGCGAACATGATCCTCCGTCGCTACGGGGACCGGATGGAGCTCGCGCGGAATTTTTCGATCCTCGATGCCGGTGACGCCGAGCAGCTGGTCTCGCAGATCCGAACGGAACGGAGGCTCCAGAAGCTGGATAAACGGTTTCCTAAAAAAGGGACGATTTATGATGTTATCTCAAAGAGCGTGAATAAAGGGATGACGATCGAAGAGGTCCTGTTTCAGGAATACCCGCAGTGCTCCGAGTGGACTGAGGTCTTAGAGGCGGTCAAGGAGGAATATATCCGGCAGAAACGCATGATCGGGGCCTTGGATTATGATGACCTCTTGGTCTTTCTCCGCGACTTGCTTCAGAATCACGCGGAGGTCCGTGAGAGGCTGAGCCGTCACTATCGGTATCTCATGATCGATGAGTATCAGGACACGAATCGGATCCAGGCCCAGATCGTTCGGCTGCTGGCCGCGACCCATGACAATGTGATGGCGGTTGGCGACGACTGTCAGAGTATTTACGCCTTTCGCGGGGCCCAGTTCCGCAATATCATGGATTTCCCCAAAATGTTCCCGGGCGCAGAGGTGATCATGCTCGAGGAGAACTATCGTTCCTCCCAGCCGATCCTGGACCTTACGAATGAGCTCATCCAATCAGCGCGGGAGCGTTTTGATAAGGTCCTTTTTACGCGTAAGCCTGGCCAGTCGCGCCCGGTCTACGCGGATCTCCTTGATGAACACGCCCAATCGCGTTTTGTGGCGCGCCAGATCGCCGCGCTCCGTGAGGAGGGGGTTCCGCTTGGAGAGATCGCTGTTCTCTTTAGGTCTGGATGGCACTCGAATGATCTTGAGGTGGAACTTGCGCGGGCGCGGATCCCGTTCGTCAAGTACGGGGGTCAGAAGTTTGTCGAGGCCGCCCATGTTAAGGATGTCCTCGCCTATCTGCAGATCGTTCAGAATCCGCTTAATCAGGTAGCCTGGATGCGCGTGCTGCTCCTCTTGCCGGGGATCGGGCCAAAATCAGCGGCGGGCATCGTCGCGCGGATCATCGAGCGCCAGGGCCGGGTGGCCGAGGCGATCGGGGATATCAAGCGTGATGCCCAGGTGATCCGGTTGATGGAGTGCGTCATACAGCTTGGCTCATCACCGGACCGGCCGAGTGCCTTGCTCGATGCCGTGCTCGAGCATTATCATCCGCTCCTTGCGGACCACTATGATGATGCCGATAAACGGGTCAATGATCTCGAGTCGCTCCAGCGGGTTGTGGGCCGGTACGCGACGCTTGAGGAATTTTTGGTGGACATGACCCTTGAGCCGCCGGAGAAGGCCTTGGTGGAGAGGGAGCGTTTTCAGCGCGAGACGAAGAGCCTCACGCTTTCGACGATCCACTCGGCGAAAGGGCTTGAATGGGATACGGTCTTTTTGATCCATCTCTGCGAGGGTTCATTGCCGTCGTATCAGTCGTTTGATGATCAGGAGGCCCTTGAGGAGGAACGCCGGCTTTTTTATGTTGCGGCGACCCGTGCCAAGTCGCGGCTTTTTTTGTTGAGGCCGCAGATGAACACATCGGCCCGGGCCCGGATCGATGCGGGCGGTGCGGTGTATACGCGGGCCTCACGCTTTTTAGGTGAGGGACGGATCTTGACCGATTATGTTGAGATCGCGACTCCGGCGGGGTATCACCCACCGGGGTACACGCGGATGCGGTATTCGTCGTTCCGCGGGGATGATTTTGACGGGGGGTTTTAATGACGGCGGCCTCAGGCACGGCCGCGCCGGGGATCCGGCAGACAGGAAAGGCGGGATGATGCAGCTTAAACGGCCTTTGGCGATGTTGGACCTTGAAACAACGGGGACATGGATCGAGCGCGATCGGATCATTGAGATCGGGATTGTCCGCTGCGAGCCCGACGGCACCCGTCGGGAGTATGACCAGCGAATCAATCCGGGGATGCCGATCTCGTCCGAGGTCACGGCGTTGACCGGGATCTCCAATGACGATGTGAAGGACGCCCCGCGGTTTAAGGAGGTGGCCCCGGTTGTCCTCGAGATGTTAAAGGACGCAGATATCGGAGGATTTAATGTCGAGCGGTTTGACGTGCCGCTGTTGGCCCGCGAGTTCGCCGACAATGGTTTTTCTTTCGCCTGGCAGGGGCGCACGATTTATGATGCCCAGAAGGTCTATCATCTCAATGAGAAGCGGGACCTGACAGCGGCCTATGCTTTTTATTGTCACAAGGAATTGGACGGGGCCCACTCCGCCCTTGCTGATACCCGTGCGACGCTTGAGGTCTTGGAGGCCCAGGTCGTAAAGTATGGAAAGGGGTCGGAGAGTTTGGAAAGCCTCGGGTCCTTTGACTACAAGATCCTTGGAGACTTTTTTGGCCTTGAGCGGAAATTCCGCTGGTGGAACGGGGAGCTTTATATGATGTTCGGTAAATACGCGGGTAAAATGCCGCTCAAGGAGGTGGCGAAAAATGATCCGCGGTATCTCGAGTGGATTCTATCGGCGAATTTCAGTGACGAGGTTAAAGAGCTGGTCGGCGGCGCGCTTGAGGGGCACTTCCCGTCACGGCCAGAACCGAAGGCCGGTCAATGAGATCATTTTTTTCTTGTCTCGCCTGGGTCCGGCAAGTACAATAAGCCATCACCTGGTAAGAATTGTATTCGTTGTGAGCGGCCCGATGAAAGGGTAGGGACAAAGGGCCGGGTATGCCGTCCGAGCGAACCTGCAGATTGTTAACCATAAGGGGGAATCGATGAAAAATCAGTGGCCGTTTTGGTTGTTCCTAACCGTGATCGTGGTTGTGGTGATTTTTTCGTTTAATTATCAGCGAACAGCCCGGCCTGGTCATGTGGGAGAGATATTCGAAGATACGGCCCCGACGTTTGAATATGAGTATGTGGCGGATAAGCCGGGCGCGGCACTGCCGGCTGACGTGAAAACGGTTCCGGTGGCCCCAGCTCCTTCGGCCGTGACGGCCAAGCCTGTGGGATCTGTGGCGCCTGCGGCGGCTCCAGTCGCGTCAGCCCCTGCCCCGTCAGTGT
Source organism: uncultured Planctomycetales bacterium (assembly GCA_964450385.1). Taxonomy (GTDB): domain Bacteria; phylum Omnitrophota; class Gorgyraeia; order Zapsychrales; family JANLHA01; genus JAKLFA01. The sequence continues at coordinate 67,822 of CAYVEC010000001.1, forward strand.
CCCAGCCGACGGCTACCCAGACGGTTGTCGCCGCGCCTGCGGCACCGGTCGCAACTTCGCCGGCTCCGGCGGTTGGAGAAAAACTGTATGTCATCCAGATCGTCGCTTCAAAAGACCAGGCTAAGGCCCAGCAGACCCTGGAACAGGTTCGGGCTAAGGGATATCCGTCCGCGTATCTCGTCACGGCTGATCTGGCGGATAAAGGGACATGGTATCGGATCTATATCGGTGGGTTCCGGTCGAAGGCCGATGCCGAGGGCGCGTTGACCAAGGTGAAGCCGTTCTATGGGGACGCCTTTTTACGTCTTTTAAAGAGTTAAACGAAGGCAGGAGAGGACGCCATGAAGAATATTATGGGTATTGCGTTCAGCGTGATGGTGTGTGTTGTCGTGGCCGCTGGATGTTCGTCGACGGTGAAGGTCGATCGGATCGACCGCGACAAGGTTGTGGACCTGAGCGGGCGGTGGAATGACACGGATGCCCGGGTCGCGAGCCGTGAGATCATCGCTCAGTGCGTCCAAGCTGGCTGGGTCGGTGATTTTCGTCAGCGGGAAGGGCACAAACCCGCGGTGATCGTCGGCCAGATTCTCAACCGCACGGATGAACATATCGACACCCTCGTTTTGACGAAAGAGCTTGAGGCCGCGGTTCTGCGGGCTGGCGAGGTGTCGTTTGTGGCCTCGCGCGAAGAGCGGCTTGATGTCCGTGAGGAACGGAATGCCCAGAATACTGAGGGGTTCACCCGTCCCGAGACGATCAAACAGATCGGCCAAGAGACCGGTGCTGATTTTATGCTGATTGGAACGGTTAACGCAGTGCGCGACGAGTATGGAAATCGATCGGTCATCTTGTATCAGGTCAATATGGAATTGGTGGATATGGTCACCAACGAAAAGGTCTGGTTCGGCCAGCACCATATCAAAAAGAGTGTTGTGAAAAAGAAGTATTCACTGTAGTCACCGTAGCATCTTCAGGATGAATTTCAGACAGAACATTTTTGTCTCCGTGGTCCTCTGCCTAGTCTGTGGGCTTGGGGGATGTGCCGGCCTGCCGGCCATGCAGCAGCGCGTGCGGCGGCTTGCGGCTCAGGGGGAGATGCGTCAGGCATCACTCGCCTTTGATCGTTCTGGCCAGGGGTACGGATCGAAGAATCAGCTGCTCGCGGCCCTTGACCGGGGTCTGGTCCGGCATTATGCCGGCGACTATGTTCGGAGCATTGACGATTTTGAAGAGGCCAAAAAGATTTATGACAGCCTCTACACCCGTTCGATCTCCGAGCAGGCCCTCGCGTGGGTCTGGAATGATCTGACCCAGCCCTATCGGGGGGAGGATTTTGAACGGGCGATGATGAATGTTTTTCAGGCGATGAATTTTTTGATGCTCGGCAAAAAGGATGAGGCTCTCGTTGAGGCGAGGAATGTCTATTATGTGCTTGAGCGGTTTAATCAGAACTACGGCGGCAAGAAAAACGATTATCACGACGACGCCTTTGTCCAGTGGCTGATGGGCCTGATCTATGAATCGACGGGACGGGGCCATGACCTTAATGAGGCGTTCCGGCTGTATCAGCGTGCCGTCCAGGTGTATGAGCAGCAGTATCGGCCTCATTATGGACTTGACGTCCCGCTCGCTTTAAAAGAAAATATTCTCTCGTTGGCAGACTGGATGGGGCCGATTGAGCGGGCCCAGTATCAGACGCGCTTCCCGCTGATCCCTTTTAAGACGGTCTATGAGCGCGCCGTCAAGGCTGAGTTGTATTGCATCGTGTATCGCCGGCAGATCGCGGGCAAGATCCCGGCCTCGCTTGTGTTGCCCGGGACCGATGGATATGTGGTTCGGGTGTCGTTTCCTCGATACCGCAAGACCTTTGGCCTTGAGCCGGGATTGACGTTGACCGCGAGGGCCGACGGGATCGAGAAGGGGGCCCTTCTTGAGCGCGCCGAGGACCTTACGGCGGTCGCGCGCAAGACATTAGAGAATCGACAGGCGCGGATTGTGGCAACGGCTGTTGTCCGGCCCGCATTAAAGCAACTTGTGTTCGAGGCGGTCGAGGACCGCGTTCATGACAAGGCGGGGAAAGAGGCCGGAGAGCTTTTTCGTTATGCGGCGAGTTCTTACATTGTGTATTCGGAACAGGCCGATACGCGCGGATGGGATACCTTGCCGGCCGAGATCTGGGTGGGGCGGCTTGAATTGGAGCCTGGGACCTATAATCTTTTTATTGGAAATGATCCAGCGGGGACGGTGACCGTCTCGGCAGGGGAACGTAAATTTTTGTCACGGTGGACACGTCAGTAAGCAAGGGGTCATTGTTAACAGGAGGGGGAAGATGAAACATATGATCATGGTAGGGCTGGTTGCCGCGGTCGTTGCCACGGGTTGTACGACGACGCAAAAAGGGACGGGGATTGGGGCTGCCGCAGGTGCCGGGTTAGGAGCCATTATCGGGCATCAGAGCGGGAATCGGGATAAAGGGGCGCTCATCGGCGGGGCTGTTGGGGCATTGGGCGGATATGCGGTTGGGAGCAAGATGGAACAGAAGAAATTCTGTCCAACCTGCGGCCGCGTTTTCGCAGAGGATACGGTCTATTGCCCTCATGACGGGGCCGAGCTCCTTTTTCAGCAAAAATAATGGGTAGTTTTTCTGACATTTCGGGCATGAATACTCTGTATTCATGCCCGTGTCATTTTTCAAGTTTTTCCTTGCCAATGATATTTTTTATTTGTAATATACCGCGGCGTTGATCCCTGCCTCGGTGGCGTTGGGCGCTGATGCACGACGCCTTCGGCCGGATAATCGTGACTGCATTTTAGGTAAGGAGTCTCTTTATGAATAAAACTGCGCATGATCTCGGACTGGCTTCCTACGGGATTAAAACAGACCGGGAGGTGTTTTATAACCTTTCGTATGATGAGCTTTTTGCCCATGAGACCGACCCGGGTCTTCAGGGTTTTGAGCGCGGGACCGTGACGGAATTCGGCGCGGTCGCCGTTGACACAGGGCGTTTTACCGGGCGTTCGGCTAAGGATAAATATTTTGTCTGTGATGAGACGACGCGGGATGAGATCTGGTGGGGCAAGCCAGGCAAAGAGGCAGGGGTTCCGGACAATAAACCGTTATCGGTTGAGGCCTGGAGTCATCTAAAGACCTTGGCGGTCACGCAATTAACGAATAAACGTCTTTATGTGATGGATGGGTTATGCGGCACGAATCCTGAGACGCAGCTCCGCGTTCGGCTTGTGACTGAGGTTGCGTGGATGGCCCATTTTTTTAAGAACATGTTCATCCGTCCAAGCGAGGCAGAGCTCAAGGGTTTTAAACCCGACTGGGTCATCCTTAATGCCTGTAAGACCGAATGCGCGGATTTTGAAAGATATAATATGCGTTCCCCTGTCTTTGCCGCGAACAACCTTCGTGAGAGGATGTCGGTGATCGGGGGAACATGGTATGGAGGAGAGATCAAGAAGGGAATATTCACGATCATGAATTATTTTCTTCCGAAACAGGGCATCGGCGCGTTCCATTGTTCGGCGAACATGGGCTGTGACGGTGACACTGCCTTGTTCTTCGGTCTCTCAGGCACGGGGAAGACGACCTTGTCCGCGGACCCCAAGCGCGCCCTTATTGGCGACGATGAGCACGGCTGGGATAAGGAGGGGGTCTTTAATTTCGAGGCAGGGTGTTATGCCAAGTGCATTAACTTGACCGAGGAGAACGAACCGGATATTTATCATGCCATCAAGCGTGACGCCCTTCTTGAGAATCTTGTGATCGGTGCCGGGGGCCGGGTGGATTTTAAATCATCGGCGAAGACCGAGAATACCCGTGTTTCCTATCCGATCCATCATATCGAAAATATTGTGAAACCCGTTTCAAAAGGCGGGCATCCATCGAAGATCATCTTTTTGGCCTGTGACGCCTTCGGGGTCCTGCCGCCGGTGGCCAAACTGACGAACGCCCAGGCGATGTATCACTACCTGAGCGGATACACGGCCAAGGTCGCGGGGACCGAGTTGGGGGTCACCGAGCCGAAGGCAACGTTCTCCGCCTGTTTCGGTCAGGCTTTTTTGCCGTTACATCCCACGGTCTATGCCCATATTCTTGGGAAGAAGATGGCCGAGCACGGGGCCCATGCCTATCTCGTCAATACCGGGTGGAGCGGGGGCAAGTATGGGGTGGGTAAACGCATGTCCCTCAAGATCACGCGTAAGATTATTGATGGCATTCTTGATGGAACGCTCGAACGCGCGGAATGTGCAACGATGCCGACTTTTCATTTCAGCATCCCCAAGGCCCTGCCGGGTCTGCCTCCGGAGATCCTTAATCCTCGTGAGGCATGGGCGGATCAGGCCGCATATGATCAGACGTTAAAAAATCTTGCGGAGATGTTCATCAAGAATTTCACGAAGTTCACGGATACGGCTGAGGGCAAAGGCTTGATCGCCGCAGGGCCGTCCCTATAGTTTCGACGGTATTCCGTCTGTGTGACGCCTAAAAAGAGGCCAAAATTTTGGCCTCTTTTTTTGTTTTTGTTGTACAATAATCACCAGACAAAACGTGATAAGGACGGTCATGCGAACACTCTGCATTTTTTGTCTCTGTCTATGGGGGACCGTGATGAACGCCAGTGCTGATTCCAATATAAAACGGATGAATGTCGCCGGCCAATTTTACAAGGCCCAGCCAGAGCAGCTCTCCCAGGAGATCCAATCCTATTTGAAGAAGGCCGATCCCGGCCCGAGTGATCACGATGTCAAGATCGTTATTGCCCCTCATGCCGGATATGTTTATTCAGGGCAGGCTGCGGCACGGGTTTATGCCCAGACGCGATCGTCAGAGTATTCGACGGTTGTCGTTTTAGCCCCGAGTCATTATGTCGGATTCTCCGGGATCTCGGTGTGGACTGCTGGCGGGTTTGAGACCCCGCTCGGTGTGGTCGATGTGGATTCTGACTTCGCCCGTCAGCTTGCGGGCCGGCATCCGGATTTTGTCGAGGATCGTGCGGCCTTTGATCGAGAACACGCGCTCGAGGTCCAGCTGCCCTTTATTCAATTGACTCATCCTCGTGCCAAGATCGTTTCGGTCATCATGGGCCAGGGATCGTTTGAGACCTGCGGCCGGGTTGCAGAGGCCTTGGCCGATATCATCGGGACCCGTGACGATGTCCTTGTTGTGGTTTCGTCCGATATGTCGCACTTTCATGATGCCGCAACGGCCCGTGCCATGGATGAGACAGCCCTTGCCGTGATCCAGAAGGGCGCGGCGCGTGAGCTCTGGCAGCGGTGCGCGGCCCGTGAACTCGAGATGTGCGGGTTTGTTCCGACCGTGACCGCGATGCTCTTGGCCGAGCGGCTCGGGCTGTCGCCGCGAGTGATCGGGTATACCCATTCCGGCGAGGTCACCGGGGATGATCAACGGGTCGTTGGCTATGGGTCGGTTGTCTTCGAACGACAGAAAAAGATCGGGGAGAATGCGGCCGAGAGCGTTCAGCCTGGGGGGGCGCTTAGTCCCGCTCAGCACGAGCGGTTGATTGCGATCGCGCGGCAGACGATCGAGGCCTTTGTGCGTCATGGCGAGACGCTCGAGGTCAAGGAAGACGATCCGCGGCTTCAGGAACATGAAGGCGCCTTTGTGACCCTTCATCGCCAGGGCCATTTGCGCGGCTGCATCGGGCACATCATCGGTCAGCAACCGCTCTATCTGACGGTGCGTGATATGGCGATTCAAGCGGCGGCGCATGACCCGCGTTTCCCGCCGGTCTCGGCGGCAGAGTTAGAGGATATTGATCTCGAGATCTCGGTCCTTTCAACGCCGCGGCGGGTGCAGCGTGTTGAGGAAATCACGATGGGGGTGCATGGGGTCATTGTGAGCCGAGGGTTGATGCATCGGGGGGTGTTCTTGCCGCAGGTCGCGACCGAGACGGGATGGAGCCGTGATGAATTCCTCTCGCAGCTCTGCGCGCAGAAGGCCGGGCTTTCGCCGGATGCCTGGAAGGACCCGTCCACGGTGCTCGAGATCTTTACAGCCGATGTTTTTTCTGAAAAGGACATCAAGGGTCCGTAAGATGGATCCCGCTCTGCTATGATTGAGCCACCCATGACTCGACCTGAGTATGATCAAAAATATCGATGGAGCGGGATCCTTGAATGTCCGTGGGTCTCACGTGTTCAGCGCGATCTCTTGGATTATGGACGGGTTCAGGGTCTGCGTCGTGTGACGGACGCCTTTGCGGGCGCGTCGTTTCTCGATGTCGGCTGCGGGCTCGGTGATACGGTTGAGGCTGTATTTGGGTCGTATGTGGGGATCGATAACAGCCCGGGGCGGGTGGCCTACGCGCGGCGTCGGTATTCAACGGCCTGTTTTGTTGTGGGTGATGCGGTGGCCTTGCCGTTCCGGGATAACGCGGTTGATGTGGGACTGCTGATCGATACGTCACACCACCTCTCAGACACGGCGTTGTGGCGGGTTTTAACAGAATTGGCTCGGGTGTGCCGCGGTCATATTGTTGTCAGTGATCCGGTGACGTTTGAGGGGCAGGGCCCGGTCAGTCGTTTTTTTTATGGGCTTGACCGCGGCGGGGCTTTTCGGTCGGTGGATACGATGCGTCAACTTTGCTCGGGCCTCGATGCCTTGAGGCTTGAATCAGAGGAGCGCTTTGATACATTCCCGGGGATCTATCGTCACCATGCCTTTGTCTTCTCGGTTCGGTCATCTGAGGGGAAGACCGGTGATGAAGGTGGGCGGGTTAACGCTTAATGGCGGGGGGCGTGGAGATGACAATTGATAGACGGATGAAACGATACGTGATCGGTGCGGCGGTGCTGATCTTCGTCGGAGCGGGCCCGGGATTCGCCCAGGCGCCGGTCGCGGACTACGGGGCCCGAAAGGAAAAGGTGCTGCGCGAAACAGAGCATCGCCAGCGGAGTGAGCTGATCTCGCAGGTGAGCCGGACCTATCGCGAGATGGTCTCGTCATTTAAGGCGAAGAGCGTTGAGCACGGGGAAGAGATGTCCCTGGAGCTCTCGCGGCTGCTCGAGGATCCATTGTTGCCCGCGGAATTCGCAGCCCGGATCCGTCACAAGCAGGCGCGTTTTCTTGATCGGGTTTACGGCCGTCAGACGCAGGCCCTGCTTGACTTTCCTGTTGATGATGAGCTTCGTGATGAGGAGGTTCAGGCGATTCAGGCGCGTCTTGATGGGCCGCGCCCGCAATCGCCCGTTGCCTCGGCTCTAGTGACGCCGGCTGATCCGATGGGGGACGAGGCGAAAGGATTTGAGGACGGTGATGTGCGGCAGCGTGAGCGAGCGGAGCGTCGGGAGGAAAAACGGCGTGTCCGTGAGGCGGACCGCCGGGAGGTTCGCCACCAAAAGGAGGCGGCCCGCTTAGCGCGTGCCGCAGAAAGAGCAGCGAAGAAGACCGCGAGGAAGGCAGAGCGCGATCAGACACGTCAGAAAAAACGGCTCGGGGAGGCCTCGTCTGCCGCCCAGACAGATCAGGCGGAGCAGGAGCTCGACGCGTACTTGGCCGAGACCCGGTCGGCGCATCGTGCCGCTGACCAGAAGCTGACGGAGATTGAAACAAAGATGATGGAGAACCGCCAGGCGGTTGTTGATGAGTTTGTTCGTAAATATCGGTCGGAATTGATGGCGCGGCGCAAGGACCTCAAGGCGAAATTTGATGACCAGCTTGAGGCGCTTTATGAGGACGGGGTGGCGTTATACAAAAATAAGGCCTATCGCAAGGCCTGGGATATTTTATCCGAGGTGGAACGGATTCAGCCGGATTATAAAAAGACCCGGTCATATCTTGCCTCGATCGAACCCTTTATTCGGATCGATACTGTGGATCAAAAACGGCATCTTGTGGATTCGGTCCTGGATTCATTTGATCAGGCCATAACCCCGTCGGTGGATGAGCAAGGAGGGCGTAGCAATGAAAGTGATTAAGATTATCTTTGTCTGTTTATTTGTTCTCTTCATTCTCCTGGGTATCGGTGTCGTTGTCGCGGTCAAGACCTTTAATATTGATCAGTACCGCGAAAGGATTGCTCAGGCGGCAACGGATCAGCTTGGACGCAAGGTCGGGATCGGCAAGTTGGCGATGTCGGTCTCGCTCACGCGCGGGATTCGGCTTCATGTTAATCGCTTGATGGTTGAGGACAGGACCCTGTCTCCGCAGGGGATCCAGGCAACCGTCGAGGGGATCGAGCTTCAGCTGTCGATCGATCGTTTGCTTAAAAAGCGGGAGGTGGCTTTTTCTAAGATCCAGATCCTTCGTCCTGAGGTGAAGGTTGATCTGGCACGGCTCTTGGCGGATGGTGATGCAAAAGGACCGGGGGAGGGTGAACAACCATCGATGGCTGAGCCAGTCCAGGGATCGACCGGGCGGGCGGCGGTCCCGGCGAATCTAGCGGTCATTATTGATGATTTTTCGATTCAAGACGGGCGGGTCGAGATCCTGCCTGACGGCAAGACCCTTGCCGTACCGGTCGTGCTTGATCAGATCGTTGCCGGGGTGAAGGGGTTTTCGTTAACGGATCCCTCGCTCTTTTCTCTCACATGCCGTGCCCTCGGGGTTCCGCGGGCGATCGATATTCAGGGTGAGATGAGGGTTGATGCCGTAAACCAGCAGCTGAGCCTGAAGGAGGTGACGGTCGGGGTTGACCTTTCAAAATTTTCCTGGGCGGATATTGTGGCTGTGGTCCCGGCGGCTGCGGAGGTCAGGGAACTAAAAGGACAGCTCTCGGTGCGTCTGAACCAGGCCCTGATCACGGCGCAAGGGGTTCCTGAGCTGGATCTCAAAGGGTCTTGGACGAATGGAGAGGTCGCTCTTAAGAGTCTTCCCCAGAAGATTTCCGGGATTGAGGTCTTGGCTGAATATAATCAGCCGCATCTTCAAAATGTGAGAGCGGGGTGCCAATATGCCGGCGGAACGATCGCGGCTACAGGGAATGTCCGTGACGTGGTATCAGCCCAACGGTATGATGCGGTGATCGAACTCCGCGGTGTTCGGCTCCAGGACCTTGGTCTGCCGAGTCAGGGGGAGATGTCCGTTGCCGGGGGGATCGACGGCACGGTCAGTCTCCGTGGAGAGGGGTTATCACCGGAGAAGATCCTGGCCGCGTTAACTGCTGACGGAGGGATCCAGGTCTCGGAGATGAGGCTGCAGAATTTTAATGTGCTGCGTTCTATCTTGAGTCAAATGTCGATGATCCCAGGTCTTGCCGATCAGGTTCAGACGGCATTGCCCGCGCGCTACAGCGAGGTGCTCGAACGGAATGATACCCTGTTCCAGGGCGTCGCGGTTACGCTCGGGATGCGCGACGGGACGGTGTCGATCCCATCGACTGAGATCGGATCGGATGTGTTTGTGTTGAACGCGGCGATGTCAGTGACACTCGAGCAGGTTCTCGCGTTTCAGGGGAAAGTTCGGCTGCCGGCGGATATCTCTAGAGCGGTCCTTGGCTCGGTGCCTCAGCTGAAGGCCTTGGTGAATGCCCAGGGCGAGATCGTGATCCCGCTTGCCGGATATAGCGGGCCAGCCGCATCGTTTCGACCGATGCCTGACCTTGCCGCGTTAACGAAAGTGATCCTCATCGATCAGGGGAAGGACCAGTTGAAAGATGCCCTTAAGGGGATCTTCGGACAGAAACCTTCGAGTGTTGGGGGGGAGGGCGAGGCGCCGGCTTCATCTTCGGAAGAGGGGGTCCCGCAGCCCGAGACACGGCCCGTTGAAGAACAGGTCGTGGATAAAATTTTTGGTACGATTTTTCAATGAGGACAGATCGCACGCCGGTGCGATGAGGAGGACGGGTGAAGGATTTCACGCCCAGAAATAGACGTGGATCCCTGATGGGGCTCGCGGTCCTTGCGGCGCTGTTTGTGACCGTGAAGGCCTTTGGTCCGGCCTGGATCGAGGCGCTTTTTCGGGCGGGTCATTATGCCTTTTTAAATGCGATCACCTTTACGCAGGGTGATCCGGGGCTTGATTTTTATCTTGGGCGGAGCCGCGAGACGTTCTTGGGTCCGATCCTTCAGATCGTCTCCGCATGGTGGCTTGTCGTGTTTATCGCGCGTTACGCGGCCGGGTGGTCGACGAGGCGTTTTTTTCTATTGATTTTCCTATTCATTATAGGGACGCGGCCTGAGGCGTTGATGTTCCCGCTGTACGGCGACGCGATCGGCGGGCCGTTCGCTGAGGCGTGGTGGCTGGCCCATCACGGGTTCGATTATCCGGGTCTGTTCCAGGAACCGGGATATGCCGAGGGCGGGGCCAAGGTCTATATTTTTTCTATCTTTCCGACGTATCTAGCCCTTACGATGAGGTTGTTTCGATGGACCCCGCTTGTGCTTGCGGTGAATCATCTTGTGTTCTTCGCGATGGGCGCTGCGATGGTCGCGGTCTTGCGGGACATGATCCGGCGGGTGATCGATGAGCCGATCGCGAGTTGGGGGAGTCTGATCCTTCTCTTCTCACCGCTGTTCCAGAGTCAGACCGAGGCGATCAATATGGAGATCCCGTGTGCTTTTTTTCTTCTCTTGAGCATGCGGGCGCTTCAGGAGGGGCACATGAACAGGGCCGGGATTTTTTCAGTCCTCGCGACCCTGGTGAAGGGGAGCGGGGTGATCGGTCCTGCGGTCGTCGGGGGGACCGCGCTGCTGAGATGTCTGTTGCGTGAGAACCGGCGGACATGGAAAAGCGAGCTGTCCTGGGCCGCGGGTCTGTTCATCATGGGGTTCTTTATCGTGGCGGTGAAATTTTTTTTAAAGGATCAACATGCGGCAGCCGGGATGATCCGCTGTTTTAGAGGGTGGCCGTCGCTCCTCGTCATCATGGTCTCGCGATATTTTTTGGCGGCGGTCGCGGTGATCGCCTTGGTCGGCCTCGGCCGTTTTATGAAAGGCGGATGGTGGCGGGCCTGGTTCGAACAGGGCCGGCACTTTTATTCGCGCGACCTCGCGATTGTGTTCGGATGCGCCCTCGCGTGGTTTCTCCTCTTTTTGAATTTTTATGCGGTCTCTCCGAGGTATCAGATCACGCTTTATCCTTTCCTCCTGTATCTTTGCATTGTTGCGGCATGCCTGATCCTGACGGGTGATCGGGCCCGGGGGATCGCCTGCGTTGTCGCGGTCACGATCGCGGGACTTATCGCGTATGGGCCGTATCGCCATCCGCGCGTCGACAGCGATCACGTGCAGTTAGAAGAGGACCTTGGGTACCGAAGCGATATGGAATTGAACCGCAGGATTGCACGGGTCCTTGAGGAGCGGTATCCGACCGAACATATTGTGGCCCCGTTTATTACGGCCCAGATGCTCGCGCTGCCCGAGGTCGGCTACATGAGGCAGCATCGTGAGGTGACGATCTATGGGTTTGCCTGCCGGTATGGCGGGATCCGGACGTATGCCGGATGGGATGCGTTGGACCTGTCACAGACGGTTTTTGTCGGTCAGCGACCGGCCCTTTTGGGGGATGCGGACGGCTTTATGCTCACCCCTCGGGATGAGGTCTTGGAGACGATTCAATGGGGCCATCGTAAGGCCGTGATTTTTCGCGGTGGGGTTTTGATCGAGTATGTGTATCGCCGGATGCATGGCGCGGGGCGCGAGTGATCCGGATGGGGTCGTGATCTAAAGGGAGATACCATGGAACAGGAGACCTGTGATATCGCGGTGGTGGTGCCGGTCTATAATGAGGAAGAGGTCCTGACAGGTTTTTATGAACGGGCGGGCCTTGTTCTTGAATCTCTTGGGCTGGCCTATCGGATCGTTTTTGTCGATGACGGGAGCGTTGACCGGACATTCGATCGGCTCCAGGACATCTACGCACGGGACTCGCGGCACGTGCGGATCGTCAGCCTGGCCAGGAATTTCGGCCATCAGTTGGCGATCACGGCTGGGTTGCGCGCGGCAGGGGGAGGCGGGATCGGCGCGTGTGCGGTCGTGGTCATGGACTGTGATCTTCAGGACCCTCCGGAGGTGATGAGGGAATTCGTTCAGGCCTGGCGCGAGGGATATGATGTTGTCTATGGAGTCCGGACCCGGCGGGAAGGAGAGAGCCTGTTCAAACGCGCGAGCGCCAAGGTTTTTTATCGCCTGATCCGAATGCTCACGAAGGTTGATATCCCGGCGGATGCTGGGGATTTTTATTTGATGGACCGGAAGGTCGTTGATGTCCTTAATCGAATGGAAGAGCGGCATCGATTTATGCGCGGGCTGTTGGCCTGGACTGGTTTTCGGCGGTTGGGCGTGCCGTATATCCGTCAGGCCAGGGCTGCAGGACGGACCAAATATACCCTGCTTCGGATGATCCGATTTTCCTTTGACGCTCTGACCTCGTTTTCGTTCTTTCCGCTCCGCTGTATCGCGCTTGTCGGGGCTGTCATGTCGTGCGTCGCTGCTGTTGGGATCGGCTGGATCATGTTCTTGAAATTATTTACAACGGCCACGGTTCAGGGGTGGTCCTCCTTGATGGCCGCTGTTTTATTTATCGGAGGACTTCAACTTCTTGGATTGGGGATTATCGGAGAATATCTCGCGAGGATCGGTGACGATATTCGCCGCCGGCCGCTGTATACGGTGCGCCAGACGCTTGGGATCGACCCGCCGGCATGATCGAGGCCGTGGGGAGGCAAAAAATAACTGCTTGTTGTTTAAAACAGAAATCAGTATAATAAGGGCCTAATCAGCTTCGAGCCGTTATCGAGGACGTGTCAGGCAGAGCCGGACTCGTCAGCGCATCATAGAAGACACACATTACGAAAGGAACCCGGTATGTTTCGCAAAAAGGCACGGAGGCGTCTCTATCTGCGGATTACGATGCTGAGCATTATTTTTGTTCTGCTCGCCTGGGCAAGTTTTCTCTTCATGCAGAATTACAATAGCGTCAGCCTGTCCCAAAAGATGATGAACGCGATCATCAATAATAAGACCGAACTGGCCATGAAATATGCCCGTCAGCTTGGATTGATTGAGGAGGACCTTGAGAAGACCCGGGATTTTGTGAGCGATCTTGAGACCGAGAACCGTCAGCTGAAGGAAAAGCTTGCCCTGTTGTCACAGCTCCAGAATCTTGAGGCTGAGATCGATTCGTTGCGTCAGCAGAATGAGGCCCTTACCGGGAGCAGTGAGCCATCACAGCAGACCGCGTCCTTAGGGGTAGAACCGACGGGGCGAAAGCCGTGGGTCTTTGAGACAATCGAGCAGGGCAGGGCAATGCTTAAGGATCTTAGGTGTTCGTTCCGTAAGGTCAAGGCGCGGATGGGTGAGATCAAGGCCCAGGAGGTTGCGAAGAAGCGGCAGGCTCAGGCCGAGATCGATCGGGTGCGCAGCATGGTCGGGAATAACGGGTATGTGGTTCGAGACGGCAATCCCATGCCGATGACGATGCCGGAGGTGACGGATCAGGCGAGCGGGATCCAGGTCAATGTGAATTTTGTTAAATGAGCTATAGAGCGGGCTGGATGTCACGCGGAGGGTTGATCGAGGTTCAACAACCCTCCGTTTTTTACTTATGCTGATTCAGAACACCCATAAGAAGGAAAAAGCCGGATCCATGACAGTGAGCTTGGATGGCCGGGAGATCTGCTGTGATGTTTTTCGCTCTTCGCGGCGGCGGACCATGGAATTGAGCCTTTATGAAGGAGGCCGGGTCCGCACTGTTGTTCCATCGTGGGTGACCGAGACCGAGATCCGGCGGTTCATTCAGGATAAGGCAGGATGGCTCGCGCGGCGTCTTGCGGAATCTGGTGAGCGTCAACGTTACCTTGAGGGACGGCGATATGAGACCGGTCATGAATTTTTGTTTCTTGGGAAACCGTATGTGTTGTCTGTCCGGCCCTGTTCGCCTGGGAAGCGGCCGGGGATCGGTTTTGATGAGGGGGGGTGGACGGCCTTGGTGCCGCCGGGCAGGTCTCCGGATGAGCAGGCGCGGGATGTGAAACGTCGCCTGATCGGATGGTATAAGGATCAGGCCCGGGAGCTTTTCGGCGTCCGGGTCTTTCATTACGGCCGCCAGATGTCGCTTGACCCGTTGGAGGTCTGTGTACGATGGCAGCGCTCGATTTGGGGGAGCTGTGTCTTGCGAAAACGGCTCATCAATTTGAACGGGATGCTCGTGATGGCGCCGCTCGGGGTCATCGATTACGTGATTGTTCATGAGCTAGCGCATTTGAGACACCCGAACCATTCATCACGTTTTTGGCAGGTGGTTGCGGAGTTTATTCCCGACTACCGGGGCTTTGAGGATTGGCTTAAACATCACCGATGGGAAATGCTCCTGCCTTAGCGGGCACGGGCTGTCCATGGTTTCATGGGATCTGATGCGGTCTCATGAAGAGACAAGGGGGAGGATTGATGAATCATTTGATTGTGTACAGCCACCCGAATCCGAAGAGTTTTAATCATGCGATCTTAACGGTTTATGAAGAGGCCCTGAAGACGCGTGGGCATGCGGTCGTGGTCCGGGACCTTTATGCGATGGACTTTGATCCGGTCCTGAGCGCCCGCGATCTGTCCATGTTCCAAAAAGGCAGCGCCCCTGACGATATTCAGGAGGAGCAGCGGCATGTGAGCTGGGCCGAGGTGATCACCTTTATCTGCCCGATCTGGTGGGGCGGCTATACCTCGAATCTCCGCGGTTATATTGACCGGGTCTTTAGCCGCGGGTTTGCGTATCTCGAGACCGAGAAGGGGCTTCAGGGATTGTTCGGCGGCAAACGCCTTGTCATCATCAATACCATGGGCGCACCGTTTGCCGTTTATGATCGGATCGGGATGCTCAAAAGCATGACCCAGACGAACGACGAATGTATGAGCAGTTTTTGCGGGATTCAGGTGGCGGCCCATAAATATTTCGGGAATGTCGTTAATTGTCCTGACAGCGAGCGTGAGGCCATGCTCAGTGAGGTCCGGTCTTTGGCTGAGTCGTTCGGCTAAGCAAAGGAGGGGGCATGCGTTGGATCCTTGCGGCTGTTCTGGCGATCTGTTTTCTGGTGGGGGGTCTTGTTGTCTTTTTTCACGGATCGAACCTAGCCCTGATTGTCTCCTCGGGAGGGGGCGCCGAGCCCTTTCATGATTATGATGAGGGCGGAGTGCTCCGGCGGACGGGACTCAAGGTCAACGGCCGTCTCCATGGCGAGGTCAGGTCCTTTTTTCCTGACGGCGAGATCGAATCGATTGAGCGGTATCGTGACGGTCAGCTCCATGGCCGATGCCTGGCGTTCTATGAGAACGGAGAGAAAAAGAGCGAGAGCGCCTACCGATGGGGCCGGCTCCATGGGTGGTCGCGCGGGTATGCCGATTACGGGGTCCTGCGGCATGAGGCTCAATATCAGCATGGGGTCCTGTATGGCCTGGCCCGGGAGTATGATGCCCAAGGACGAAAGAAGATCCAATATCTTTACCGGGATGGAAAGCGAGAGGGGATCACCGCCGGGTTTGGCGATAATGGCCGCGTCCTCTATGAGCAGGAATACGTCAACGATAAACCAGAGGGCAAGTACCGTCAGTATTTTGATACCGGCGAACTTGAGAAAGAGATGACCCTGGTCAACGGCGTGCAGGCGGGGTTGATACGCACCTTTCATAAGAACGGCCAGGTGTCAAGGGAATGGTTCGCTCAGGACCAGATCGCGAACGGGCCGAGTTCGAACTATGATGAGCGTGGCAAACTGGTTGAGAGCGGGCAGTTCTGGCAGGGGCAGCCCGATGGGGAATTCAGTTTTTATCAGTCGGGCCGGGTGATCCACCGCAAGATCTTTGAACGCGGTCAGCTTGTTAAAAAGCAGTATTTTACTGAGGATGGAACATTTGAATATGAGGAGGACCTGAGGAAAAATGACTAAAATTTCCTTAGGAAAAAAATATTTTGTATTAAAATACACATGAGGATAACCCAAGGGAGTCCCGGTGCCGATACAGAAGATCCTGATTGTCGATGATGAGCCCGAGGTCGTTGATATCCTGCGCCAGAAACTTGAGCGTGACGGTTTTCACGCCTTGACCGCGGCCTCTGGCCGTGACGCAATCCTCCAGACACGGCTTCATCTGCCGGATCTTGTCTTGATGGATATTGTCCTGCCTGACATGGATGGGTCCGAGGTGGTAAAAACCCTTCATGATCATTCGGCCACGGGTGGGATCCCCGTCATCTTTTTGTCAGGGATCATTAGCGCGAACGAGACCGGCGAGGCGGCGACGATCACTGTGGCGGGCCGGACGTATGAGGCGATAGGGAAGCCGTTCACCTATCATGATCTGCGCCGCCGGATCGATCATATTGCCTCATTAGCCGAGTGAGGCGGGCGTATCCCCCTGTTGGCGTTTACCCCTGACATGGTCTATGAAGACGCTAGATATTAAGGTGATCCCTGGAGCGAAGCGGGACTGTTGGAAAGACGAGGACGGTGGCGTCAAGGTCTACCTTGCGGCCCCGGCTGTGGATGGCAAGGCCAATAAGGCCCTCATCGATTTCGTGGCGAGGTATTTTGACGTTCGACGGGATCAGGTCGAGATTATTCGGGGGTTGACGTCGCGTCGAAAGACCGTTAGGATACACAGCGATTAGGATCAGGAGAAAGGGAGGCACGAAGTGCTCACTCAACGGATTACAGCGGATTATATCGCGGCGATGAAGGCCCGGGAAACGGAAAAGGCTGGGACGCTGAATTTTCTTCGCGCGCAGATTAAAAATGTCATGGTCGATAAGCGTGTTGAGGATCTTGACGATGCTGAGGTGATTGCGGTGATTAAAAAACAGGTCAAACAGCGTCACGAATCGATCCGGCAGTACCGTGAGGGTAAGAGGGAAGATCTGGCCGTGAAAGAGGAGCGCGAATTGGCGATCCTTCAGGCGTATCTTCCCCAAGAGATGGGGGATGCCGAGCTCGCGGCGGCCGTGGCGGCGGCTGTGGCCGAGACCGGAGCCAAGGGCCCGGGAGATATCGGGGTCGTGATGAAGGCCGTGGTCGCGCGCGTGGCCGGCCGGGCGGACAATAAACGGGTCAGTGACCTGGTCCGTAAAAGTTTAACACGATAAAAGGAGTGAAAGGACGGGTCCATGAGGCGTTGTGACGGCAGGGGAACACCTGATTATCGGATCGATGAACAGGGTGATTTTATTCTTGAGGGATATAATCAGGCGAAACCGTTCAGTAATTTTTTCCCCGGGGTGGCCGGCCTGTGGGGCATTCCGATGTGGGTCTTTTATGTGAACCGTGGCCAATGCGTATCGAGTTTCGGGATCGCGAGCAAGGATAAGGCCATGGTGGAGTTCCTTCCGGCCAATAAAGCCTATCGTCAGACGTCGATCACCGGATTTCGGACCTTTGTGAAGGTTTCGACCGGTAAGGAGGATCTGTTTTGGGAACCGTTCCAGCAGGCCCCGGCCGAGGCGGACCGCATTCGTCAGCAGATGAGGATCACGTCGCATGATCTCACGATCGAAGAGGAGAACCGCGCGCTGGGCCTCCGCTGCCGGGTGAATTATTTTACGATCCCTGAAGAGCCTTTTCCGGCCTTGGTCCGTCGTGTGAGTTTTGAAAATATCGGCCGCCAGGAACGGAGGATAGAGGTCGTTGACGGCCTGCCTGTCTTTTTACCCTATGGGATGAACGATTGGGCGGTCAAGAACATGTCCCGGACGGTCGAGGCCTGGGTGAAGGTCCAGAACCTTGAGGCGCGGGCGCCGTATTATCATCTTAATGTCGAGGTTTCAGATACTCCGTATGTCCGTCATATTCATGAAGGGAATTTCTACTTTGCGTTTGAGGAAGGGAAATCCGCGCTTCTGCCGGTCGTTGTCTCTGCCGATTGTGTCTTTGGGGCCGCCACGGATTTTCTCGTGCCGCAGCGCTTCTTAAAGGACGGGCATTTTCACGTCCCCTCGACGCAGGAGACGAGCAATCGGACCCCGTCGGCGATGTCGTTTGCCCGTCTGACCCTTGCGCCCGGCCGTATGAGGACCCTCGTTTCGTTCATGGGCCACGCCCATTCGCTGAAGCAACTCGGGGAGGTCGTTGAGAAGGCGACCGAAAAAAAATATGTGGCGACGAAGGAGTGCCAGAACCGTGATATCGTCGCAGGCCTGAAGAATTATGCGTTTACCCACAGCGCCTCGCCTGTCTTTGACCGCTACACGACTCAGACTTTTCTTGATAATGTCATGCGGGGGGGGCTGCCGGTCTCGGTTATGACCCAGGACGGCCCGGTGGCGGTGAGCGTCTTTAGCCGGAAGCACGGCGATCCGGAGCGTGATTATAATTTTTTTGTCCTCTCGCCCACGTATTATTCGCAGGGAAATGGCAACTTCCGCGATGTGAATCAGAACCGCCGAAATGATGTGTGGTTCAATACCGATGTCGCCGACAGCAATATCCTGACCTTCTTTAGCCTCTCTCAGGCCGACGGGTATAATCCGCTGATCGTGAAGGGGCTTTCGTTCTTTGGCCAGGACGAGCAGACGATGGCGTCGGTCCTTAAGCAATGCCTCCGTGGGGACGCAGAGCCGATCGCAGCCATGATCCAGCGCGGGTTCCAGCCGGGCGAGCTTCTCTCTGAGGTGATGCGCAGGGAGCTCGTGCTCAAGGTCACGGCTCAGGAATTTTTAGGCCGGGTGCTGAGCGCCTGTCGTCAGCAGACCGTTGCCGAGCATGGCGAAGGGTTCTGGGTCGATCACTGGACCTATAATATCGATCTGGTAGAAAGCTATCTGGCGATTTTTCCGGAACGCCTGCGAGAACTCCTCCTCGAGAAAAAAGAATTCACCTTCTTTCATAATGATCATTATATTCTGCCGCGGGATCAGCGGTATGTCCTCACCCCGAAAGGCGTCCGCCAGTATCACTCGGTTGCCGATGGGACAAAATCGATCGATGCCAAGGCGGGCGGCCATCTCTTGCGCACCCGTGGCGGGGCCGGTGATGTGGTTGTCGCGACCCTTGCGGAAAAGATTCTCTGCCTTATCGCGAACAAGGCCGCCTCGCTCGACCCGGCGGGGATCGGGATCGAGATGGAGGCGGACCGGCCCGGGTGGTATGACGCCTTGAACGGTCTTCCGGGACTGCTGGGGTCATCGATCTGTGAGACCTTTGAGCTTCGTCGATACAGCCGGTTCCTGCTCGAGGCCTTGGAGACGCTTGGGGTGAAGGATCATTATGAGATCAGTGTCTTTGACGAGCTCGGCGAGTTCATTAGGGGACTCCTCGCCCTGTTGGCCGAGGCCCCGGAGCCGCTTATCTTTTGGGATCGGGCGAATACGTTAAAGGAGAATTATCGGCTGAGCGTCCGCAAAGGGATCCGCGGTGACGAACAGGGGCTCTCGACGGCGGATGTGAAGGATTTCTTGCGCCGGGTCATCGCGCGGACCGAGGAGGCCGAAGAGAGGGCTACGGACAATCGCGGCCGGATCTCGACGTATTTTACCTATGAGGTCACGGACCATGAGGTTCTTTCCCAGGCGTATGACCGTAGGCATTGCGTGATGCCCCGCGCTTTTAAACGTCATGACCTGCCGCTGTTCCTCGAGGGTTTTGTCCATGCCCTCCGGGTGACGCGCGATCAGGCGGCGGCCGCCCGGATCCATCAGGCGGTAAAGGCGAGCGGTCTCTTTGACACGAAACTCAAGATGTACAAAGTGAATGCAAATCTCTCGTCGGAAAATGAGGATATCGGGCGCGCCCGTGTCTTTCCCCGTGGCTGGCTCGAAAATGAATCGATCTGGCTGCATATGGAGTATAAATATCTCCTTGAGCTCCTTCGCGCGGGGCTGTACCGGGAATTCCATCAGGCGATGCGGGAGACCCTTGTGCCGTTCCTTCATGCCGAGACCTATGGCCGGAGCATCCTCGAGAATTCCTCGTTTCTTGTGAGCAGTGCCCATGAGGACCCGTCGCTGCACGGGCAGGGTTTTGTGGCCCGGCTCTCGGGAAGCACGGCGGAGTTTCTCCATATTTGGCTCTGGATGAGTGTGGGTATTCAGCCGTTCCAGGTGAATCACCAGGGCGAGCTGTGTTTATATTTTGATCCGGTCTTAATGAGGGAGATGTTCACGCCCCGGTCCGGATGCTCGGGCCGTCTCGGGCATGACGGGGCCTGGCGGCACGACGAATTGCCCGCGGGGACATATGCTGTGCATTTTCTTGCGAACACCCTGTTGGTGTATCATAATCCGAAGGGGCGGGATGTGGTGCCGGATGGCGATTACCGCATCGAGCGGATCGAGATCGAAGATCATCACGGGAAGCGGCGATGTTTTACGGAGGGGTTCATCCCTTCGCCGTATGCTGGTCAGGTTCGCGAGGGGAAGACGGCACGGATCGACGTGTATATTGAATAATGACGCAGAAAGAGGTCTGAAACACCGGCGGGGGAGGTCCTCCGCCGGTTTTTTTATGCCGCGGCACCGCAAGGCCGAATCGCATCTTGACATGACGCTAGTGAGATTTTAAAATATTTTTTATTCATTCAACAGACGTGTTTCCAAAGGGTTAAAGAGCGACAAGGGGGGAGAGATGGCAGAGACGAATATCGCAGCGATCAATGAGAAGGTCAAAAAGGCGAGTGGCTTTGTCGATGGCCTGCTCTTTGAGGTCCAGAAGGTGATTGTCGGTCAGCGCGACGTCCTTGAGCGGTTGATGATCGGGCTGTTGGCGAACGGGCACATCCTGATCGAGGGGGTCCCGGGGCTCGCGAAGACCCTTGCCGTGAAGACCCTCTCGTCCGCGATTCAGACAAAGTTCCAGCGTCTGCAGTTCACGCCGGATATGCTGCCCGCGGATCTGACCGGAACCCTGATCTACGACCAGAAGGGCGGGGGCTTCACCGTCAAGAAGGGTCCGATCTTTGCGAATATTATCCTCGCCGATGAGATCAACCGCGCGCCGGCCAAGGTGCAGAGTGCCCTTCTCGAGGCGATGCAGGAACGTCAGATCACGATCGGCGAAGAGACCATGGCCTTGCCGGAACCCTTTCTGGTCCTCGCCACACAGAATCCGATCGAACAGGAGGGAACCTATCCCTTGCCGGAGGCCCAGGTGGACCGTTTTATGCTTAAGGTCAAGGTGGATTATCCGACGCGCGATGAGGAGATCCGGATCCTGCGGCGGATGGCGGTCACGGATAAGGATGTCTCGGTCTCGGCGGTCATTACCCCCGACGATCTCCTCGCGGCACGCCGGGTGGTTGATGAGATTTATATGGATGAAAAGATCGAGCAGTATATTGTGGACATCATCGAGGCCAGCCGGCACCCCGATGCGTATCACCTTGACGGTCTTGCGGACATGATCCATTATGGCGCCTCGCCGCGGGCCACGATCAATCTTGCCGTTGCCTCGAAGGCCCATGCCTTTCTCAAAGGCCGCGGCTACGTGACCCCGCAGGATGTGAAGACCATTGGGCTCGATGTCCTGAGGCACCGTGTGATCCCGAGTTATGAGGCCGAGGCCGAGGAGGTGACCTCCGAGGACCTGGTGCGGAAGATCTTTGACGGGATTCCTGTGCCATAAGGCGATTATCATCGACGGATTTTGGGGGATCGGACAGCATGCTGACACAAGAGCTGCTTAAGAAAGTTCGCAGGATCGAGATCACGACCCGTCGTATGGTCACGGACCTTTTTGCCGGTGAATACCACAGCGTGTTCAAGGGCCGGGGCATGGAGTTCGACGAGGTCCGTGAATACCAGATCGGTGACGATATCCGGGCGATCGATTGGAACGTGACGGCCCGGACCGGCCGTGCCCATGTGAAGAAGTTCATCGAGGAGCGCGAGCTCACGGTCATGCTTCTGATCGACGCCTCGCGTTCGTGTTTTTTTTCGACGGGGAACAAATTGAAGGTTCAGCTGGCTGCGGAGATCGCGGCCGTTCTTGCGTTCGCGGCGATCAGGAATCATGACAAGGTCGGGTTGTTGTTTTTTACGGATCGTGTTGAGAAATTCATTCCGCCACGGAAGGGCCAGCAGAATGTCCTGCGCCTAATCCGTGAGATCTTGAGCTTTCGGCCGGCGGGACAGGGGACCGATCTCGAGGCCGCGTTGGACTATTTGAACCGTCTCAGCCATCGCCGCACGATTTTGTTTGTTGTCTCTGATTTTTTTGAGTCGTCGTTAAAAGGGTCGGGGGCCGCGGACCCGATCTTTAAACGCTCGCTCGCGGTGGCGGCACGGCGTCATGATCTGATCGCGGTCCATCTCGTGGACCCGATCGAGGAAGGCCGTGTCCCGGAGGGGATGTTCTTATTTGAGGATGCCGAGACCGGAGACTCGGTCCTCGTGGACGGGTCAGACCGGGCCTTTGTGGATCGCTACCGGGCACAGGCCGATGCCCGGCAGACGGCCCTGGCGCGGACCTTTCGTTCCGTTGGGGTGGACGAGATCACGGTCCGGACGGATCGGCCGTATCTGGACGAGATGGTGCGGTTCTTCGCGGAACGGCGCAGGAGGGCCCGATGACACACCCTGCGTTCTCCCGATTTTTTCTGGTCCGGGTGGGGATCGTCGCCGGTGCGTTCGGGGCGGTGTGGGCCCGAACGGCATGGGCCGGAGAGGATATCCGGGACATCCGACCGCCGGTCGACATTCCGTTGTTTTGGGAATGGGGCCTTGTTCTTTTAACGGCCGCTCTGGCAGGCGGCGGGCTGGTCTGGGGGATCCGGCGTTGGCGAAGATCCCATGCTTGTCAGATCTTAGAGCCTGCGCGATCGCCGGCCGAGCGCGCCCAAGAGCGGATGCGGGCCCTTCGGGAGGCGGATCTTCCGGCGCAGGGCAGGGTGAAGGAATTCTATACCGAGCTGTCGTTGATCCTTCGTGAGTATATTGAGGAACGGTTCGCTGTGAATGCCCCGGAGATGACGACCGAGGAGTTTTTGGTGTCCCTGCCGGGCCGCGCGGTCTGCCGCTGTGATCAGGAACAGGTCTTGGCGGATTTTTTGACCGGCTGTGACCTTGTGAAATTTGCCCGATATGCAGCCGCCCCGGCTGAGATGGACGGGAGCTATCGTCTCGTTGAGGCGTTTATTCAACAGACGGCAGGAGAGTCTGGGAATGATTGAGTTTAAGACACCATGGGTTCTTCTGCTGGCGGTCCTCATCCCCACGGCCCTCTGGGTTTGGACGCGCCGGCAACGACCCGCGGCGGTGCGCTTTTCATCGACGGAGGTGGTCCGTGAGGCTCAGGGGAACTCGTGGCGCGTGCGTTTGGTGGGTCTGCCGATGATCATGAAGGTCCTGGCCCTGGGGGTGATGATCATGGGGCTCGCCGGGCCTCGTCAGGTCTTGGACCGGACGCGGGTTTTGACCGAGGGGATCGATATTGTTCTTGCGATCGATATCTCCGGGAGTATGGCCGCGGAGGATTTCGTTGTTCAGGGACAGCGCCGGAATCGTCTTGAGGTGGTGAAGGACGTTGTGCGTGAGTTTGTTCAGAATAGGCCGCAGGATCGAATCGCCCTGGTTGCCTTCGCACGGCAGGCGTATACCGCAAGCCCATTGACCTCAGACGCGTCATGGCTGGATCGGGTCTTAACGGATCTACGTCTCGGCTTGATCGAGGACGGGACCGCGGTCGGGTCAGGGATCAGTTCCGCGGTTCTTCGCCTGAGTGAAAGTAACGCCGTGTCAAAGGTGATCATTCTGTTGACCGACGGGCAGAATAATGCCGGCCGGATCGCGCCGCTTGAGGCCGCAGCGATCGCCCGCGAGCGCGGGGTCAAGATTTATACAATCGGGGCCGGGAGCAAGGGGCTCGTCCCGTTCCCGGTTCAGGACCTGTGGGGACGGACCGTTTATCAGCAGGTCCGCATCGATCTCGATGAGGGCACACTCCAAAAGGTTGCGGAGATAACCGGCGGGGCGTATTTTCGCGCGACTGATACCGAATCCCTCCGGAAAATTTATAAAGAGATTGATGCCTTAGAAACGAGCCGTGTTGAACAGCACGGTTTTCGTCAGTACCGTGAACTTTTTCCGGGGTGGGTCTATGCGGCGCTCATGATGTTGATCGCTGCCGTTGTTCTTGAGGAGACGGTTCTGATGCGGCTGCCTTAAGGAAGGTGGGGGCGATGCGGTTTGCGAATCCTGAAATTGTGATGACCCTCTGGCTCATCCTGCCGGCGTGGTGGGCGCTCGGCTGCCTGTATCGACGGCGTCAGGCCCTTCTTCGCCGGTTGGCGCCCTCTCCTGATGTCCTTCGTGAAATCGTGGCGAGTGTCAACTTCCGGGCCCTCCGGTGGTCGTATGCCTGTATCGGTCTCTTGGCCATGATGTCGCTTGTGGCCTTGGCCCGGCCCCAGTGGGGATTCCATCTTCAGGATATCCAGAGCCGTGGTGTTGATGTGATCGTGGCGATCGATACCTCGCGGAGCATGCTCGCTGAGGATGTTAAACCGAATCGGTTGGAACGCTGTAAGATGGCCGTGGAGGATTTGATCCGGCGCCTCCAGGGGGACCGGATCGGGATCATTGCCTTTGCGGGTGACGCGGTTGTGGCCTGCCCGTTCACGAATGACTACGGCGGCGTCGCCCTGAGCCTGAATGCCTTGTCGACGCGGTCCGTTGCGCGCGGAGGAACGGATATCGGGGCGGCGGTGGATCTGGCGATCCGGATGTATGCCGATGCGGATGTCCGTGATAAGGCGCTCGTTCTCTTGACCGACGGGGAACAGTTGGACGGGGATTTGGCGGCTGCGGCCCGTCGGGCCAAGGAGGGGGGAATCGTGGTCCATGGGATCGGGATCGGAACGCCGGATGGGTCGTTGATCCAGATCCCCGACGGATCAGGCGCGGCCGCGTTCCTTAAGGACCGGGACGGGAATATCGTTAAATCCCGATTGAACGAGAAGGCGATCGCGGAACTTGCCGGTGCCACCGGCGGGATGTACGTGCGAGTGGCCGGGGCCGATGTCGGGCTTGAGACAATTTATCGTGAACGCCTGTCGGGTCAGCAGGAACGCGATGCCGAGGGCACCATACGGCGGCTGTATCATGAGCGGTTTCAGTGGCCGTTATCGCTTGCGGTTATCTTTTTCATCGGGCATCTGATGATGCCCCGCCGGCTGAAGGAGACGCGTCAATGAGGCGGGTTGCGTTTTTTGTGATGGTCGCGGTCATGACCGCATCGGTCCCTGCCGAGGCCGGGATCCGTTCCGCGGTCCGCCGGGGGAACGGTTTATATCGGAACGGCGCGTATGCCGATGCGGCGGAGGCCTATAAGAAGGCCTTGGCCCGGGACGCCGAATCCCCGATCGTTCATTTTAATCTCGGGGCTGCTTTGTATAAAGAGGGAGATTATCCCGCGGCCGTGGAGCATTTTCAAAAGGCCCTTCTTGACGAGGACGAGGGACGGCGCGAGACCGCGCATTTTAATTTAGGGAATGCCTTGTACCGTGCGGGGTCCGGGTTCCGTGAGACGGCGCCCGTTGAGGCCGCCGGGGTCTGGAGGCAGGCAGTGACGCAGTATGAGCAGGCCTTGGCCCTGGATCCAGAGGATGAGGATGCGCGTTTTAATCGTGATATCGTGAAACGCATGATCGAGGAATTGGAACAGCGTCAGCAGGACTCATCGCAGCAGCGTTCGAGTGATTCGACCTGTGACCGGCCGCAGGGAGAGAAGGAACAGAGTTCGCCGGGGGAAAAGCAAGGAGCGAAGGAATATCCAGCAACGTCTGGGGGTCAAAAGGAAACGCCTCAGGGTCAGGGGTCTGAGACTCAAGAGCGTCCGGATCGCGGGGAAGAGGGTGAGAGCGGAGCAGAGGCCGCAGGGGCATCTCAGGATGCCGAGGGATCATCGTCATCAGCGGATCCCCGCGAGATGTCGCCGAGCAAGGCCGAGATGACGCTGCGGCAGTATCACCAGGATGAGGAACCCAAGGAGCTGCTCGATCTTCAGCGCGTCATCGGGGAGCAGCCGGTTTCGCGTGATTGGTAAGTCGGCACGGAGCAGGATGGTATTTTTTAAAAAATCATGTTAAGGTAAACGGGTGATCAACATCACGTGGATGAAACATATGGTTCAGCATAAGAAAACAGTGTCGACGGTAGCCCTGCTCGTTCTGGGCCTGTTGATCGCCGCAGTCTCCATGGCCGCAGAGGCCGTGACCTTTCAGGCCGATGTGGACCGCCGGGTCATCGAGCTCGGCGGATCGGCGCGGCTGACCCTGACGGCCACGGGCGTGACCGCGATCGAGCCCATCACGATCCCGGAGATTGACGGGCTGAAGATCCAGTATTTGGGACCGATGACCCGCGTCGCGGTGGTCAATGGTCAGTATTCGAGCTCGTATTCGTTGGTGTATCAGATTATGCCGCTTCGTACCGGAGAGTTTGAAATCCCCGCGCTCGCCTTGTCGGTCGGAGGCGAGGAGCATACGACCGAGCCGATCAGGGTCGAGGCGCGTTCAGTCGCAGGGTCCGAGCCCGGGGTGTCCGGCCCTCAGTCCGAGCGGTTAAGCGATCGGATCTTCGTGGTGATGGGGACGCCTAAAGAGCGGGTCTATCTCCATGAGCGGATTCCGGTCACGGTTAAGTTGCTTGTTAATAATCTGCAGGTGAGAGATGTGAGCCTGCCGTCGATTCAGACTGGCAATTTTATCCTGGATGAGTGGGCGAAGCCGGTTCAATATGAGCAGGTGATCAATGGGGTGCGGTATCAGATTCTTGAATTTAAGACGAGCGCCTATGCCACGCGGGTGGGGCACGAGACCCTGGGACCGGTGAGTCAGACCTGTCAACTGATTGTCAAGGATGACCGCCGTTCTCGCCGGGGCGGATTTTTCGATGATGATTTCTTTGACGGGTTATTTTCGAATTATTCAACGCAGGCCGTGACCCTTGCCGCGGAGCCCTTGGCCCTTGAGGTTGTGGATGTGCCTCGGGCGGCGGCGCCGGCTGGATTCAGCGGGGCCGTGGGGAGCTTTGTGTTTGAGATGACGGTCTCCCCGCGTGAGGTGGCGGTCGGGGATCCGGTGACGGTGCGGATGACCCTTGGTGGGGATGGGAATCTCGCGGCGGCGGAGTTTCCGGTCTTGACGGAAAATGACGATTTTAAGGTCTATGCCCCGCAGGTCCGTGTCGAGGGTGATAAAAAAATTCTCGAGCAGGTCGTTGTCCCGCGCCATGCGGGCGTGACCGAGTATCCGGCGGTCGGGTTTGTGTATTTTGACCCCGCGACCGGCCGTTTTGAGACGCACACCGCGGGACCGTTTCCGTTGACGGTTCGCCCGGCCCCTGAGGGTGTGGTCGCCGATCTTGCTGTTCGGACCGGCACTCAAATCCCGGCCGCCGAGGATGCCGTCGGAGCGGATATCGCGTTTATCCACGGATCGCTTGGCCGATTGATTACACGTCACGATCGGGCGGGTGCCGTTGCCGGCCGGTTGGGCGTGGCATTGGCCGTTTTGGGCCTGCTCTGGTTGGCCGGGTGCTGTCTGTATTGGTTCTCTTCGCGGCTGAGTCAGGATGAACGCCTCGCGCGTCAGCTCAAGGCCCCCCGTTACGCGCGTCATGGGCTCCGGAAGGCAGAACGATTTTTAACGGCTCAAGAATGGCCCGGGTTTTATGACGCGGTCCATGAGACGCTCCAGATGTATTTTGGCCACAAATGTCATTTGCCGGCAGGCAATGTGACTGCGCCCGAGGTGGCGCGATCCCTGTCGGCCCACGGCCTTGAGGCTTCTTTGATCGATAGGGTACGCAACCTGTTTGATGAATGCGAGGCGGCGCGCTATGCCCACATCGTCCCGGACCGTGATGCGGCCCGAGGGCTGTGGGAGCTCCTGCGCGGTGCGATCGATCAGGTGGAAAGGAAATATTAGAATGAGGCGGGTCACGGGTGGTATCATGGTCATGTTGGTCTCTCTGTGCGGGCTATGGGCCCATGCTGCCGGAAGCGGTCGGCCGGATGCTGTTTTTGCCGGAGCGAATAACCTCTACACCGCCGGCAATTATTCCGAGGCGGCCGCCCAATATGAACAGCTTTTAGGATCCGGTGTCCAGAGCGGTGCTCTTCATTATAATTTGGGTAACACGTATGTGAAGATGAAGAGGCTGGGGTCCGCGGTGGCGCATTATGAGCAGGCCCTGCGTCTGACCCCGCGTGATGCGGACCTTCATGCGAATGCGCGGTACGCCCAGCGTCAGGTGCGCGTTGTCGCCGGCGAGACAGAGACCCGGGGGCTCACGCGGGTGATTGTTGGGTGGGCTCGCTTGTGGACCGAGGAGGAATATTTTTGGGTTATTTTCGTGATGGCCGTTATGGCGGCCGCGGCCCATTTGTTCGGGTTGCTTGGCAGGTGGCGTGGTCCGGCGCGTCAGGTCGTCATGGTCACAGCGGTGGGCATGGTGATCGTGGGGATCGCCCTGTATAGTGTGCAGGTTTGGTTTTATTCCGGACGGGCGATCTGTCTTCAGGATACGCCGGGTCTTTTTTTTTATTTTTTAAACTTAGATAAAGCTGAAAAAGCAAATATTTCAGA
>CAYVEC010000001.1:96301-167439 GCA_964450385.1 uncultured Planctomycetales bacterium
CTTCAGGATACGCCGGCCCTGTTTGAGCCGCGGGCTGAGGCCACGACGCATTTCATGATCTATGAAGGTGGCGTTGTTTATCGCGTGGCTGAACAGAACGGGTGGGTGAAGGTCGCTCGGTTTGACCACAAGGAAGGCTGGGTGCCGCGTGAGCACATCAGTTATGTGACGGCTCCATGATACGGAGTCCGGCGGGGCGTGAACATATGAAAGGACGTGTTATGAAAGAATGGACAAACGTTGGCCTGGTGCTGCTCATGTGCGCCCTTGGCTCGGTAACGGCGCAGGCGACCGAAGAGGTCGCGGTGTATTGTCAGGAGTCCTATGAGGAGAATCAGGTCTGCCCGCATCCCCGGTGCATCCTTGAATGCAGGGGAACGGAGACACCGTGCGCGTCGTTGGAGTGCCGTCCGAGATGGTGCTCTTCGTTTTCCGAGGATGAATGTCCGGCGGATATCTGTCATGTCGCGACCAATTGCAGCGGCAATCGGATCTGTGAGGAACTGCCGAATGATCCTCCTTCATGCGGCGAGACCGGATATGCCGGCCAGGACGTGGCGTGCTGCTACGGCTTTGTCCGGCGGTGCGGGATCGAATTCTATGACCGGACATGCGATATGCTCGGAGAAAATTCCGTCTATCATTTGCCGATCTGTATCCCGTGCGGGGACGGGGTCTGCACGAACTTTGAGAACCGCTGTAATTGCCCTGAGGACTGCGGGGAAGGTGAGGCCGCCTACCAGGGAGAGCGTTTTGAGGGTGAAGCCGTTCTGCCCGTTGACACCGCGGATGAGGGCACAGAACCGGACGCGGGTGCCGCGGCTGGCGAGTAACCGTCACGGCGTTATTGACAAGGAGGGACCGCTATGAACAGCGTGCTCAATCGATGGATCCTCGGGGTCGGGTGTGGTGTCTTTGCCGTGATGGAGGTTCAGGCGGTCCTCATGGGGAGCCGGTACGCCTATGATATCCCCATGGTCCTCATCCTTCTCCTCCTGGTCTTTGATCTGCGCGAGAAAATTTATCTTCATTGGTCGCATTATTTTCTTTTTTTCTGCTTCCTTATGGTCCATGCCGTCGGGCTATACGGGACATATGACTGGTATCCGTTCGGCGTCGAGTATGATTATTGGGTGCATGGGTTTTTTGGTTTTGTCTCGACCCTGATGATCACCGAGTATTTCGAGAGGTCTGGTTGGGTGAGCCGGCGCGCGGCGGGCCTTGCGGCCCTGGTTTTGGTCCTTGGGATCTCGGCCGCGCATGAGCTTTATGAATTTGCCGGGGCCATGCTTCTCGGCGAAGGTGAGGGGGTGCTCTTTATCGGCGCCGGCGACCTGGATGAATGGGACACTCAAAAAGACATGCTCAATAACGTGATCGGCAGTCTGATCGCCCTTGGGCTCTCTGCCGGGGGGTGCGGCCTCAAAGGATGGTTCGCTCGGCGATCCAACGCGGGCCGCAACGGCTGACGGTGCGTCGGGCTGGCCGGGCCGTGTTTCCCTGCCGGCGTCTTATTTCTTCTTGTTTCCCACCGTGTGATCATGCAGGAAAGCGCTTCCGCAAAACCCTGGTTGTCCCCTATTTTGTATGGGTTCTATACGGTATACTCTTATTAGGATTTTTATCAAAGGTATAGGGGAGAGCCGTGTTCCAGCCAGCAGGCACACATCATCATCTGTTCCGCATCGGCACGTGGGTGACGCTCGCCGCATTTCTTGGCGGGAGCGTGATCCCGCCGGGTGCCTCGCTCGCCCAGGGGGTGTCGGTTGCCGGGGTTGTCCTTCCGGCCCCGGGCACCATGGTGATGCCGACCCCAAGTTTTGCCCCGGCCGTGATGCGGGGCATTCGCATTTTTCCGAATGAGCCGCTCCGCTTCGATTTTATCATTGATACCGGCAACACCGGATTTAATGATGAGGACTTTAAGTCGGAATCTGAACGATTGATCCGGTATTTTCTTGCCGCGGTAACGATCCCCGAAGATGACCTCTGGGTGAACCTTTCCCCGTATGAACAGGATCGGATCGTTCCGTCTGCCTTTGGCCAGACCGAGATGGGGCGCGACCTTCTCGCCCAGGACTATCTCTTGAAACAATTGACGGCCTCGCTGTTGTATCCGGAAAAAGACCTGGGCCATGAATTTTGGGAACGGGTGCGCGCGCGGGTGCGAGAACGGTTCGGGACCGCCGATGTCACGGTCAATACGTTTAACAAGGTCTGGGTGATCCCGGACCGGGCGGTGGTCTACGAGAGCGGGGATGTGGCGTTTATCATGGAGAGTCATTTGAAGGTGATGCTCGAGGAGGATTATCTCGCGATGTCGGAGGCGCAGGCCTCCTCCGGCCGCTCCGCGACGAACAGTGCCGGAGCGGATCGCATGGGGCACGAGATCATCCGTGAGGTTATTCTGCCTGAGATCGAGCGCGAGGTGAATGAGGGGGCGCATTTCGTCTCGCTCAGGCAGATCTATCACTCGATGATCCTTGCGACATGGTTTAAACGGAATCTCCGTGCCAGCGTGCTCGGCCGGGTCTATGTCGAGCGGAACAAGATCGGCGGGGTGGAGATTGACGACGCAGAGGCGGGAAAGAAGATCTACGCCCAGTATTTGGCCGCCTTCAAAAAGGGGGCTTACAACTATATTAAAGAGGAGTATGACCGGACGACAGACCGGATGATCCCGAGGAAATATTTTTCCGGAGGGGTACGGTTTGGTCAGGCGACCGACAATGCGATGATCGTGGAATCGGGACCGGCTGAGGCGATGCTGAGTAAGGCGGCGGCGGCCGCGGCCGGACCGATGACGACAGTGGAATCGGGGATGCGGGTCGTGAGGGATGAGGGGAGGCTGGGTGCGGGTGAAGGCGCTCGCGCGCCGGCCGAGGCATCGGTGGATAAGCCCGCCGATGAATCAACCCCGCGCCCCGAACCCCGCGCTGAAACAAGGACTGCTGACCGGTCTGTTGGGGAAACGCTGTCAGTCAGGCCAGAAACAGCCAACTCCGAGCGGGATGGACTGCGAGGCAATGATGGGGATAAATCGAATACCGTTTTTCAGGCGGAGGTTCCTTTACCTGAGTTCTTACGGGGTGTTGAAAATGAAAAAATCGGGAAATTCCTGCCTCGGCTATTGGAATCTATTCCTGAAGCACGGCGAGCTTTGGCAGAACAGGTCAGACATGTTTCAGACGGGAATCGGACAGGTCAAGAGTTTTCTATTGAAATGGAGACTCGGGATGCCCAATTGCTTATCTCTGTTCAATCAGGGGAGCGGTATAACACTGGTTATGGAGGGAACGTGGTCGTGCATACCCATCCCATCTTAAGACTCAGGGATAAAGATAATCAGGGGAAAAGAACTGGTATTGGTTATCGATCTATTCTAGATACTTTGTCACCCACACCTGATTCTTTTGATGTTTTTCGTCCGGGAATGATTGTTGCCGGGTCTGAGGCGACTGGTTATTTCGCATTGGTTTATGACTTATCAGAAACTGAGAATAGACGTTGGTATGGTGAAATAGGTAGGCAGAAGGTCGCACGGCATGATAGACCAGGAAAAATCATTGAGCTTGGAGCGGGACAATTATTTAAGATTGTGCCTCAAGGTGATGAGGTCCAATTACAACCCATTTCGGTTGCCGAAACCGAAGTGAAATGGGGGGAAGTTCAGAGGGCGCCGGAAAAGAAACGGCAATTGGAGCTGGAATTAAACCTGCGCCCGCACCCCCAACATCCCAGTCAGCCTTTCCGTGCAGAATTCGGTGATGGGTTCAGGGAGGTTATGGCCTTCGTTACGAATGGTGAATATTACCCCGTAGAGATTATAGGATATCAAAAAAACCCACGACAGGGAGTCCCGGATGGTTATACGCATTTACTGGACGTTGGAGGAACGGAAGGTTTCGATTATCGGTTCGTGACGCAAGGGCATGATAAGAATTCATCGAGGAGTAATCAATATTCAAATTTAGCGCGCTTGCAAGGCGTTCTGGCCCAGTTCGGCGTGGCAGTCTCAGTAATGCAGATAGAAGTTGGAACGAAAAATGTTCAAATCTATAAACCACACCTTACCTCAGTGGGAATTTCCCCCAAAAGCATATCACAACTTCATGCGGATAGAGTCATCGAAGAACTGGCAAAGCTGCATGCCGCGGGTATCGTTCACAATGATTTGATTGGTGCTGGAAAGCATGCGGGGTTGAATTGGCAGAATGTGAAGTTTGAGATGGACTCGAAAACTCAATCTCCTGTGCGGGCTGTTTTTGATGGGTCTGGTTTTGAAAAAGCTGAGGCGTATTCATTTGAGAACCGTTTTCTAGCGGATGAGTTTTATGCTGTTGCGGATGCGTTATTGAATGACCTGGATATAAATGATCCCCAAAATCGGGAAAAGATGACCAAAACATGGTTCGAAAGACACGAGAAAATAATCGGAACGGCCGGGACAAACCGCGCTGAAACCCGATCGCCCAACTTGGCCCCTGTGGGGGAAACCCGGTCTCCGATTGGGTCAGAAGGATACAATGCGGAAGCGCGTGCTGAAGTGCGTTCTGATACCCCAATTTCACACCGGGAGTTAACACTGGGTGTTGAAACGAGTCTGGCTGATCCAGATCGGCGGGAAGTGCGGGGGGATGTCACGGAAAGTTTATCGACGCTCGCTCCGGAGTGGGTGGAGATCGGTCTGAAATCCAATGTGCTGGTGCGGGATAAGGCAACGAAGGCATTGTCCTTCCGCAATAAAGCGGCCGGGGACGCATGGGCCGCGATGACGAGAAGTTCTTACGCAAGTTACAGCGTTACGGGGCTAATTGAGAAAGAATTTTCGACGAAGGTAAGCCCGGAACAACTGAAACAATTGATCCTGGCCGGGAGGGTGACTTTTGACGCGGATGTCGGAGCTTTCAGGGCTTCTGCTGCTGAAAAAGAAACCCGGATAGTTCTTGCCGATGGCCAAGGGTTAAGCTTAACGGAGGATGCCCTGGCCCTTCTTTATGATAAGACGCATGCTCGGGATGAAGCTATGCCGGCGACGCTGATTGATGTCGCGGATCTTTCCAACCCCGAGACGCCGGCAAAACAACCGTTCAAGGCGGATGACGTTCTAAGCATGATCCTCAAAAAGCAAGTCCCCGCCGGGGAAGTAATGCTCGCCCAACCCATGCCTGACGGTGAGGCCGGCGCCGCTCATCAAACAGCACCGAAGGAGACAGATCCTGCCGCGTCAGGGTCTGATGCGGGGATGATATCGGCGGCTGATAAGGGAAAAACAGACGGTGGCGCGGCGCAGAATCCGGGCGGTATCGATTTGAATCCCGGGCACCTGGACCTGCAAACCCGGGGCGAGGGGATGGACGCGCTTCCGTGGGCGGATATCGAGTCGCTAGAGACCGTGCCGTTTGATGGTTTTGTCCCGGTGATTTTGAACGTTGTCCCGACGAATCTGCCGATGTTTATGGGTGCGGCCGGGGCTGGAAGCGAATTTGAATTAAGCCGCGTTCCCTGATCCATATGTCGTGGTCCGTCGCGTCTTAGGCCTCGTCAGCGTGAGGCTGTTGTGTGGCGTGGGTCTTGATCCGGCTGACCACGTCCTGGATGGTAAACGGTTTTTTCATGAAATCGGTCACGCCGATCTTACGAAATCCGGCCTCCATTTGACTGTTGCCCGTCATCATCACAAGCGGGATTGATTTGGTCTCCGGTTTGGCTTTTAGCCCCGTCAGGAAGTCGACCCCATCGGCATCCGGCATAAAAACGTCACAGAAGATGATGTCCGGTTTATGCAGGCCGATCTTCATCAGGGCATCTCTGCCGTTGTGGGCGATGAGGGCGTTATATCCTTCCTTGGACAGGCCGACCCTCATCATGGTTTGTGTGGTGTGGTCGTCATCAACGACCATGACCCGAGTGCTCATAGGCGCCTCCTTGTGGTTCGCGTTTGGGTGTAGGGTTATCGAGCTGTTCCGCCTCTAATGCCGAGAGGACGACCTGTGCCGCGCGTTCGCTGGCCCCATGATCACCGAGGCGGGTCCGGATCGCGCGTAATTCTTTTTTGGTTTCCTGAAATAACGACGGGTCCTGGTAGACCTTGAGGGCCTCGGCGGCGACCGTCTCGGCCGTGGCGCGTTCCTGGACGCATTCGGGAACGATCTCGCGGCCGGCAACGATATTGACCAGTCCGATATGCGGGATTTTGATGAGGCGCCGTGCGAGCACGCTTGTAAGCCAGGCGGTCTTGTAGAGGATCACCATGGGTTTTTCCAGGAGTGCAGTCTCAAGGGTGGCGGTGCCTGAGGTCACAAGGCACATGTCAGCGGCGTTCACGGCATTGTAGAAATCGTTTTCGACCCGCGCGATTCGGAACGAACATCGCTGCTGAAAAGGCGTGATCCATTTGGTCTTGATGCTCGGGGCCTGGGTGAGAAGGAACTGGGCGCCGGGGACTTCACGGTGGATCATCTCAGCCGCCTCGATCATGACGGGGAGGAGTGCCGCGATCTCTTTTTTGCGTGATCCCGGAACGAGCCCGAAGATGGGGCGCGCGGGATCAAGTCCGTGCCGTTGGCAGAAGATCTCTTTCGGCGTGCGCGCGGTCACCGCGTCAACGAGCGGGTGGCCCACAAAGTCCACCGGGATGCCGCGGTCGGCATAAAATTTCTTTTCAAAATCGAAGAGCACCATCATCCGGTCCGTGACCTTCGGGACCAAGTAGGCGCGCCGTTCTTTCCAGGCCCAGACCTGGGGGGAGATGTAGTAGATGACCGTAATGCCGAGTTTTTTCAGCCGGGCGGCGAGCCGCAGGTTGAAGCCGGGATAATCCACGAGGATGATTGCGTCTGGCCGCAGGGTGCGGGCCTTATTGAGGAAGAGGTAAAAGAGGCGGGTGAGTTGGTGGCAGTGGGCAAGGACCTCAACAAAACCGATCACCGCGAGTTTTGTGAGGTCTGCGTAGATCTCAACCCCGCAGGCGCGCAGATGCTGTCCGCCCAGTCCGGAGAATCGGACAGCGGGGTCGATCGCCTGGATGGCCTTTACGAGTCGCGCGGCGTGCAGGTCTCCGGAGACCTCGCCGGTGACGATCATAATATGTTTGGGTGTGGCCATACCAGACCGCGATCCTTTTCAATGATGCTGGTCAGACGGTTTTTAGAATAACAAATGCCTCGACAAAAGTCAAATCACATGCTAACATTTCAAAATTCGCCAAAATAGTTATAATAATTAGTAATTTTTATATTACACGCCTTGCGAAAAGGACCTCCCATGAAGGGATATATCAAGATCCTGGGGTTTTTGAAAGATTATAAACGGCTTTTTGCCTTTTCGGTGATCGCGATGTTCATCTCGAGCGCCTTTGAAGGCATCCAGCTGTCCTTTCTTATTCCGTTGACGGACCGCATTTTCAATAATCGTCCGATCGTGATCCCGAACAAATTGCCGGAACCTCTGGTCCGGCTTGTCGATCAGCTGAACGCCATCTCTCCGGAGACCCTGTTTTGGACCCTGCCGTTCGTGGCGATTGTGATGATCATTGTGAAGAACGCCTTTGTCTTTTTGTATGGGTATCTGATGAATGACCTCTCGCAGCAGGTCCTCCGTGACGTGCGGATGAAGATCTATCAGAAGATCCAGTATCTCTCGCTGGACTATTTCAGCACAAAACGGACCGGGGAATTGATCTCGCGGATCACGAATGATGTATCGCTCATTGAGAACGCGGTTTCGTACGGGATTACGGATCTTTTTACCCAGACCTTTCTTCTCATATCGTATGTGATCATTGCGCTTGTGATTAATTTTAAAGCGGCGCTTGTGATCTTTTGTATCCTCCCGTGGATCATCTGGCCGATCGCGGTCTTGGGCCGAAAGATCAAGAAGCTCACCCTCGGTGAGCAGGAGAGCATGGCCGACATCAGTTCGATCCTCCTTGAGACGATCTCGGGGGTCAAGGTGATCAAGGCCTTTTGTACCGAGGATCAGGAGATCGAGAGGTTCCGGCAGAAGAATTTTTACTGCTACAGGGTCAAGATGAAGTCAACGGTCAAGACCAAACTCCTCGTACCGATTTCAGACGCCTTTGGCGTCCTTTGCGGGATCCTTGTGATCCTCGGGCTCGGGCGTCAGGTGATGTCCGGGGCGTTGTCGTTTGGTGTCTTCGGTGTTTTTCTCGCCGCGGTCCTTTCGATCATCCGGCCGATCAAAAAATTAGGCAATGTCCATGCGATCATGCAGCGCGCGATCTCAGCCCAAGAGCGGATTCATGAAGTCCTGGATGAGCAGCCGACGGTCAAAGAGGCGGCGGCCCCGGTCGATGTTGCGGCCTTGCGAGAGGCGATCACCGTCGAGGCTGTCGATTTTTCCTATAGCCGAGAGGATGAGCCCGTGCTTCATGGGATCGATCTCACGATCCGGCGGGGCGAGCTCGTCGCGATCGTGGGCCCGACCGGATCCGGCAAGACCACGCTCGTGAACCTGATCCCGCGATTTTATGATCCAACGCGCGGCCGGGTCCTTTTTGACGGCCACGACCTGCGGGATGTCTCGTTTAAGTCGCTCCGGTCCCGGATCGGGATCGTGCTTCAGGAAAATTTTTTATTCAATGACACGGTTCGCGCCAATATTGCTTACGGTCGGCCTGGGGTGACCGATGCCGAGATCGAGGCGGCGGCCCAGCGCGCCTACGCCCACGGGTTTATTTCGGATCTGCCTCAGGGCTACGCGACCGTGATCGGCGAGCGGGGATTCCGTCTTTCCGGAGGGGAAAAACAGCGGATCGCGATTGCGCGGGCCATCCTGAGTAACCCAGAGATCCTCATCCTGGATGAGGCCACGAGTTCGCTTGATTCAGAATCGGAACAATATATCAAAGAGGCCTTGGATGACCTGATGAAAGGGCGGACGGTTGTGGCGATCGCCCATCGGCTCTCCACCGTCATCCAGGCGGATAAGATCGTCGTGATCCAGGACGGCCGTATCGTGGGGATGGGTCGGCATGAGGAGCTGCTCAAGGCCGGGGGGCTGTATCAGCGTCTTTATGAGACCCAGTTTGAGGTTTCGTCGTAGGAGAGGATGCCGCGGTCTGGAGAGCGCCTGGGGGGCGGTCGCAATTTTGGGGCAGGCTTAAATTTTTAGTTGAATTTACATTTTTTTTTGTTAAAATACCACAAACTTTTCGTCGTGGCCGTTGCCCTGTAAAGTGAAAGGCGCGGCAAATGTGGGCACAGGGCCCAACCCACCATCTAGGGTGGGATAACAGTATTCCGTTTATGTTCACTTGACCGATGTGATCGGGACACCCATAAGCGGATCATCAAGGAGTGATTCATGCCATCAGAAGTATTAAAGAAACTGCTCGAATGCGGAGTGCATTTTGGGCACCAGACCCGTCGGTGGAATCCGAAGATGCAGCGCTTTATTTTTGGTCAGCGCAGCGGGATCCATATCATCGATCTCGAGAAGACGGAGCAGCAGCTCGGCCTGGCCCGGGAGTTCGCGAAGACGGTCGCGGCCAAGGGCGGGAGGGTGTTGTTCGTCGGGACGAAGAAACAGGCGCGTGATGTGATGGCCGCGGAGGCCGCGCGCGCGGGGATGCCCTACATCACCAACCGTTGGCTCGGGGGCCTGCTCACGAATTTTGAGACCATCAGAAAGTCGCTCGATAAGCTCTTTCAGATCGAGAAGATGGAGGCCGATGGGGTTTTTCAGAATCTGAAGAAAAAAGAGGTGGCGCAGATCCTTAAGACCAAGGAGAAGATTCTTCGAGATCTCGGAGGGATCCGTGAGATGCTCTCTCTTCCCGAGGCCATTTTTGTGATCGATACCAAACGCGAGGAGACCGCGGTCAAAGAGGCGACCCGGCTCGGGATCCCACTGATCGGGCTCCTGGACACGAATGCCGATCCGGATGTGATCCAGTATCCGGTGCCGGGCAATGATGATGCCTTAAAATCCATTCGTTATATCGCGACCGTGGTTGCTGACGGGATCATTGAGGGGCGGAGGGTGTTTTTAGAGACCGAGAGCCTGAGGATTCGGAAGTCTGACAAGGCTGAGGAAAAGGGCAAGACCGTTGAGGCCGTTGTGTCAGACGTGCCAGCGGATGCCGCGGCTGCTGAATAGGCCGTGGTGTAGAGGCGGGTCGATAAGAGAAAGGGACGTGTGATGGCACCATCAGTAGATCAGATCAAAGAGCTTCGTGAGATGACCTCGTGCGGGGTCATTGAGTGTAAAAAGGCCTTGGAAGAGGCCGGCGGTGATTTCGATAAGGCCAAGAAGATCCTGCAGCAGCGGGGTCTTGAGGTCGCGGCAAAGAAGAGCGGCCGAACGGCGAAGGAGGGACGGGTCGAGATCTATGTTCATCCCGGCAATAAGATCGCAGTCATGGTCGAGATGAACTGCGAGACGGATTTTGTGGCGCGGAACACCGATTTTATCACCTTCGCAAAAGATGTGGCGATGCATATTGCGGCCATGAGCCCGCGATATGTTTCAGAGGCGGATGTGCCTGAGGATGTGCTCGCCGGGGTTCCGGACCGAGCCGTCTTTATTAAGGAAGCCTGCCTCATGGCCCAGCCGTTCGTGAAGGACCCCAAAAAGACGATCCAAGATTATCTTAATGAGATCGTGGCGAAGATCGGGGAGAATATGTTCGTGGGTCGGTTTGAACGATATAAGGTCGGCGAGCGTGGCTAAGGGACCGAGATATCAGCGGATCTTGCTCAAGTTGAGCGGCGAGGCCCTGCTCGGTGACGGGCAGCACGGCATCGATGCCGAGGTCTGCGCATCCTTGGCCCGGGAGGTCAAGGAGGTCCGGGATCTTGGGGTCACGGTCGCGCTGGTGGTCGGCGGCGGCAATATCTTTCGAGGGCAGGTTGCCTCGAAGGCCTTTGGGCTTGACCGGTCGGTCGCTGATTATATGGGGATGCTCGCGACGGTCTTGAATGGGCTGGCCCTTCAGAACGCCCTTGAAAAGGTGGGGGTCGAGACGCGGGTCATGACGGCGATCGCGATGTCGGCGGTGGCCGAACCCTATATCCGGCGACGGGCCATGCGGCATCTTGAGAAGGGACGGGTCGTGATCTTTGTCGCGGGCACGGGAAACCCGTATTTCACCACGGACACGGCCGCGGCCCTGCGCGCCGCCGAGATCGGGGCGGATGTCCTGTTTAAGGCGACCAAGGTGGATGGGGTGTATTCGGCGGACCCGGTGACGCATCCGGAGGCGACACGGTTTGAGGCCCTGTCGTTCATGGAGGTCCTTCAGAAGGGGCTGAACGTGATGGATTCGACGGCGGTCAGCATGTGTATGAACAATCACATGCCGATCGTCGTTTTTAATTTAACGCAGGCGGGGAACATTAAGCGTGCGGTCCTGGGTGAGGTGATCGGGACCGTTGTTCACTGATCGGGGAGGGTGACATGCTGAAAGAATTGAAAAGGGATGTTGAGGGAAAGATGAAAAAGGCCTTTGAGTCGGCGGAACGCGAGCTGGCCGAGGTCCGGACCGGGAGGGCACATCCGGGGTTGATCGAGGGGCTTCATGCGGATTATTATGGGACCCCGACGATGCTGAAGCAGATGGCGTCGATCACTGTGCCGGATCCGCACACGATCGTGATCCAGCCGTGGGATCCGACGGCGATCCCTGAGATCGAAAAGGCGATCGTGAATAATCCTAAGCTGGGTCTTTCTCCGTCGAATGACGGCAAGGTGTTACGTCTCAATATTCCGCAGCTTTCTCAAGAGCGGCGCGAGGAACTTCAGAAGCTGGCGCGTCAGATGGCCGAGCACGGACGGGTTTCCCTCCGGACGATCCGCCGCGAGGCGAATGACCGGATCAAGAAGACCCAGTCCGAAGGCACGGTCTCTGAGGATGACTGCGCCCGCGCTACCGATGAGATCCAGAAGATGACGGACCGCTTTATCAGCGACATCGATCACGCCCTTGATAAGAAATTGAAAGACCTGATCGCGATTTAACGCGCGTGGCCCGCGCACGTTTGAGGCACGGGCGTGGTGTTGGGGATTGTTCTTTTTCAATAGGATATGACGTGTGACCCACTAGCTCATCTGGTAGAGCACAGCCCTTTTAAGGCTGGTGTACCGCGTTCGAGTCGCGGGTGGGTCACCATGATTTGCCCTTTCTTGAGGCATCAGGGTCCGTCGACATCGTGGGCCCTGATGTCCGGGGAGGCGCCCAGGTCGTGGTGCGGGCGGATGGCGGAATTGGTAGACGCGCTAGTCTTAGGAACTAGTGGGGAAACTCATGGAGGTTCAAGTCCTCTTCCGCCCACTTATTTCAGGGAAGCGGCGTATCGTGTGGTATAATATCACACATCGCGTGGCACACATGCGGCGGTAATTCAGTTGGCTAGAATGCCACCTTGCCAAGGTGGATGTCGTGGGTTCGAATCCCATCCGCCGCTTTATTTTTTATCATGCCTGCAGTTTGGTGAGGGGCCTTGCTGAACGGGGCGGGACAGAGGTGTATAGGAAGGTGAGGGAAGAATGAAGATCATGGATTTTTTATGCGCGGAGGCGGTAAGTGCCGACCTTAAGTCGCAGACCAAACGTGAGGTCATCGAAGAGCTCGTTGACCTTCTTGTCGACGCTGGATCTGTTTCGAAGAAGATCCGAGGGAAACTCATCGAGGTTCTGATGGCGCGGGAGGCCCTTGGCTCGACGGCTATCGGTCAGAGCATCGCGATCCCTCACGGTAAGTGTGAAAATGTGACAACCCTGACCGCCGCTCTTGGGGTGAGTAAAAAGGGTGTCGATTTCGATTCTCTCGATGGCGAACCTGCCCATATCTTTTTCCTGCTGGTGGCGCCAGTCGATTCGGCTGGACCCCATTTGAAGGCCCTGGCCCGGATTTCTCGCCTATTAAAAGACAAGTATTTTCGTGATAATCTCCGGAACGCCAAAGATGTCGAGGATATGCTAAGCCTGATTCGTCAGGAAGCCGATTAAACAGACACGCCATGTCAACGAACTTGATTAAGTGGCTCTACCCCGGGATGAGGATCAAACGGTGGTTGCTGACCTCGTTGGCTGGATTGTTTGTCGTGACCGGGGGGGCTATGGCCCTCAGTTCGTCCTATGTCTTTGTTAAATTCTTCGGCCTGGTCATTATTCTTTGCGGTGTCGTCCTGATTGTCCTTGGGACCGGCAAGATGATTGTCTCCCTGATCACCCTTTTCCTTCCCCGCGGTGAACGCGAACTCGTCAATATTCTCTATCAGCGTCGATATCTAGAGCGCGGTCCGAAGATCGTCTGTGTCGGCGGTGGGCATGGGCTTTCTCATCTCCTTCTCGGGTTGAAGGAATATACGTCGAATCTTACAGCGATCGTTACCGTGGCTGACAGCGGCGGGTCCTCAGGCCGACTCCGCGAGGAATTCAATATTGTCGCCCCTGGTGACATTCGTAATTGTCTTGTGGCCCTGGCCGATGCCCCGGCCTTGATGGGCGAGCTGTTCCAGTTTCGTTTTTCGCAGTCGTCGGAATTGAAGGGGCACAATTTTGGGAATCTCTTTTTGACCGCGATGGTCCAGTTGACCGGCGACTTTGAGAAGGCGGTTCAGGAGTCGTCACGGGTTCTCGCGATTAGGGGGAACGTTGTTCCGTCGACAGTGACCAATGTCCATTTGGTCGCTGAATATGAGGACGGCTCGGTGACCAAGGGTGAGGCGGATATCCCGAACACCCGGTCGCGGATCCGCCGGGTCTTTCTTCAGCCGGAGAACTCCCCCGCCACGCCTCAGGCCCTTGAGGCGATCAGTGAGGCGGATGTCGTCATCTTAGGCCCGGGGAGCCTCTATACGAGCCTGATCCCCAACATCCTGGTGACGGGCATGACCGAGGCTCTATCGCGTTCGCGTGCTTTGAAAATTTATGTCTGCAATGTCATGACCCAGCAGGGGGAGACGGATGGGTTTTCCGCTGCGGACCACGTCCGCGCCCTGATTGGTCACGGCGATAAACATATGCTGGAGGTCTGCCTGATCAATAATGCCATTCCGTCGGAGAATGTCCTCAGCCGTTATCGCGGGGCTGATTCATTTCCGGTGACGGCGGATGAGGACGCGATCCGGTCGCTCGGGTATTCGGTTTTCGCGACCGACCTATTGGAGATGGGCAGCACCTATATCCGTCATGATTCGGTGAAATTGACGAAGGCTTTGATCAGATTAATCGAGCGCTATCGGGTGATCAAACGGTAGGGGGAGGGGCGGATGCCCAGGGTTGAACAGGACATTGTGATCCGTCATACGCAGGGCCTTCATGCCCGGCCGGCCGCGCTCTTTGTTCAAATCGCTTCTAAATATGACGCCTCATTGACCATCGTCAAAGAGGCGGAGACGGTTAACGGCAAATCGATTATGGGGATTCTGATGCTCGGGGCCCAGCAGGGAAGTCAGCTTCAGCTCATCGCTGATGGGGAGGATGCCGAGGAGATGATCATGGAGCTAGAAAGGTTTTTGACCGAACATGAATGAGGTCGTCTTAAAAGGGGTTCCGGCAGCGCCGGGGATCACGATCGGGTCCGCGTATATCCTGGACAAACAGGAGATGGTGGTCCCGGTGCGTGAGATCATGGAGCAGGAGGTCCCGATCGAGATCGCGCGCTTTGAGGAGGCCCTGATCAAGACCCGTGAGGAAATTGCTGAGCTTCGGGAAAAGATCGGCGATCAGATGGGGACCCAGCACGCGCAGATCTTTGATGCCCATCTCATGGTCCTTGAGGACCGTATGATCATGGAAGAGGTGATCAAGGGGATCCGGAAACAGCGTCAGGCCGCCGAATCGGTCTTCACGGCGGTCCTCAAAAAATATGCCGCTGTCTTCGCGAATCTTGAAGACGAATATCTGCGCGACCGCATGACGGATGTCAATGATATCGGACGGCGGGTGATCAAGAACCTCATTGATGAGGACAAGCTTCACGAGTTCGACCGCCTCGAGGGAGAGCTCGTCATCATCGCCCATGATCTTTCTCCGTCGGACACGGTCAGTATGTTTAATAAAAGCATCTTGGGATTTGCTACGGATATGGGGAGCCGAACGTCCCACACGGCCATCATTGCCAAGTCCATGGGGGTCCCCGCAGTCGTTGGTCTGAAGGACGCGACCCTTCGGATCACGAATCAGGATATCGTGATCGTTGACGGGCGCATGGGGCTTGTGATTGTGCATCCGACGCCGCAGACACTCAAGATCTACGAGGAAGAGCAGCTTCGGATCCAGTCCCTGCGGCACCGGTTCGATGATGTCCGGGACCTGCCCGCGGTGACGCTTGACGGCCATGAGGTGACGATCCTTGCGAATATGGAGATCCCTCAGGAGGTCGCGACGGCCCAGAAATATGGGGCGAGTGGGGTCGGGCTCTATCGGACAGAGTTTTTCTTCATGAATCGGGTTGACCTCCCCGGGGAAGATGAACAGTACGAGGCCTATAAGCGGGTGGCCCTTGAATTCCCGAATCATCCCGTCACGATCAGGACCGTGGACCTTGGAGGCGATAAATTCATTTCAAGTGTCCAGATCCCGAAGGATATGTATCCGTTCCTCGGGTGGCGGGCCTTGAAATTTTGTTTCGCCAGGCCGGACATTTTTAAGACCCAGCTTCGTGCGATCCTGCGCGCCTCGGTCCATGGGCAGATCAGGCTGATGTACCCGATGATAGCGGGACTGAGCGACCTGAGACGGGCCAACGCTATTCTAGAGGAGGCCAAGGAGGAGCTGTCGCGAGAAGGGATCCCGTTCTATGAGCGGATGCCGGTCGGGGTGATGATTGAGGTTCCGTCCGCTGCGATGACCGCGGACCTCTTGGCCCGAGAGGCAGACTTTTTCAGCATTGGGACGAACGACCTGATTCAGTACACTTTGGCGGTTGACCGGGCAAACGAACAGCTCGCGGATTTTTATGAACCGTGCCACCCGGGGGTGTTGCGGTTGATCCAGCGCACGATTGATGCGGCGCATGCCGCGCAGATACCCGTCGGGCTCTGCGGGGAGATGTCGAGCGAGCCGAATCAGGCCCTGCTCTTGCTTGGGCTTGGGCTTGATGAATTCAGCATGACACCCTTGAGCATTCTTCAGGTGAAGCAGCTCATTCGGTCCGTGACCTATAAAGACGCTCAGACCGTGGCCGAGCAGGCCCTGGGCTTGAACGTGGGGAGCGAGATCGAGGATCTGTGTAAACGCTGGGTCCGAGACCTGGCGCCGATGATCTTTAAGGCGGATGAAAACATTAAAGACGCGACCGAGGAGGAGGCATGATCGCTTTGATCCTGGCGGCAGGTTATGGCACACGGCTTTATCCCGTGGTGAGGGACACCCCGAAACCGCTCTTGCCG
Source organism: uncultured Planctomycetales bacterium (assembly GCA_964450385.1). Taxonomy (GTDB): domain Bacteria; phylum Omnitrophota; class Gorgyraeia; order Zapsychrales; family JANLHA01; genus JAKLFA01. Next base: position 112,663 of record CAYVEC010000001.1, read on the forward strand.
ATCGCGGACCGAACGCTGATTGATTTTTTGATGGATAAGGTCAAGGGGCTTCCGGACCTTTCACGGGTCGTGGTTGTGACGAATGAAAAATTCCACGGCCAGTTCGTCGAATGGGCGAAGGGGTACGCATCTTGGGCGGCCCCTGTCGAGGTTGTCAATGACGGGACACGGACCCCTGAGGAGCGATTAGGTTCGGTCGGGGATATCCGTTTTGTTATCCAGCAGTGCGGGATTGATGAGGACCTCCTTGTTCTCGGAGGGGACAACCTTTTCGATTATGCCCTTGATGATTTTGTGGCCCAGGCGCGGGTGAGCGCTGATCAGGTCACGATCGGCCTGTATGACATCGGGGACCGGGAGGCGGCGAAAAATTTCGGCGTCGTTGAACTCGCCGAGGATACGGGCCGGGTTATGACCTTTGAGGAAAAGCCGGCTGCGCCGCGTTCGACGCTTATCGCGATGTGTTCGTATTATTTCCCTCGGGCCTCCCTTGATCTCATCGAGACCTATATCCAGCAGACACGGAATACCGATAAGGCCGGTGATTACATCCATTGGCTTACGGTATATCACGGTGTCTGCGGTGTGCAGTTTGAAGGGCAGTGGTATGATATCGGCAGTGTCAAGGCGCTCCGCGAGGCGCAAAAGGCTTTCGGAGGGGCATGAGGTGAGGGTGTAATCATGGAAATTCGTTAATGCATTAACAGAAAGGACGTCGCAGTGAAAGGACAATATTTTCTTACTTCGGAATCAGTGGGCAACGGACATCCTGACAAGGTTTGCGATCAGATCTCAGACGCGGTCCTTGATGCGATCCTGAAAGACGATCCCAAAGGACGGGTGGCGTGTGAGACCTTTATTTCGGCCGGACTTGTTGTTGTCGGCGGAGAGATTACGACCACAACGTATGTTGATGTGCATAAATTGGTCCGTCGGGTCCTTCGTGACATCGGTTACACGGATCAAAAATACGGTTTTGATGCCTCGACCTGTGCGATCTTGAACGCGATCAACAGCCAGTCGCCGGACATCGCCCAAGGCGTGGATGCCGGCGGGGCCGGGGACCAGGGGATCATGATCGGGTATGCTTGCGACGAGACTCCGGAGCTCATGCCGCTTCCGATCCTCCTCGCGCATAAGATCGTGGCCCGGATTGAAGAGGTTCGTAAGAGCGGGGTCCTCGCTTATCTCGGACCGGATTGCAAGAGCCAGGTCACGGTGGAGTATGACAGCGGTGTGGCGAAACGGATTGATGCGGTTGTTATTGCCTGTCAGCACACTGAGGCCATTCTTGATAAGACTGGCAAACGGATCACGGCTGAGGCCCGTCAGGAGATCATCGACACGATCGCGATGCCGATCGTGGGAAAGATGATCGACAAGGAAACGAAATTTTATGTGAATGAGACCGGAAAATTCGTTGTCGGCGGTCCCCAGTCCGATACTGGGGTCACCGGCCGCAAGATCATTGTGGATACCTATGGCGGGGTGGTCTCGCATGGCGGCGGCGCCTTTTCGGGCAAGGACCCGACCAAGGTCGACCGTTCGGCGACGTATATGGCCCGATATGTAGCCAAGAATATTGTGGCCGCGGGCCTGGCGAAGCGCTGCTGGATCCAGTTCGGCTATGCGATCGGCAAGGCGGAACCGGTCTCGGTGATGGTTGATACCTTTGGGACTGGAAAGGTCACAGAGCAAAAGCTCGTTGAACTTGTTCGGAAACATTTTGACCTGACCCCTCGCGGGATTATAAAGGAATTAGACCTGCTCAAGCCGGTGTATGAGCGGACTGCCGCGTACGGACATTTCGGGCGCGCCGAGTTCACCTGGGAGAAGACGCCGAAGGCCGCTGCTCTGGCCAAGGATGCCAAGTAAAACCGGGACGATTTATTTATCAACATCCGTAACAAAAGGGATCTGCATGGCAGAGCACAAGGTAAAAGACATGTCGCAGGCTGCATTCGGTCATAAAGAGATTGAGCTCGCGGAACATGAGATGCCGGGCCTCATGGCCCTTCAGGAAAAGTATGGCAAGGCCCAGCCGCTTAAGGGTGCGCGCATCACCGGATCGCTCCATATGACGATCCAGACTGCGGTTCTGATCAAGACCCTTGTCAAGCTCGGGGCTGAGGTGCGTTGGGCGAGTTGCAATATTTTTTCGACCCAGGATCACGCTGCGGCCGCCATTGCGGACCTCGGGATCCCGGTCTTCGCCTGGAAGGGCGAGACCCTCGAGGAATATTGGTGGTGCACGCGGCAGGCCCTGATGTTCCCTGGAGGCAAGGGTCCGACGCTGATCGTCGATGATGGCGGGGATGCGACGCTCATGGTCCATCGCGGGTGCGCGGCCGAGAAGGATCCGTCGATTTTGGACCGCCCGGCGGATACAGAGGACGAACGGCAGCTCAATATCCTGCTTAAAAAAACGCTTAAAGAACATCCTGGGGTATGGACCGGTGTTGCCCGTGAGATCCGCGGGGTCTCAGAGGAAACGACAACGGGCGTTCACCGTCTCTATCAGATGATGAAAGAGGGGTCGCTCTTGTTCCCTGCGTTCAATGTGAACGATTCGGTGACGAAATCAAAATTTGACAATCTTTACGGGTGTCGTGAATCACTCGCCGACGGGATCAAACGCGCGACGGATGTCATGATCGCGGGCAAGGTTGTGGTGGTCTGTGGCTACGGGGACGTGGGCAAGGGGTGCGCCCACTCGATGCGGTCGTACGGCGCCCGGGTCCTTGTGACCGAGATCGATCCGATTTGCGCGCTCCAGGCCGCGATGGAGGGTTTTGAGGTGGTGACGATCGAGGATGCCCTGCCGGAGGGGAACATCTATGTAACGGCCACGGGGAACTGTCAGGTTGTCACCGCCGAGCACATGGCGCGGATGCGCGACCAGGCGATCGTCTGCAACATTGGTCACTTTGACAATGAGATCGAGGTCGGCCGGTTGGAGGCGTGGCCTGGAATCCGGAAGGAAAACGTGAAGCCTCAGGTGGACCAGTATTATTTTCCCGACGGGCATTCGATCGTGCTCCTTGCGTCGGGGCGCCTTGTGAATCTGGGCTGCGCCACAGGTCATCCGTCTTTTGTCATGAGCAATTCGTTCACAAATCAAACCCTGGCTCAGATCGAACTCTGGACTAAGGCCTATGAGATCGGGGTCTATTGCCTGCCCAAGCATCTCGACGAAGAGGTGGCACGTCTGCATCTCGCGAAGATCGGGGCGCGGCTGACCTGCTTGACGGCCAAACAGGCCGAGTATCTTGGGATCGATCCCAAGGGCCCGTATAAGCCGGATCATTATCGTTATTGATAGACGCGTTGGGCAGGGCTGATTGGCCCTGCCCAGGTGTCCTGTTGCCGCACGAGGGGACGTCCGATGCGCACGTTGACCAAACGATTGATGCTCGCTCACCTCGGTCAGGTCTTTTTTGTTAATACTAGGGTCTCTATTAAAATCTATCACATTGTTTTATCCATTCCTCGTGCCTTCCTTGCTGGGACTGATATTTTTGAGCAAGGCGGGAGATTTTTTATTTTTTAAAGTGTGGCCGGAGAGGGTGGAATCGCCATGGCAGGGCTCACGATCAGCGAGAGGAACCGTGGGGAATGAGAAGGCATAAGGGCGGGAATATTTATAAGAAAGTGCCTCGACCGAAGGATGCTGAGGTCGTTGAGACCCTGATAGACAGAGGCCATTTTACGATTGAACGGATCGTGTCGCGGGGGCACACGACGCCTGAGGGTACGTGGCTTGTTTCCCCCCATGATGAATGGGTGATGGTGGTGAAGGGAGAAGGCCGTTTGGTATTTCGTGGTGACCCGTGCCCGGTTCCATTGCGGGCCGGGGATTATGTCTTTATTTCGGCGAGGCGGCGGCATCGCGTTGAATGGACGTCCCCGCGCCGCGCCACGCTGTGGCTCGCGATTTATGTGAAACGATAACGGTCGGTGAGCGGGTGTTGCGGAAGGAGAGCTGATGGACCCCTATTTGGAGGCGGCGATTGAGGAGGCCCGGAAGGGATTGGCTGAGGGAGGGATTCCCATTGGATCCGTGATCGTGCATCAGGGCCGGATCATCGGCCGCGGGCACAACCAACGGGTCCAGGATGAGAGCCCGATCCTCCACGCCGAGATGGCCGCGTTAGCCGATGCCGGGCGCCTGACGGCCCGGGTCTACCGTGAGTGTATTCTTTATACCACCCTGTCGCCGTGTCCGATGTGCGCGGGTGCGATCCGGCTCTACCGGATCCCACGCGTCGTCATCGGTGAGAACACGACCTTTATGGGTGATGAAGCAGCGCTGCGTGCGGCCGGGGTCACGGTTGAGGTGTGTCAGGATCCGGCGTGTGTGACTTTGATGAGGAATTTTATTGCGGCACGGCCCGAGGTTTGGGGAGAGGATATCGGCGAATAGCCGGGTGTACGGCGAGGGTTGTGATCCTATTCCGTGTGTTGGGTTTGTAGAATTTGAATGCGCGGACGTGATAAATAATAAGATCAGCATGGCCTCTGGATCTGCAGAGGACCGCTGGTACGAAACCGAGGAGGGGATATGGGTTCTGCGAGTGAGATCACGGTTGCTGCGTTAAACACTAATGATTTTATCCGCGCGCAGGCGGCGGAGATCGCCGCGGCCGTCGGTGACGGGGTCGCGATCAACGCGCTCTCGGGCGGGGTGGATTCGTCGGTCGTGACGTTACTCGGGCACCGAGCCCTTGGCGAGCGGCTGCGGACCGTGTTTATCGATAACGGCCTCATGCGGGCGGGCGAGCCGGAGATGATCGTAGATATTTTTAAAAAGCTTGGGGTGCGGGTCGAGGTCTTGGACGCCCGGGAGAAATTCTTTTCCGCCCTGCGCGGGGTCACGGATCCTGAGGAAAAACGCGAGGCGATTACCCAGACGTTTTATAAGGATGTCTTTGGAAAATTAGTGCGTGAGAGCGGGGCCCGGCATCTGCTTCAGGGGACGATCCTGACGGACATCGATGAGACCGTGGCCGGGATCAAACGACAACATAATGTTTTTGCTCAGCTTGGGATCGATCCACAGGCCGCGTTTGGATATAAGATCATCGAGCCCCTGGTTCGCCTCCGTAAGGACGGGGTCCGCAAGGTCGGCGAGGCCTTGGGCCTGCCGGCGGTGATCTATCAGCGGATGCCGTTTCCCGGGCCGGCCCTGGCCGCAAGGGTCATTGGTGAGGCGACACCCGAACGGATTGAGACCGTGCGCCGGGCTACCGTCATCCTTGAGGAAGAGCTCGCCGGGAGCCGGGCCTTTCAGCACCTCGCGATCCTGCATCAGGACCGGGTGACGGGCATGCGCTCCGGCCAGCGTGATTTTGGATGTCAGATCGAGGTACGCAGCTGGGACAGCGTGGATGCCCGGACCGCCGCACCGACCGAGATCCCGCATGCGCGGCTTATCCGGCTCGCAGACCGGATCTGCGCTGAGGTCCCGGGGGTGGTGAGCGTGACTTATAATATCGCGTCCAAACCGCCGTCAACCATGGAGGCGGTGTAAAAAAGTGACGAGAAAGTGACAGGCACTTTTTTGACCGGTGCCTGTCACTTTTTTATTGCGGCAGGGGGGGTTGTCATGTAGAATATCCCCTATGTTTGACGGCATCATGGATATAAAAAGGGGTTCTCTGTAGAGACGATCGCTCGAAGATGGTCTCTTTTTTTTGAGTGGACAACGAAACGGCTGGGGGGACGTTCGGTTGGGTGTCATCAGGGCGCGCCCACGGCCGGTTCTCCGGATGAGGAAAGGGCGCGACATGGCACGAGCAACTGGGTTTGATAATGCCGAATACCTACGGCAGCAGTCCGAGGCGATCCTCGCCCGGGTCGAGAAATTCGATAATAAACTGTATTTGGAATTCGGGGGCAAGCTCCTCTTTGATTATCACGCCGCGCGGGTCCTTCCGGGCTTTGATCCGAATGTCAAGATGCGCCTCCTCCAACAGCTTCGCGACCGAGCTGATATTATCCTCTGCATTTACGCCGGAGACATCGAGCGCCGCAAGATGCGCGCGGATTTTGGGATCACGTATGACGCCGACGCCTTAAAATTGATCGAAGAGGTCAAGGATTGGGGACTCACCATCCGGGCGGTCGTGATCACCCGTTTTGATAACCAGCCGTCCGTCAAGATCTTCAAGAATAAGCTTGAGCGCCAGGGCATCAAGGTCTATACCCATCGTTTTACGAAAGGGTATCCGACGGATATTGATCTGATTGTTAGCGATCAGGGCTATGGGGCCAACGAATATATCGAGACGAAAAAAGACCTCGTGATCGTGACCGGCCCGGGCCCGGGGAGCGGCAAGCTCGCCACGTGCCTGAGCCAGATGTATCATGATTATCGTCAGGGCGTTAAGTCCGGGTATGCCAAATTCGAGACGTTCCCAATCTGGAATATCCCGCTCAAGCATCCGGTGAACGTGGCCTATGAATCCGCGACCGCGGACATTAAAGACGTCAACATGATCGATCCGTTCCATCTTGAGGCCTACAACGAACGGGCGGTGAACTATAATCGCGATGTCGAGGTCTTTCCGGTCCTGAAGCGGATCCTCGAAAAGATCACGGGCGGGGTCTCGATGTATCAGTCGCCCACGGATATGGGGGTCAACTGCGCCGGGTTCGCGATCGTCGACGACGCGGCGGTTCAGGAGGCCGCGCGCCAGGAGGTGATCCGGAGGTATTTTCGTTATGGATGCGAGTACATCATGGGACTCGTTGAGCGGGAGACGGTCGAGCGGGCCGAGCTGATTATGAAGGAATTAGGGGTTACCCCCGAAGACCGCCGGGTTGTTCTTCCGGCCCGTCAGGCCGCGACCGAGGCCCGTGCTGCGAATAAGGGCAACGAAGGGGTTTTCTGTGGGGCCGCGATCGAATTAGCTGACGGCACGATCATCACGGGGAAGAATTCGCCCCTGATGCATGCGGTCTCGAGCCTTGTATTGAACGCAGCCAAGCATCTCGCCGGGATCCCGGACAAACTTCATGTCCTGTCGCCGAATATCATCAGTTCGGTCAAAGATTTTAAGGAGAAGATTTTTCAGGCGAGGACTGTGAGTCTTGACCTTGACGAGGCCCTTATCGCGCTTGCGATCAGCGCGACGAATAACGCAACCGCTCAGGCAGTGCTTGAGCGGCTCAACGACCTTCGCGGCTGTGAGGTGCATATGACCCATATCCCTACGCCTGGGGATGAGGCGGGGTTAAAGCGATTGGGGATCAATCTCACAACGGATCTAAATTTCTCAACATTTTCCACATATGCGGCGTGACGGGTGTCACGGCCGTTAACGGATCATCAGGGGGAGGGGTATGCCACGACGTAACGATATCCACAAGGTGCTTATTATCGGCTCGGGTCCGATCATTATCGGCCAGGCCTGTGAGTTTGATTATTCCGGGACCCAGGCCTGCCGCGCATTAAAGGAAGAGGGTTATGAGGTCGTGCTCGTTAATTCAAATCCGGCGACGATCATGACGGACCCAGAGACGGCGGACAAGACCTATATTGAACCCCTGACGGTCGAGAGCGTGACGGCGATCATTGAGAGAGAGCGGCCTGACGCGATCCTGCCGAATCTCGGCGGGCAGACCGCGCTGAATCTGAGCGCCTCTCTTCATGCGAGCGGGGTGTTGAAGAAATATGGGGTCGAGATGATCGGTATCCGGGCCGATGTAATCGAGCGCGGTGAGGATCGGATTGCGTTTAAGGAGGCGATGAACCGCATCGGGGTGCCGATGCCGAAATCCGAGCCGTCGCATTCAGTCGAGGAGGCCGAGGCGATCGCTGAACGGATCGGGTATCCCGTAGTGCTTCGCCCGGCATATACCATGGGCGGTACCGGCGGCGGGATCGTTTATAATGTGGAGGATCTCCGCACGGTCGTGACTCGGGGGCTTGCGGCAAGCCTGGTCCACCAGGTCCTGGTTGAAGAATCTGTCATCGGCTGGGAGGAGCTGGAACTTGAGGTCGTGCGTGATGACAAGGGCCAGCGGATCACGGTGTGTTTTATCGAGAACATCGATCCCATGGGCGTTCATACAGGGGATAGTTTTTGTGTGGCCCCGATGCTCACGGTCCCGAAACCGTTGCAGGCGCGACTTCAGGAGATCTCCTACAAGATCGCCGACGCCATCGGGATCATCGGGGGATCGAACATCCAGCTGGCCCACAATCCGAAGGACGGCCGGATCGTGGTCATCGAGATCAATCCGCGGACCTCACGGTCGTCGGCCTTGGCCTCAAAGGCCACGGGATTCCCGATCGCGCGGATCTCAACGAAACTCGCAGCCGGATTCACGCTGGATGATTTTCCTTATTGGAAAAAGGACACCCTCGACCAATACGAGCCGAGCGGGGATTACGTGGTCTCGAAATTCGCCCGTTGGGCCTTTGAGAAATTCCCCAAGGCCAAGGATGCCCTTGGCACCCAGATGCGCGCCGTGGGTGAGGCCATGAGCATCGGTAAGACCTTTCAAGAATCGTTTCAGAAGGTGGTCCGCTCGCTTGAGATCAAGCGCTACGGTCTCGGGATGGTCAAGAAATTTCAGGCGCTCTCCGTTGATGAGCTCCGTCAGCGGCTCGCTGTGCCGTCGAGCGAACGTTATTTTCTCATGTATGAGGCCCTGCGCAAGGGGATGAGCGTTGAGGCCCTGCACGAGCTCACCTTCGTTGGCCGGTGGTTCATTGAGCAGATGCGCGAGCTCGTTGTGTTTGAGGAGACCATGCGCGCCTCCGGCTGGGCCGGGTTTAAGGATAAGGATCTGGTCCGGGCCAAGGAGATGGGGTTCTCCGACCGGTATCTGGCGCTGGTTTTTGGGATCAAGGAAAAAGAGGTAAGGGACCGGCGGCTCAAGATCGGCAAGACCGCGCGCTATGAGGCGGTCCCCGTGAGCGGGGTAAAGGACGCGGCCTATTATTATTCAACGTATCATGACATGAAAGACGAGACGCCCGTCTCGTCGTGCGAGAAGATCATGATCCTCGGCGGAGGGCCGAACCGGATCGGGCAGGGGATCGAATTCGATTATACCTGTGTCCATGCGGCCTTCGCGATCCGCGATGAGGGGTATGAGTCGATCATGGTGAATTGCAATCCCGAGACCGTCTCAACGGATTATGACACGTCGAACAAACTCTATTTTGAGCCGTTGACGGTCGAGGATGTCTTAAATATTTATCATAAGGAAAAACCCAAGGGTGTCATTGTTCAGTTCGGCGGTCAGACGCCGCTCATGATCGCGCAGGAGCTCAAGGATAATGGGGTTCCGATCCTCGGGACCACACCGGAGAATATCCATTTTGCCGAGGATCGTGAACGGTTCCGTGAAAAAATGATCGAACTCGGCATCCCGCAGCCCGAGAGTGACACGGCGCGTTCGCTTGAGGAGGCGATCGCGATCGCTCGTCGGATCGGCTATCCCCTGATGGTGCGGCCGTCCTATGTCCTCGGCGGACGGGGTATGGAAGTCATTTACGATGAGGAGGCCCTCACCCGGTACGCCCTTGAGGCGATTGATGTGAGTCCGGAGCATCCAATGCTGATCGACCGTTTTCTTGATGACGCGGTCGAGACCGAGGTTGATGCCTTATCGGACGGATGCGACGTTTTTGTCGCGTCGGTGATGGAACATATCGAGCTTGCGGGGGTGCATTCGGGGGATTCGGCCTGTTCACTGCCGAGCCGGAGTCTCTCCAAGAAACATCTGGCCACGATCGAGGACTATACCAGGAAAATTGCGAAGGCACTGAAGGTCGTGGGGCTGATGAACATTCAGTTCGCGATCTGTCAGGATACGGTGTATATTCTCGAGGCGAATCCGCGGGCCTCACGCACGGTCCCGATCGTCTCCAAGATGGCCGGGATCTCACTGGCGCGGATCGCGACCCAGGTCATGCTCGGCAAGTCCCTCAAGGATTTTCCCGAGCTTGCGGTCAAGAAGATTCCTTATGTTGGCGTCAAGGAGGCGGTCTTTCCTTTTAATATGTTTCCTGAGGTTGATCCGCTCCTAGGCCCGGAGATGCGGGCGACCGGAGAGGTGATGGGAATCGCGGATTCATTCGGGCTGGCCTTTTATAAGGCCCAGGAGGCCGCTGGATATCATCTGCCCTTGAAGGGGAATATCCTGTTAAGTGTTGCCGAGAAAGACCGAAAAAAACTCCTGCCGATCGCGCGGCGTTTTGCCGCGATCGGATTTACCATCTACGCCACGGAGGGGACCTCGCGCTTTCTGCAGGGACACGGGATCGAGAACGCCATGATTAAAAAACTCCACGAAGGCCGGCCGAATATCGCGGATGCCTTGAAGAACGGGGAACTGCATCTGATTGTGAATACGCCTATCGGGAAAGGCGGTCGCGACGACAGTTATATCCGCATGGCCGCGATCCAGCGGAAGATCCCCTATGTGACATCCATGGCGGCGGCTGAGGCCACGGCGGCGGGGATTGAAGAGATGATCCGGGCCACGGACCATATCCGGTCGCTTCAGGAATATCACGATCTTCTTTAGAGGCGGGGTGACGCGGATTAACGCTTTAGAACAAAAGGACACAATGTATGAGCGGAGTCGTTGGGGTTGTCTCGTCGGAACAGTGCGCGCGTACCTTGTTCTATGGGATCGATTATCATTCGCATCTGGGGACCCAGTTCGGCGGCATGGCCGTGCTCGGGACGGAGTTCAGGCGGCAGATCCACAACATCACCCGGACCCAGTTTAAGTCGAAATTCTATGATGATTATCACCATATGCAGGGTCACGCCGGGATCGGGGTCATCAGCGATCATGATGAGCAGCCGATGTACCTTGATTCGCGCTTTGGGCCGTTCTGTATCGTGACGACGGGGTTGATCACGAATAAGGCCGCCTTAAAAGAGAGGCTTTTTGAACGCGGGATCTCGTTCAGCGAGGTGAGCCGTGATCAGGTCAACGCCACGGAACTCGTCGCCAAGCTCATTAGTCTTGGAGACAATTTGATCGACGGCATCGAGCGGATGTTCGACCTGATCGAGGGGTCGTGTTCACTTCTGCTCTTGACACGCGAAGGGATCTATGCCGCGCGGGACCGGCGGGGGTATACCCCTCTTGTCATCGGGAAAAACGGCGCGGATTGGATGGTTGTTTCTGAGAGCTGCGCTCTGCCGAATCTCGGGTTCTCTATTTTTTCGTATCTGAAACCCGGAGAGATCGTGCGGATCAATGAGCAGGGCCTTCACACGGAGCGGCCTGGGCGGCCTGTTAATCAGGTCTGCGCCTTTCTCTGGATCTATACGGGTTTCCCGGCGTCGCACTATCAGGGGATCAATGTGGAGACGGCGCGCGAGCGCTGTGGCGCGGCCCTGGCCCGTCATGACCATGATATTAAGGCGGATTTTGTCTGCGGGATCCCGGACTCCGGGATTGCCCACGCGATCGGATATGCCATGGAATCGCGGAAGCCCTATCGTCGGCCTTTTGTGAAATACACCCCCGGATATGGACGAAGCTATACCCCGCCCGAACAGGTGACCCGGGATTTTATCGCTACGATGAAGCTCATTCCGATCGCGGATATCATTAAGGGTGCCCGGATCGTGGTCTGCGAGGATTCGATCGTGCGCGGGACCCAGTTGAAGAATTTAGCCGTGACCAAATTGTGGAATGCCGGCGCAAAGGAAGTCCACGCGCGCGCGGCGTGTCCGCCGCTCATGTTCCCGTGCCGATACTGTTTGTCCACGCGTACGACGCGAGAACTCGCCGCCCGGCGGGCGATCAAGGCCATCGAGGGGCATGATCCGGAGGATGTCTCGGCCTATCTTGATCCGTCAACGAAAGAATATCAGCGGATGGTTGAATGGATCGCCAAAGACCTCGGGGTCACGACCCTGCGGTATCAGACGATGGACGAGATGATCCAGGCCATCGGCCTGCCGCGCGATCAGATGTGTCTTTACTGCTGGACCGGCCAGTGCCCGGGGAAATCGGGCGAGAGCCGATCGTGATTCCCCTCAGGCCGTCACGAGACCCTGTCGGTGCCGGTGAGATCTCGGCCCGGTGGGGGTTCCCGCTGCGGCCACCGCAGCCTGATGACGCCTTTGTCCTCGATATCATCGATGATCGTTTGACGCTTTTGATGACAGGTGATGCGAAGTTTGGCGGTCTTACGGTTGATTTTGTGACCGGTGCGGCGCTCTTCCGCCGACGCTGGGCGCAGGGCCGTGAGGCCGTCGCCCATGCCGTTGGACTTAAGAAAGGGTTCCGCCCGACTGTGGTTGATGCGACCGCGGGGCTCGGCCGTGACGCCTTTGTTCTGGCGTCCTTGGGGTGCCGGGTCCATATGATCGAGCGCTCGCCCGTCGTTGCCGCCCTTCTTGATGATGGTCTCCGCCGGGCCGGCCAAGACCCCGAGATCGGGGGCTGGGTCAGGGAGCGGCTCTCGCTCATCCATGTCGATAGTCTTCAAGGATTGGGGGGGCTTTTATTTCAGCCGGACGTCGTTTATTTAGATCCCATGTTTCCAGAGCGGCGGAAAACGGCCCTTGTTAAAAAAGAGATGCGGCTTTTGCAGACCCTCCTGGGAGATGACGGTGATTCTGATGCCCTGCTGCTTCTGGCCCTTAAAATAGCAGGCCGCCGGGTGGTGGTCAAACGTCCGCGATCCGCGGGGCCTTTAGGCGGCCGGGTTCCGGAGGCGGCGCTCACGACTGGTCGGCATCGGTTTGATCTATATCGCCCTTTTGTTGCCTGAATCTGCGATTTTTCCGTCCAAAAAATTTTTAATTTACATATTATTGTTCTATGCTAGAATACATTTCAAATTTGTGGCAAAAAACAAATAAAACGCGTTTAAATTCAAACGTTTTTAAAGGAAGGAAGGACAATGGCTAAAATTTATTATGATGGGGATGCGGACCTGTCCGTGCTTAAAAACAGGGTGATCGGGGTGATCGGCTATGGGATTCAGGGCCGCGCCCAGGCGTTGAATCTGCGCGACTCGGGGCTTCAGGTCCTCGTGAGCGAGGTCAAGGGCACACCGAATTATGATCAGGCCGTCACCGATGGGTTTAAGCCGGTTGAGGCGAAAGTGGTCGCGAAAAAGGCGGATATCATTCAGATCCTCACCCAGGATCATGTTCAGGCCGCACTTTATCGCAAGGCGATCCGTCGGTACCTCAAGGCTGGGAAATCACTCGTTTTTTCGCATGGGTTTAATATCCATTTTGAGCAGATCGTGCCGCCGAAGGATGTCGATGTCTGGATGATCGCGCCCAAAAGCCCGGGTGCCCTGGTTCGACGTCAGTATGAGGAAGGCCGTGGGGTGCCGTGCCTGGTCGCTGTCTTTCAGGACGCCTCAGGAAAGGCGTTGAAGGATGCCTTGGCGTATGCCAAGGGGATCGGCGGGACACGCGCCGGGGTTATCGAGACGACCTTTAAGGAAGAGACCGAAACCGATCTCTTCGGCGAGCAGGCCGTGCTCTGCGGCGGGGCGAGTGAGCTGGTCAAGGCGGGTTTTGAGACCCTGGTCGATGCTGGGTATCAGCCCGAGATCGCGTATTTTGAATGCCTTCATGAGCTTAAGCTCATTGTTGACCTTTTTTATGAGGTTGGGATCCAGGGGATGCGCAAACGCGTGTCGGATACGGCTGAATACGGCGATTATTCCCGTGGCAAGCGGATCATTACTGACCGGACCCGTAAGGAGATGAAGAAGATTCTTGCTGAGGTTCAGTCGGGCAAGTTTGCCCGCGAGTGGATCCGCGAGAATAAGCGTGGACGTAAGAATTTTAACGCGATGCGTGCCGAGGGCGAGAATCATCCGATCGAGAAGATCGGGGCTAAGCTGCGCGGCATGATGTCGTGGATGAAGAAATAAATCATTGATCTGAGGACTGCGGCGGCACGATCACGGCTGGCGGTGAGCACAGCACGATCGTGCCGTGGCATCTTGGCGACGCGTTACGCGTAAGGAGATATCATGAGCGACCGGGTATTGATTTTCGATACAACGCTGAGGGACGGCGAGCAGGCCCCTGGGGCCAGCATGAACGAGACCGAGAAGCTTGAGGTCGCCCATGCCCTTGAGCGTCTCGGGGTCGACATCATTGAGGCGGGATTCCCTGTGAGTTCGCCTGGGGACTTCGCCTCGGTCCAGGCGATCGCGCGGGCGATCCGCGGATCGATCATCTGCGGGCTGGCCCGTTCTATCAAGAAAGATATCGACGCAGCCTATGACGCGGTGAAGGTCGCGGCGCAGGGCCGGATCCATGTCTTTGTCGCGACGTCGAAGATCCATCTGGAGCATAAATTGAAAAAGGACCAGGACACGGTCCTCGAGATGGCTGTTGAGTCGGTCAAATATGCGAAGTCCAAGATGGCCGATATTGAGTTTTCTCCGGAGGATGCCTCACGGAGCGAGAAGGAATTTCTGTATCGGATCCTCGAGGCGGTCATTAAGGCCGGGGCCACGACCGTGAACATCCCGGATACCGTCGGGTATACGAATCCTCAGGAGTATGCGCAGCTCATTACGGACATCATCACGCATGTGCCCAACATCCGTCAGGCCGTGATTTCGGTCCACTGTCATGATGATCTGGGCCTGTCGGTCGCGAATTCTCTGGCCGCGATCAAGAACGGGGCCCGCCAGGTTGAGTGCACGATCAACGGGATCGGCGAACGCGCGGGGAATGCCGCGATGGAAGAAATTGTGATGGCGCTCAAGACACGGAAGGATTATTTCGGGGTCGATACGAAGATCAACACCCGTGAGATCACCCGCGTCTCGCGTCTCGTTTCAAAATTGACGGGGTTCCCGGTGCCGCCGAACAAGGCGATCGTTGGTGCGAATGCCTTTGCCCATGAGTCCGGCATCCATCAGCACGGGATCATGAACGAGCGGAGCACCTATGAGATCATGCGGGCCGAGGATGTCGGGGTCGTCGGATGCGGCCTGGTTCTGGGAAAGCACTCGGGGCATCACGCCTTTGCCCAGCGGCTCCAGTCGCTCGGCGTTGGCCTCTCTGACGAAAAGATGGCCCTGGCCTTTGAGCGTTTTAAGGTCCTGGCTGACAAGAAAAAAGAGGTCTTTGATGAGGACCTGTTGGCGATCGTTGAGGATGAGTTCAAGACCTTCGCCCCGGTCTGGATCCTGGATGATGTCGTGGTGAGCAGCGGGCTTAATATGATGCCGCAGGTTGAGGTCGTGCTCCGGAATAAGGACGGCAAGATCGAGCGGGCCGCCTCGTCGGGGGATGGTCCCGTGGACGCCTGCTATAAGGCCGTGGATTCGATCGTCGGCATGCGCGGCAAGCTCATGGATTATTCGATCCGCTCCGTGACCCATGGGAAGGACGCCTTGGGCGAGGTGAGCATTCGTGTTCAGTTCAAGGGCAAGGTCGTGGTGGCGAGCGCCGCCAGCACGGATATTATTGTCGGGTCCGTGAAGGCCTACGTGAACGCCTTGAATAAGGTGATCGGTTACGAAGACCGCTGACGCGTCGCGGCATATTCTTTATGACAGAAGAGATCACGACATACGGGCTGATCGGGTTCCCCCTGGGACACAGTCTATCCCCGTGCATGCATAACACGGCCTTTCGGGCGCTGGATGTCGACGCGATCTACAAACTATTCCCTTTAAAGGATTCGGAGGTCGACCCGTTTATGCGGGCCCTGAAAGATCCCGCATCGCCGATCTTCGGGCTCAACGTAACGGTCCCGTATAAAGAGCGGGTCATCCCGTACCTTGACGCCCTTTCGCCTTTTGCTGAGAAGGCCCGCGCGGTCAACACGATCGTGATCGATGAGCAGCGGCGCCTTATTGGGCACAATACGGACGGGCCGGGATTTTTGTCGCATCTGACGGAGCTCGGGGTCGATCCCTTGGGGAAGAGCATCGCCCTGATGGGCGCCGGCGGAGCAGCCCGCGCGATCGTGAGCGTCCTCTGCCTGCTCGAGGTCCCGCCGAAGGAGATCCGTTTTTTTGACCTTGATCGTGCGAAGGCCCAGATCCTCATCGAGGACCTCGGTGAACGGATCGATGTCTCGCCCGTGGAACTTGTGTCCCAGAGGGAGGATCTCGGGATCGATCGGGCCGATATTCTCATCAATGCCACGCCGGTCGGACTGCGTCCCGATGACCCGGAGCTCGTTAAGGAGCGCGAACTCCATGAGGGGTTGTTTGTCTATGACTTGATTTATAATCCGGCAGAGACGCGACTACTCGCCGCGGCGCATCGGTGCGGGTGCCGGGGTTCGAATGGATTGGGGATGCTGTTGTATCAGGGCGTCTTGGCCTTTCAATATTGGGCGAATATGGAATTGCCGATTGAGATCACACAGCAAATGCGCATGAGCCTTGAGCTCGGGGAGGTCATATGATGGGGGGTCCTGCCGTCGATGTCTTTGTCTTTCTCTTTGGGTCGATCATCGGGAGTTTTTTGAATGTCTGTATCGTTCGGATGCCGAAAGGTGAGTCGGTCGTTGCTCCGCGCTCGCATTGCGGGGTCTGTCAGCGGCTGATTCCCTGGTATGATAATATCCCTTTGGTGTCGTATTTTCTGCTGCGGGGGCGGTGCCGGTCGTGCGGTTCGCGGTTTTCATTTCGGTACGTTTTTGTTGAGCTCCTCACCGCGGCCGCGTTTTTAGGGTTGTACCGCTCATTCGGCTGGTCTGGACAGACGCTTGCCTATTGTGTCATGGTGTCGTGTTTTATCGTGGCCACCTTTGTGGATTTCGGACATCGGATCATTCCGGATGAGATCAGTGTCGGCGGGATGTTCGCGGGCCTTGCCCTGAGCGCAGTGACACTGGAGCTGCATGAGATCGATCCGTCGGCCTTAGGGATCGGTCGTGTCGTGATGCGGGTCTTTGTCCTTGGATGTCTGGCGATCCATGCGATTGACTTTTTGATCCATCGGCGGGCCTGGGAGCGTGAGGACCGGATCCTGCTCAGCGTCATTGGCGGGCTTTTTGTTACCGAGGCCGTGCTTGCCGTCTTGGCCGGGCATCCGGGGATGAAGGCCTGGGAGGGATATCTCGCGAGCGCCGATGCCTCGGTCATCGGGCTTCTGTTAGGCGGGGGCATCATTTATGCGATGGGACTGCTCGGTGATGTGATCTTTCAGAAAGAATCAATGGGGGGCGGCGATGTGAAGCTCATGGCTCTGATCGGCGCGTTCCTCGGCTGGAAATTGGCGGTTGTGACGTTTTTTGTGGCGCCGTTCTTCGGCGCGGGCTACGGGATTGTTGAAAAGATCCGGACGCGCGACAGCGCGATCGCCTACGGACCGTTCTTGGTTCTCGGGGCCCTTGTCAGTCTTTTCTGGGGGCCTGAGATCATTGCCTGGGTGATGGGTCAGTACGGTTATGCCCCGGCGGAACTCTATGGGGGCATATCGGGCGGTTTGTGATCCGTGGGGAGATGATGAGTATAAAAAATATCGTCCTTATTGGTTTTATGGGGGCAGGAAAATCCTCGGTCGCGCGCCTCATCTCGCGCCGCCTTAGCCGGCCGGTCGTCTCGATTGATGAGCGGATCGTTGCCGACGAGGGGCGGTCGATCGCTGAGATCTTCGCCTGTGAGGGCGAAGGGTATTTCCGCGATATCGAGAGCCGGGTCATCCGCGGGCAGGCCGCGGCCCAGGGCGTGATCGTGGACTGTGGGGGCGGGGCGGTCCTGCGGTCCGAGAACGTCGCGGCCCTGAAACAGGGCGGGGTGATCGTTTATTTAAAGGCATCGCCGGAAACCGTGTACGCGCGGGTCAAGAACGAGCGGCATCGTCCGCTCCTCGTTTCAGCGGACCCGCTGTCAACGATCAGAACGATGCTCGCTGGGCGTGCCGAGGTCTATGCCGCGGCGGCCGATGTCGTGATCGATACGGACGGGAAGACGCCTGAGGCCGTGGCTGAAGAAATTATGAGGCGTGTCGAGTAGTGGCGGGTGATGTGGTGGCGGTGACGGGTGCGGGTGGTAGGAGACGATGCGATGGACGAGAAGGATGCCTTGTTGTGCCTCAACGCGGTCGATGGTTTGGGTCCGGTTCGAATCCGGCAGCTTGTTGATCATTATGGATCGGCCCGAGAGGTCATTCGGCACCGGGCGCGGTGCCGTCCGTTCGGGCGCATTCCCCAGGCGGTCGTTGATTCCCTAAGGTCTTTCAATATCCTTGATTTTCTCGCATCAGAGCATGAGCGGATACGTCTTTGTGGAGTCAGTGTTTATTGCCCGGCGGATGAAGAGTATCCAGTCTTCCTGAAAAACATTCACGATGCACCGCCCATCCTTTATGTCTGGGGCGACATCCTCGTTTTCCGTTATCCGGCGGTGGCGGTTGTCGGGTCCCGGCGCTGTAGTATCTACGGCCGGCAGACAGCAACGCGTCTTGCGGATGAACTTGCGTCGCATGGGGTGGTTGTAATATCGGGGTTGGCCCGCGGGATCGATGCCGCGGCGCATCGGGGCGCGCTCGGTGCCGGGGGGTTTACGGCTGCTGTTTTAGGCAGCGGGCTTGATGCTATTTATCCATCGGAGCATCTCGATCTGGCCCGGTCGATCGCGGAACACGGGGCCGTGATTTCCGAATTCCCCATGGCGACATCGGCCCGGCCGGGTCATTTTCCGCGGCGAAACCGGATCATCAGCGGCCTCTCCCGCGGGGTCGTTGTGGTCGAGGCTACGCGCCGGAGCGGCGCGCTGCTCACGGCCCAGTTCGCGCTTGAGCAGGGACGCGAGGTCTATGCGGTTCCGGGCAAGATCGACAGCCCGGAGAGTTATGGGCCCCTGGGTCTTATTAAGGAAGGGGCCATGATGGTCTGTTCCGCTCAAGATATTTTAGAGGATCTTGGGGTCGAGCCCGTAACGAAATTGAATCCAGACTTTGCAAACGAGGGATTTTGTGATAATCTTTCAGGGCCGTCTCGTGAGATTTATGCATGTCTCACAGATGAGCCGGTCTCGATCGATGAGATCGTGGCTCGAACCGGACAGGCCGTGTCGGATGTCCTCGCCGGGCTGCTCGCCTTGGAATGCCGGCGGGTGATCGAGCGGGTCGGGCCTAATCGGATTGCGCGATCGGCCGTGGCCGATCACGGCCGTAGAGATGGAGCAGGGGATCATGGCAGAGAAATTAGTTATCGTGGAGTCGCCAACCAAGATCAAGACGATCAGCAAGATCTTGGGCAGGCAATATAAGGTCGTTTCGTCGATGGGGCATCTCATCGATCTCCCTAAGGCGTCCTTCGGCGTGGACGTTGAGAATGCCTTCACGCCGAAATTCATCGTGGTGCGCGCGAAGCAAAAGATCCTCGGCAAACTCAAGAAGGAGGCCGAGGGAAAAAAAGAGATCTACTTCGCGACCGATCCTGATCGGGAGGGTGAGGCGATTGGGTGGAATCTCGCCCAGCAGATCGGCGACGGGAAAAAGATTTTTCGTGTGACCTTCCAGGAGATCACCAAGGGTGCCGTGAAGCGCGCCTTTGAGCATCCGCGTGATTTTAATCAGAACTTGATCAGCGCGCAGATGAGCCGGCGGGTTCTGGATCGCATCGTGGGTTATAAGATCAGCCCGTTGTTGTGGCAGAAGGTGGGCTCGCGGTTGAGCGCCGGTCGCGTTCAGAGCGTGGCCCTGCGGCTGATCGTTGAACGCGAACGCGAGATCCGTGGGTTTGTCCCGCAGGAGTATTGGCAGATCGCGGTAGATCTTCAAAAGGCCGGGGTCGAAGGTGCGCTGGCGACACAACTTGAAAAAATTGCGGACGAGAAATTCTCGGCCAAGACGATCGCGGAGGCCGAGGCCGTTGCCGAGGAACTCCGGTCTCAGACATTCACGATCACGGGGATCACGGACCGTCAGCGCTCGAAAAAGGCCCTGCCGCCGTTCATCACAAGCACCCTTCAGCAGGAGGCCTTTAACAAGTTAGGCTTTAACGCGGACCGCACGATGCGGGTGGCCCAGCAGCTTTATGAGGGGATCGACATCGGTAATGGTGAGACCGTTGGGTTGATCACCTATATGCGCACGGATTCGGTCGCGATCTCGCAGGAGGCCCTTGAGCGGGTCCGGTCGTTTATCGTAGAAGAGTGCGGCAACGAGTACCTGCCGTCGGAGCCCAATGTTTATCGTTCCAAAAAATCAGCCCAGGAGGCGCATGAGGCGATCCGTCCGTCCCAGATCGATCTGAAGCCTGAGCAGCTCGAGGGTGTTCTTGATAAGGATCAGTACCGGCTTTACGACCTCATCTGGCGCCGGTGTATTAGCTCTCAGATGACACCGGCCCTGTATCAGACCCGGCGGATCGATGTCAGAGCGGGCCGTTTTTCACTCGGTGCCTCGGGATCGATCCTGATCTTTGACGGGTTTCTCAAAGTCAGTCAGGACAAGAACGGTGACGATGAATCGCGCGCGGACCTCACTGCGTATGAGCAGGGTGATGGTCTCTCTCTCGTTGAGGTGCGGCCCACGCAGCATTTTACGAAGCCGCCGCCACGCTATTCAGACGCGACCCTGGTCAAGGCCCTTGAAGAGAACGGGATCGGCCGGCCGAGTACCTATGCCTCGATCATTCTGACCCTCGTGGCCCGGAATTATATGACGCGGCAGAAGGGATATTTTCACGCCACGGGACTCGGGGAGCAGGTGATCGAGCTCCTCGTCGGATATTTTCCGCGGATCCTGGATGTCCAGTTCACGGCGAAGATGGAAGAGGACCTGGACCGTGTCGAGGAGGGCGCGGTGACCTATCTCGGGCTGATGACGGAATTTTATGAACCGTTCCAGAAGGAGCTCGCCCATGCGGACACGCATATGGAGCGGACTCAGAATTTTGTCGATGAGGAGTGCCCGGAGTGTCATCAGCGGCTTGTCGTTAAATGGGGCCGCCGCGGGCGGTTCTTGAGCTGTTCCGGGTTCCCTCAGTGCAAGTTCGCGAAACCGTTCACGACCGGGGTCCGCTGCCCGCAGGACGGCTGCACCGGAGAGCTTGTCCAGCGCCAGTCGCGGGGCCGGCATTTTTATGGATGCAGCCGTTATCCGGCGTGCACTTTTACCTCCAATTCTCTGCCGTCGGAATCTGACGCGGCCAAATCCTAAAAAAACAGCCCTGCCTCTGGCCTCTATTTTGCCGGGATGATACAATACAGACAAAAACGGCGAGGCGCATGAACAGATATATTGAGAAGTATCTTACCTTCCTTGAGATCGAAAAGAACTATTCGGCGCACACGATCGTCAATTATAAGGTTGATCTTGACGAGTTCTTTGAATTTATGGGGCCGGCCCGCGATGTCAAGTCGGTCGTGTATCTTGATTTTCGCCGGTTCTTGGCTCACCTCAGGCAGGGCCAGCTGAGGCCGAGAACCCTGGCGCGCAAGCTCTCCTCCTTGAGGAGCTTCTTCCGGTTTCTTCATCGTGAGGGATTGATCGATCAGAATCCCGCGCTCTTGGTGATGACGCCTAAATTGGACAAGCCGTTACCGAAATTTTTATCCGAGCAGGAGATGGTCAGACTGCTTGAGATCCCGCCGGCGGATACCCTGACCGGGCTTCGTGACCGGGCCATCCTTGAGACGCTGTACAGCAGCGGGATCCGCGTCTCAGAGCTCGTTGGTCTGAATCTTGACAGCGTGGATATGATCAGCAATGTTGTCAAAGTCGAAGGGAAGGGGAAAAAGGAACGGCTGGTCCCGATCGGGCAGAAGGCCCAGGTCGCGATCGCGGTGTATTTAAAAAAACGGAAGTCGAACCAGCGGGCCGTGTTCCTTAACAAGAGCGGGTCGCGGCTCACGGACCGGAGCGTGAGGAACATCGTCAATAAATATATTCTGAAGGCGAGCATTCAGCTTCATGTTTATCCGCACATGTTTCGACACTCGTTTGCGACCCATCTGCTTGATCGAGGGGCTGACCTTCGTTCAGTTCAGGAATTATTGGGGCACAGCAATCTCTCAACAACCCAGATCTATACGCACGTCACGACCGATCGGTTGAAACGTGTCTATGATCAGGCGCATCCGCGCGCGTAAGGAGGCGGTGTGGTTGTTCTCTATGATCTGATCTTTGTGGTTTTTGCTATTCTCTACGTTCCGTACCTTGTGATCCGCCGGAAATGGCATCCCCAGTTCAGGATGCGTCTCGGCCGGATCCCGCGATATCTGGTGCAGCGTTTCCGTGACCAGCCGCAGATTTGGGTTCATGCTGTCTCGGTCGGAGAGGTTATGACGGTCGTGGGGTTGGTCCAGGCGCTCAAGCGCCGGTATCCCCATCACGGGATCGTGCTCTCGACGGTGACAACGACCGGTTATGAGGTGGCCCGGGCCCAGCTTGCGCCTGAGGACGCGGTGATCTTTGCCCCGCTCGATTTTAGCCCGATCGTCCGGCACCTCGTCAGGGTGATCCGTCCTGTTCTCTATGTGACCGCGGAGACCGAGATCTGGCCCAATATTTTTTACGCCCTTCATCGGCGTTTTGTGCCGATCGTCATGGTCAACGGCCGCTTGTCGGATAAGGGGTTTCGCCGGTATCATTTAGGGCGGTGGTTTATTTATCGGGTGCTTCAGTATGTCCGCTTTTTCTGTATGCAGTCCGAACTTGATGCCGAGCGTGTGACCGCTCTTGGCGCCTCGCCCGCCAAGGTGGCGGTGACCGGGAATATGAAGTTCGACCAGGCTGGGCATGGCGCGGCGCATAAGGTCGACGCGGTCGTTGGGTCATGGACCGGTCCCGTCTGGATCGCGGGGAGTACGCATCCGGGCGAGGAGGCGATCGTCCTGCATGTCTTTAAACAGCTCCGGCTGGAATTCCCGCTGTTGAAGCTGATCGTGGTCCCCCGGCATGTTGAACGGGTCGATGAGGTCGCGGCGATCATTCGTCAGGAGGGGCTGGAGTGTCAGCGGTATACGGAATTGGAAAATGGGGGCGCCTTGACTGGAAGGATCCTGCTCGTGGACGTGATCGGGCGTCTCAAAGGGCTTTACGCGGTGGCGAGCGTGGTGTTTGTTGGTAAGAGCCTGTGCGGCCGAGGCGGTCAGAATATGATCGAGCCGGCCTTCTTTGGGAAACCCGTCATCGTCGGGCCTCAGACCCAGAATTTTAAAAGCATTATCGAATTGCTTATCCGCCGTCAGGCCGTGTCGGTTGTTCGGAATCCCCAGGAACTCAGAGACGTCCTTAAAGATCTACTGCGAGACCCTGTCAAGGCTGGGGCCATGGGTGCGCGGGCGCGCGAGGTGGTCATGGACCAGCAGGGCGCGACCGTGAGGACCCTCGAGATCATCACAAATATCCTTCCAGAATAATAGATAATAAAAATATCAGTACTAGAAATTTAAAGCCTTTACGGTAAAATAATAGGCAAACTTTATCTTAAAGGGGTATGGATGCGTGATTTTATATGGTCCATGATGACGGATCAGGGATCGGGTCTGGGGGTTCGTTTCGGCCAGGCTGTGTTATGGCTGTGTTCGATCGCTTATGGGGTGATTGTTCGGGGCCTTAGGTTTTTCTATTCTTCCGGAGTCCTGCCGTCGGTTTCTTTGCCCCGACCGGTCGTGTGTGTCGGCAATCTAACGATTGGGGGATCCGGGAAGACGCCCATGGTTGAATGGCTTGCGCGAGGCCTTGCCCGGCGCGGTCTTCGGCCAGCGGTCTTGACCCGAGGATATATGCCGCATGCTCAGGCGCCCGCGACGAGCGATGAGGCTGCTGAACTCGGCGAGGCCCTGCCAGGTATCACGATGGCGGTGAATCCGGACCGTTCGGCTGGCGCTCGCGAGGCCTTGGGACGCGGGGAAGTCGATCTTTTTATTATGGATGATGGGTTTCAGCACTGGCGGGTCCGGCGGGATTGTGATGTGGTCGTGATCGATGCGATGAGCCCCTTTGGCAATCGACATGTTCTGCCGCGGGGGATCCTGCGTGAGCCGATCGGGGCGCTTGTCCATGCAGATGTCTTTGTGATCACCCGGTCAGACTTGGCCCCTGAAGGGGCGGCTTCTGTGAGGGCCTTTTTGAAAAAGACGTATCCGGGCCGGCTGATTATGATGACCCGACATCAGCCCGTTGCGGTTCGAGACCTGTCCTCGGGTAAGGAGGTCGGTCTTGAGGTGTTGAAGGGTCAGCGGGTTTGTGCTGTGGCTTCGATCGGGAACCCGGTCGGGTTTTATCGTACGATTGAACGGTTGGGCGTCGATATTGTGGATCGATATGAGAGGCCTGACCACCATGTTTATACGGCTGCTGAGGTTGATGCCTTGTGTTCGGGGCAAGGTGACCGGATTTTTATTACTACGATGAAGGATGCGGTTAAGCTTCGCGGGATTGTGCAGGAACGCTCGGCCGGCCAGGCCGGGACGTGGTATGCGCTCAAGATCGAGATTCGGACGGATGATGGTGAAGAACTCTTTAAAAAGATCTGCGGCCTGGCGGGCCGTTAATGCTGCGGGCGGGTGCCTTCGGGCGCTGCCGTATGCCTGGGCCTGCCGGCTGGGGGCTGTTGCAGGGTATTTGATGTATTTGGTCGACGTCAGGCATCGGCGTCAGGTGTATCAGAATCTGAAGATCGCCTTTGGCCCGACAGCGTCGCGGCAGTCGCTTGCGCGTTGGACGCGTCAGTTTTTTATTCATTTTGGGATGAACATCGCGGAGTTCCTCTGTCTTCCATCGATGACCCCTGAGCGGGTTCAGACGTTGGTGACGGTGGAGCGGGGCGACCTGGTCGATGCCGCCGTGGCCCAGGGCAAGGGGCTCATTTTTTTGACGATGCATAACGGGAATTGGGAGATCCTCAGCCTGCGCGGCCGGTTAATGGTCGGCGATTACAACGTGATTTATAAGACGCAGAACCGGGATCGGGTCTTTGATTCGCTGATCTATGAGTATCGAATGCAGGCGCATATGGCCTGCGGCGGGGTCACTTTGTTTGAGCGGGGTGAGGGCGCGCGTGACCTCATGAGAGCTCTCCGGGATCGTGGGACGGTTGGTATTGTTTTTGATCAAGGAGGGAAGGAAGGGACGCCGGTTCATTTTTTCGGCCGTGAGGCGCGTTTTGCCGCGGGTGCCGTTCGATTGGCCTTGGCCACGGGCGCCCCGTTGTGTTTGGCAGCGATTCATCGTCAGGACGGCACGGGGCATCATTGCATGACCGTGAAAAAGGTGATCTCGTGCGTCGCGAGCGGAGACCGTGACGCGGACGTCGCCCGGTACCTTCAGGAATGTGTGGCCTCGTATGAAGAGGAGATCCGCGCCTATCCGCAGGAATATATGTGGATGTATAAGATCTGGCGCTTTGATCCAGGGCGCCGGGTCCTGATCCTTGATGACGGCCGGACCGGGCATCTCCGCCAGTCGGAGGCCGTGGCGGATCAGGTCCGGCGCCGTTTTGCCGAGCTGGGTTATCGCACAACGATCGAGGTGACCAAGGTCCCATATCATTTCCCTATCTTTCGGTTTATCGCGAATCTCTTGGGGCTTGTGGGCTGGGTTCTGCCCCGTTCGGTCTCGGGGATGTTTCTCTCTTGGCTTGTGAGCGACGAGGTGTTTAACGCTGTTTTTTCTCGACCGGCGGATGTGATCATTTCCTGCGGGTCGATGACCGGGGCGGTGAATTTGCTCCTGAGCCGTGAACATGAGGCGATCAATATCGGGATCCTGCGTCAGGGGATATTGCCCGGTGGGTTCTTTAGCGCACTTGTCCTGCCCCAGCATGACTGCCCCGCAGCTCGTCGAGGGGTCATCGTGACGCGCGGGGCGCCCAATTCGATCAATGCCGAATATCTCGCGGCCCAGGGGGAGGGGCTGCTCACCCGTTTTTCTCACTTAAGGGGGCACCACAAATATCGGATCGGGATCCTTTTGGGGGGGGACACAAAAGAATATTCCCTTGACGAGGGATTGGTCCGGGCGGTGATCCATCAGGTCCAGGAGGTCGCGCGTGAGATCGATGCCGAGATCCTGATCACGACCTCGCGGCGGACATCGTCCGCGGTGGAGCGGGTCGTGCTGGCGGCGTGTAAGAACGATCCGCGGTGCGCGCTTGTCATCATCGCGAATAAAAAGAATGTGCCGGAGGCGATGGGGGGGATCTTGGCGCTCTCGGACCTCGTCGTAGTGTCGAGCGACAGTATCTCGATGGTCTCGGAGGCGGCCTCCTCTGGAAAAAAGACGGTCGTCTTTTCGGTTCAGCCGCATGAGCCGGGCCGGCCGCGGAACAAGCATCATGCTTTTGTCGACGGCCTGAACGCCGAGGGGTATGTTCTGTCATCGGATGCCCAGAACATGGCGGCCTCGATCTATAATTTGGTCAAAGAAAAGATCTCTCTGAAGACCCTCGATGATCATGAGCGGATTTATCAGGGGTTACGGGAGATCGTGAGGTAATTATTTATGCGCGTGATGCAGATTTTGCCAGAACTTCAGGTGGGCGGGGTCGAGACCGGGACGGTTGATTTTGCCAAATACCTTCAGCGTCACGGCCATTATAACATTGTCGTTTCGCACGGAGGACGGATGGTCGCGGAGCTCGAGCGGCACGGGATCCCGCATTATACCCTGCCGGTTCATAAAAAAAATCTGTTCACGGCGTGGAAGGCGGTCTCCGATGTCCGCGCCTTGATCATCCGGGAGCGGATCGATATTGTGCATGCGCGCTCGCGGGTGCCGGCCTGGATCGCCTATTTCGCCTGCCGCGGGACATCCGCCCAATTTATCACGACCTGTCACGGCCATTATTCGGTTCAGTTCTTTTCGCGGGTGATGGGCTTCCCGAAGCTGATCATTGTGCCGAGCCGCGTCATCGGGCGGCATATGATCGATGCGTTCCATGTCGCGCCAGAGGCGGTCCGGTGCATTCCGCGCAGTGTCGATCAGAATCGTTTTAAACGGCGGGAGCAGGAGGCCCTCAATCGGTCGTATGCCGTGGTCACGATCGTCGGGCGGCTGTCGCCTATTAAAGGGCATACGTATTTTCTCAAGGCCATGGCGAAGGTTGTTCGGTCCATGCCCTATGTTCGTGTCCGGATCGTTGGGGATGTGGCGCCTCACAAAGAGTCGTACCGCCAGGAATTGGAGGTCCTGACCCGGCACCTCGGACTGGTGGCGCAGGTTGAATTTCTCGGTGACCGTCAGGATGTCCCGGAGATCCTTGCCGAGAGCGATGTCCTTGTCATGGCTTCGGTCGTGCCGGAGGCCTTCGGCCGCGTGATCCTTGAGGCCCAGGCCGTCGGTGTCCCGGTGGTCGCCACGGATGTGGGCGGGGTGGGGGAGGTTATTGAGCACGGCAAGACGGGTCTGTTGGTCCTGCCGCGCGATACGGACGCTATGGCCCAGGCTGTTTTGCGGATACTCAATGAACCGAAACTGGCCCGCGAGATGGTGGCCGCGGCATGGCGAAAGATCGATGATCAGTACACGCTTGAGCATATGGCCAGCCGGACCGTCGGGGTTTATGAGGAGCTGCTGAATCGGCAGAATATCTTGGTTATTAAACTCGGGGCCCTGGGGGATGTCGTGTTGATTACGGCATCGTTAAAGGCCTTGCGAAAGAAATTTCCGCAGGCGAAGATATCCTGCCTTGTCGGGGAGGCCTCGAAGGAGGTTCTTCAGAAGTGCGCTTCGATCGATGAGATGATCGTGGTGGATTTGAAGGGCCGGCATCGGGGGTGGCTTGGCGTGATTGCGATGGGCCGGCGCCTGGCTCAATGTCATTTTGACCGGGTTGTGGATTTTCAAAATAATGCCCGAAGTCATGTCCTGGCGGCCCTCACCGGTGCGGTCCATACCTATGGGTTCCGCAATCGCAAGCTCGGTTTTTTGTTGACCGATCCGGTTGAACAGGTCAATGATGATCTGCCGCCGGTTGAGCATCAGTTTCAGATTCTCAAATTATTGGGGATTGAGTATCAGGATGAGGTCGCCCTTGATGTCTCGATCTCTGAGCGAGATCGGAAGCGGGCCCAGGAGCTTCTCGCCGCGGAATGGATCACCGACGGGGTGCGGATGGTCGGGATGAATGTTGCAGCCTCGCCGCAATGGGTGACGAAAAATTGGCCCGCGGCGTCGATGGCGCGGCTGTGCGATCTGTTGGCCTCGCGGAATCTTCGCGTGGCCTTGACGGGAACCGACAAAGACCGGGCAACGGCCCAGGAGGTCCTTCGGTTGAGCCGGAGTAAACCCGCGGATCTGACCGGAAAGACAACGATCATGGAATTGTGCTGGATCATCAAGCGGTGTGAGGCCTATGTCTCTCCTGATTCCTGTCCGCTCCATCTCGCGGCCGCGATGCGAACACCGTTTGTCGCGTTATTTGGTCCGACATCATCACGGCGTCATCTGCCGCCGGGGCGGGGGGTTGTTCATGAGCGGTCAATGGCCTGCGCCCCATGCTATGAAAAATTTTGTAAGGAGGCGACGCATGCCTGTATGACGTCGATCTCGCCCGAAGAGGTCGCGGACTCGATCTATTCGTTTGTATCAAAGGAACACGGAAGAGGGGAGGCATGATTCGATGAGAGTCTTGCTTGTGGCGAACCATTTTAATATTGGAGGGATTGCCTCATATGTGAGCACTCTCGCGAAGAGGCTCTCGGAGAGGAATCATTATGTGTGTGTGGCCTCGAGCGGCGGGAGTCTCGAATCCCGTCTTCAGGCCTACGGCATCCCTCATGTCCAGGTCAGGGTCAAGACAAAGTCCGAGGTTTCACTGACGGCCTTTGCCGCGGTGCCCATCCTGCGTCGGCTGATGCGGGAGCAAAAGATCGATATCGTTCATTCGCATACCCGGGTGACCGATGTCGTCGCATCAATAGCGCGGCTCGGGCTTCCGGTCGAGCATGTGGAGACCTTCCATGGGTTTTATAAACGCCGGTTGGGACGGCGCTTGTTCCCTTGCATTGGATCAGCGGTGATCGCGATCAGTCCTCCTGTTCAGGAGCATCTGATCGTGGACCATCATGTGCCGGCCGAGAAGATCGTGCTGATTCCAAACGGCATTGATGAGCAGCGTTTCATTCCCGTGGCCGCGCAGGATCGGTTGCGGATCCGTCGGTCGCTCGGTCTTCCTGACGGGAAGATTATTGGTATGGTCTCACGGTTCTCCCGGATCAAAGGGCATCATGTCGCGATTGAGGCCTTGCCGCAGATCCTTCGCTCGGTGCCGGACGCACACCTTGTGTTCGTCGGTGATGGCGTTAAGCGTGGCGAGGTGGAAGACCTCGTGGCCGCGAAGGGGTTGACGGACCGGATTCATTGCCTCGGTCAAGGGGTGTGGACTCATGAGTTTTATGCGGCCGTGGATTGCTATATCATGCCCTCGCTTCAGGAGGGACTTGGCCTGGCGCTGATGGAGGCCCAGTCCGCTGGCGCTCCGGTCGTTGGATCGCGGACCGGCGGGATCTTATCGCTCATCAAGGACGGCGTCACCGGGCTCCTTGTGACACCCGGGGATCCGCTTGATTTGGCACGGGCGGTCGTGAGGGTACTTCAGGATCCGGTCTTTGCCGCCGAGTTGGGCCGAGAGGCCCGGCGGTTCATTGAACGCGAGGGGACAGCGACCCGGATGACGGAACAGATCCTGGCGGTTTATGAACGGGTCTTGGCGGAAAGGCGGTCGTGATGCAGAGGCTCTTGGTGGTCAATGTCAATTGGATCGGTGATGTTGTTATGACGACGCCGGTCTTTCGGGCGTTGCGCCGCGAGTTTCCTTCGGCCTGGATCGCCTGCCTGGCGATGCCTCGGGTCATCCCCGTCTTAGAATGTTGTCCTGAGATCGATGAGATCATCGTGAATGATGAGGAGGGCCGGCATCATGGGATCATCGGCATGGGGCGGCTTGTCCTGGCCGTACGGAAGAAACGTTTCGATGCGGTTTTTTTGCTTCATCGTTCCCGCACGCGCGCGGCGTTGATGTTCTTGGCAGGGATCCCGGTCCGGGTCGGTTACAATGTTAAGCGCCTGGGCCCGCTCTTGACCCATGTGGTTGATCCCCTCGCTGGGGATGGTCATAAACGCGATCATTATTGTCAGGTTCTTGAATCGTTCGGCATTCCGGTTCCGGACCGGGTTACCCAGCTTGTCGTTCCGGAAAAAGAGCGCTCGGAGATCGCCTCGATCCTGCGGGCCCGAGGTATCGGCGAGGATGAGTCGGTCGTGGTCCTTCACGTTGGCGCGAATTGGGAGCTTAAACGCTGGCCGACCGAGCATGTGGTCCGCCTGATCCGACTGCTTCAAGGACGGACACGGATGAAGATTATTTTAAGCGGGGGAAAGGCGGACGAGGCGCTGGCCCGTTCGATCCTGGCCGGACTGAATGGAGGGGTCGTGTCGTTCACCGGCCAGTTGAGCCTCCGTCAGCTTGTTGCCTTGCTCGGCCGGGCCGCGGTTGTGGTCTCGGGTGATTCAGGACCCATGCATATCGCAAGCAGTGTGGGGGCCAACGTCGTTGCTGTCTTTGGTCCGACGAGTCCCGAGCATTCTGGGCCCTGCGGCCCGGGTGCGCACCAGGTCCTGCGGCACCAGTTTGAATGCAACCGCTATCCGTGTTATGAGGTGACCTGTGATCATCACCGCTGCATGCGTGATGTGACCCCGGATGAGGTTTGTGAGGCGGTGGTTCGGATGATCTCGATCGGGGAGGGGGGGCGATGAGACGGGTGAATCCTGCGAGGGTAA
Source organism: uncultured Planctomycetales bacterium (assembly GCA_964450385.1). Taxonomy (GTDB): domain Bacteria; phylum Omnitrophota; class Gorgyraeia; order Zapsychrales; family JANLHA01; genus JAKLFA01. The sequence continues at coordinate 143,334 of CAYVEC010000001.1, forward strand.
AAAAGATTCTGCTCATTACCTTGAGTAATCTCGGCGATGTTGTGTTGACCTTTCCTGTGCTCGATATCCTTTTGCGTGATTTTCCTCAGGCCGAGATCTCGGTCGTGTTGGGACCAAAAACAAAGGGACTGCTGATTGATCACCCTCGGATCAAAAATATTTATATTTATCACAAGCATGATTCGTGGGGGCAAAAGTTCCGGTGGGCCCTTGAACTGCGAAAGGTCGGTTTTGATTTTGTTGTTGACCTTCGGCATGGCGTCTTGCCACTCCTGATCGGCGCGCGTTATATGACCCCGTTGATCCGTCGGCGTGGCGAGGGTCATATGAAAGAGAAGCATCTGGCCTGTCTCTTGCAGATTCATCCTGTTCAACCCGCGGAAGATTGCGGGGCGCTTTTTATTTCGGATGGGGACCGGGCACAGGTGCGGCAATATCTTGCCGGCATTATCACAGCTCAGGATCGGTATCTGGTCATCGCCCCTGGGGCTGCCGATCATCGCAAACGTTGGACTGAGGAGGGTTTTGCTGAGGTCGCGGACTGGGTGGTCCAGCAGTACGGATTAAAAGTCGTTTTTGTTGGTCTTTCTGAGGAGACCGTCCTCATTGAACGGATCCAGGCGCGGATGCGGATGACCTCACTGAATCTGGCTGGCCGTTTGAGCCTGATTCAAGTGGCATGTCTGCTGCAGCAGGCCTCGCTCGCCGTGATGAATGACAGCGGGCTCATGCATCTCTCGAGCTATCTTGATGTCCCGACGGTCGCGGTGTTCGGCCCGACCGACCCGGCACGGGTTTTTCCCTGGGCCTCGCGCGCGGCTTTCGTGCGCTGTCATGAAGCATGTGCGGCCTGCACCGCTGGAGATCGAACAAGTTTTGAACACACGTGCATGGCTGCGGCATCCGGGGCCATCGTGAAACAGCGGGTTGATGAGATATTACAGGGCACGATGAAAGGGCGCGATGCAGGGCAACGGGGTTGAACCGAGACAAATTTTGGTGGTGCGGACGGACCGTATTGGGGACGTGGTCTTGACGACCCCTGCCTTGCGGCGATTGCGCGCGCGTTTCCCGGAGGCCTGGATTGCGATTTTGGTCTCGCCGGTCACGACGGATCTCTTGAAAGGCAATCCTGACGTTGACAAGGTTCTAGTCGATGACCGACGGGGCCGTCACCGTGGGCTCATTGGGTTTTGCCGTCTTGTCACCGAGCTTCGGCGGTTCCGATTTGATCTAGCGATTAATCTTCATACGAAACGGCGTTCGAATCTATTGCTCTTTTGTTCGGGGATCCCGCGCCGGATTGGATACCGGAACGAGAAGTGGGGTCATTTGCTGACTGAGCCGCTTCTTGACCAGCGGACCCAGGGACTGCGTCATGAGGCGCAGTATTGTGTCGATGCCCTGAGACCGCTCGGGGTCGCGGTCGATGGGCCTCTGGTGCCTCGGATTGAGGTTGATGACGCGGACCGGCAATGGGCGGCAGAGAGGGTGCGCGAATGGGGTCTCACGCCGGGAGACCGGATTATCGCGATCCACGCCGGCTCAAGCTGTCCGACTAAGTGTTGGCCCCTGGAAAATTTTGCCGAGCTGATGGAGGATGTCGCGCGACGCTATCAGACGGTCTTTGTGCTTGTCGGCGAGCAGGTGGAGTCGGGTTCACGAGACCCTTTATCCGGTCTTGCTGGCCGTCTCAAGGTCGTTGATCTTCGCGGTCAGACGACGCTTGGTGAATTGGCCGGTCTTTTTGCCGTTGTTCATGCCGTGATTTCAAATGATTCGGGCCCTGTCCATATCGCGGATGCCGTGGGCGCACCGGTGGTCTCAATCTTTACGCGCAATCAGCCAGGGATCAATCCTGAGCGCTGGCGGCCTCTGGGCCCGCGTTCCCACTGGGTGGCGCCGCCCTCGGATGCTTCTGTTTCGTTTGCTGACGGGAAGGTTCATGATCCCGCACAGCTTAAAAAAGTCTCGGTTCGGGATGTTTTAGCCGAGGTTGACGCTATTTTCCAAGTATGATAGAATCAGTCCCTCTTTTCTTATTAGTAATATAAAAGGAGTGGCCGGTGCTTAAAAATGCACGTTCGATCGTTGCGAAATTCAAGGATAAATGCATCGTGGTTGTTGGGGATGTGATCCTGGACCGCTATATTCAGGGTTCGGTTTCGCGGATATCTCCTGAGGCGCCGGTGCCGGTTGTCTTAGAGGAAACATTTTCCTATAAACCTGGCGGGGCTGCGAATGTTGCCCACAATCTTTCTGTTTTAGGGGCTACTGTGGTACAGGTTGCCCGTGTCGGGATCGATTTTGAGGGGAATCTGCTCAGGCGCGACCTTAAAAGAAAAGGGATCAATATCAGCGGGATTTTTTCTGACAAAAATATTCACACGATCACCAAAACACGTGTTATTGCCCAGCATCAGCAGGTTGTTCGGATCGATCGGGAAAAACGGGATGCCCGGGTTAATAAGGCCGTTGATCAGCGGATCATGGATTTTTTGCCTGGAGCGATCAAAAAGAGCGACGGGGTCATTATCTCGGATTATGGAAAAGGCATGATCACTCCGCAGCTTGTTGATATGATCCGTGAGGTCGCGTTGTCGAACCGGATCCCGCTCACCGTGGACCCCAAGGTGGAACATTTTGGATCCTATCGTAATGTCACCTGTATCACCCCCAATCTGAAAGAGGCGGAGAACGCGATCCGCAATATCAAGATCCGCGAGGCGACGGGGCAGAATTTGGATTTGCGGACTGATCGGCTTGAGACTATGGCCGATGTCGATCTTGCCGGCAAGAAATTATTGGAGTATCTTGAACTGGAATCGCTCCTGATCACGCTCGGTGAACACGGGATGAGGCTCTTCGAACGCGGAGCTAGGCCTTATGCGATCGAAACCCGGGCGCAGGAGGTGTTCGACGTGACCGGTGCGGGTGATGCCGTGGTTTCGGTCTTTACCTTGGCGCTCACAGCGGGCGCGAGTAAGCGCCAGGCCGCGGAGCTCGCGAATTATGCCGCGGGTGTTGTCGTTGGGAAAATGGGTGCCGTGGCTGTGACACCTGAGGAGCTGTTGGGGGCGATAAGGAGCCGAGGATGAAGGCGATCGGGGTGATTCCGGCGCGGTGGGGGTCGACTCGTTTTCCTGGCAAGGTCCTGGCCGTGATTCACGGACGGCCGATGATCCAGTATGTCTGGGAGCAGGCGCAGAAGGCCGCGCGTCTTGATGAGGTCATTGTGGCCTGTGATGATGCCCGGGTGTGTCGCGCGGTTGAGGGGTTTGGCGGCCGGGCGGTCATGACATCGCCGGGTCACGTCTCGGGTACGGATCGTATCGCTGAGGCGGTGGGCAATTCGGACGCGGATATCGTGATCAATATTCAGGGAGATGAGCCGCTCATAGAACCCACGGTGATCGATCAGCTTGTTGGTGCCCTTGAAAGGGATACGGAGAGCGTTATGGCAACGGTGGTCCGCCGGATCACGGATGACGCCATGTTGGATAATCCGAATGTCGTGAAGGTTGTTGTTGATCGGCATCATCAGGCGTTGTATTTTTCTCGCGCACCGATCCCCTATGACCGTGACGGGAATCATCCCGTGCGGGGCTATCAGCACCTCGGTCTTTATGGCTATCGCACGTCATTTCTGATGGGGTTCCGGGATCTTCCGGCCTCGGTTTTGGAGCAGACGGAACGTCTCGAACAGCTCCGGGTCTTAGAGGCCGGGTATCGGATCGTGGTCGTTGAGACAGCCTATGAAACGATTGGGGTTGATACGCCCGAAGACCTTGAGCGTGTCGCCCGTTATCTGTCGAGGGGGGAATATGGTCAAACCGGTTAAAGCGGGGAAGATTGTTTTTGGGGGCGGGGCGCCGCTCGTCTTGATCGCGGGTCCCTGCGTGATCGAGGATGAAGGGACGGTCATGCGGATCGCGGAGCGGCTGTCTGAGATGACCGGCCGGCTGGGGATCCCATTCGTATTTAAGGCGAGTTATGACAAGGCGAATCGGACATCGGTGACGGGGTTTCGAGGACCCGGCATTGATGACGGGCTCCGGATCCTCTCGGATGTCAAAACGAGGTTCGGGGTGCCGATCTTGAGCGACGTGCATTCGCCTGAGGAGGTCGCAAAGGCGGCCCGTGTCCTTGATGTGCTTCAGATCCCGGCGTTTCTCTGCCGGCAGACGGATCTTCTTGCCGCCGCGGCGCGGTCAGGCCGGGTTGTGAATATCAAGAAGGGTCAGTTCCTTGCGCCTTGGGATATGCGTCAGGCCGCGGCCAAGGTGACAGAGAGCGGGAATGATCAGGTCCTTTTGACCGAGCGCGGGTCGAGTTTCGGGTATAACACCCTGGTCACGGATTTTCGGTCTCTGCCGATCATGCGCGAGATCGGGTTTCCCGTGATCCTCGACGCCTCGCATAGTGTTCAAAAACCAGGAGGGCTCGGATCGGCCTCCGGCGGTAACAGTGAATATATTCCGCTCATGGCCCGCTGCGGGGCCGCTGCGGGATGCGATGGGATCTTTATGGAGGTTCATGAGAATCCCGAAAAGGCGCTCTCCGACGGACCGAACATGCTGTCCCTCGATCGGCTTGAGGACGTCCTCCGGGATGTTCAGGTGATCGACGCGCTTGTGAAACAACGGATAAAGGAATAAGACGATGTCATTAGCGAAAGCACGGAAGGTGATCTTGACTGAGGCCGCTGGGCTTGAGGAGCTGGCGCGCAAACTTGATCGGTCGTTCTTAAAGGCGGTCGAGATGATTTTAGCGAGCAAGGGCCGGCTTATTGTCTCGGGGATGGGCAAGACCGGGATCGTGGGGCGCAAGATCGCCGCGACCCTCTCGTCGACCGGGACCCCGAGCCTTTGGATGCACAGCGCTGAGGCGGTCCATGGGGATCTCGGTCAGGTGACGGCCCAGGATGTGGTCATGGTCATTTCAACGAGCGGGGAGACCGAAGAGACAACGCGACTGGTTCCTCTGCTCAAGAAGATGGGGGTTCCAACGATCGCGGTGACCGGGAATCCCAAGTCCCGTCTGGCCTGTCACGCCGATGTTGTCCTTGATGTGGGTGTCGCTGAGGAAGGCTGCCCGTTGGGCCTTGCCCCGATGGCCTCGACGACCGCAACCCTCGCGATGGGGGATGCCCTGGCGGCCTGTCTTATTGTCCGTCGGGGTTTTCGAAAAGAGGATTTCGCCTTTTTTCATCCCGGGGGTGCCCTCGGCCGGCAGTTGTATTTATCCGTGGCGGATCTTATGCGCAAGGGTCGGCATTACCCGTGTGTCCGTGAGGACGTGATCGTCAAAGATGTGCTTAAAGAGGTCACGCGCGCCCGATGTGGTTCCGCCTGTGTGGTGACGCGGACCGGCAAGCTCATCGGGATCCTGACGGATGGCGATATCCGGAGGAACCTTGAGCACGGTGAGGCCTTTCTGAACCGAAAGGTGAGCGAGGTCATGACCCGGCATCCGGTCTCGGTGGTTGCGGACCATCTTGCGGTGGAGGCCTTTCAGCTCCTGAAGGAACGTAAGATCGATGAGCTTCCTGTGGTGGATGCGAAGGGTCTGTCGGTTGGATTGCTCGATATTCAAGATTTATTACGCGCGGGGTTATTTTAATGATGAGACGGATGGCGACACGATTGGCCCGGATCCGTGTGCTTGCCCTTGATGTCGATGGGGTGCTCACCGATGGCCGGATCATCATGGATGCCGATGGCCGAGAGATCAAGAATTTTGATGTGAAAGATGGCTTTGCCATTGCGATGTGGCACCGGGCCGGAGGTCGGAGCGCGATCATCACGGCGCGGTCGTCGGTTCCGGTTGAGGCTCGGGCGCGGGACCTGAAGATCTCGTGCGTCTATCAGGACGCCTATCCCAAAAATGTCTATTATGAGCGGATGCTCTCGGAGCTGGGGGTCAGTGATGACGAGGTGTGCTATATCGGCGATGATCTGCCCGACCTGCCCCTGATCCTACGGGCGGGCTGGGGGGTCGCTCCTCGTGATGCGGCGCCTGAGGTTCGCCGGGCAGCTGCGTATGTCACGCGTCAGGCTGCCGGGCGCGGGGCGGTTCGCGAGACGGTTGAAATGATGTTGAAAGCGCAGGGGAAATGGCAGGACCTGATCGTGTGAGCGGATAGGGGAGGCAGAGATGAACTATTGTCTTCAGATGGGGCGGATCGTACTGGTGGCAGGGCTGATGGTAGTTGTGGTTTCTGGCACGGGGTGGCCCCAGGGTGTGCAGCAGACGGTGGATGGATTTAACCTGGAGGGGTTCTCCGGTGAGGGGGAGCCGGCCTGGAATGTGCGCGGCAGCACTGCGGATGTTTTAGGCGATACGATTAAAATTCGTGATGTTGATGCTAATGCGTATGGTGAGCAAGACGTGAATATCACGGCGGATCATGGCGAATATGACAAGACCAGCGGTAATGTTCGGCTCAATACCAATGTGGTCGTGACAACGCAGGAGGGTGGGCAGCTCAAGACCGATGAGTTGAATTGGGATAAGACGAATAATGTCGTGACAAGCGATAAAGAGGCCGTGATCACGGATAAGGGGATGGTCGCGACGGGTAGCGGCCTCATCGCCCATCCGGACTTAAAGACCGCTCAGTTGAATAAAGATGTGACGGTTGAGATGGAGACGAATTCTCGGCCGCAGGATCCGACCACGATGAAGATCACGTGCGTGGGGCCGATGGAATTCGATCAACTCAATAATATCGCGACCTTTCGTGATCAGGTGGTTGCGGTTCGGGCGGACCAGACCCTGAGGGCGGATAAGGTCGAGGTGAATTTCGATCCGGGTACGAAAAAAGTCGCAACCATCATTTGTACCGACAACGTTTCGGTCACCCGGGGGCAGAACACGACCTATTCGGACAAGGCCATTTACAGCGCGGCTGATCAGAAGATCATTTTTGTGGGGCGCCCCCGACTCATCATGCAGGGAGATGTCCCGGAGGAAGTCTTGTCGCTCGGGCAGTGAGAGGGTGAATGACGGCGTTAAAATTTTTTACAATTCGTAAAAATGTATTATAATAGCTTTTTTTCAACGGCAGAAGACGGGGGATCAGGCCGATGTCGGTAAACCTTTTAGAGACCAAGGGACTTGTTAAAAAGTATGGCGGTCGAACGGTTGTCGATAATCTGAGCATCTCGGTCGGCCGCTCAGAGATCGTCGGGATCCTCGGGCCCAATGGGGCAGGGAAGACGACATCGTTCTATATGATCGTCGGCATCATTCCGAGTGACGGGGGCAACATTTTTTTTGATCAGCAGGACGTGACCCGGATGCCGATCCATCTGCGCTGCCGGCTGGGCATGGGGTATCTGGCCCAGGAGGCCTCGATCTTTCGAAAGCTCACGGTTGAAGAGAACATCATGGCGATCCTCGAGACCCTTGACATTGGACCGGCGGAGCGGCGGCATCGTCTGACGGCCCTTTTGGAAGAATTGAATATCGGGCACCTTGCCAAGAGTAAGGCCTATACCCTCTCGGGGGGGGAACGTCGACGGCTTGAGATCACCCGGGCCCTTGTCACGAATCCGTCATTTTTGCTCCTGGATGAGCCGTTCTCCGGGATCGATCCGATTGTGGTCGCGGAGGCCCAGGATATCATTAAATCGCTCAAGCATCGGGGGCTTGGGATCCTGCTCACGGATCATAATGTGCGCGAGACCCTGTCGATCACGGACCGCGCCTATCTGATCGCCGACGGGAATGTCCTGATCTCTGGGACCGCGGCGGATCTGATCAATGATCCGAAGGCCAAGGAGATTTACCTCGGGGACAAATTTCAGATGTAGGGAAGGCGGGCGGAGGTCGCAGGCCTCTGGCCGGGATGTTTATCAATCATTAACAAAGGAATGTTGTCAAATGAAGGTTGTTGTCAAGAAAATCGATGCGATGAAGCGCGAGCTTCATTTTGAGATCGGGAAGGACCGGGTTCAGGCGAAGCAGGATGAGGTCTATCATGAGGTGGCCCGTGTGGCCAAGATCAAGGGGTTCCGTCCTGGGAAGGCCCCGCGGCCCATGGTCGAGGCTCAGTACGGGACCGTCATTAAAGAGGAGACGATCAAGAAGATCATCCCCGAGGCTTATCAGGAGGGGATCGAGCAGGAAAAATTGTCACCCTTGGATTATCCGGAGATCCGAGATGTAGAATTCAAGAACGGCGGGGTTGTTTTTAAGGCAGACATCGAGATCAAGCCTGAGATCAAGCTTGCGAATTATAAGGGCATTCCGGTGACACGCAAGAGCGCTAAAGTCACGGATGAGGAGATCAATCAGACGCTGGAATATTTCAAAAAAGGCAAGGGCGCTGGGTCTGAGATCGAGATCAACGATGACTTTGTGAAAGGCCTGGGGTATCCGACGGTCGCGGCCTTCAAAGAGTCTCTGGCCCGCCAGATGGAGATCGATAAGGACCGACATAATCGCGCTGATGTCGAACGACAGATCACGGACCATCTCATCAAGTCGATTAAGGTCACGGTGCCGCCGTCGTTTCTCGAAAAACAGCTTGCTCATCGGATCGCTGATCTGAAAAAGCGTTTGAAGAATCAGGGCCTTTCTGATGAGGATGCCGAAAAGCGCCAGGAACAGATGCGCAAGGATCTGAAGGAGTCGGTCGAACGGGATGTGAAGTTGTTTTTGATCTTTGACCGGATCGCGCAGGAGGAGAACGTGACCGTGGCGGAGAATGAGAATCTCGCGGTCAAGGTCTTGGAGCTCTTGATGAAAGAGGCCGCGTGGACGGATGAGGCGAAATCATAGAGTATGCCGTTAGCATAAAGGAGGAGGACATGGCTGTTTATAATCAAACATTGGTTCCCATGGTGGTTGAACAGTCGGGGCACGCGGAGCGCGCGTATGATATTTTTTCGCGGCTGCTCAAGGACCGGATCGTTTTTATCGGAACAGCGATCGATGACTCGGTGGCGAACCTGATCATTGCCCAGCTCCTTTTTTTGCAGAGTGAGGATGCGGCGAAGGATATCCATGTGTACATCAATTCTCCAGGCGGTTCGGTGACCGCGGGGCTTGCCATCTATGACACGATGCAGTTTATTAAGCCGAGCGTTTGCACCTATTGTATAGGGCAGGCGGCGAGCATGGGCGCGGTCTTGCTGGCCGCAGGTGCGCCAGGGAAACGATTCTCGCTTCCGTTCTCCCGGATCATGATCCATCAGCCGTGGGGCGGGGCCGAGGGGACAGCAAGCGATATCTCGATTCAGGCGAAGGAGATCCTCAGGATGAAGGACGCCCTGACCGAGATCCTCGCGAAGCACACGGGTCAGTCCTTGGACAAGATCCGGACAGACTCGGACCGCGATTTTTTTATGTCCGCGGCTGAGGCTAAGGCCTATGGGTTGGTTGATGAGGTGATCGTTTCCTCCCGATAGGATCCGGGGTGAGCGGGGCCAGGAACACATTTTAAAAAGTGATTGAGCCAAGGAGTGATCAGATGAAACGCAATGTCTTATTGACCCCAGGACCGACTCAGGTACCTCCGGAATTGTGCGCCGCGTTGGGACGGCCGATTATTCATCATCGGACGCCGCAGTTCCAGGAATATCTGAAGGAGGCCATGGACGGCCTGAAATATGTCCTTCAGACCACGAATGATGTTTATATCATGGCCTCATCGGGGACGGGCGCCATGGAGGCGAGTGTCTGCAGCCTGGTCTCAGAAGGAGACAAGGTCCTCACAGTCGAATCGGGAAAATTCGGAGAACGCTGGACAGGTCTCTGTCGCGCCTTTCGAACCGTTCCAACGGTGGTCCAGGTGCCGTGGGGACGCGCGGTCACAGCGAAGGAGATTGAGGCGCATTTAAAAGCCGAGCCGGAGACCAAGGCCGTTTTTATTACGCTCTGCGAGACCTCAACCGGGGTGGGTCCGGATATTCAGGCGATCGGTGAGGTCGTTAGAAAGACCAAGGCGGTTCTCGTGGTTGATGCCGTGAGCGGTCTCGGTGTCGTGGATCTTAAGATGGATGCCTGGTCAGTGGACGTCGTGGCGTCAGCGTCGCATAAAGGGTTTATGCTTCCGCCGGGGGTCGCGTTTGTGGCCATGAGCCCTAAGGCCAAGGCCGTGATGGAGACCTCGACCGCGCCGAAGTTTTATTTTGACCTGCGTAAATACGCGAAGGTGGCGGCGAAGCCGGATACTCCCTTTACACCGGCGATCGGGGTCGTTATTGCCCTGACCGAAAGCCTGCGGATGATCCGCGCGCAGGGATTGGATAAGCTTTTTGCCCATTACGCCCGTCTTGCTCAGGGTGTCCGTGCCGGGGCCAAGGCCCTGGGGCTTACGGTTTATGCCGAGGAGGATGCTCGGTCCAATGTACTCACGGCGGTCGTTATGCCTGAGGGGATCGATAGCGGCAAGGTCGTTAAGATGATGAGGGATGTCCACGGGGTTTCGATCGCCGGGGGCCAGGGAGACCTGAAAGGGAAGATCATCCGGATCGCCCATATGGGCTGTCTCGACGAGTATGATCTGCTGACGGGTCTGGCCTGCCTTGAGAAGGTGCTCAAGGAATTAGGGTATAAGTTTACGATGGGTGCCGGGGTCGCGGCGGCCCAGAAGTATTTTAATCAGGCATAGGAACAACAGGAGCAACGATGAGGATCCTGATCACAGACAAGCTTGCGCAAGAGGGGGTTGATATTCTAAAGGCCGTCAAGAGTTTTGACGTTGACTGCCAATTCGGGATCGCCCCGGACAAACTGAAAAGCATCATCCACGATTATCACGCGCTCATTATCCGCAGCGATACAAAGGTCACGGCGGAGATTATTGAGGCCGCGGACAAGTTGAAGTTCATTGGCCGCGCGGGCGTCGGGCTTGATAATGTTGATCTCAAGGCCGCTACGAAAAAGGGGATTGTCGCCATGAATACCCCGGCGGGCAACACGACCTCGACCGCTGAACAGACGATGAGCCTTATTCTGTCGCTCGCCCGGAATATCCCCCAGGCCTGCGCCTCGCTCAAGAGCGGGAAGTGGGACCGCTCGAAATTCAAGGGGATCGAGCTTTATGGTAAAACACTCGGCGTCATTGGGCTCGGTCGGATCGGATCGACCGTCGCCTCGATGGCCAAGGGATTTGGGATGAAGGTGATCGGATTTGATCCGTATCTTGCGATCGAGATCGCGAGCCAGCGGGGTGTCGAGATGGTCCCGTTTGAGGAATTGTTAAAGGCGGCTGATTTCATTACACTCCATATCCCGAAAACCCCGGAGACAAAGGGGATGATCGGCGAGAAAGAGATCGCTCTGATGAAGCCGACCACGCGGTTGATCAATTGCGCGCGCGGAGGGATCATCGATGAGGCGGCTCTCGTCAAGGCCCTAACGGAAAAACGGATCGCCGGATGCGCGCTCGATGTCTTTGAGCAGGAGCCGCCGGATCCGAAGCACCCGTTGCTTGCCTTTGATCATTGTGTCGCGACCCCGCATCTTGGGGCATCCACGTCCGAGGCGCAGATCAATGTCGCGATCGAGATCGCCGAGACCGTGCGGAACGCCCTTCTCGGGAAGGGGATCGTCAATGCCGCGAATTTTCCCTCGGTATCTGCTGAGGCCTATGCCGTCCTGGCCCCCTATATCCAGCTTGCCGAAAAGATGGGGTTATTTGCGGGTCAGCTCATCGCCGGACGTGTGGCGGCGATCAAGATCGTCTACAGCGGTGAGATGGCCAAACACAATACAGAATCTGTGACTATGTCGCTCGTTTACGGGTTGCTGGCGCCAATCCTCGGTGAGAGCATCAATGCGATCAATGCTTTGACGATCGCCAAGGAACGCGGGATCGCGGTTGAGGCTGTTCAGTCGCAGAATGAAGAGGAGTATGTCAATCTCATCAGCGTCCAGATCGTCACGGATCAGGAACCGCTGACCGTCTGGGGGACGCTGGCCAGCAATAAGAAGCCGCGTATCGTGAAGATCAATAAGGTGTATGTGGAGGCGACCCCAGAGGGACATCTTCTGTTTATCAAGAATAACGATCAGCCGGGTGTCGTCGGGGCGGTGGGAACGATCTTAGCGGCGGATCATGTCAATATCGCGGGAATCACCTTCGGCCGTGAGGCCCCGGGCGGGTTGGCGGTTTCTGTTGTCAACATCGACAGCGATATCTCTGACGCTACGATCAGTAAGATTCAGAAGGCCCGGGATGTCTTGTTCGTGAAACTTTTGAATGTCTAGACCGGATCGGGTTCGCCGGTTCATCGCGCATAGGGCAGGGCCATGACGGATTCAGTGGGAAATGGGTCGATCATCATCGCCGGGCTTCAGGACATGTTCCGTCCGAGCTATTGGCTGGCCCTGTCTGCATATGTCCTCATCATGCTGTCGCTCCGCCGGCGTTGGCGGATCTCGGAACAGATCTCGAGCGGTGCATTCATTGTTGGGTTTATGGTCATCGACCTGATGGTCCTTTCCGGGATATGGGACATCGTTTTTGCATTCTGCCCTGAGGTGGAGACATGGTACGCCCCGGGGGTTCGGACGGTCATGGCCCTTGTCATTTTTGGGGTCGGGGTGGCGTGTCTTTACGATTGGATAGTTTTATTGCGAATGGTACCGGCTGGACGCCGGTTAATCCCGGCTGGATTTTTAAGCGCCTGGCGGCAGCCTGTCCCTCTGGTCCGTTGGGGATGGGTGTTTGCGATATTTCGGCCCGGGCTTCATCTGATGGCTGGCGGCATCGCGGGTCTCATCGTCGGGACCGAGGGGGTGGGCCGTGATGTTCAGTATCTCTTGTTCAATATTGTCCTGGCCAAAGACCCGATGGGTCTTAGCAAGATCGTTCTGTATCAAATCGTCTTGACTATTCCTTTTTGTACGGTATTATGGCTCTTTGGGTCTGAACGCGGCGCGCGGTGGTTGACTCGGATCGATTCAGAATCGCTTTCGACCGTTCAGGTGGTGCTCGCAGGGTTGTGCGTGGGGTCTGCCGTGGCCTATGGGGCTGTGGCTCTCCAACGGGCGGGGTTTGTGTTCTAAGAAAGGATGTTCGATGAATTGTGTGGTGGTGGGTGCGCAGTGGGGGGATGAAGGCAAAGGAAAGCTGATCGATTTCCTTTCGAAGGATGCTGATATCACCGTTCGGTATCAAGGCGGGAATAACGCGGGTCATACGATCGTTGTGGGGGATCAGGAATATATTTTTCATTTGATCCCGTCGGCGATCCTCCATAAGGGTAAGACCTGTGTCATCGGCAACGGGGTTGTTGTGGATCCCAAAGCCCTTTTAGGGGAGATCGATGGCCTGACGAAGCGGGGGATTGCGGTCACGCCCCGGCAGCTGAAGATCTCGGGCTTTTGTCATGTGGTCATGCCATATCATCGTGTCCTTGACGGACTTCGCGAATCGAAACGGAAGAACAAGATCGGGACGACCGGCCGCGGGATTGGACCGTGTTATGCCGATAAGGTGACGCGCTGCGGGATTCGGATGATCGATCTTCTGAACCCCCGGGTCCTTCGTGCCCGTCTCGAGGACAATCTCAACGAAAAGAATGAGACATATACGAAAGTCTTCGGGTATCAGGATTATAAGCTTGAGGAGATTTTTAAAGAGTACCTCGCCTACGGGAAACGGTTGGCCCCGTTTATTGTCAATACCGCTGTCTACCTTAATGCCCAGGTCGACCGCGGCAAGAGCCTGCTCTTTGAGGGCGCCCAGGGGACATTTTTGGATATTGATTTTGGGACGTATCCGTATGTGACCTCCTCGAATTCGATCGTAGGCGGCGTCTGTTGCGGAACCGGAGTGCCTCCGACGAAGATCCATAAGGCGGTGGCGGCGGTGAAGGCCTATACGACCCGGGTGGGCGAGGGCCCGTTTCCGACGGAGTTCGACGCGGAGATGCTCACGAAGATCCGAACCAAAGGCAATGAGTTCGGGGCAACGACCGGACGCCCCCGGAGATGCGGGTGGTTTGACAGTATGCTTGTGAGGTATTCGCTCATGATCAACGGGATCTCTGAGCTCGCGATCATGAAGCTCGATGTCCTCGATGGTCTTGATAAAATCAAGATCGGCGTGGGATATGAATATAAGGGGGAGCCGCTTCAAGAGTTCCCGATGGATTCGGAAGTCATCGAAAAGGTCGTTCCGGTCTATATCGAGATGGACGGATGGGATGCCCCGACGGCTGGAGTTCGGCGATACGAGGACTTGCCTCGGGCGGCAAAAAGATACATTGAACGGCTTGAGAAATTGCTCAAGGTTCGGATCCGTTATGTTTCGACCGGATCCCAGCGGGACGACACGATCATCCGTTTTTAAGCTGGGTATGTAAGCTATTTATTTCATTATATTTAGATTAAACTTGACTTTAAAAGGGCGCTTTGTTAATATTGAACAAAAGCGACAAACGAAGGAGGACGCGGATGCGTAGACTAACATCACTAGTTCAATGTTGTGCCGCTGTTATGGTTTTGGTCTTCGGGCTCAGCGGTTGCACATTTGTTTTTCAAAAGGGGCGGAAAAAAGATATTGAGCGGATCTCCGAACTTCAAAACCAATATACGGAGCTTCGTGAAGAGCTTTCAGAACTTGAGCGTGCGAAGCGTGAGCTCGAAAATCGCCTCCAGGGCGAGATCCGGGATCGGAATGTTAAGGTCGAGATGCTTGACCGCGGTCTCGTCATCACGTTTGTCGCTGAGGTCCTTTTTGATTCAGGGAAGGCTGAGCTCCGTGGGGAGGCACTTGAGACCTTGGATAAGGTGGCGCGCGTCTTGAATACCACGGTCCGTGATTTGAACGTTGGGATCGAAGGGCACACGGATAATGTGCCGATCAAGCATTCAGGGTGGAAGTCGAACTGGGAGCTTTCCTCGGCCCGCGCCCTGAGCGTTGTCCATTATTTGATCGATGAGATGGGGGTCACGCCTGAGAGGCTTTCAGCCACAGGATTTGGGGAGTTTCATCCGGTGGCACCGAACGATTCGGTTCAGGAACGCCAGAAAAATCGACGGGTCGAGATCGTAATCTTGCCGCGTGTTGAAAAACAGCCCGCGGTTAGCGATCAGGAAAATTTGAAGTAGACGGAGGATTACAGAATATGACGAAGAAAGCGGAGGGATCTATGAAGAACATGGTGGTTCCAGTCGCAGTGATTGTCTTTGTCCTGGTTTGTGTCATGACCGTTATGACGAGCATTCAGAATAAGAAAAATTTCTCTCTGCTTGAGCAGGAGCGTTATAAACGCTTGACGGCTGAGGAAAAACTCCAGGTGGTCCAGACCCATGCGGCGAAGGCCGAGGCAGACCTGCAGGCGGCTCAGGAAAAGCTTAACGGGATCGATGGTATTTTGCAACAGGGGAATTCCGTTGCTCAGAAGCTGACAACCGAATTGGAAAATGTCAAGGGTGAACGGGATCTCGTTCAGAAGCAGTTGATGGAGCTTCGTGAGTCGATTGGTGTCGGGACGTTGAAGGAATCAGGTATGGCGAACGATTAAAGGGGTGTCCGCCTTCGGGCGCGCCTCATGAGCGGTGCGTATGGCCAGGGGGATTGTTCAATCCCCCTGTTTTTTTGAGGGAACGAATGACAGAGCGAAAAATTCCACGGCATGTGGCGATCATTATGGATGGAAACGGGCGCTGGGCCGAGCGCCGGCGATTGCCTCGGACCCAGGGTCATCTCGAGGGAGTGAAACGAGTCGCCGAGGTGGTTGATGTGGCGGCTGAGGTTGGGATCGAGG
The DNA here is from genome assembly GCA_964450385.1 of uncultured Planctomycetales bacterium. Taxonomy (GTDB): domain Bacteria; phylum Omnitrophota; class Gorgyraeia; order Zapsychrales; family JANLHA01; genus JAKLFA01. Next base: position 159,065 of record CAYVEC010000001.1, read on the forward strand.
CGGTCACGTTTTTTACCTTTTCTCAGGAAAATTGGAAGCGTCCTGAGACCGAGGTCTCGATGCTCATGCAGACGATCTGTCGGGCCCTTGATATGAAGTCGGCAGAGATCGCTAAACGCAATATGCGGCTGCGTTTTATCGGCCGGCGAGAAGGGATCCCTGCTGATGTGTTAAAAGGTTTTGATCGGACAGCGGCTGTGACGCGGGCGAACACGGGGTTGATCATCAATCTCGCCTTCAATTATAGTGCCCGCACGGAGATCGTGGACGCGGCTCGGACTCTGGCGCGCCGCGTGGCGGACGGAGGGCTCGCGCCGGAGGAGATCACCGAGAGCGTGTTTCAGCAGTGCCTGTATGCGCCGGATATTCCCGATCCGGACCTTCTTATCCGGACCTCGGGTGAGCAGCGTCTAAGTAATTTTTTATTGTGGCAGGTGTCGTACGCGGAGTTTTATTTTACCCCCGTGTGCTGGCCGGAGTTCACCGCAGAGGAGTTTAGGAAAGCCCTCGCTGAGTACGAGCGGCGGGAACGACGCTTCGGCGGGGTTACGGGGCGCCAATCAGGAGAAGGAGTGGCCGATGAATCGTGATCGAATCATTAGTTCCGTGATTAGCATCGGGATCATCTTGAGCGCAATCTTTGTCGATTGGGCCTTTATGATCGTTGTCATGGGCCTGATCATCGGCGGGCTGTATGAATTTTTTTATATGATCAAGAAAAAAGGGATCCCGATCTACAGTTATATCGGGATCTTTATCGGGGTGATGATCCCGTTATCGATCTATCATCAATTTGAGTTGACGAAGAATTGGGAGCTCTTGTTTACGGTCCTGATGTTCTTGATGGTGCTCCTGCTCCAGTTCGCGCGTAAGGAGAACACGAATGCGACCGTCGGTATTTCAACCACGATGTTTGGCGTTTTTTATGTCTCGTGGCTGTTTAGTTTTCTGGTCAAGATCCGGTTCCTTCTTCCAGGGATCGACGGGATCAAATTATTATCGTTTATTCTGATCGTGACGAAGGCGGGGGATATCGGGGCCCTGGTGATCGGGACCTATTGGGGAAGGCGGCCTCTTCTGCCACGGGTGAGTCCGAATAAATCCGTCGAGGGCGCGATCGGGAGCGCTGTCTTTAGCACGGGCGCGGCCCTGGCATCGAGTTCATTTTTGCCATCTGTCGCGGGATTCCCTATGTGGCAGGTCGCCATGATGGGATTATTTTTCGGGGCGATCGGTCAGCTCGGGGATCTGTCAGAGTCATTGATCAAGAGGGACTGTCAGGTCAAGGACTCGGGTAAATTGTTGCCGGGGATGGGTGGGGTGCTGGATATCATTGACAGCCTCCTTTTTTCAGCGCCGGCGTTTTATCTGTATATGTCAACGGTCTTGAAGGGATAGCATGGGAAGAAAAAAGGTCCTTATCCTTGGGTCAACGGGATCGATCGGCGTGAATGCCCTTGCGGTCATCGAGCGGTTTCCTGACCGCTTTGAGGTCTTCGGCCTCACGGCTCATGATCATGATCGTCGACTCATCGAGCAGGCCCGGCGTTTTCGGCCGCGCTATCTCGGCATTCGAAAGGACAAGATTGATACGGTCCGCGGGCGTCTCGGTGATGATTCGATCGAGATCCTGGATTCGACCTCTGAGTTGGGGACCCTGGCCGCGCTCCCCGAGGTGGATATTGTGGTCATTGGGGTGAGCGGCCGCGCGGCCCTTGAACCGTTCTTGGCGGCGGCGGCGGCGGGTAAGGTGATCGCCCCGGCGAACAAAGAGGCCTTGGTCATCGCGGGGGATTTCATTATGGCGGAGGCCCGAGCGTCTGGGGCCAGGGTGATCCCGGTTGATTCAGAGCAGAGCGCGATCTTTCAGTGCCTTGAGGGGCGTTCGCGTGATCATCTGGAGCAGATCTTATTGACGGCCTCGGGGGGTATCCTGAAAGATGTGGCGCGCGAGGAATTTTCTAGGCTGTCGGTTGATGATGTTCTTGTGCATCCGCGTTGGTCCATGGGGCCGAAGATCACGGTGGATTCCGCGACATTGATGAACAAGGGATTTGAAGTGATCGAGGCGATGAGGCTGTTTGATGTTCGGGCGGATCAGGTGACCGTCGTGATCCATCCTGAGGCGATCGTTCATTCGATGGTCCGGTTGACGGATGGGGCTGTTCTTGCACAGCTCGGGATCACGGATATGCGGCTGCCGATCCAGTATGCCTTGACCTATCCCGAGCGGCTCAGTTCGGGGCTGCCTCAGCTGGATTTGGTCCAGCTCCATCGCTTGACGTTTGAGGCGCCGGACCTTGAGAAATTTCCATCGCTTCGCCTGGCCTATGATGTTGCCGAGCGGTCCGGGACATGGCCGGCGGTCTTGAACGCGGCTGATGAGGTCGCTGTTCAGGGCTTTCTTGACGGGAAGCTCCCCTTTGTTCGGATCTATGATCTTGTCGAACAGGTGGTCGGCGCCCATCGAGGCTGTGCGCTTGGTTCACTTGAGGATGTTTTGGAGGCCGACGCGTGGGCCCGGCACGAGGCCCGTAAGGCCATAACCGCTCGTGCGGTTACGGTCTAGAGCGTTACATTGGAGAAAGGTGATTTATGAATCTCTTGATTTTTCTCGCGGTGTTGAGCGTCTTGATCGTTGTTCATGAATGGGGGCATTTCATCGCGGCCCGGCGGCTTGGCGTGGGAGTGGAAAAATTTTCTCTTGGGTTCGGACCGCGGCTCTGTTCATGGCGGTCGCGGGGAACCGAATTCTTGATCTCGGCGATTCCCCTGGGGGGGTACGTGAAGCTCGCTGGGGATGAGCGGGCTTCGTGTCACGGCCGGCCGGAAGAATTCTATTCGCGGTCAGCCATTGACCGCGGCGTGATCATCGGCATGGGGCCGATCGTGAATTTTCTTTTCGCCTTTGTGTGCTTTTATATCATTTTGGTCACGGGATTTCCGATGGTCGCAAATCAGGTCGGGCTTGTCATGGAAGGGTATCCGGCCCATCAGGCGGGGATCGCGGTCGGTGACCGGGTCATCGCGATTAATGATCGAGCGATTACCAATTGGGATCAGCTGCAAGCGACGATCGCGGAGTCAGCCGGCCGGTCGCTGACCTTTCGGATCATCCGTGGTGGGGAAGAGCGACAGCTTGTGATGGCGCCCCGCGAGGATCGGCTGACGAACATCTTTGGCCAGGAGGAGGCACGTTTTGTGGTCGGGCTTCAACCGGCGGAGGAGGTCGTCTTCGTGCGTCATGGGCCGATCAAGGCCTTGGGCCAGGCCGCGGCCGAGCTCGTAAAGGTCGTCGGGACAACCCTGCGCGCGCTCTATTATGTCGTCTCTGGGGCCATGCCGGCCAAGGACGCCTTGGGCGGCCCGATCCGGATCTTCGATGTGATCGCGAACGCGGCATCGATGGGCCTCGCGTATCTGATTTTTGTGATGGCGGTGATCAGCGCGAGTCTTGGTCTTTTTAATCTTTTTCCGATTCCGGTCTTGGACGGGGGGCACCTCTTTCTGCTCTTCCTTGAAGGGCTGCGGAGACGGCCGCTCCCGGAAAAGATCGAGGAGAATTTTAATCGTGTTGGTTTTGCCCTGCTCATGTGTCTGATGGTCTTTGTGTTTTATAATGACCTCGCGGAGATGGGGTGGATCGATAAGGCGACGGGGATGGTTCAGCGGCTCTGGGCGAAATGAGAGGGGGAACCCATGACGTTTGCAGATCTTAAGAATAAGTTAGGCCGTTATCTCATCGAGCGGACCGATTTCCTGAAGGTTAAGGACCGGATGAGCGAGGAGCAGCTTCGCGCCTACGTGGATAAGGCGGTCCATCAGCTCTGTGATGATGAGGGTTTTGATATTACGACGGAGACCCATCATGGGTTGGTCCGCGAGATCGTTATGGCGACGATTAGTCTCGGGCCTCTGCGGCCGCTCATGGAGGATGAGACCATCAGTGAGATCATGGTGAACGGTCCGAATCAGATCTATATCCAGAAGGCGGGACGGATCACCCAGAGCGAGGTTAAATTCGAGAGCGCCCAGCACGTCCAGCACACGGTCCAGAAGATCCTTGCCGCGTCGGGCTCGAACCGGCGGGTTGATGAATCGTCTCCCTTTGTCGATTTTTCCATGCCCGATGGGGCGCGGGTCAACGTGATCCTGCCGCCCTGTTCGCTTGTGGGGCCGGTGATCACCATCCGAAAATTCGCCAAGGATATCACGACGATCGATGATCTTGTGAACCGAAAGATGCTTGATAAGAAAATGGCCTTGTTCCTGTCGGCATCGATCCGCGCTAAAATGAACATTGTTTTTTGCGGGTCGACCGGCACTGGGAAGACCACGTTGCTGAATGTCCTCTCGCGCCACATTCCGGAGAATGAACGGATCATCACGATCGAGGACACCCCGGAACTTCGGCTGATGCAGGAGCACGTGGTCCCGCTTCAGTCGAAACCTTCGAACGTGGAGGGACGGGGCGAGATCACGATCCAGCAGCTCTTTGTCAATTCGCTGCGCATGCGTCCGGACCGGATCATCCTTGGCGAGGTCCGTTCGTATGAGATGCTGGACCTCATCCAGGCGATCTCTTCAGGGCATTCTGGCTCGCTCGCGGTTGTTCACGCCGATTCGCCGGAGGATTGTTTTAATCGGATGATCACCATGATGATGATGACCGGACTTCAGCTCAGTGTTGAGGAGATCCGACGTCAGGTCAGCCGGGCGATTGATATCATTGTGCATATTGAGCTCTTCAGGGACGGTGTCCGACGGATTACGAATGTCACCGATGTCTGTTTTGATCCGGGGATCCATGACGCTGTCCTGCGTGATATTTTCGCGTTTGAACAGGAGAAGGTCGAGGCCGATGGCGCGGTCCACGGGCATTGGACCATGGACCAGACCAGGCCGTCATTCTACAAGAAGTTCGAGAAATTCAATGTCAAACTTCCCGATGGGTTTTTTGCGTAAAGAGAGGATGAGATGCGCTGGACGAACTATTTTATCCCAACAGTAAAAGAGGACCCGAGCGGCGCCGAGGCGGTAAGCCACCGTCTCTCGATCCGCGCTGGGCTCGTTAATATGCTGACGGCCGGGGTGTATTCGTATCTGCCTCTGGGCCTGCGGGTCCTGAAACGGATCGAGACCATTATTCGCGAGGAGATGAACGCTGCCGGTGCACATGAGGTCTTCTTGCCGTGCCTTCATCCTGTGGAGATCTGGGAGCGGACAGGCCGGGTCGACACGATGCGGGACGTGATGATCAGGTTCAAGGACCAGCGGGGGCGTGAGCTGTGCCTGGGACCGACGCACGAGGAGATCATCACCCATCTTGTCCAGCAGTATGTCCAGTCGTATCGCCAGCTGCCCGTGACCCTCTATCAGATTCAGACGAAGTTCCGTGATGAGCTCCGGCCCCGTTTTGGAATCGTTCGGGCGTGTGAATTTATTATGAAGGATGCCTATAGTTTCGATGCCGATGGGACCGGGCTTAAAAAGAATTATGAGCGGATGTATGAGGCCTATCAACAGATTTTCAAACGATGCGGACTCGACATCATTATCGTCGAAGCGGATTCCGGCGCGATGGGCGGGAGCGTCTCGCATGAGTTCATGGTCGAAAGCCCCATCGGTGAGGATGCCCTGGCCTGCTGCCCATCGTGCGGGTCCCGCCAGGCGATGCCGGCGGCAGAAAACGCGCTTGGCCGATGCCCGGCGTGTGGCGGGGCGCTTGAAAAACGACTGGTCCTTGAGATCGGGCATGTGTTTCAGCTCGGAACAAAGTATAGTGATGCGCTCGGCGCCTGTTTTGTCAACGAACAGGGCCGCCAGCAGCCGATCGTCATGGGCTGCTATGGGATCGGTGTGAGCCGGCTGATCGCGGCCATAATCGAAAATAGCCACGATGACCATGGGATCATCTGGCCGGAGGAGGCCGCGCCGTTCGATGTGGAGATCCTGCCTCTTCAGATCGGTGACCCTGAGACGGAACGCCTCGTGCTTGACTATGAACGGTCGTTTAAGGACCAGGGGGTCGAGGTCCTTATTGATGACCGCGATGAGAGCGCGGGTCGGAAGTTTAATGATGCGGATCTGATCGGGATTCCGTTGCGGATCGTGATCGGAGGGCGTGGGCTTAAAGAAGGCATCGTCGAGGTCAAGACCCGGCGATCCGGTCAGGTGGAGAAGATCCCTATGGCCGAGGCCGTGGCCGTCGTGCTTCAAAAGCTTTCGAGGAGGCGCGGATGAGCTCGGACATGATCGACTTTTTGACGGGGTGGATCACGCCGGTCCTCGCGGCATCGGGGTTTGAACTCTTTGCGTGCCAGGTCATGGAACACGGGTCAGTCAAACATGTTGAATTTTTGATTGATCGGCCTCAGGGGGGGATCACCCTTGACGAGTGCGTCGCGGTCAACCGGACGATTATGATCATGAGACAGAATGAGGTGCGTCTTGATGAGTTTAGTTTTAGCGTGTCATCGCCGGGGATGGATCGGCCCCTGCGAACGGAAAAGGATTTTTTTCGTGTCATGGGCCGACCGATCCGTGTTCATATGAAGGAGGGGGTCGCGGGACCTCGTCAATATGAGGGGGTGCTCAAAGGGGTTTGCGGGGCACAGATTCAGTTAGAGATGGCCGATGGCCAAGTGGATCTGTGCCGGGACGATATTCAGAAGGCAGTTCAACAGGTTTAAATTAACAAAGGGACGGAAGAGATGGACAATTTGGAGTTGTTATCGATTTTAGATCAATTAGAACGAGATAAAGGGATTGACAAAGAGATCCTGATCCAGGCGGTTGAACTTGCGGTCGCGTCAGCGGCCCGTAAGGTTTGGACCGTGGGGAGCGAGGAGGAGATCCGGGTGGTCTTGGATCGGAAGACCGGCCGGTTGACCGCGTATGCCGATGACCAGGAGATCCGATCGAGTGAATTTGGCCGCATTGCGGCCCAGACCGCCAAGCAGGTCGTGATCCAGAAGATCCGTGAGGCGGAGAAGGATGTTGTTTTTAGTGACTATAAGACCCGCGAGGGCCAGATCGTGAGCGGCAGCGTCTACCGATTTGAGCGCGGGAATATCATTGTGGACCTCGGGAAGGCTGAGGGATTTATCCCCCGGAGCGAGCAGTCGCCGAAGGAGGAGTTTAAACAGGGCGACCGGATCAAAGTCCTTGTTAAAGAGGTTGGCCGTGAGGCCAAAGGGCCTCAGGTAGTCCTATCGCGTGCCCAGCCGTTATTGGTTCGGCGCCTTTTTGAGCTTGAAGTCCCCGAGATCTATGAGGGGATCGTTGAGGTCAAGTCGATCGCGCGTGCGGTTGGGGATCGGACCAAGATCGCGGTCGCTTCTAAGGATGAGAGAGTGGACTGCGTCGGTGCCTGCGTAGGGATGCGCGGGGCGCGCGTAAAGAATATTGTTTCGGAGCTCCAGGGAGAAAAGATCGATATTGTCCGTTATTCGGATGATATTAAGGAATATATTCAGGCGGCCCTGTCGCCGGCCGAGCTGTCACAGATTCAACTTGACTTTGAGGATAAGAAAGCGAACCTGATCGTCGCAGACGACCAGCTGTCCTTGGCCATTGGCAAAAAGGGTCAGAATGTGCGCCTCGCTAGTGAACTTGTGGGCTGGGAACTGAATATTTTTACGGCAGATCAGTGGAAAAAGGCTCAGGAGGAGGCGGATTCGGAGGGGGAGCCAGCGCCGGAGAAGGACATCTTTTCAATGGCTCCGGATGGGGCGGCTCCAACGGTCGAAAAGGGGGCATCTTTGGATCTGACCCGTCTGCCGGGCGTTGGAGAAAAGACCGTGGCCTCATTGACCGCAGCTGGATTTGACTCGATGGAAAAGATCGCAGGCGCGACGGTCCATGAATTGACAGCGGTCAAAGGTTTAGGTACAATAAAGGCCGAGTCTTTGATTCAAGAGGCGAAAAAATTGTTGTCGAGTAGCGGCGAATAACTACATGCCCTCTTTTGATGAAGAGGGCAAAATTATTTAGGGTAACGTTAGGATACGGATTATGAAAGTTTCGGAGTTGGCTCAGGAGTTTAAAACGACAACAGCGGTTGTCTTGGAAAAGCTGAAGGCCTTGAGGCTCAAGGCAAAGGATGGAGATCAGGAGTTGAGCAAGGCGGTGATCACCGTCCTTAAAAGCGAGCTCATCAAGGATATCAAGGAAGAGACGAAGAAGACGACTCGTGCGCGTTCTGAGCGGCGGCCCAGGATATCTGATATCGTCTTAAGCGGTAAGGATATCGAGACCGTTACGGCGAAGAAGACCAAAAAGAAGGCGGCAGAGGACGCTGATCCGTCTCAGGAGACTGATCACAAGAAGGCAGCCGGTTCTCCTGCGGCAGCGGAACCGGTCCAGGCCGTGGA
>CAYVEC010000002.1:0-131902 GCA_964450385.1 uncultured Planctomycetales bacterium
GTTGATATTTTTTTTGTCAAGTTTTTTTCTTTTAACGTAGGATGGTATCAAATTGAAACTACACTATTTGCGGCGCTCCTTAAGCGGTCAAAACAATTTTTAAAAAACGCCTCTTCCCGACCTTGAGGATCCCCGCCTCTGGCCTCCAGGAACCCATGATCCTCTGCCCCTCAAACGTCACCGCCCCCTGGGCCAAAAGGCGCCGGGCTTCATTCCGTGAGCCCACCGTTTTGGAATCAACCAAGATATCGACAAGACCCACCCCCTCCCGGCACACAAACTGAGCGAGATCCTCCGGGACCTGATGCTCACTAAAAATCCGTTCAAACTCAGCCCTCGCCTTTCGACCCTCATCCTCCGTGTAGACCAAAGCCACAAGATCCTGAGCCAATTGGAGCTTCGCCTCCTTGGGATGCATGCCGCGAACGCTGGCAAGATCCCGATCGGTCAGCACCTCATAATACCGCCACATCCCCTCATCGCTGATGGACATCACCTTGCCGAAAATCTCCTGAGGCGGCTCCTGGATCCCGATATAATTATTCAACGACTTGCTCATTTTTTTGACGCCGTCTAAACCCTCGAGAAGCGGCGTCATCACCACAGCCTGCGGAGGTTGACCCCAGGCCTCCTGAAGCTGTCGTCCCATCAGCAGATTGAATTTCTGGTCCGAGCCCCCGACCTCGACATCGGCCTTCAGCTCAACTGAATCATAGCCTTGGAGGAGAGGATAAATGAATTCCAGGAGACTGATCTCCTGCTGGTCTTCAAAACGCTTTTTGAAATCCGCGCGGGCCAGCATCTGCGCCACGGTTGACTGCGCGGTCAATTCCAAGAGATCCTGCGCCGTGAGCCTGCCCAGCCACCGGCTATTAAAAACCACGGTCGTACGTTTTGGATCAAGGACTTGAAAGACTTGTTTTTTATACGTCGCCGCATTGGCCGCGATCGTCTTAGGGTCCATCCGTGTCCGTAGCCGGTCCTTCCCGGTGGGGTCACCGATCTGGGCCGTGAAATCACCGATCAAAAAGTAGACCTGATGACCCGCGTCCTGAAACTGGCGGAGCTTTCGCAAAAGGACCACATGACCAAAATGGATATCCGAGGCTGTTGGATCAAAGCCCGCCTTAATCCTGAGGGCCCGTCCTTCCTTCAGCCTAGCCGCAAGTTCGTCTCTGCCAATGATCTCGGTCGTGCCGCGCGCGATTTGTTCCATCACAGAGTCAGCCACCATCCCCGCTCCTATGTGTGAAAGGGATGCTCACGCATCCCTCCCACCGAACAACACAATAATTTTTAGACCAGCATCAACCGCGAGGACACAGCCTATTCAAGCCGCGTACTGACGCCGATCTTCATCTGCTCGATATCGACCTTGATCACCTTGACCGTGAGCTTGTCCCCCGGTTTTAACGCCGCGGCGGTTTCCTTATCAATCTCGGATGAATACACCAGGGCCTCGATATCATCGGCCAGCTTCACGAACACCCCGAAATTCGAATTGAGGACCACCTCAGCATCAAGGACCGCCCCCACAGGGTAATCACGAGCGATCTGCTCCCACGGATTATCGGTCAGCTGCTTCAGCCCCAGGGTGATCTTTCGATTATCAGGATCAACCCCCAGGACCACGACCTGCACGTCCTGCCCTTTGTGCAAAATATCCTGCGGATGATTGACCTTCTTGGTCCACGACATATCAGAGACGTGGATCATCCCCTCAAGCCCGGATTCGAGCTCCACAAACGCCCCGTAATCCGTGAATCCCCGCACCACACCTTTCACGCGGCTCCCCTCAGGAAGCATCTTCTCCGAATCAAGCCACGGATTCCGCTCAAGCTGTTTCATGCTAAGCGAGATACGTTTTTGATCCTTATCAACATTGATGATCTGGACCTCGACCTCATCTCCTTGCTTGAACATCTCTTGGGGGTTCACCATCTTCTTCTGCCAGGAGATCTCAGACGAATGGAGAAGTCCCTCGATCCCTTTTTCGATCTCGACGAAAACGCCATAAGGCATGATATTCACAATCCGACCCTTGACCTTCGAGCCCGCCGGATACTTATCATAAATCCCGTCCCAGGGATTCGAGGTGATCTGCTTCAGCCCGAGCGAGACCTTGGAATTCTCCTTGTCGAACGACAGGATCTGGACCTTGATGCGGTCGCCGATCGCGACCAGCTCCGACGGATGATTGATCCGTGACCAGCTCATGTCCGTAATATGGAGAAGCCCGTCCACGCCGCCAAGGTCGATGAAGGCGCCAAAATCCGTGATCCCTTTCACCGTGCCTTCCCGGACCTGGTTCTTTTCTAATTCACTCCAGAGACGGTCCCGCACTCCCTCGCGCTCTTTCTGATACAGGTCGCGACGGCTCAGGATCAGATTACGACGGAGCTTGTTGATCTTGGCGATCTGGAATTTATATTTTCCTGTCATGATCTGCTCGTTCGTGAATCCCTTAAAGGCAGAGAGCGACATCGGCAGGAATCCCTCGACCCCGTCGATATCCACCATGTAGCCGCCCTTCACCTGCTTCACGACACGGCCGTCAACGACATCATTCTCCTCGACATCCGTCATCACCCGCTGCCATCCCTTGACCTTTTCGGCCTTGGCCTTTGACAGGATCAGACGTCCCTCCTCATCCTCGACGGATTCGATCAGGACATCGATCTCACGATCGATCTGAAGGTCCGACGGCTCCCGGAACTCTTCCACCGGGACAAAACCCTCGGACTTAAATCCGATGTCCACCACCGCCTCTTTGGCGTTCAGGGCCACGATCTTCCCCCGAACGATCTCGCCTTCCTTGATCGACTTCAAGGTGCTGGCGTACAACTGTTCCATTTCCTTCATCTCAACATCATTCATTGTAAAAATTCCTCGCTTTTTTTGGATTCTTTAAGGGATGAACGTCCCCACTTAAAGTGCAGGTATTATCGCAAAATTTTTCTCTTTGTCAAATAAAAAGTCTCGCTTCGGGCATCGTGAGAGGCGGCGGGGCTCCTATTATAAGGGAAAGAAGATCAACCTGCCGGAGGTGCGCCGCCCTTATGACGCGGACGCGAGACTGTAGATGGCGTCCATAACCCCCTCGGAGATCTCATTATAGGATTGTTCCTGAGAAAACGCGACCGGCTGACCAATACGGACCTCAACCGGAACGCGCCGGATCCGTTTGGTCCCAGGCGGCATTGCGTCATCGCTGCCCTTGATAAAGGCCGGGACCACCGGAACCCCACTCTTCGCCACAAGGAACCCGACCCCGGGGAAGACCTCACCCTCACCCCGCTCGCGAACCCGGGTCCCCTGAGGAAAAAAAACCAGGGGCCGACCTGACCTCAGACGCGACACCGCCTCACGGAGTGCCGCGCGATCGGCCTTCCCACGGTGGACCGGAAAGGCATCACACCCCCGGAGCCACCAGCCCAAAAATCGAGAACGGAAGAGTTCTTCCTTGGCGAAAAAACCCGTCCTCCTCGGGCAGATCGCTCCGATGATCACAGGGTCTAAATTGCTGATATGATTCGTTGCCAGGATGAAGGCCCCGTGCCGCGGAATATGTTTCTTTCCAATGACCTTAAGCCGAAGGGCCACCGCAAGAAAAACGTTCGCCAATGTATAGGTAAGCCAATAGATCATTTTCAAAAAAATCGCCGGGCGGACGTCCGCCCGGCGGTCTCCCCAACCTCGAAGTTACGCGCTCTTTAAAAAATTCTCTCCAAAGGCCAACAGCCGTTTCAACCGCGCCGCTGATGTCGCCTCGCCATAGATCCGAACCAACGGCTCTGTTCCCGACGGGCGAAGCATCACCCAACTCGTGTCACGGCAGACAAGTTTCACGCCGTCAAAATCCTTCACATCAACGACCGGCTGACCCTCGACCGTTGTGATCTTTGAAAAGGCCGAGAGATCCGGCCTTGCCTGACCCGGCTTTAAGGTCACATTATGGACCTGATAAAAATATCGTCCGAACTCCTTCTCCATCTCCTCAACGATCCGCCCGATATTTTTTTTCTGATAGACCATCATCTCAAGGAGGAGCAACCCCGCAAGGGTCCCGTCGCGCTCAGGGATATAATCCTGCAGCCCCATGCCGCCGGCCTCCTCGCCGCCGGCGATGATCCGCTCATTGATCATCAGATCTGAAATATACTTAAACCCGACCGGGGTTTCATAGAGCTTCAGCCCGAGCTTCTTGGCGATATTATCGATCATCATCGTTCCGCAGATCGTCTTGACAACGCCCCCCTTCCGGCCGCGATTCCGGGCAAGATGAAGGATCAAAAGCCCTAATATTTTCTGGGGATGAATAAAGACGCCGCCCGGAGCCACCGCGGCAATGCGGTCAGCATCACCGTCGAGGACAAGCCCGAGATCAAATTTATCATTTTTGACCCGTTCGATGATCCCGCTCAGATACTGAACAACAGGCTCAGGCTTTTTTCCATCGAAATACGGATTGATGTCCTCACGCATCAGGGAAAGCCGGACATCGGTCCCAGCGAGGACCTTGCTGATGAGGCTGTTACCGCTGCCGTGCATCGCGTCGAGGAGGACTTTAAAACGGGCGCTACGGATCTTCTTAAGATCGATATACCGGCGCATGAATTTGATATAAGACGGTTTGAAATCATGCATCACCACCATGCCCTTGGCCAAGGCCTCATCGAGCGCCATCGACCGGACCGGCGTCACATACAGATACCCCTCGACCTTATCGGTGATATCCCGGCCCGCGCCGCCGCCCTCCGCGGTCTTGATCTTGACCCCGTTGAATTGATAGGGATTATGGCTCGCCGTGATCATCACCCCGCAGACACAGGCGTTACGCGGGACCCCGAACGACAAGGCCGGCGTGGGAATATTATCAGAAGACAGGAAGACATAAATGCCGTTCGCGGCCAAGACCTCAGCGACGAGGTCCGCGAACTCTTTCGACATAAAACGGGCATCGTAACCCAAGGCCACCTGCCGCTTGCCCTCTTTGGGCGCGAGGTCCTTGTTGACCCACTCCGCGATGGCCTGTGCGACAATCCGCACATTCTCAAAGGTGAAGGTGTCGGCGATGACCGCCCGCCATCCGTCCGTTCCGAATTTAATGACCCCTGGATTATTTGCCATCATGACCCTCTTTCTCAGACTGTCTCTTTTGCGTACAAATGATGTTGTTCAATATACCGAAAGACCGGCTCAGGGACAAGATATTTTATCGATTTCCCCTGTAAAATCTTGCGCCGGACATACGAAGAAGAAATGTCAATCCCCGGCATGGACACCGAATGATGCGGGATATCCGAACGGCACTCATCGTGCCCCGGACGGTTCACGACCACGAAGGAGGCGACCGTCATGATCTCGCTCACCTCCCGCCAGGTATGGAGAAGCGCAGCGCTGTCGCCCCCGACGATAAAAAAGAGCTTTGTCCCTTCGGGAAGGGTCTCGGCGAAATGCCGGATCGTATCGACCGTATAGGACTTGCCCCCTTTCCTCACCTCAAAGTCCGACACCTCGAATTTCGGGTTGTTCCGAATGCTCAGACGCACCATCTCCAGCCGATCCTCCGCCGAAGCCAGATTCATGATCCTCTTATGCGGCGGCTGACACGAGGGGACAAAGATCACCTTGTCCAGATTCATCTTTTCCTGCGCCGCCTCGGCGATCGCCAGATGACCGATGTGGAGTGGATTAAAGGTCCCGCCTAATATCCCGACGCGTTCCATTCCCGTTCCTATTCCCGGATCTGCCCGGTGCCTCGGACCACGAATTTATAACTCGTCAATTCGCGAAGGCCCATCGGCCCGCGCGCATGGATCTTATCCGTGCTGATCCCGATCTCCGCCCCGAGACCGAACTCATAACCATCCGTAAAACGCGTCGAGGCATTCCAATACACACAGGCCGAATCCACCTCGTTCAAGAACCGCGCGGCCTCATCGGCAGAATCCGTGACGATCGCGTCCGAATGCGCCGAGCCGTACCGTTGAATATGATCCATCGCCTCATCAAGTGACTCCACAACCCGGACCGCAAGGATCAAATCCAGATACTCTTCGGCCCAATCAGCAGCCGTTGCGGCCTTGATCTTTTCTCGACAGATCTTCCGCGTCACCGGACATCCACGGATCTCGACCCCGGCATCGATAAGCGCCTTGATCATCCCGGGAAGAAAACGCGCGGCAACATCGCGGTGGACCAATAGGGTTTCCATCGCATTACAGACGCCGGGCCGCTGAACCTTCGCATTAAAACAGATCCGCTCGGCCTGATTCAAGTCCGCGTGTTCCCCAACATAGGTATGACACACCCCTTTATAATGCTTGATCACCGGGATCCTCGAATGACGCGTCACAAAACGAATGAGCCCCTCTCCGCCCCTCGGAATAACAAGATCGATCACGTCGTTCATCGACAGAAGGGCCCGCAGATCATCACGATCGCGCGACGTCACCATCTGCAGGGCCTCACGGTCAAGCCCGGCGTCGCGCAGCGCGTCCCTCAAGACATCAAAGATGGCCTTATTCGAATACCGGGCCTCGCTCCCGCCTTTTAAAACACAGGCATTCCCGGATTTCAGGCAGAGCCCCGCGCAGTCAGAGGTTACATTCGGCCTCGATTCATAGATGATTCCGATGACCCCGATCGGAACCCTCACCTTATCGATGGCCAGGCCGTTCGGCCGGGTCGTCGATTCGATGACCTCTCCCACCGGGTCCGGAAGCCGCGCCACATCTCGAAGTCCCTCGGCCATCGCCTCGATCCGTCGGTCCGTCAACACGAGCCGGTCCAGGAGGGCGTTCGACAACCCTGCCCGGCGTCCGGCAGCAATATCCTTCTGATTGGCACGCATGATCGCGGCCCGATCCGAGAGGATCGTCGCGGCCATTAATTCCAAGGCGTGATTCCGTTCGGCGCTGGACGTTGTCGCCAGCCCTCGCGAGGCCTTCTTGGCCGCGCGCCCCATCCGCATAATTGACGATCCCTGTGTCATGATAATCTCCCCGCCTATCTCTTACACAAAACCAAGTCGTCACGATGAACGACTTCTTTTTTTCCCTTTTTGTCACGGATCGAATACAGCTCGTGGACCGAATAACCGATGATCCCGCGGGCGATCTCCTGGCGGGCCCGATTACAAATCACGACGACATCCTCCGCCTTGAAACTCCCCTCGCATTCGATCACCCCGGGCAGGAGCAGGCTCTTGCCGCTCTCAAGAAGGGCCTTCTCCGCGCCCTCATCGATCACGAGAACCCCCTTCGGCCGCGCACTGAACGAGATCCAGTGTTTCTTTGATAAAAGGACATCCTCGCGCTCGGAAAAAAAAGTCCCTATCCCCTCGCCGCTCAACACCCGGGACACGACCTCTCGCGTCTCGCCATGGGCAATGACACACGGGGTCCTGGCCTCAAGGGCGATCTTCACCGCCTTCAGCTTCGCCGACATCCCTCCACGTGAAATGTGTTTGTTCGATGTGCCAAACGCAAGGGCCTCAATATCCGGAGTGATCTCAGAGATCTCCTTGAAAAACACCTTCTTGCCGTCTTCAAATTTGTACAAGCCGTCCACATCCGACAGCATGATCAAAAGATCCGCCGAGACCGCTCCCGCCACCAGGGCAGAAAGCTTGTCATTGTCACCGAATTTGATCTCATCCGTCGAGATCGTGTCATTCTCATTAATGATCGGCACGACCTTCTGTTCAAGCAGGGTCGTGAGGGTCTTGCGGGCGTTATTATACCGACGGCGATCCGAAAAATCATCCCAGGTCAAAAGGACTTGGGCGCAGACAGCGCCCTCCTTGCGGAAAAGATCGCTATACGTCTTCATTAAAACGGCCTGACCAATCGCCGCCAGGGCCTGAAGACTCGCGAGATCGCTCGGCCGTTTTGTGAGCCCCATCTCTCCCATGCCGAGGACGATCGCGCCAGAACTGACAAAAACAACCTCGACACCGGCCCGTTGCGCGGCCACCATCTGCTGGATCAGCGAACGCAGCCGCGTTCTTCTGGGCTTTAACCGATAGTTGGCAATCACACCGGATCCGACCTTGATCACCATTCGTTTGACCGGGCGTGGAAATTTTCTAGGCATGTTCACCTTCCCTTATAGACCGAGACCGTTGCGCCACGAGCTGGGCCATCCGTTCAACCAGCACGCCCACATTCTGATCCTCGCGGGCCGAGATGGCGATCACCTCACCCTCGACGTGATCCCGAAAACGCGCCAGATTCTCATCAGCCGAGGGGAGATCCATTTTATTCGCCACGATCAAGCGTTCCTTGCCGATAAGGGCGTCGCTATACGCCGCGAGCTCCCGGCTGATGATCCGATAATCCTCGATCGGGTCCCGCCCCTCCTGACCCGACATATCGATCAGGTGAACGAGCACAGACGTGCGTTCCACATGTTTTAAAAAACGGTCGCCTAAGCCGCGGCCCTCATGCGCCCCTTCGATAAGTCCCGGAAGGTCGGCCACGGTAAAATCCATCTCGCCCGTCTGGACAACGCCAAGGATCGGCTGTCGCGTCGTAAAGGGATATTGGGCGATCTTCGACCGCACCTTCGAGATCTGATTGATCAGGGTGGACTTCCCGGCATTCGGAAATCCAATCAATCCGACATCGGCAATGAGCTTTAGCTCTAACGAGATGACCCGCTCTTCGCCTGGCTTAGGAGAGACCGGCGTCTGGTGATTCTGATTGCCGAGACCCCCAGCGCCTCCGCGGACAACCGTAACCTCCTCACCCGCCGTCGCGAGATCCCGCAGGATATAACCGGTCTCAGCGTCCCGCAAGATCGTCCCGATGGGGACACGGAGCCGACAATTCTCCCCGCGGCGTCCGGTCTTGCCCTTACTGCTGGCATGACCGCCGCGCTCGGCCTGATAATGCTGTTTGAATTTGAAATCTAAAAGGGTGTGCATCCGGGGATCCGCCACAAAGACAACGTCGCCGCCCTTGCCGCCGTCCCCCCCATCCGGTCTCGGATGGCGAAAATATTTGTTCCGGTAAAAGCTTTCGCAGCCTTTCCCGCCGTCTCCAGCTTTTACAAAGACCCTAGCTTCATCAACGAATGCCATCGTAGTGTATGACGGTCACGTGCGGGGCCCTTGTGCGTATGCCCCGCGGTGGTTATTAAGCAGAAATTTTTGTGATCTTCAGGGCCGTGAATTTCGCGCGGTGGCCATGCTTGAGCGCATAAGCCTTGCGGCAGCGATATTTGAACGCCACGACCTTATCGCCCTTCGTTTGATCGAGCACCTCGGCCTCAACGCGCGCGCCCTTGAGGCACGGCTGACCGACCTGCACCTTGGCCCCGTCAGAAACCATCAGCACGCGATCAGACGACACCTTGTCCCCGATCACCTCTGCGATACGGTCAACCTCAATAATATCCCCCTCAGACACCTTATATTGAGCAGACCCAAATTGAACAATCGCGTACATCAGACCCTCCTGTCCTCATGATTTCCAGCCCGCGCCCAGTCCGTTCCGGGGCGAGCCCCAATGTTCCCCTTAAAAAAGTATCTTATTAAAGCGCAATATTAAAAAAAGTCAATCACTTTTTATCGCCCAGGCCGATCACTCCTGCCTGCGGACCTTGCCCCGGCCGCCGCAATACGGACAGGTCTTAAACGAGACCGCCTCAACGGTCTTTCCCGTACGGGCCCGGGTCATTTCAACCAGGCCTAACGGCGAGATCCGGTTGACCTCTGTCTTGGCATGGTCTTTCGCCAATTCAACACGTAAGGCGTCCAAGACGCGCCGTTTATGCTGCTCGCGCGACATGTCGATAAAATCAATGACAATGATACCGCCGACATCGCGAAGACGGAGCTGGCGGGCGATCTCAGGGGCCGCGGCCATGTTCACCATGAAGGCGGCCTCCTCAGGACTCCCTTTGGATTTGAATTTTCCGCTGTTAACGTCAACAACCGTGAGGCCCTCGGTCTGCTCAATGACCACGTGCGCACCACCCTTAATAAAGACCCGCGTGTCATAGATCCGCGACAACTGCTTCGAGACTCCCTTATGTTCAAAAAGGGTCTTCTGCCCGCGATAACAATGGATCTTCCCGACGAGCAGCGGCCCGATCAAATTGATCGCGAACTTCCGAAGGACCTTATAATCCTCAAGAGAATCGATGACGACCTTATCGATCTTGTCGGTCAGGAGATCGCGGACGACTTTTGAGATGAGATCAAAATCCTTATACACCAGCGATGGGGCCTGTTTTTTTTCGCTGAGTTTCAGAATCTCCTGCCAGATCTTGTATAAAAATTTCGCGTCGCGGATCAGATCCTTTTTATTCTGACCAAGCGACACCGTGCGGACGATGAATCCGCCCTTTTGAACAAAGTCTAGCTCATCGATGAATTCCTTTAACCGTTTGCGCTCCTCGGTGTCTTCGATCTTTTTCGATACCCCGTGATGCGGATCATACGGCATATAAACAAGAAAGCGGCCAGCGAGCGAGATATGCGTCGTCAACCGGGCACCTTTCTGCGCGAAGGGCTCCTTCACGACCTGAACGAGGATCTCCTGCCCTTCCTTGAGCGGCAGGTCTTCCGTGCGCGGACGGGCCGACGAATTCTTCGCCCGATGCCGGCGCTTTAGGATCCGGTCGATCAAATTTTGCGGCGTCTGGCTGTTCTCTTCGAGCAAGGGATTGTCGGCATCGGTGAGATATAAAAACCCGTTCCGTTCCTGACCGATATTCACAAACGCCCCATTGATCGACGGCAAGATCGACTCTACCCGCCCCTTGTAAACATTCCCTAGGATCGATTGGGCCTGTTCGACCTCAATATAGAAGTCGTCAAGGATCCCATCCTCGATCACCGCAACCCGCGTCTTCTGCTTGTCCTTACTAATTAAAATCTCTTTTCCCACACACCACCCCTTTTGTTAATCAACAATAAAAGAATTCTGTCGGCAGAGAATCCGCCGCGTTCCTGTGCCGACGTCTCGACGCGAAATGACCCTTTCCCCCATGAGACCATAATGAAATGTCTTAGGGCGTCTTGACCGTTTCCGTCTCAACCTGTGGGGTGATGATATGCGGGGTCAAAAAGATCAACAGATCTGTTTTGGCTCCAACAGTAGAATTGTGACGAAACAGACGGCCCAAAAAGGGAATGCTTCCCAAAATGGGCACCCGTGATTCATTGACAGTTGTCGTGTCCGAGATCAACCCGCCAATCACCAATGTCTCGCCATTTCGAATCATCACCCGGGTCTCGGCCTCGCGCACTGTTAATTGCGGGACTTCCGTCCCCTCAACCGTAACATTCGCGTCAGCAATAATCGCTGTGACCCTCGGCTTTAAATCTAATGTCACCATCTCCGCATTATTCACATGCGGCGTGACCTCAAAAATAATCCCGATATCCTTATAATTCCACCCTGACACCTGCATTTCGGCCTGATCATCATTATACGTATATTGGGGAAACGGATACTGGGTCCCCACCACAATTCTTGCCGGCTGATTGTCCAGCGTCACCACCCGAGGATTGGATAATGTATTAATATCGCTCCTCGTCTCGATCATCTGCAATAATGTTGTGAACGAACTAAAATCAAGCATGCCGAAGGCAAAAAGATTCTCGGCATCATACGTAATAACGTTTGTTTCACTATCGATACTGTCGACGGGAATCGACAAAATAAAATTCCCGTCGTTCCCCTTGCGCATCGGAAAGGTCGAATTCCATATTGACCCCTTGCCCGAGGCCTGAAGATTCCAATTGATCCCCAGTTTTTCCGTATCACCCAGAGTCGTCTCAATGATCCGTGCCTCGATCAAGACCTGAGGGGTCGTGGCATCAAGCCGCTTGATGACCTTTTCCATGAGCTCCAGATTTGTCGGGGTGTCACGAACAATGAGGGAATTTGTCCGTTCATCAAAATTAATACTCCCACGCGCGGTCTTCATCTTATCGAGTGACTCCACCGCCTTGGCGGCCCGGGCATAGTTCAGCAGAAAGGTGCGCGTCTCGAGCGGTTCCTGCTCCGCCAACACCGCAGCATCCTCTCGGCGTTTCTTTAGATTCTCGATCGTCGTGACCGTAATGATATTCTCCCGCCGATCATACCCGTACCCGTAGGTCTCAAGCACGACATCAAGGGCGCGCTGCCACGGGACCCCCTGAAGTTTGATCGTGACCAGACCCGTGACCTCAGGACCAGCGACGATATTGACCCCGCTCCGAAAGGCCAGGACACGCAGGACATCCTGAATATCGGCATCACGGAAATCAAGACTCACCATCCCGTCGAATGAGGCCATCTCCGCAGAGGCAAGGGGAGCGCTCGATTCAGCAGACGTGGCAGAGCTTTCCGCCGTCGCGGGGTCCGATTCTGCCAGCGCGCCTTCGACCGCCGCGGGCACCTCCGCCTGAGGGGCCTCAGAAACCAAGGCCTCAGGCAATGCGACGTCTGATAACTTAGGGGTTTCGGACTGAACCGCATCCTGGGCGTACAATGAAATCGCAACACCACATACCAACATCACAATGAGCCCTATGACCACGGATCTCATCTATTCCTCCTTTATTAAGGTTAACGTCACGGTTTCATCGCCCTTCGTCAGCACCACCGATCCCTGATCGATCGTCTCGATCCGATACAACCCGATCGTCTCGCCTTCTTTTAAAATCAACCCATTAATGATCGCGACATTCGTCCCGTCATTCCCGCTCATAATCCCCTGCAAGATCATTTCCGATGACAGGAGGTCCTTGTCATAACTAACGACGCCCCCTCCCTTGTTCACAAGCGGCCAAAACGGATCACGGCGCCCGCCATCATCATAAACAAAAGGCCCCGGCTCCTCACCGGTCCAGGCGATCCCCGCCTGTCCCAATATTGCCAGCGCCAACATGATGATCACTGCCCAGCGCATCCCGTCCCCCTATTTCGGCTCAAAAATAATCACATGAAACGTCATCACGACCCGATGGAGTTTATACGCCTGACGCTCATCGCTCGTCATCTCAAGGGCCGCGAGGTCAGCAAGAACCCCCTCGCCCTCAAGCTGATTCATGAAGCGTCCGAACTCATGATACCCGGCCTTGGCCTCGACGACAATCGGCAACAAATAATACGCCCCGTCCGCGTCCTTCAAAACCGGAGAGGCCAAGACTGTGTCCGGCACGATCTGCTCGATCCGAACCCTGTTCCCGTTCGCAATCCGTGAAATATCCTCAAGGATGTCCGGTATATCGCCCTTCCCCTTGATCATGCGATCAATCGTCTCAAGCTTCTTGTCCAACCGTTTCGCCTCCGCCTGATATTGGCTGATCCGCTTTTCTCCGTCACGGATCGCCTTAGTCTCCGTTTTGAACTGATGGATAGCAGTATTCAATTTGCGGAGGGCTCCTACCTGGAACTGCATGATCCCAAAATAATCGACCAAGAGGACAACGACCAGGATCGCTGAAAACAGGGCATACGGATGCTTCTCATTGAGCGTGCCCAGTGTCGCCAGGGCGCGGTCCGATATGTCATTTTTTAATTTTAACATTCTTCGGTTTCTCCACCACAGGAGCCGGCTGGCTCGCCTTGATCACAAAATCGGCCACCATGGTTCCGCTCAGGTCCCGGCTTCTGATCGACGTCACCTCGATCGTGTTAAAACTCTCGGCAAACGACGGCGTCTCCTTGAGCCCGCTCAGGAACTGAGTGATGTTGATCTTCTCGATCTTCTGCTGAGACACCCCGCTCCCCTCAACGAGCAGAACCCCCTCCTTAAAAACGATCTTCCTCAGCCAAACACCCCGCGTCAAGGCGCCGCTCACATCGTTCATGGCCCGCGACCAGCAGATGTGCTGTTTTCCTAAAATTTTTTGAATCGAGCTGATCCGCGCCGCGCGTTTTTTTATCTCCTGCTCGATCCGCGTCACATTCTTCTTATTCGGTAAGGCGGCCTCCCATTGCGCCTTATAAATCTGATGCTCAGCAAGACGAATAAAAATCAGGAGCTGCAACATAATATGAAAAAAGACGAGGAGGACCGCGACCCCTCCCAGGACACCGAAAACGACGTCACGAGGGACCACGAGGCCCTTCATCAATCGGCCGAGGCCGTGGCGTTTCTTTTGGAACTGCTGAGGCGTCAGATTAATAAGAATCATTGATACACCGCCAATCCCAGGGCGACCCCCAGCTGACCGCTGACCCGGCGGAACTCGTCGCGCGACACGTTCGGCGCGATCTCAAACCTGCTAAACGGGTCCCAGACCTCAACGCGCACATCCAAGGAATTCGAAAAAATCCCGGTCACGCCTTTTAACATCGAAACCCCGCCAGTCAAAAAGAGCTTCGCGATAGTAATATTATTTTCAGTAACAAAATAGTCAAACGAGAGCCGCAACTCCGTGATCAGATTCGCAATCGAAGCGTCGGCGAACTCCATGACCGCGGCCTCGCGGTCACCGGGGTTCAGTTTCAACGCCTCAGCCTCAAGGAGACTGATCTCGAGCCCCTTGGCAATGCTCTCGGCAAGGTCCGTCCCTCCCCAAAAGAGGTCCCGGGTAAACTTCGGGCATTCTCCAACGATAATCGTCAAATTGCTGACCTGCTCGCCCATATCGAGCAAGGCCACCCCGCGCGGAGCCCCGGCATCAACGGAAGCCAATTCTTCTTTATTGAAACGCATAAAGGCGTTCACGGCGGCCAACGGATTGAGGGTGATCACGTCCGGGCTGATCCCCCACTCCTGACAATGTCTGACGCGCTGATCCACAAGCTCCTTCTTAGCCGCGGCGAGCATCACGAGCATCTTCTGATTCTTAAAGTGGTTGTCCAAAATATGACAATCCGTATAGATCTGGTCAGGCGGGAACGGCAGATATTTATCCATCTCATATGTAAAGGCCTTCTGCAGCTCCTCCTTGGACAATCGAGGCATCTCCACATAACGAATGAGCGTGCCCTTGCCTGAGAGGGCCGTTGCCGGCGAGACCTCCGGGGCCGGTGACACGGCGAGGACGGCCTTAACCGCACTGACCGAGTCGTTATTTCGAACCGGCTCAACCGCCCAGGCCACCACCTCGTAGGTGCCGGCCTTCGGCTTCACTGCGATCATCTTACAGGCGTGCGTCCCGATGTCCAGCCCGATCAGGGGCGCGACCGTGGGTTCAGGAATATACCGCCGGACCCATGCAAGATACCAGACCCATATCTTTTTTATTAAGACGACGAGTTGTTCGATTTTTTTCGACATAATTATAAATAGTAATAGTTACAAGGCTATAAGCAAAAATATTATAGCATCGTCCTCTGATTTCAAAATAAGGAAATGAAATATTTTCAGGCAGAGAGGTGCTCCCTTGGCAGGGACCTAATATTTCCTCCAGACCAACACCTGACACATTCGCCGATCGTTTCCGATCATGCCCGGAGGAAGGTTCTTAGCTGTAGCAGGAACCTGATAGATCTTCGGAACCTGTCCCCCCATATCAAAATAATTTGAAACGATCGTTCCAATAACATTGGTTTGTTTATCAATAGTGATTTTATCCTGGGCGTAAAAAACCCCCATAATATCGACCTGGGCGCTTTTCCCGAGATTCAGTGATTTCTTTGTCATAATCCCTAGAATATTGTCCGGGAAAGATCGATCTCCGCTTGTCACTAAATTTTGTTGAACGACCACATCTCCGGTAAAAACCATTGAACCCTTCCCAGAGTAGACCAAGTCTGTTTTTTTAGAACTCAACGCAAGCGGCGTTGTTCCATTATCAACATAAAGAATGCCGTCTACTGTTAGCGCCCCATTCCCATCCCAAGATACGCTCCCTTTTGAATTACCAAAGCTAAACGCGCCCTGATTAGCAAGATTTCCAAGTTTTGTTTTTTCAGCAGCGGTTAATTCATAACCGGTTGTTTTTAAATAGGCCTCATACGTTGGATACCCCTTATAGGGATCGCTCAACCTGGGGAAAGAAATCTCCTCCCCTAAATCAAAGGCCTCACTCGTCCCGTTATCAGAAAAAACATGTCCCGCCCCCGCCGTGCCGCCGTAGCCATCTGTAACATAGACACCGTCAACCGTCTCTTTATAACCATTGCCTGTGACGTTCGCCTCACCGACGGCAGATGATCCGCTGATGCCGACAATCCCCTTTTTAACGCGCAGGGTCGCATTCAATGTCTCAACCCACTCATTGTTAAAAAAGACCTGCGGAAGAACTGGCACCTTGGCTTTTAAATAATCCGCGAGCGTCCGATAGTTGTTCCCCACGATCTCAGCCGTCCCTCCGAGATCAACCGCATAAGCCCCCTCGTCTAAGTCTTCCCCTAAAATAAGGACCGCTCCCCGAATATCCACATTTCCGTTAATAATTTTCCCTGACATCCCGCTCCCGGCGAAGATCACATACTCCCAGGGAGACAGATTCACCTGTTTAATATAAACTTCAAGACGGGTCACCGCATCCTGGACCTGCCCCACGGAACGGATCAAAAGAACACTCGCGTCATTCTGGGCGCGCGTGACGGTCACATTATATTGGCCGTCTTGAAAAGGAACATCGGTAAAAAAATCCTCTGCGGTGACATTGTCCTCAAAAACGACGTTGATCCCATAGATACTCCCATTCCCCCAAGGATTATAGGCCGAATCATTGTTGAGGTCCCAATCCAGGGCATAGAACGCAGCATCAACCCCTGCCTCGGCGATGTGAAAGCTCTTCATCGACAGACGTTCCCGCTCAGCGAGCCGCAACTCGCTCGTCGCCAGAAGCATGAACGCGGCGCCGATGCCGAGGAGAAGGGCGATCACGCAGTACGCGATGATCAACAGGCTCCCGCGCTCATTGTGAAGACACGCTCGCTGCATCTTTTTCATGATCATCGTCAGTTCCTCAGGCTAATGAAAAACTCTGTCTGCCGGGTGATCGGCACCCCGGACACGGTCTTTTGCGCTGTGATATCGATCTCGATCAGATCCGGTTCAGTCATCGACGGCGCGCACCCGAAAACCAGAATATCCGACGCCACGACCCGGGTGACGCCCCCTTCTGTCTTAAGCAGCTGATGGGTGCCGGCATCAAGGATAAAACGGATCTCGGCATCCTCACCGGCTGGCCACGTCTTAAGTCCAGAAATGAATTCTGGCTTTTTAAAAATCATCATCCCGTCCGCAAGAGTAATGACCCCGCCCTGCCCGGTCTCGCGTAACGTCCCGGTGATCCCGGTCACGGCCCGGCGGATCTCCTGCTGAAGCTCGATCCGCGTCCGGTTCGCGCTCCAGAAGCGCTGAGCGACATTCGAGGTCGCGGCCATCCCGCCGGCCAAAAAGAGAAAAATAAAAACAACGACCATGACCTCTGGCAAGGTCATGCCTTGAGTCCCTCGTCCTCGTGTCAGCATCCGGTGATCCATCCCCAACTCCCCTGCCTCTCCGTCAGCGCCGTGCCAAAACCGTCTCAATCGTGACCGGTGAATCGATCAACAGATTGCCATTGATATCCTCGCCGTCCAAGGCGCCGTCCAAATTCTGGTCCTCGCCGACCACCCGGCCGTTGTGATTCCGCCAGCAGACCGCAACGCGGACCGCAAGGACCTCAAGGGGCTCTCCGTTAATAAGCTCCTCAACCGCACCGCTCGCTGCGACATGCGTGTTCACAACACGGACCGTGCCCAGGCCCTCGACCCCATCGAGCGGAAACGTCCGGCCATTATATGTTGAGATCAGCGTATCAAAATCAGCCTCGCGCATCTCCTCTATCAAGGCGTCAGCCGCGATCAGCGCCGTCATTTTCTTCTCGGCCATGTCCCCGGCGGCCGCGATATAAAGATATCCCCGGATCAATCCCAAGATCACGACCGCAAGAATCGCAGCAACAAAGATCACCTCGACGAGTGTAAACCCCCCCCTCGTCCGCCGGCCATGGCCCCATCTCTGACACAAACATTTTCTCATAGCGCAACCTCTGTCTCAACGGGAGTCACCCGCTCCGTCTTAATCAATTGTCCTGACGGATCAAAACGTAAAATTTCAACGAGCTGTCCATGCCGATTATACGCCTTTTTATAACGATTTGGATCGCGGTTCGTCAAATTCCACTCATACATAACCCGCCCGTCATTAAAATAAACAATTCCATGTCCCGTCTCAACCTCATCAGGCACATTTAAGGCATCACGATAGTCGATCTCCATCCGAAGGTCCCCGGATGTAAAATATTCTTTCATCCAAACGATCTTACCGCGATCATACTCCTTAATAAAACGCAGCTGCCCTGTCTTAAAATATTCGCGATACTCCCCGTCCCAGGCCCCATCGCGCCACTCAGCGTTCCCATATGTCTTCGTCGTCGTATTCTCAAAGGCCACCTTGCCATCCGGCACATCACCGCTCATATCAAAGATCCGTTCCCCCTGGCTCTTAAAGCGTCCGATCTGTTCTCCGTTCAGCGAGACAAAATGCAGATTGTATGTCCGGCTCGGATCCATGACCACCATCATCGTCATCTCAACCGACGGCGCGACAATAAGCCGACCCGAGACGGTCTCGTCGTCAACCGCCTCCTCTTGAACGACAGGCTTTACCGAGACCCCCTCAAGACGGCGCATGACCACAATATTGATCACGCACCCGGTGACCAATGCCACCCCGATCAGGATCCATGTCTTTTTCTTATCCATCTCTGCCTGCCTTCGCTCACCTTAGCTCGCCTCAAAAAAAGAGGGGGGCCTAATCATTAAGCCCCCCTCACAGCACCCAACTCGTTACGGAGCTGGTTCCGGCTCAGGTTCAGCAGCCGCAACCCTCTCCAAGATACCGCCTGTGGTGATGCTGAAAATAACATCATCAGCACCTTCGGGCTTGGTCACAAGCGTCGCCACGAATTCATAGGCAGCGTCTGTGGCCGTGGGCCAGGTATACTCAAACCCTGAGATTGTACCTTCGCCTACATACGCACGATTGAGATACGGCGGATTGGCCTCCGTCAGATCCGCCAATGCTGTCGGATAATTGCCGTTGTGCGATGACGCATAGGTCTCGGCTGCGGTTGATAGTGTCCGCAGGGTGCTCTGCGCCAACGCCTCGTTGGCCGTCATCCTGGCTCGCAAGAGGTTCGGGATCGCAATGATCGCCAACAGCGCGATGATCGCGACCACGATCATAATCTCGACGAGCGTGAAACCACGTTGATACCTTCTCATCTTTCCCTCCTTGTACGTTGACGTACGTTCTCCCCAACCTCCTGCCGCCTGGCCGGGCATTGCGTCGTCACGTGCCGAGAGAAAAAAGAAAAGATAACTACATTTATCCCGTCACCCAGACGCCTAATGCCTTAACCATTTGGCCCTAAAAGATTTACCAACTTTTGTATAATATCACACAGACAGCGTGTGTCAATCGGTAAACCAAAAACTTCAGACAGAATAAAAAAACCCTATTCACAGGGTCAAATAGGGCACAGTTCCATTATATTAAAACTTCTTTATTAATGGCAACTGGCTGCCCCTATCCACGATAGTCGGGCCCTCTAGCTTTGTGTCCCATCCTTCCGAATGGTTTACCTTGAGCATTAAACACCTTTTTCAAAGAACGTTCTTCCGACACTACAAGTATAGTCTAGGCCTATCGCAAAAGTCAAGGGCACCAAAAGTAGCAAAAATATAATGATTTAAATAAAATTTGTAAAAAATGAAGGGATTACTGCATCTGCGCCTCGAGAAGTCCGAGTTTGTCCACTAAGCCGCGGTTCTCCTTCTCTAATATCTCAAGATAACTCGCCAGCTCTTTCATCTCCATGGCCGCCTCATCACGATCCAAACTATCGGCACGGTATTTCTGCTGGGCAATCTCCAGCGAACCCTTCAACGCCTTCTGGCGGGCCCGCAAGGCAGCCAGGGCCTGCTCCCTGGCCTGTTTATTTTCAACCGCCTTCACCTTGGCCTGGTCCCTCTCTTCAGCCAAAACCTGCGCCTGCTTCGCGCCCTCTGCCACATCGGTCTCAAGTTCCTTGAGCCGCTGGCTCAATGATGTCTCCTCGGCTGTCACACGCTCGAGCAGGCGAGACCGATCCGTCATCTCCCGCTCCGCCGCCTTCCGCACCGCCTCCCTCGTCTCCTCAGCGAACCGCTGTTTGGCCCGCTGGGCTAAAAGATTCTGATATTCACTGCCGAACACCTTCTGCCGCATCCTCCCCGTCTCCTCGGCAGCGCCGGCCACGCGTGATGCCATCACCGCGAGCTCCGCCTTAAGCCCTTCCATGTCGCCTCGCAACCGAGCCGTCTCAGCCTCTTGGGCCGCGATCTCGCGCCCGATATCCGCCGAGTCCGACTGAAGGATCCGCTGCCGCGCAGCCAATTGTTCCTGCTCCCCAACGAGAACCAGTCGCTGATGGTCTGCCCCCGCGACCCCATCTTCGGCCGAGCGCTTGATCTCAAGGAACCGCGCCCGAGCGCGGAGCAACTCATTATGCTCACGGACCTGGGCCCGCAGGCGCTCTAAGGCCTCAGCCTGTCGGTCAAAATCAGCGGTGATCTCCCGACGGACACGGGCCATGTCAGCGCTCGCCTCGCGGAGCGATTGACTATACTGACGAAGCCCCGCAACCTTGAGTTCCGCTTCCTTCACCACGGAACGACCCTCACTGCGATAACGGCTCTTATGGCGCTCTAATAATGCGTATTGATCTTCAGCCTCTCGGATCTCTAGACGAAGGAGCGAGGCTCGCTCCTCAAGCCCCGACCGCTGGCGGAGGGTCTTTTCCTTTAAACCCAGCTGATGGGTCCGCTCGACGTCAAGAAGATCGGCGTCGCCCTCTTTCGCAAAGATCCGCCGCCGGACATCCTGGACCATCTCACGGAGCTTAACGCGCTCTTCGGAATAATAATCCAGCAATTCATTCGGCGCGCGTCGAAGACCCCGCTCCTTAAGGACCTTGATCTCGGGGGTCAGGGCCTCGATCGTCTGCTGAGCGAGACGCTGTTCCTGAGTCTCCCTCTCGATCCGCTGGGCCACCCCGTCCTTCTCGAGAGTCAAAAAACGCTGGCGTTCTAAAATATTCGCGGCATGTTTGCGAAGGCCATCGAGTTCCCGGCCCTCGGCCTTGATTGTATTCCTCATCACGGCGGCCTCTTCCATCAAACGAGTCCGCCGATCGCTGAACGAACGCGATTCGTCACGAATAAAGATCATCCTTTTTCGAAGGGCATCGTTCTTTCCGGCAAGCTGCTGGTTCTGATCAACCAATCCCTTGATCTTCTCCTGAAGGTCGATGAGGGTATATTCAAGGAGGTCATCGGCGCTCATCCCGCCCTGCTGAGCGTGGGCGCCCACGGCCCAGACGCCGACGGCCACGATCGCCACAATGATGTTCAACCCCCTCTGTCCCCGCATCGTCAGCCCCTCCACCCCTACTTAATCATCTGAGTCAGACTCAAGATCGGCATAAACAAGGCGATCACGATGAACCCAATGACAACGCCCAAGACAACAATGATCACCGGTTCGATAATGCTCGTCAGACTCGCAACAGCGGCATCGACCTGGTCCTCATAAAACTCCGCAAGCTTGGTCAGCATCTTTTCAAGCTGACCGGATTTTTCGCCGATCGAGATCATCCGCGTCACCATCGGCGGGAAGACCGGACTTTTCATCAGTTGCGTGGCGATGCTATCGCCTTCACGAACGCTGTTTTTGACCGATTCGATGACGAGCTCGATCTCGCGATTGCCGCTCGTCCTGCCGACGATGTCAAGCGACTCAAGGATCGGCACACCGGTCTGGAGCAGGATCGCGAGCGTCCGGCTGAACCGGCTGATCACCGCCTTGCAGATGAGTTCTCCAAAAAGCGGGATGCGGAGCATCAGGCGGTCGATCGCCAACCGCCCCGCCGAGGTCCGATACCATCGCGCCAGAAAGAAAATGCCGACGACCAACGCCCCGAAGATCCACAACAAGTATTTCTTGAGAAAATCGCTCATGTCGATCAGGATCTGGGTCATCCAGGGGAGCTCTGTGTCGAACGATTCATAGATCTCGGCAAAGGCCGGGACCATCTTCACGAGCAGGAGCGTGGTGATCCCGATGGCGACACACACAACAACCGCGGGATAGGTCAAGGCCGAAATGACCTTGCGGCGCAGTTTCGCGCTTTTCTCAAGATACCCCGAGATCCGGTCCAGGATCTTGCTCAAGACCCCGCCGGTCTCGCCGACCTTCACCATGTTCACAAAGAGATTATCAAACACCTTCGGATGTTTGGCGAAGGCGGCCGACAGACTACTGCCCAATTGAATGTCCTCGCGGAGTGAGCCGATGACCATCCTAAAATACGGATGGGTCATCTGCTCTTCAAGGGCCTCTAGGCACTGGAGGATCGGAATGCCCGCCTCGACCATCGTCGCAAGCTGCCGGGAAAAAATAACAAGGTCATCGGATTTGACCTTCTTCCGTTGAAAGGAGAACGCAATCCCCTTCTGCCTCACCTCGACGATCGAAACGACCATCAGGTTGCGGTTGCGGAGCTCGGAGACCACTCCTTTTTCATTATCAGCGGTGACGGAACCCATCACGGTCTGGGCATTATGGTCCTTCGCGACATACTTATAAGTCGGCATTGCAATCCCTCTTATAATATGATGATTACAAAAAATATTTTATCATGTTTGTATCTTCAGAATATTGATTTCTGAGATTTCTTTACGCCGGATCAAATGTCGCTCGTTGCGATCCGAAGGGCCTCCTCAAGACTCGTGAGACCCGCAGCGCACTTTCCGATCACATCATCCCACAACGTGACCATCCCTCGGTCCGCGCAGGCGTACTTTTTGATCGCATCCGATGATTCGCCCCGAATGAGCATCGTGCGCACCGCATCATCGATCTCGAGGACCTCGGTGACCCCGAGACGGCCATGATATCCCGTGCCGCGGCAGATGTCGCATCCCCGGGCGCGATAAAAAATCGTTCCGGGAGGAGCCTCGACGTGCAACCGCGCCAAGGCATCGGCGGGAACATCCTCGCGCTCCTTACAATGACTGCAAAGACGACGGCAGAGACGCTGGGCGCACACAAGGACGAGACTCGATGCAACAAGGAACGGCTCAATCCCCATATCAACAAGCCGGGTCAAGGCGCCGGCGGCATCGTTCGTGTGCAGGGTCGAGAGCACGAGCTGGCCGGTCAGCGCTGCCTTGATCGCAATATCCGCGGTCTCACCATCGCGGATCTCGCCGACCATGACGACGTCGGGACTCTGACGAAGGATCGCACGAAGGGCCGAGGCAAAGGTCAGTCCGATTTCAGGCCGGGCCTCGATCTGGGTCAACCCCTCGACAAGGTATTCAACCGGGTCTTCGACCGTAATGATGTTCCGGTCAACGGTGTTCAATTCATTGATGACCGAATACAAGGTCGTCGACTTTCCACTCCCCGTCGGTCCGGTCACCAAGAGCATCCCGAAGGGTTTATACATCCCCTCCTTCAGGACCTCGGTAGCCCGCGGCGAAAACCCCAGACCGCTTAATCCCACACTCAAATTTTTCTTATCAAGAACACGCAGGACCACCTTCTGCCCGAACGTCGTCGGCAGGAGGGACACGCGGAAATCTACTTCCGTCGAAGAGAACCTCATCTTGAACCGTCCATCCTGAGGGGCCCGCGTCTGCGTAATATCAACGCGGGACATAATCTTAATTCGAACGATCACCGCGTTCTGATTGTCTTTCGGCACATTCATAATATCTTGGAGAACTCCGTCGATGCGGAAACGCACCCGCATCCCTTCGGGGGCCGGCTCGAGATGGATGTCCGAGGCACGTTGGCGAAGGGCCTCTTTGATCATAAGATTAACCAGCCGAATGATCGGCGCCTGTTCGCCCTCATCGGCCCCTCCGTCGGCCACGTGATTGTCGGCCCGTTCGGTCACGATCTCAAAGTCCTTCAAATCGATATCACGGCTGAGATCACGGACACTGTCCGTAACCGCACCGCTGTAATAATCCTCGATCGCCTGCATAATATCGGTTTCCGTCCCCATCACCATATCGATGTCGTGCCCGGTAATATTCTTCAGGTCATCCGTCACAAACACATTGAGGGGATCAGCGATCGCGACCGTGATCGTGTCTTTCAGACGAGAGAGGGGGACAATGTGATACTGCCGGGCGACGCGCTCGGGAACCAGATTCTTCAGTTCAGGACTGATCTTATATTTCTTTAAATTAATGAACGGGATCCTGAGCTCCTTCACGAGCGAGGTCAGCATGTCCTCTTCTTTGATCAGCCCCTTCTCGATCAGAGCCCGATCCAGAGAGATCCCCCGGCTCTCCTGAAGGGCGATCGCCGACTCGATCTCCTTCTGCGGGATCTTTAATGACTCGATCAGGGCCTTAATGATCTTTTGCTTTAACGTATCCACGTTATTACCCTATTCCTTCGTCAGGCGCGGTGACACGCAGAACCTCCTCAAGCGAGGTGTGCCCAGCCACCGCCTTCAAAAGCCCGTCCTCACGCATCGTCCGCATCCCTTCTCGCCGTCCGACCTCTTTGATCTTAAGCTCCCCGGACTGATGGAGGATCTCTTCACGCACCGGGGCCGTGAGGACGAGAAGCTCGCAAATAACAACCCGGCCGACATACCCAGTATTAAGGCACTCGGGACACCCCCTGCCGCGATACAGGCGGAACGTCTTCTCACCTAAGAGGGCCGTCAACCCCACCCGGCGAGCGAGCTCCGGCACAACCTCATACGATTCGCGGCATCGCGGACAGATCCGCCGGACAAGACGCTGCCCGGTGATCGCCAGGACCGAAGAGCACAGGAGAAACGGCTCGATCCCCATGTTCATCATGCGGATGATCGACCCTGCCGCCGTTGTCGTATGCAGGGAACTTAAGACCAGATGCCCAGTCAGCGCGGCCTTGACCGCGATATCCAGGGTCTCGGTATCCCGGATCTCACCGATCATGATGATATCAGGATCCTGCCGGAGGATCGAACGCAGGGCCGAGGCAAAGGTCAAACCTACCGACGGCCGGACATTCACCTGATTGATGCCCTTGACCTGATATTCAACCGGGTCCTCGACCGTGATGATGTTCTTCCCTGGAGAATCGACAAATTTCAGAACGGAATACAGGGTCGTGGTCTTCCCGCTCCCCGTCGGACCGCACGAGAGGATCATCCCGTGGGGATGGAGCGAGACCTCCTTGAGACGGGCCAGATCCGACTCCTCAAACCCAAGCTTCTCAAGGTCCAACGCCCCAGCGGATTTGTCAAGGACGCGGAGCACGATCTTCTCACCGAACGCCGTCGGCAAGACATTGACACGGAAATCAATCTCACGGCCGTTGACCACGGTCTTGAACCGCCCGTCCTGCGGCAACCGGTGCTCCGAAATATCAAGATTGGAAACAACCTTAATCCGTGAAATGATCGGCTGATGCAGGGCCTTGGCCATCTGATCGATCTCGCGAATGATACCGTCGATACGATACCGAATACGGAGCGTCGCCTCCATCGGTTCGATGAACACATCGCTCGCCTTCGCAAGGACCGACTGATGAATGATCGTGTCCGTCAACTTGATCATCGGGGCGTCCTGGACGATGTCCGTCACCTTAACATCACCCACCCCGTCACTCTTCACGAGCTCGCCGTCCTCAGAGATGTCTTTAATGATGTCCTTAAGGGCCGCGCTCGTATCGGCAGAATAATATTTATCGATGGTCTGTTGGATCTGGGCCGAACGACCGATGATCGGAATGATGTTCAGGCCTGTCAGGACCTGGACATTATCGATCGCAAAAATATTGAGGGGATCGGCCATGGCGAGGGTGAGGTTATCCCCCATCCGCGAGACCGGCATGATCTTGTTTTTCTCGGCGACAGCGCGCGGGATGATCTTGACGACCTCGGGATCGATGCGCAGGCGCGAGATGTCGATCGGCGGCATCCCAAGCCCCTCGCTTAACGCATGGGTCAGATCGTCCTCGGTCACCAGCTTCATCTGAACCAGGATCCGGCTCAGCTCGCCCCCGGATTTCTTTTGCTCATCGAGGGCCCGCTGAAGGTCCGCCTCTTTGATGATCTGATCCCTGATCAGGACCTGCTGTAAACGTTCCTTGAGCGAGAACATGCCTTATGATTTCCGGTAATATTTCGTGATCGCCTCTTTAATATCCGCGCCCGTCGCGACAAAGGTCTGAACGCTGCACCCGGTCAAGGCCTCAACATCCTCAACGGCAGTCATGTTCAACGGATCGGCCATGGCCAAGGTCAGGCTCTTTCCGATCTTATCGATCGGGATCAGACAAAACCGGCGGCAGACATCTTCAGGAACCGCGTCGAGAACTTCCTGATCGATCTCATAATTCGCCAAAGGCAAGTAAGGAAAACCATATTGACAGGTCAGGGCCTGCGCGATATCCTCTTCGGTGGCGAATTTCAGTTCGACGAGGACCTCACCAAAGAGCCCGCCTTTTTCTTTTTGAAAGGCCATGGCCGCGAGAACCTGATCCGCGTTGATCACGCCTCGGTCGATGAGGAGCTCGCCCAAATGTTTATTTGACGCCCGCTTTAAATTCTTCATCCATCCCCCGATCACCCAAAATCTTGCGCTTATTGTACTACAGAACACACCTTCGCTCAATTTATAGTATTATTAATGCTACTATATTTTAAAAAATGGTCCGGCGCCGACTCAAGCTCAACAGGAGCCCAATCATCACAACAGAGATCATATAGGATGACCGGCCAAAACTCACGAGCGGCAAAGTCAGCCCCACGACTGGACAGAGCCCCAAGACCATCCCGATATTGATAACGACCTGAAGAATAAAAATACCCACGATCCCAACGGCGAGATGGACCCCAAATCGGTCCTGGCTCTCCTCCGCGACCTTGAGACCGCAATACATGAGAACCGCATAACACGCCACCACAAAAAGGGTTCCCGCAAGCCCCCACTCCTCGCCAATAACGGAAAAAATAAAATCCGTGTGCCTCTCCGGCAAGAAATTCAACTGATTCTGCGTGCCCTCAAGCCATCCCTTCCCGAGCACCCCCCCGGAACCGATCGCGATCTTTGACTGAATGATCGTGTAGCCCGCGCCCAAAGGATCAATGTTCGGGTTAAGAAAAACAAGGAGCCGGTCGCGCTGATAGGGTTTGAGAATATGCCAGGCAAAAGGCATCAGGCAAAGACAGGCCCCCAAGAACCCGCCTAAATATTTATACGACAGCCCGCTGGCAAAGGCCATAATAACGAAGATCCCCAGGAAGAGGAGCGCAGTCCCGAGGTCCGGCTGTTTAAAGATGAGCAGCGTCGGAAAAAGAACAAGGATCAGGGGCACTCCGAGATCCATCCAGATATCACCATAGAGGAC
This sequence comes from uncultured Planctomycetales bacterium, assembly GCA_964450385.1. Classification (GTDB taxonomy): domain Bacteria; phylum Omnitrophota; class Gorgyraeia; order Zapsychrales; family JANLHA01; genus JAKLFA01. The sequence continues at coordinate 27,370 of CAYVEC010000002.1, forward strand.
CTCATCCTTAAAAGCAAATGAGGAACGGCGCTCAGCAAAATACCTGGCCAGGACAAAGATCACCCCTAGTTTCGCGAATTCCGACGGCTGAAAACTGATCCCGGCGAAAGAGAACCATCGCGTCGCGCCCAAGGCATGACGGCCCATAAGCAGGACAAGGATCAGGAGGAGGACGATCCCGCCGTAATAACCATACGCGATATCATAACAATGACGATAATCCATGCGGCTCAAGAGAAACATCACGACGATGCCTGCCACGGCAAAAAAAAGCTGGGCATAAAAGACCTCATTCGACACGCGCACATTCTGATACGAGGCGCTATATAAGGCCACGAGCCCCGCCGCCATAATGAGGATCGTGCTGACCCAAATGCCTATCGAGAGATAACGATTCATCGGCTAAAGGACCCCGTTCTTCCTCAGTTCCGTTAATAAATTCTTCGTCACCCGGACCGCGTAATAACTCGACCCGCCATATTCCAAGAACACGCAGAATGAGACGCGTTTGATGCCTTTCAGATTATATCCGGCGAACCACGCGTGGCTGTTCTTATTCGGGGCCGTCTGCGCGGTCCCGGTCTTTCCATAGATCTCAAAACCGTCCATGTTCAAGATCCGCGCCGTGCCCTGCGGGCTCACGATCGCGAACCGGAGTCCCTGATGGATCAAATCAAAGATCTCCGGACCGATCTTAAGCGGCCGGGCGGTTGCTGCCTGGACCACCGGCTGATCATCGATCGCCCGAATCAGATGCGGCTGGACCATCTGCCCGTTACGGGCCACGATGGCCATGAGCCGCGCCACCTGGATCGGGGTCGTCAAGATATCTCCCTGGCCGATGGAGAAATTCAACGTATCCCCCTTGAACCATCCGAGATTGTATTTTTTCTTCCGAAAGGCCTTATTCGGGACCTGGCCGTTCTCCTCGGCCGGAAGATCGATCCGGCTCTTTTCACCAAGCCCGAACAGGCGGGCATATTTATACATGATCTCGGAATCCAAAATCAGTCCCAGATTGTAATAAAACACGTTGCACGAGTGGCCCAGAGCCTGAAGGATATTCTGATCGTAATGAACATGGGCGCAGCGAAAACGGCGCCGGCCCAACTGATAAAAGCCCGGACAATGAAATGTCGTGTGCGGCGTGATCTTCCCCGTGTGCAGCCCGGCGACAGACATGACCGTCTTAAAGACCGAGCCCGGGGGATACTGCCCTTTAATGACACGGTTCAACATCGGCGCGTTCGCGTTCGTAATGAGGGCCGCCCGCTCTGATCCCCGCCGGTCCTCACTAAAGACATTCGGATCAAACCCCGGCGCACTGATCAGGCCAAGGACCTCCCCGGTATCGATATCCATCACCACAACCGCGCCGGCCCGGCCCTCGAGGGCCGCATTCGCCGCCTGCTGGATCCGCGTATCGATCGTGAGATGAATATCACGTCCGCGTTTCGGTTCCCGGATGCCCAACAGTCGGACCTGCTGCCCACGGCTGTTCACCTCGATCTGAAGCCCCCCCTCCTCGGCCATCAGATAATGATCATAGTATTCCTCAACGCCGGAATATCCGACGATGCTCTGCTGCGAATAGCCATAGTCTTTCAATTTTTTGACCTTAGCGCTATCGATCTTGCCGACATACCCCAAGACATGCCCTCCAATCTCTCCGAAGAGATATGAACGGCGGAACATCTCCTGGATATGGAGCCCCGGGAACCGAAAACGGTTCTCTTCCAACACCATAGCCGTCTGTTTATCGATATCATCGACGATCACAACCGGAGCGAAGGGCGTCTGTCGGCGCTGCGTGAACTTCTTAACAAGGGCATCAGGCGTGGTCTTAAGCACCCGGGCTAAAAAGGCGAACAACTCATCACGGTCTCGGATGTCCTGAGGGACCACCGCGACATTAAACGAGAGACGGTTCCCGGCGAGAACCTCGCCCTGACGATCAAAGATCCGGCCGCGCTGACCTTCCATGGGAACAACACGAATCCGATTGCTCACGCTCAACTGATAATAGCGCCTGCCCTGAAAGGCCTGCAGATGAATAAGGGCAGCCGCCAGGATGACAAATAAGACCCAAACGATTATGCGAATAATTTTAATGCGCATTCTTTCAACTTTCGAAAAACAAATCCTGCCACGACCGTCGTGGCGATCAGCTCCGGCAATAAAATCGAGGATAGAACCTGGCCCCAATCGATCGGCACAAAAAAGGAACGCACCGCGCCCTGAAGAATCACATAGAGGATCGTCACGACGAAGACAATAAAGACCCGCCATCCTCCGGAACCGGGGATATAAAAATACATTTTCACGAACGAGGCAAGGCAGGCGCTCCCCATAAAAACAAAAATATGGAGACCGAAAAGGTCCGCACTAAAACAATCACGGAGCAGACCGGCCCAGAAGGCCGTCAGCATCCCGTAGCGGATCCCCCGATAAAGATTAAAAAAGACAACCGCCGTGATCAACAGGTTCGGCCTAAACCAGCCGCCGAAACAGTCGATCAGAACCTGCTCAATGACAAATAGAGCAACAACGACCAGGGCAATAATCGCAGTATTTCTCATCCAGCCCTCACATCACAGATTCATTGGCGATGAAGGATCAGCACTTCTTCAAGCTGAGACACGGCCACGGCAGGTTCAATAAGACAATCAACAGTCAGGCTATTGTTGTCGATCCGGACATCGATGACCTGGCCGATGACCAGCCCCTCAGGGAATGACGAACTCAGTTTTGACGTGATGACCACGTCCCCGTTCTCAACGTCGGCCTCAGGCGCAAGATAGCGCATCCGGTTCTTGGATTGAAGAGTCCCCGAGATCAGCCCGACCTCGCGCGACCGCTTCACCGTCCCAACGACGGAGAACCCGGGATCGGTCAGGAGAACGACCTTGGCCTTCGTCTCGCCGACCTCGGCGACCTTCCCCACCACCCCCAGGGCACTCACGACCGGCATGCCGACATCGACCCCGTCCTGTCGACCGCGGTCAACGACAAGCATCGAATTCCAATTCGTCGAGTCCCGGCCGACGACATTCGCCGCGATCGATGCGAAGACCTGCCGTCGTTTAAAATCAAGCAGCTGAGCCAGCCGATTATTCTCCCGGACGATCTCATCGATGCCGAGGACCCGCTCGGTGAGAAGGGCATACTCCAACTTCAGGTCCTGATAGGCCTGATAGGTCTGATGATAGGTCACGATCTTCTTGACCTCATGGAAAATAACCGAAACAACCCGGATTGGGGCGAGCACGGTCTGAACAACGGCAAATTTAAGCGGGACGACAAGAGACGGACGGATAAACAGCAGCAGGAACGCCGCGAGAAGGAAAAGAGAATAGGTTATGAATTTCGGATTTCTTCGCGACACACATTAAAGTCTTCTAAACCGGGTTAATTAAAATCTAATTTCGTCGGAACCACCAATCGCCGACGCAGCCGAAGCGGCATGTTAAGCATCTGGCCTGTCCCCAACACAACCGCGGTCATCGGGTCATCGGCGATATGCACCGGCAGTCCCGTCTCTTCCGCGATGCGGCGGTCCAGCCCGCGCAGGAGCGCCCCTCCGCCAGCCATCACAACGCCCCGGTCAATAAGGTCCGAGGCGAGTTCCGGCGGGGTGTTCTCCAGGGTGGCCTTCGAAGCCTCAACGATCGCCTGGACCGGCTCCTGCAGGGCCTCACGGATCTCTTCAGATGTCACGGTAATGGTTTTCGGTAAACCGGCAATAAGATCTCGCCCCCGCACATCCATGGTGAGCTCTTCCTCAAGCGGATACGCGGACCCGATCCGAATCTTGATCTCCTCAGCGGTCCGTTCACCGATAAGCAAATTATATGTCTTCTGTAGATAATCAATGATCGCCGCATCCATCTTGTCCCCGGCCACACGGATCGACTTGGCGTAGACGAGTCCACCAAGCGAAATAACCGCGTACTCCGTCGTACCACCTCCGATATCAATGATCATGTTTCCGGCCGCCTCTTCAACCGGAAGCCCAACCCCGACGGCCGCGGCCTTGGGTTCTTCAATCATCTCCACCGAGCGGGCCCCGGCCTGACGGGCTGAATCATGGACCGCGCGTTTCTCGACCTCAGTGATCCCTGACGGAATAGCAACCACCATCGCAGGACGCATGAGGACCTGGCGTTTATGGACCTTTTTGATGAAATATTTCAACATCGCCTCGGTCACCTCAAAATCCGAAATGACCCCGTCCTTCATCGGCCGGATCGCCACAATGCTCCCCGGAGTACGTCCCAACATCTTTTTCGCCTCATCGCCCACGGCAACAACACGATTCGTCTCTCGCTCCATGGCCACAACAGACGGCTCACACAGTACAACGCCCTCGCCCTTCAGGTACACCAAGGTCGTGCACGTCCCTAGGTCGATCCCCATGTCATTGGAAAATAACCCAATGATATAATCGAACAACTGTTTCAAAATTCTAAGAATTTTAGAAACCATACGTTCCCCTTGGTTGGCTTGGGTTTCCCCCTCTTATATCCTGATAAGGCGAAACACAATTTTTGGTAAGTTCTTATACTGTAATGATTAGTATATTAAAGGAAAACAAATTTCGAGTCAACGCTTTTTCAATGATTTTCCCGTGCCGGCACCGGAAAATCCCGATATAGGCGCACCCAATGAGGCAAGGTGCTCAAGAAAATCCGGATAAGACTTGGTGATGCATTCCGTATCCCGAACCGTCAGACCCAGTTTCATACCTAACACACAAAAGGCCATGGCCAGACGGTGGTCATGATGGGGATCGAGCTCAATATCACCATGATACTGATCAGGCCTCGGCACCACGGTGAGAGAATCCTCGGTCTCATGGATCTCGGCCCCGATCTTTAATAATTCCTGCCGGAGGTCCGAGATCCGATCGGACTCCTTGACGCGCACGTGCCCGATATCCACAAAACGCGTTCGGCCCTTGGCGAAGAGCGCGGCAACGGTCAGGATCGGAAGCAGGTCCGGGCAGGTCCGCAGGGAAAAGGTCCCGCCTCGGAGCGGCACAGGTCCAGAGACGACGAGTTTTTTCACAGCCTTTTTGACGACAATCCCCATCCGGGCGGCGATCTCAAGAATGCGGCCGTCGGCCTGGATCAAGGCATCATCAAAAGCACCCTCTAAGGCCAAAGTCGACTCGGTCAACGCCGCGGCCACAATCCAAAAGGCCGCGAGTCCATAATCCGACGGAACATGGAAATTTTTTAGTCCTTGAAATCGTTGCCCTCCGGGGATCACGTACGTCCGGGGTCCCTTGCGCTCGATCACAACCCCGGCTCTGGCCAAAACCTGGCAGGTCATCACAATATAATCGGTCGACACCACCCGCCGGCCAGCCACTCTCACGATGCTGTCTTCGTTCAGCATCGGCAGCGCGATGAGCAGGGCCGAAACGAATTGAGAGCTCAATGTTCCATCGATCGTAATCCGGCCCCCGCGGAGCGCCCCGCCGCTAAAAACGATCGGCACACTGTGCCCGGGGCCAGTGCCCACAACATCAACCCCCAACGATGTGAGCAGCGTTACAAGATGCTGATTCGGACGGCCCTTCAGCGTCCCCCGGCCAGCCACAACCGTGCGACACCCGGTCAAGGCCACAAGCGGCAGGACCATCCTTAAAGCAGTTCCGGATTCGCCGACATGGATCCGACGCGCCGCTGTCAAGGAACGAGCGGCGCGAACACGAACCCCCTTGCCCTGACAAGAGACCTCTGCGCCGAGCGATTCCGCGACCTTGACCGAGACGAGGGCATCATCACAAGTAGACGGAGAAATAATGCGTGAACACCCGCCGCAGGCCGCGATCACAAACGCGCGCACCGAATATGATTTTGACGCCGGCAGGGCAATCCTGCCCCTGAGGCGTGCTGTCCTAAAAAGCCGTGTCTTCATTGTTCCTTGATAACGGCAAGATCATCCAGAGAGACCCCCTGGCTCGTCAAGGGCGGGACGAAATCCGCAGCCGCCATGTCCTGCTGCACGCGTGTCACTCGGAGATCTCCGATGTATTGATCATCGCGACGAACCTCAAGAAGCATCCCTTCGGTCAACCCGTCCTGCTGGCCCAGGCGGACAATGACAAAATCCGCCTCGTTGTCGATCGAGACGATCTTTCCCTTGGTGGCAACCCCGGGATTCACCACGATCGTTTCAAGCTGAACCCCACCCCCACCCGTGACGTTTGAGCCGGACGAGCTAACAAGAGCCCCCTCGGAGACACGCTTCTCCGCTTCCTGATATCGTGTGATCGCCTCGGCCAGCTGTCGGCGAAGGTCCTGCAGCGACGCCTCATGCTCCTGTGCATCATCCGCCATCTTCGTCTTTAACTCCTCATGCCGTTTTGTCAATCCGGTCAGCGAGGCCTCGATCTCCTGTTTCTCTTTTTTAAACTCTTCGGCCAATCCCTCGCGGAGGTCCAGCTCTCCCTCGAGACGTTCAATCTCGGTCTCTGCCTCCTTGAGCTTTTGGTCCAAAAGCTGTTTCTGCCGGCCGGTCTCTTTGAGGTCATTTTCAACCACGCTATACTGCGACTGAACCTGCGCGAGCGCCGCCTCGAGCTCCTCGATCCGGCGCGCCTCTTCGAAATAAAAGAAAACAGCGATCGCGGCGACGGAAACAAGCAAAATAAAGATCACCACCAAAAAAACCGTCAATGTCTTCCCTGATCGTTTGCTCATGGTCCCCCCTGTGCCAAAAAAATCTTTTGTCTTTATTATAAATTCCCTCATGGTCAAGTAAAGGACTAAAGGGGAAATTATTCGCGCCCTGATTTCGACCCTGGACGAAAATCAAGAAATTCTTGAGGAACAGGCGTTGAGATCTCCATCCACCAGCGGTGGACAGGATGCCAAAAACCGATCGACTGGGCATGAAGGGCGAGCCGTCCAAACGACCGGCGGTCCCCGTATTTATCATCCCCGAGGATCGGATGCCCTAAATATTTCATGTGCACGCGCAGCTGATGTGTTCGGCCTGTCTTCGGAAATAGTCCAACGAGGGTCGCGGCCCCGGAATCAAGACGCCGAATCACCCGATAGACCGTCTCCGCCTCGCGGCCGTCCTCATCATCCTCGTCCGCGACGCTCTTGCGGTCAAAATAGACCGGATGCTGGCCGAGAGGCGCCGTGATGACCCCTTCGTCAAACTCGATCTTCCCCTTGACCCAGGCGATATATTTTTTCTGGACGCGGTGATGCTCAAACTGCCGCGCCAGCTGCTCGTGGGCCTCATTATCCTTCACCACCAAGATCACCCCCGACGTCTCTCGATCGAGCCGATGCACGATGCCAGGCCGATTCTCATCATTCACCGTTGACAATGTGGGGCAATGATGAAGAACGGCGTTCACCAAGGTACCGGTCAACGCCCCGTGGGCCGAATGAGTGAGCATCCCGGCCGGTTTCTCGATCGCGAGAAGCGACGCGTCCTCATAAAGGATCGTGAGCGGAACATCTTCGGCCTCGAGCCGCGCCGCGTCGGCCTGCGGCTCAATATGAACGGCGACGGTCTCCCCCTGTCCCAGGCGGTGGTTCGCTCTCGTCGGATGGCCGTTCACCAGGACCGCCCCCTGCTCGATCAGGCGCTGGGCCGCCGTGCGTGACGGGATATACCCCGTCTGCTGAGCCAGAAAGACATCGATCCTGACCCCGGCAGAGACCTCATCAATGATAAACGATAATTCAGACACGCTCATGTCTCCGATGGATGTGCCAGAGCACGGCCCCGACCGCAATGATCCCGAACGCCACATATTGAAAAACGCTCAGCCCTCCCCAGAGGGCCATATGATCCGCGCGAAAGAATTCAATAATGAACCGTTTCACCCCGGCCAAGACACAATACGCTGCAAAGACACGGCCGACAGGCGGTCGACGCCGCTGATAAATTTTGAGCACAAGACAAATCACAACAAGGGCCGCCGCGGCATAAAGCTGTGTCGGATGAAGATGATCATGATGGACCGGAAAATAAACCCCCCACGGGACAGGACGGCCATAACAGCATCCGTTCAAAAAACATCCGATCCGCCCGATCCCATGTCCGAGAGCGAGATACGGGGCCGCCATATCAAGGACCTTCCATGCCGGCCAACGCCGACGGTAAATGATCCATGCTCCCGTAAGCGCCCCGCCGATAAGACCGCCTTGGAAGGCAAGCCCTCCATGCTGAAGCATGATCATTTCAAGAGGATCTTGAGCAAAGAAGGACCAATTGAGGATAATATAAAAAACCCTGGCCCCGGCGATCCCGCCGAGAAGGGTCCAAAAGACCAGATCAACAGCCGCCTCACGCTCGATGCCGAGCCTTCGGGAGGCATCACGACCAAAGAGCCACCCGCAGACGACCGCGGCCACCGCCAACATCACACCGTAGGAATAAATCGTGACCGGACCGATCTGCCAGAGAACAGGAATCACCGACACCCTCCCTTCGATCTCGACCGGGACGGATGATCCATCGATCCCCGGATCACGATTTCACCGGCCAGAGGCATTTCCAGGCAATGAGGATCGCGCCGATCGTAATCGCGCTATCGGCGATATTGAAGACCGGCCAGATACGAAAATCAATGAAATCGATCACATACCCATAGATCACCCGGTCCACAAGGTTCCCCACGGCGCCGGCCAGGATCAAGGCAAAGCCGACGACGTAGCCAAGACTAAGATCCTCGCCATGCCAGCGGTAATAATAAATGTTATAGATGAGAAGAATGGTCGCGATGACCGGAATGATAATAAAGACGGTCCCCTGGTCCTTAAAGAGACCGAAGGCGATACCGGTATTATGGACAAGCGTCATATGAACGACATTCCGAATCACCGGCAATGACTCGCCCACCGTGAGGACGTCGGAAAAAAAATTTTTTGTAAGCCGATCCAAAAAAACAACCACGAGCGCAACCATGACCGCCACGATCAGATCAAAATAAGACCTCAGGATATGTTTCATACTCTCGCCTGACGACACGCCTTAAAGATTCTTTTTGGCGTCGATCTCCTCCTGGCACTTCACACAGTTCTGCGCGTAGGGCAAGGCCTTAAGACGCGCCATCGGGATCGGGCCCTTACACCGGATACACTGACCAAACGCGCCGTCTTCAATACGCTTCAGCGCGTTCTCGATCATCTGAAGCCGCTCGCGGTCATTCGATGCGAGGTTGAGCGAAAATTCGCGGTCATACATTTCTGTCGCGGCATCGGCCATGTGCATCCCGTGGCCGACGCTGTTTTCGGAACCCGCGCGATGCTCTGCCGAATTATCAGCATCCATATTCTTGATGTCATGCAGGATATTCCCCTTTAACTGCATGAGCGTGACCCGAAATTGCTCCACCTTTTTATCATCCCATTTTGTATCCGGCATCCAATACACTCCTTGTTATCACCACCAATTAACACACACCCTTCTTCTCTCCGGCGACAACGGCCTCCGCGCACCGTTGACAGAGCCGTGGATGGCCTGCCGCCGCGCCGAGAGGACGATAATTCCAGCAGCGGGCACATTTCTCACCATCGGCCCGGGCAATCACCACCCGCGTCTCGGGAAAGGCATCGCCGAGCCCGCGTTCCCCGCCGAGCGACATCCCTTCAACCTCAACCTGAGAAACGATGAAGACCGCCGGGAGGTCCTCAAGACGCTCTTTCAAATACGCCGCATCCCCGGCACTCGCCGTCTGAATGATCACCTTGGCCTCAAGAGAACTGCCGATCAGGCCTTGGGCCCGGGCCTCTTCAAGGGCCTTCATCACGAACGGCCGCAACGCCACGAGCAGACGAAAATCATCTTCCACCGCGCCATGATCCCATGCCTCAGGCATCGCTTCCCACGCCAAAAGATGAACGCTTGGAGCACCGCGCGTCCCGCTGTCTTTCGGCATCGCCTGAAAGATCTCCTCCGCGGTAAAAACCAGGATCGGCGCAAGAAGACGGACCAAATAATTCACCATATAATAAAGAACGGTCTGTGCCGAGCGTCTTGGGAGCGCTGCGGCCTGTGAAGTATACAAACGGTCTTTTAAGATGTCAAGATAAAAACTCGACAAATCCTCATTACAGAAGGCATAAATCACCTGATAGACCTGAGAAAAATCATACTGATTATAGGCGGTCTGGACCGCGGTCACAGCTCGATATAACCGATTCAGGGCCCACTGGTCAAGGGGCAGGAGTTTTTCATAATCCACGATATCGTGATCCGGCTTAAAATCGGACAAATTTCCCAAAAGATAACGAAAAGTGTTCCGTATTTTACGATAGGCGTCAATATCCCGGGCCACGATCTCTTTCGAAAGCCGGATATCTTCACTATAATTACTTGCCGCAACCCAGAGCCGCAGGATGTCAGCGCCGTATTGACCTGTCATTTCATCAGGCCCGATCACGTTCCCAAGCGACTTGGACATTTTCCGGCCTTCGCCATCCACCACAAATCCATGGGTCAGTACGGATTTAAACGGCGCCTGGCCCGTCATCGCGACAGCCGGGATCAGTGATGACTGAAACCACCCCCGGTGTTGATCCGAGCCCTCCAGATAGAGGTCAGCCGGAAGGGATTCTCCGATCATCGGACCGACAACGGCACGGTGGCTCACCCCAGAATCGAACCAGACATCCAAGATGTCATAGGTTTTCTCAAAATCACGGCACCCTGTCTCAGGGCAGACAAAGCCTTCGGGCAAGATCTCCGCGAGGTCCTTCGTGAACCAGCTGTCACTCCCCTCCTCACGCGCGATCTCGGCAAAACGCTCAACGACCTCAGGGTACACCCGGTGCTCCCCATCTGAGCCCACGCATTTCAAGGCCGGGATGGGGACCCCCCAATGGCGCTGACGCGAGAGACACCAATCTGGCCGGCCGATCACCATTCCCGTGATCCGTTCGCGCCCGGATGCCGGGATCCACGCCACCTCATCGCGGATCACCTCCTGAAGCCGTTTCCGGAGGCCATGATGATCGATCTTCAGGAACCACTGTTTTGTCGCTCGGAAGATCACGGGTTTTTTACACCGCCAGCAATGGGGATAGGAATGCGCGATCTTTTCTGAGGCAAAAAGGATCCCCCGCCGCTCTAGGTCTTCGACGATCATAGGATTCGCCTTAAACACATTGATCCCGGCGAAGGCCGCGGCGGTCTGATCAAAGCAGCCACGGTCATCGACCGGCATTAAGATATCAAGATGATAATCCCGTCCGGCCTCGTAGTCCTCCTGCCCGTGTCCGGGCGCGGTATGAACGAGCCCGGTGCCGTCCTCGCGCGTCACGTGCTCCGCGGTGATGACACAACAATTCGTCTTGACGCCGAAGGGGTGCTCATAGCGCAGTCCTTTGAGTTCGACCCCGCGGAACGTGGCCGCGATCCGGCCGGGCACGATCCCCTTCTTCGCGAGGACCCGCTCATGGAGCGTCTTCTCCACGACAAGGATCTCATCGCCGACGTCAACAAAGACATAATCAAACTGCGGATGCACCGCCACCGCCACGTTCGCCAATAGGGTCCACGGGGTCGTTGTCCAGATCAGTAACGAAACCGGTTTGTCCGCTCCCACCGAAAGCATCTTCCCGCCCGGCTCCAGCCGGAACCGGACATACACCGACGGTGACGTGTGGTCTTCATACTCGACCTCGGCCTCGGCAAGGGCCGTCTCACAGTCGGCGCACCAGTTCACGGGCTTCAATCCCCGGTAGACATATCCCTCTTTGACCAGGGAGGCAAAGGATTGGAGGATCCAATACTCGTATTCGGGCGTCAAGGTGAGATATGGATTATCCCACATGGCAAAGACACCGAGACGTCGGAACTGCTCGCGCTGAACATCAACAAACCGCATGGCGTAGCCATGCGCCTCTTTTCGAAACTCGACGGAAGAGACCTCGGATTTGCGTTTCTTCATCTGCTTAAACAACTGATGCTCGATCGGCAGGCCGTGACAGTCCCAACCCGGGACATAAACGGCGTGATGCCCCTGCATCGTTTTCATTTTCACAATGATATCTTTGAGGATCTTATTCAAGGCATGGCCTATGTGAATATTGCCGTTGGCATACGGCGGGCCGTCATGCAGGACAAAGGGAGCCGCGCCTTGCGTCTTCTCGCAGATCCGGTCATAGAGCCGCTGACGGTCCCACTCGGCGAGCATCTCGGGCTCTTTCTGGGCCAATCCCGCGCGCATCGAGAACGACGTCTCGGGCAAATTCAACGTGTGCTGATATTCATTCTGTGTACTCATGCCGTGTCTCTACTTTCACGTTAGGCTGTCAGGCGACATACCGCCCGATCAAAACAGCCAGTTCCTTTTTCCGCTGATCCGGGATGCTCGCGGGATGCGTAATAAGGGCGTGCTGCAGCGCCCCGGCCGCGCTGAATTCCGTGAGCGCCCCGACCCGACGGATCGCGGCAGCCAAGAGCCGCTGCGCCCGCTCCACATTGCTCGTGAGCGTGGCCACGATCATCTCCACCGACACCGTCTCATGAGACTGATGCCAACAATCATAATCCGTGACCGCCGCGATCGTCGCATATGAGATCTCGGCCTCACGGGCCAATTTCGCCTCTGTCGCGTTCGTCATCCCGATGATATCGATCCCCTGCGACCGATACGACAGAGACTCCGCCCGGGTTGAGAACTGCGGACCCTCGATGCACACATACGTCCCTCCGTCGACCACGTGGATTCCGAGGTCTTCAGAGCAGCGCACGAGAACCGACCGGAGCTCAGGCGCGGTCGGATCGGCAAATGACACATGGGCAACGATCCCATCGGTAAAAAAAGTATTCTCCCGCTTATACGTCCGGTCAATGAACTGATCCGGGAGGATAAAATCCGATGGATGAAGCCCCTCTTTCAGGCTCCCCACCGCCGAGACCGACAGGATCGCCTCCACGCCCAGCATTTTCATCCCAAAAATGTTGGCCCGATAATTGATCTCGCTCGGCGAATACCGATGCCCCTTCCCGTGACGGGGCAGGAACACGGTCTTGATCCCGCCGATCTCGCCAATCACATAGGGGCCCGACGGGTCGCCAAAGGGGGTCTTAAGCGCAACCTCCTCATGAACCGTCATCCCCTCCATCTGATATAAACCGCTGCCGCCGATCACCCCAACGATCGCCATCGCCCCCTCCTTCGTGCCCGCTATCCCCTGGCCAACTCACGGCTCCGGACCTTGGCCGCCTTGACCGCTTCGGAAATCATCCCGCCCATGCGCGCCTTCACCAAGACGGCAATGGCGGCCTCGGTCGTGCCACCCTTTGATGTGACCTTAATCCGCAATCCCTCCGGCGCATCATCAGCCGCGGCCAATTGATGAACACTGCCGAGCACTGTCTCATACACCAGCTTCCGCGCGAGCGGGGCCGAAAGTCCCGCAGCCCGTGCCGCCTTAATCAGACACTCAATGAAAAAAAAGACATACGCCGGACCGCTCCCCGACACCGCGGTGACCGCGTCCATCTCGCGCTCAGCCACATCAACGACGCTCCCGACGCCCGCCATCACGGTTCTCGCGATCTTCCGATGCGCGGCGGTAACGAAACGGCCGGCGGCGAGGGCGCTCACCCCTTCTCCGATCTGGGCCGGAAGATTCGGCATCACGCGGATCACAGGAACTCGCGGCCCTAAGGCACGCTCAATATAGCGGGTCGTCACGCCAGCGGCGATCGAAACAACGAGCACCTTCTTTGTTTTCAAAAGGCAGGACTTCAACTGAGACAAAACCTGGTCCATCTGCTGCGGCTTTACCGCGAGCACAATCACCGGACATCGCGCCACCGTCTCGACAAGGTCCGCGACACAAACCCGATACCGGCGTCTCAAGCGGGCCGCCTTAGCCCGGTTGACCTCAACAAGCCAGACCTCATGCTCCTTCGCGATCCCTGCGATAATCGATGCCCCCATATTGCCGCCGCCAATCATCCCTATCTTCATAACCGCTCCTCAGCTCGTTGACGAAAAAATCGCCGACCCGATCCGCACCATGGTCGCCCCGTGTTCGATCGCCAGGTCATAATCCTGCGTCATCCCCATGGACAAATGATCCATCGCAACGCTCGGATGCCCCGCGTAATCTTTTTTAAGCCGATCAAACATCTGCCTCATCCGCTCAAAACACCCCGCAATGACAGTGCGATCCTCCGTAAGCGGCCCAATCGTCATCAGCCCTCTGATCGTCAGACTCGCGAGCCCCGAGACGTCGCGCACCAGGGCCTCGAGCCCGTCGGGTGAAACCCCCGACTTCTGATCCTCGCCGGAAATATTCACCTGGATCAAGACCGGCATCGGCCTGGCCTGAAGACGCGCCTGTTTATCGATCTCCCCTGCGACCCCGATCGAATCAACGGACTGGATCATGTCAAAACAGGCGATCGCCTGCTTAACCTTGTTGGTCTGAAGATGCCCGATCATATGACGCCGCGCCAAAACCCCGCGCGCCGCGAGGGCATCAAATTTTTCCCGGGCGTCCTGAACCCGGTTCTCCCCGATCTCCCTGATACCGGCCGCGACCGCCTCAGCCATCTGGTCGATCGTCGCATATTTTGTGACAGCGATCAGGGTCACGTCCTCAGGCGAACGCCCTGCCCGGCGGCACACCTCCGTGATTTTGGCCTCGAGCGCGCTGATCCGGTCTTTAATCATGGCAAATAAAGTATCATAAATAAAATTTAACGTCAACCTTATATAATATTAGGAATAAAAGTATGGATTATATCATAATTTCAAGGAGTTAACATGGCGTTGACCGCCTTTCAACCCGCGCGCCCGTTTGAGCACCTGGCATGTTCTAAAAGATGCCGAATTGTAAAAACATCTTAACTTGTTTAAAAATAAGATGTTACGATCTAATATCATGATAGACGCCGTGCTGGTCTAGCGCGTGTGACGAAAATAAACAAACAGTCGGCCGAAATTCTTGCTGTCCTTATCAATGCGGTGATATAAGGTCTTAATATGCCGCTGATCCAAAAAACGGAGAACCCTTTTTTTGAGCTGACCGCTGCCCTTGCCCGGAATGATCTCGACACAATCAATGCGTTTTTCAAGAGCCTCATGAAGAACCGCCTCGAGGCGCGCGTCGATCTCTCCCTCCCGATCATAAATCTCGTGAAGATCCAATTTAAGATGCGACATCACGCCTCCGCGCCTGACCTATTCCGCATTCGCCGCTCCCTCCGCGGCCGCCTCCGAACTCACGGCAGGAAAACGGATCGAGCGGATCACCTGCTGGTACACAGCCGCTACCGATTGACGGAAGATTGCCCCCTTCGTCGAACATTGAACAATGTAAAGCGGTCCATAGTCAAACTGCTTGAACACCGCAACGATGATGGCATCATCCGTCGATTGATTCAGCGCGATCATGACCTTTACCGTTCGGCCCTGATGGATCGTCTGATCCCTCTCATCAACCACCGCGAGCCCCAGGGACCCGACGTACTGTTTAAAGATCTCATAGCCCTGCTCGATCGAGTACAGGGACATCGTCTCATCACGCGACATGATCACGCCCGCCTGCGGTCCGGCCGGGTCATGGGCCTGTTTCCAGTGCTCGAGCACGATCCCAGACGACTCCTCACGGATCTCCCATCCCCGAGGGAGATCGAACGAAATCCCCATCTCGAGGCTCTCATACCGCGGGGCCAAGGTCAATTCGATCCCCCCCTGGGCATATCCCCAATACACGGAAAACGACGCGAGTCCGACGAGCAGGATCCCGATCGCCATCATCACCCCGCCGCGCTCTCCAGGACGCTGATCATGGACCATGGTATTCGCCAGCAGATCCCCCAGACGGCACCGATCCTGACGCAGGAGAAAGACTACGGCCTCCACGCCAAGCCCTGTCAAAAGAAAAACAATCCCGATATTCTCATGGACGTACCGGAGCACCCACTGATCGTTCACGATCAAAAAGGCGATCCACATCACAAGCGCGATAAAAAAGTTCCGTATCAGGTTCTCCCAGAACCGTCCCCGGCGGCCGAACTCATTCACGACAACCGTTCCGGCGAGATATTTCCCCAGGCTGTGGCCCCTCCAGAGGTCGCGGACAAAAAAGAGGATCCCGAACCATATCAGCAGCATCTGTGTTCCAGCGAGCAGATCGATCCCCCACGCCACGCCCAGGGACACCGCCACGTCAAAAAGAAAGGCCCCGATGCGCTTGACGAGCGGCGGCCGTACATAATCCCATGCGAGCTCCTCCGGCCCGGGAACCGGCGCAGCCTCAGCCAAGACCGCGGCGTCAAGCCGAGGCCCCTCCGCAGGCAAAAGACGGGACTCTAAATCCTCAACATCATCCTTTTTGCCGAACCGAACAAAAATCACTGACAAAAGAATAAGGCCAAAAACAAAAAAACCACCAGCGACAAGAAAGAGGACCTTGTTCTGTTTGACAACGGTCACAACCCAGTCGAGGCTGTCCTGATACCGTTCCACCGACGTCTTCTCGCGGAACGGGTCAGGCATCTCACGCTGGAGTTTTTCGATGAGCGACGCCGGGACATCAAACCCGTTCTCCTGGGCCTGATAGATCCCTCGCCAGGCCATATGATAATCCCCTTTCAAATAGTACGCCTGGGCCCGACGGGCATAGGCATAACCGTTCTTCGGGTCGGCCTTGATCACCGTTGTGTAGTCAAAAATCGCGGCATCCGCATCATTATTCATCCGATAGGCGTCTGCCCGCGACAGAACCGGACTGAGGTCATTCGGGCTCAGCTTTATGGCCTCAGAATACATCTCTGCCGCCCGGGCATACTCCTTGAGCCCTTCATAGACAAGACCGAGATTTAACCAAACCTCGACGCGATCCGATCGAATAGCTAAGGCCCGTTCATAATCCGCCACGGCATCGCGGTAGCGCTTGAGCTGCCCGTTCGCATTCCCTCTCAGGAACCAGATCCGGCCGGAATCCGGTTTCAGCGCCGCGGCCTGAGTCAGGAGAGGCAGGGCCTCAAGATATCGTTCCTCACGAAGACAGGCCTGGGCCTTATCAAGCAGGGCCCGGACCGCGGCCTCGGACGGGCTCTCCCGCATCTTTTCCGCCTCGAGCTCCCGAACGCGGGCCCGGACGCGCTCAAGGGTCTGAGGACCCATGCTCGTGTACCACACCTTAAGCGGCGCACCGTCACGTTCCACCCGAATATACTCATCCGTATATTCAACGATCTCGCCCTCAATGATCTGCCCGTTCTTCAGGAGGATCTGCTCGGCGTGCGCCCCCACCGAAACAAGCGCCGCCATCAACACGACAATTCCCCCAACCCCTGCTATCCGCCACTCTCTTTTCATCTCCACCCTCCTTATCGAGCAGCCTCTGTATCGACAAATGGAACTTCTGGATCAAAGATCTCCGCAAGAATCCCGCCGAGACTCGTTAAAAAAGCCTGATCCCTGTCCTCAACAGAAACGGGATCGTCCGGTCCCCGCAGCCGCTTGATCTCAAGCGTCCGAATATTATAGAGCCCCGCATCAACCTTGGCACCAGGAAAATGGTGATGGACATAATGAAGGTACAGCGGCAGCTGAAATGAGTGAACCGCCTCATAAACCGCCTGCCGGTCTGTTCCGGCAGCAGTGATCTCATTAAGTGAACGGGGAAGGAGATCAGTGCTCCCTGTTTTATAGTCAAGGACGAGGATGGTCCCGTCGGCCATCCGATCGACCCGATCGACTTTATAGACAAACCGGACGGGTCCGCAGGCCAGCGGGACGGCCTCCTCAAAAGGCTCCTCGACATAAAGGACCTCGACGACCGGCCGCGTCCGCTCATACTCGATGAACCGCTGCAGACGCTCCTCGATCACGGCCTTCATCAAAAAGGCATCGGGCCGACGGCTCCGTCCGAAGGTGTGATGATACCGCCGCTCAAGGATCATTTTAAAACGCGCCCGAAAATCATCATCAAAGAGCGGGGCCCGGCCGCAAAATCCGCGGAAGGACTCTTCTAAGACCTCATGGACAAGATTACCAATATGCCGATTTTCAGGTTCATCGAGCATATCCTCCTGGGGCCTCAGGCCGAGGACATGATTATAATAAAACTCCATCGGATTCCGAAGATACATGTTGATACTCGACGCTGAATACCGATACGCCTTCAAGAACGAGATCATATCCGGAGTCTTCCTGATCTCGGCTGGCGCGATCTGCGGGGAGACGCGAAAATACGGACGGTCCGGCTCCACGACGCGGATCCGGCCGGCCGCCTGCTCGCGCCGCCAGACGAGCTCCTCGACAAACCGGCTCCGCTGATGCTCCGGGCCCTCCTGATAGACGAGATGCACATCCTTGGCCGAAGAGATCAGCCGCATGAAGCCATAGCGCTGGATCTCTTCCTCCTGTTCAACGCGATCCAAATTAAGGCTGATCATCACGTCTCGGGGGATAAGCGCCTCCGAGAGGTTCAGCCTCGGAAGGACGCCCTCATTGACGTCCATGATGATCACGTGGTCAAAGTCGAGCGAACGGGTCTCAAAGAGGCCGAGGACCTGAAGCCCCTTGAGGGGCGATCCATGAAAAGCCACGATCTCCCGCTCAAGCTGCGCCAAAAAAATCCGAAAGATGTCCCGATCCGGGAATCGTTCCGCAGAAAAATCAGCCCCTGACAATTCATCTGCCAGATCATAGATCCGTGAGGCGATCCGGCCGTTGAGCGGATAGCTGAGCAGAGCGCTCTTCTCCATCAGCATGTCCATAAATCCGGCGAGCATCCGCGAGAACCCCGCGAAGGTCCCGAGATCCTCCCAGTGACGAAGACACATGATATGGATCGAGCGAAGGGCCTCAGCGATCTCGGACCGCTGAATCGGCATCCCCATCACCTCGAGCGTTCCTTCGACCGCGCGGTACAGCTCCTCGCTCGCTTCAATATCGTCGAGGTCAAGGAAGACACAGCCGGACCACGGCCCCTCGATCTGACCCGTACAGATCTCCTCGAGCTTGTGGATCAGGACACGGACGACCTGGCCTCCGCCGCCGGCATCCAGATTTTTAATCAGCGGATGCCGCATCACCCGAAGATAGTCCTGCGTGTAATATCGCCCCTCTTTTCGCGATCCCTGGGCCTGAACAATGATCTCAAAGAGCCCGGCAAGCGAGCTCCGCCGAAGCGGATACCCCATCGAGATATTAAACTCTCGGACCGAAGGTCCGATCGCTGAAATGAGCGGGATCATATAGTCCGCATTCGGCAGGACAACCACGGTCTTCTCCCATTCCCCGCCGAGCTGCTCGAGGATCGACCGAACGATCGCCACCTGCGCGTGACCGTCAAAGGCGGCATGCAGGGTCAGGTCAAACCCCGGGCTGGCCCCAACAGCGCCACCCTCGGAGATCGATGCCCCCAGACGCTGGGCCGTCCGTTTTAAGACCGGCCACCGCCGCTCATCCCCCTGAAAAAAGAGGCGGGCCTTTCCCGAACGATACAGGGATTCGACAACAGACATCTCCGACCGGTTCAGATAAAAGAAATTCGCGAAGATGATCTCATCAAAAGCGCCCAGGTCCGCGCACCCGACGGCCTCGGCCGCCTGTCGATAGCGGAACCCCCGCGACGCAACCCCCTCAGCGCGCATCCGGTCATGATAATGCCCGCGGATCACGGCAATGTGACGAAGGAGCTCATTAATGTCGTCCGGAACCTCATAACCGATCTGGGCGTTCTGTTTGATCATGAGCAGGGCGTCATCATCAACGGCCTCGAGATCAAGCTGATCAATAAACCGGGTCATCTCACGGGCCCAGGGGAGAAATTCCGCGAACGAGACCCTTCCCTTGAGCAGCCCCGGGGCATGGCGCGCGGCGATCTCATACATCCAAAAGCACTCGTCCATATCGCTCAACCGGCCCGATTCCCCGCCGGCAATATGGGCCATAAAATCATCAATGGTAAAAATAGACGGCGAGATAAAAGGATGGCCGACCCGCCGGGCGAGTTCCCGCTTGAGGAACATCGCGGGCCGTTTCCCTCCGAAGACGATCGCAAGACGGCTCAAATCGTTCGTGGCCCCAAGATAACGTTCGACGATATAATCGCTTAATCGTTGAAGGAGCGGCTCGCCAAAACAGACTGTATGGATCCTGCGGTCCTGCGTCATCGTCCGCCCCCTTCTACTGATTCGAGCGCGGCCTCTTCAAGATACAGGAGAAACCCTTTGATCCGCTTGTCGGGATAAATCCCGGCCAGGATCTCCATATACCGCCGGACCTGTTGGGCATAGACATCCCCTTGAAGCCGGCGGATCTTGTATTCTATCACCCACACCTCATTCGGCCGGACCACGCACCGGTCGACACGAAGCGTCTCCCCGCGGACCCCGACGATATCCTGTTCGCAAAAAACCTCATCCTCCGCGACATCAAAAAAGGCGCGAACCTCGTCGCGCCGCAGGAGCGCGATCAACCGCTCCTCGTATTCGTCAAAATGAGTCTCTTCAGGAAACATCTGCCGGACCCGGCGAGCCGCTTCCGCGGCAGGGCGCGCCTCCTCGCCCGCCCGCACGCAGACGATCTGTTGAAGCATGGCGTGCAAGACCTTGCCCTGGCGGATCCGGTCGCGATACCGCGCCACACCCTCATCAGATCCGAATTCCTGATTTAAAAACTCAATCCAATCATGCGTCCCGGCACAAGGGAGGGGACTCGAGACCACGCCCGGCTCTGCGGCCCGCTCTGCCGACGCCATCGGCGCCCCCCACGACGCCCGGCCCTCAGGGACCAGACAGGTCACGAGATTCACACTGTTCCCTGCCTTCTGGGGAATCAAGACATACATCTCCTCTGCCGCCCGTGTGAGCGCGACATAGAGATTATTCAGTTCAGAAATGAGCGATTCGGCATACGCCTTCTGATAAATCGCTGACAGGCGTTCCGAATACTTAAGGTACTTGTTCTTAATCCGAAGCAGCTCCATGTGCTCGGCATCCATATTCACCACAAAAGATTGCTGGCCCATGCTCCCGCCGCTCGTCTGGCCGACGCGGACCCTCATCTCAAGAAAAGGAAGAATGACGACGGGGAACTCAAGGCCTTTCGCTTTATGGGTCGTCATGACCCTGATCGAATCCGACCGCGCCACATGCACAAAGACGTGCTCATGTTCATTGGCCTCAAAATATGTCAGGAACGAATCAATATCCGAACCCTCTTCCTCCCGCCGTTTAATCAGCTCGAGGAACTTCATGATAAACCCTTGCTGATCCGGAAAATGATCAAAAATCCCCAGGCGGTGGACCGCGCTCACCACGAGCTCATAGAGCGGGTACAGACCGACGCTGCGGAAAAGCGGCTCAATGATCCGCTGCCAGGACTGAGGAAAGGCGTCCCGGAAGGCGCGGTAGACATAAAACGATTCCTTCCCCCGGAGCCGCTGCCGGAGAGAAAAAACAAAGGCGTGCATGGCATCCGTCGTAACCCCGGCCGCGCGGCAGAACGCCTCCCCGACAATGAACGAGACAAACGACGGATTGTCGATCGGCGAATCCAAGAACCTCAACAAGGCGACGAGCTCCAGGACAAGGGGATTCGACTTGATCGAGAGCGTCCGCTCGGACTCCACCGAGATCCCCTCCGCGCTCAGCCACCCGGTCACAAGCTCGACATCAGAATTCTCCCGCGTCAGCACAACAATATCCCGGCTGTCATGCCTTGTGCGCAGCTCCGCGATGAGCGCCAGGAGACGGACGCGCGTCTCGGCGCGCTGCTCCTGGACCGTGTCCCCGGGGATGACCGATAAGGCAACATGCCCGCCCGTTTTCGACGGAAGAGCACGCTGCCGGCCGTGCGCGAAGATGCCTTCGAGGCGGCCCCGGTCCCGCGCGTTCAACACCACGGGGTCCTTCTTGTTCCGCTCGCGCTCCAGGTCTTCTTTGGCCGTCACAAAACGTCGAAGGTTCTCGATCGAAAAAATCTCATTATTAAAATCCACAATGGCCTGGGTGCTGCGATAATTCCATTCGAGCTGCTCTTTCGTCACATGAAAATGCCGGAACTCCTCCTGAACATGATCAAACAGCCGGACCTCACCGCCGCGGAACCCGTAGATCGCCTGTTTCTTGTCGCCGACATAGAACACCGACCCCCCCGTCGATAGCGCCTCCTCAGCCATCACGCGGAGGTTCTTCCACTGCAGCACGCTCGTGTCCTGGAACTCATCGATCAAATAATGACGGAACCGCATCGCCAGACGGTAATAAAGTTCCGCGACCGTGATGCCCTCGTGATCGAACAACAGGCGGGCCTTACGGTTGAGTTCCTCAAGAAAGACGACATCGTCCTGCCGGGCCTTCGCCTCTGCTTCATGAAGCACCGACGAGAATACCTCAATATACGGATTGAACAACGAGAGGGCCTCGGCCTCGCTCAACCGTTTCAGCCGGTGCCTGATCTCCTCCCATAGATCCTCGGCCTCGGCCGAGGTGGCCGCACCCGCACGCATCGGGAACCGATCCCGGGCAAAAAAATCAGGGACCCGATCAAAATCAAAGGCCTTATCGTACAACGCCAAAAAACGGTCCAGGCTGTTCACAAATCGTCCGTCGGCCTCGTCGGGGCAGACCTCGCGCAGCCGCCGCATCGCCGTCATGATCTTGGCCTTCTGGGCCACGAGCTCCTCATCGATCGGGTAGGGCGCGAGGGTCAGGGCATACGTATTCGTCTGCTGGTACAGGGCCATCATCAGCCGCAGCATATCACGCTTGGGGAACCAGCTCGCCTTGTTCTCCAAAAAAAGATATTGATGCAGGAACTGTTCAAACATGACCTGGGCCGCAGCGTCGTGCGCTGCGCGTTCAATGAGGCGGTCGAGCCCATATTGAAGATAGTCGAACGCGTTATGGCGGATCCGAAAATGGGCAGAGAGCCCCATTTTAAAAGCGCACCCGGATAACAGCGTATTGATGAATGAATCAATCGTCTGGACCTGAAAAAAATTATAATTCCGGAGCAGACCGTCAAGAAGCACGCAGGCTTCGGGCGCGGCCGCCTCAATCGTCAGACCAATCGGCGCGAGAACGCTCTCAACCTCCGCCGGAGGCATGGTCCCCAAGGCGATCTTCTTTAAAAAATCAAGGATCCGCACCTTCATCTCAACCGCCGCTTTATTCGTGAAGGTGATCGCAAGCGTCTCGCGAAGCGAGCCTGACCCGCTTAAAAGCAGCTGGACATACCGCTTGGCCAGGGCAAAGGTCTTCCCTGATCCCGCCGAGGCCTCAACGACGTGAAGCTCGGGAAAGTGAAACGGACCCCCTTGTTGCAATCTATCCGATGTCATTCCGCCAGAGCATCCTTCTGTTTGATCTGACGGCCGTACCGCAGCCACCAGGCCGAAAGATATCCGAGGATCAATCCGCCGCCGTGCGCATAAAACAGCCGTATCCCTGTCACGGTCTCGGTCCCGCCGTAAACCGCCTGCATCCCGATCCAGTCCCCGATCACAATGAACGGAGGCAGGGCGAAGGCCACTTTTATGAGACCAGCCCCGAGACGAACCTGGATCGGCTGCGGCGCATACAAGACCAGGTAGCCCGCGAGCAAGAAGCTCACCGCGCCGCTCCCGCCGACCATCCCGATCCGCGAATCCGGAGGCGCCAGCACGGCATGGCAGACATTCGCGGCATATCCGGCGATCAAAAAAACCACCAGCAACATCCTGGACCCGATCCGGCGTTCAAGGTTCCAGCCAATTACCCAAAGGAACACGACCGTGACCGCGAGATGGGCAAGGTCATGATGAAGCCAAAGGCCCGTAAAACAATCCACCGGATTCATCTTGAATCCGAAGAGGCTGTACCGGATCAGGGCGCTTCGCATATTCGGCAACGCCTCTGTGAGGCTATAAATAAGGACCATCATCACGACACATGCCGCTGTCATCCGTGGCCGCTCCACACGACCGCTCCCCTGCCTCCACCACGCCTGACCCGCCATTATCCGTCTCCGTTTCCATTAAAAAACAACGTGTCAATCGCGCGGCGGCCTCCCTGCTGCTCGAGAAGATACCCCCTGACCTCACCCGGATGTTCGACCTTTACATCGCGAAAATCTGTCCGGATGTTCGGAAGGCTCTCCGCCCCAGCCAGGATCAAGCCGGCCTGGATCAATCGCCGTTTGTGAAAATACAGGACCACCTCATGTTCGCTGCTAAAGACATACCGACGGATCTCGACCTCTGCGGGCGTCCCCTTGAAAAAGAACCCGACGTGAACGGGCACCCCTAACATCTGTTCCGTCTGTTTGAGAACGCGCGCGCGCGGCCCGCCGATGAGGAGTTCCGCCCGATACGTCCCGTCCCCTGTGCCAGGTGGCGAGGCCTTGCATCCGGCCACAAGCGTGACCGCCAAAAAAATCAATAACACCTTTTTCATGTGCCCTCCCTCGCGAAGATCCCCTCACGCCTGCCGACCTGGTCAACGAGGAGATCCAAATACGCCGCCTCCATCTCAACCATATCGCGGTCCTTTTTCCGCAGCCATTCGGCCATCCAGGCAAAACGAATAGCGATCACAAGCTCCCCAAAAAGGGACCAGCCCTGCTCGCCGAAACCCCCTGATGCCCGAAGCCGGCGGATAAAAGCGCGTACGCATTCGGCATCGAAACTGTCAGGATCCTCGATCCCAAGGCAGCCGACCATATTCGCCGCGTCATATAATTCCGGTTTCAACCCGAAAAATTCCCAATCGATTACGGCCTCGATCCCGGCGCGTGACCAGATGATGTTCAGAGGATGATAGTCCCCGTGACAAAATCCAACGGGGAGCGCATCGTACTCAGGGATGAATCGATCCGCCAAAAAATCTCGTGCCCGCTCGAGCCGGCCGAGATCCCCCGGATCATGCCGGCGAACGGTTTCGATCATCCCGTCAATATACGCCGGGAGTGAGAACCCCCGGTCCTCCGGCCCTCCATCGCCCCAGGCCGCCGCGGCGTGGCGGAGATCGATCAAAAACGAGGCCATGTCCGCACCGCGCCACGCCTCAAAGGCATAGGCCGGACGGTCCAACTCAACGCCCTGAACAAACGGACGCATCTGCCAATACCCCTGACCAGCCCGCACGAGATGCCCTCCCTCAAGGCTGCGATAATACGGCCGAACCGTGTTGAGCCCGGCCCCGGATAATCGGTCGAGGGCGAACGCGATCTCCCGTTTGCGGTCCGCCTTCCGGCTCGGGATCTGTTCAAGGAGGCAGAGCCCTTTCCCCGCCACGTCAACCACGACCCGAAAGCTCGATCGCTCCGGGCTCCCGGCGGGCTGACGATCATAAAAAACCCTCTCTAGAGCAGAACCCCAGCGGGACACAATCTCGGCTAAAAAATCCTGACGGAACATCGGCCTCCCCACGCTCTCATCGATTCTTACGGATCTACGCCTCAAGGGGCTCAACGTGAACGGACGTGAAGGTCTCGGGACCGAACCGACCCTTCAGCACCTCTTCGACAGCGGTCGCGCAATTGTGGGCCTCGATGATACTCAGCGTCGGAGCGACACAGATATGGATCTCAATCGCGACCCGATGCCCGATCCTCCGCGTGCGCAGTTTATGCGGCCGGGCCACCCCTTGAACCGATCGGCACAGTTCAAAGATCTCCCCCTGCGTTTCTTCACTTAATGCCTGTTCCAGGAGCTCATCGATCCCGGCACGGGTAACCGTGACCCCGGCATGAAGAATAAAGACCGAGACCGCAGCCGCAGCGATCGGGTCAAGGACCCTCCACGGCTCACCTAAAAAGATCGCGCCCGCCACGCCGAGCATGACTGCGACCGAAGAGAACGCGTCAGTCCGATGATGCCAGGCGTTCGCGACCATGCCTTGACTATGAACCTTATGAGCGATGGCCACGGTCCGTCGATAGAGCCACTCTTTTGAGGCAACAGACAGGGCGGCGACAAAACAGACCACGATGCCCGGCTGAGCCAACCGTCCTCCAGCCATCACATCATGGATCTGAAGAAGGCTGTGCCAAAGGATGCCCCCAGCAAGCAGACATAAAAAAATCCCGATCCCGACCGAAACGAGCGTATCTGTCTTTCCATGACCATAATGGTGGTCCGCATCAACAGGCCGAGCCGCGGCCCGAAGCCCCCACAATAACGCGACATCAGTCGATAGATCCGAAAGCGAATGAACGGCGTCCGCGATGATCGCCGCGCTGTGGGCCACGACCCCTGCCGCCAATTTAATGCCCGTCAGAGCAACATTCATGACGAGCCCGACAACAGTAATCCAATTCGCCTCATCAATGCGCTGCCTCTCCATGATTCACCTCACTGTGTTCTTTTATAGTACGCCCTGGCCTCCGGGATCCGGCGCTCGATCTCCTTGATCCGCGTCTCAGGAGCAGGGTGGGTCGACAAAAAGGCCGGGACCCGCGATGTCTTCTGGGCGTTCATCCTCTGCCAAAAAGCCACGGCCGCCTCCGGATCGTACCCGGCGCGGGCCATCAGGATCAGCCCGATTCGGTCCGCCTCATTTTCCTGTAATCGGCTGTACGGCAAAACATATCCGAGCGAACTGCCGAGGCCATAGGCCACAAGCCACCACTGCCGGGTCTTATCCTCCTGCGCGCGAAGGGCCGCGTTCAGGGTCAGCCCCCCAAGCTCAACGAGCAGGAGCTGGCTCATCCTCTCCCCGCCGTGATTCGCAATGACATGGGCGATCTCATGCGCCATGACCACGGCAAGACCGGTCTCATCCTGGGTCAACGGCAGAATGCCCGTATAAACTCCGACCTTGCCCCCGGGCATGGCAAAGGCATTCACCTCCTTGTCATCGGCGATCAATTTAAATTCCCAATCAAAATTCTTGATGTCCGCCCCCCGCCCCATCTCCCAGAGAAACTGCTCCGTGGAGCGCGCGAGCCGCTCACCGACCCGCTCAACCATCGCGATCTTATCCGCATCGGTCGATAAGGTTGTGCTCTGAATTAATTTTGAAAAACTATCCGTGCTCATCGCAACGAGCTGACTCGCCGGGATAAACAACATCTGTGAACGTCCCGTAATCGGGACCGTGGCACACCCGGCCAAAATGAACCCCGCGAGACAAAAAACAATCCACCGTGTCACCATCATCCCCTCCCTGCCCTAACGCGCGGCATCGATCAGTTCCTTCAGTTTCTTTTCATACCGCCCAAAACACACCTCGCTGATCCCGTCAATCGACCCGCCGCCCTCAAGCAGCAGCTCATAACACAGGATCAACAGGTCACCGGTCTCAATCAAATAATGGGCGTCCTTCTGAGTCGCCAGCACCTGGATCTCATCCACATGCTTGCGCATGAGCTCGAGCAGCCTCTGCTGATGATCATACCCGATCATCTTATTATACCGTGCCGATGTCCGATGGATCTCCCGGATCCGTTCGAGCGCTGCCGGCTCGATCACCCTCCCTAAAATCATCGCACCCCCTTCGCTTGCGTTATTGACGGATGAACATCTCAATATTTAAACGCCCGCCGAGCTCATCAAAAAATTCGACCCATTTCGCCGCCTGCGCCTGGCCCGTCGCGGCCTGACGGCGCATGTCATCATAATACTTTTTCCCGATCGAAAAATAAATATTCTGCGCCTTTCCCAGATCGAGATGCAATTTCAATGGATCAAAGATCCTGACCAGCATCGCGGCATCCCTGAGCGTGCGGACCTGTTGAGGCCGTCGCAGCAGGGCATCCATCATATCACGAAGCCTGCGGCTGACAAAAAATGAAATCGTCACGCGGTCAATGTCAAGCGACCACTCAATGGCCTCGGCGACAAGCTGCTCGAGATGTTTAAAATCAAGACGGGTCGCGCCCAAGGCCCGCATAAGGTCAGTATTTAGCATAACGAGGATCGTGTTCGAAAGAACCTTCGGCAGGGGGACCCTGAGCTCACGGACCACATCAATGATTGAATGATAATGCTCATTGATCTGTCTGAGGGACGATTCGACCTCATGGAGCGAGGCGTCGAGGATCTGGTACAGAATCCGGCTCTGCTCGTCCTTAAATAAATGCCGTAATGAATACGGACCGTTCTCAAAGAACTTTTTCATGATCCGCACGACCTGATGGCTCCGATTCGCCTTAAAGGCGGCCACGATTTTGTCCCGGACGCCGACAAACGACCGCTCGGTATTCTTCATGCTGATCGCCGCAAAGAGGTCATGCCCACCCAGATGAAGGACGATGAAGAACAGCTCCCGTTCCTCGCTGGTGATCTTCGAGTGGACTACAATGTCACCAAGTGCGATCCGCGACTCGCGCTGCTGGATCTTTTCATAAGAACGGGCGCGCACCTGATAACAGTAGATGTCGATCACATCCGGATATTCCTCAAATAACGACATCATGGCATAATGGGCCCCCACCCGTTCCATATTAAGAACAAACGGCTGGACACATTCCTTAAACACCCCGGTCCCGTTCGCGTAGCGCGCCACATTGCTTTCTGCCGTTTGAAGCACGCGAAGGAACCCCTCGCTCAGGTCCTCTCCGGTGACCTCGCGCGCAAGCTGGATCGCCTTGGCCGCGTACTGAAGAATCTGAACCGTCTCGATCCCCGAGATCTCATCAAAAAACCAGCCGCAACTCGTGTACATAAGCATCGCGTGCCGCTCCATCTCAAGAAGATGCAGGGCCCTCATCCGGTCAGCCCGCTGGAACGATGCCTTTCCTTGGTCATTAAAAAAACGATTGATGACCGCGTCTTCACGTTTGAGGATCACATCAATATACCGATCCCGGGCCTCCCAAGGGTCGGTGAATAACTTCCCCGCCTCCGCCTCAAAGATCCGGTCAATGCGTTCCCGAAGGCCGTCAAGGGCGGCACGTAACGGCGCCCGCCAGCGCTGATGCCAGCCCGGATTGCCCCCGGAACAACATCCGCAGTCAGCCCGCCAGCGCTCAACCCCGTGAACACAGCTCCACGATGAGCGTTCAAAGATCTCGACCTCATACGCCGGCGGGACCCGCTCGAGATATTCAGCGTAGATCGTGACCCGGGCCATCTTCTTGCGGTCGATCTCCCGAAGACAAAAGGCCAGGGCCATATCACCAAAACGGTGATGATGCCCGTAGGACTCGCCATCGGTCGCGATGCTCGTGAGTTCATCGGAATCACCCTGACTGAAGGCCGAAACGATCCTCTGGGCAAAACGCTGCCCGCTGTAAAGAAGATCCCCGAACGCGACGTCCTTCGCCATCGGGCCATCATAAAAAAACACCCCGATCGTTCGACCTGACGGTAACGCCACGCGATACGGCCGCCGAGGATCAACCCGCTCGCCAGCCACATCCTGCCACTCTCCCCCTCCGAGCGGACGGATCCGCCGGGCCTGACGCGGAGAGAGAATCGTGAACCGGATCCCCCGTTCCGCCAGGACCTCGAGCGTTTCAAGGTCAACCGCGGTCTCAGGCAGCCACATCCCTTCAGGCAGACGGCCAAACCGGAATTCAAAGTCCCTAATCCCCCAAGCGACCTGAGTCCGCTTATCCCGGCTACTCGCCAACGGCATGATCATATGGTTATAACACTGGGCGATCGCCGACCCATGACCTGAAAAAAGCTTCTGGCTTTCCTTGTCCGACTCAATGATGTGCCGATAAACCTCGGGTTTCCGGCGTTCCAGCCAACTGAGCAAGGTCGGACCAAAGTTAAAACTGATTCGGCTGTAATTATTAACGATCTCCTCAATCTTCCCCTGCTCATTCAGGATCCGGGCAGCGGTATTAGGGGCGTAACATTCTTCGGTAATACGCTGATTCCAATCGTGAAAGGGCGCAGCAGAATCCTGACGCTCCACCTCTTCGAGCCAAGGATTTTCCCGGGGGGGCTGATAAAAATGACCATGCAGACAAATATACCGACTCAGCAGGCACCTCGCAGGTAGCATTCAATCTGTAATGTGTTTATTGTACTAATATTAATAAACGCATGCAATCATATAATCGACGCTCTCTTCGAACCAGCCCTTCCCTTAAGAGGCTCTGTGGAACAACGAAAAAAACGTCCTCCTGATCCCAATTTCTAGAGTTGCCCCCAGGGTAACGATACGGTATACTTATACGGAATTGACAAGGCCACTTATGCAACGATACCACCTGTTTTCATGCCTGGTTTGGGCAGCTGTCATGATGATCGCACCCGCCCCGAGTCATGCCGATCCTCAGAGCACCATCAAAAAGATGGAGCAGTGGCTCGTCAATACCCGGGACCATCGCACCGGCATCCCTGTGAGCCACATCGGTGACCCGGCTCTCGCCAATTGGACGTTCACCTATGACGCGGCCGTTACGGCCCTGGCCTATCTCGCGCTTGACCGGGTCGCGGATGCGAAAAAGATCATTGATTTTTACATGGCGACACGGGAGGCATGGCGGTTAAAGGGGATCATGTCCGCGATCAACCCGACCAAGCCTGAATTGGGCGCAGAATGGTCTGTTGTCGCTGGACCAAACATCTGGATGGGGGTGGCTGCCTTCCACGTATATAAAACCACCTATGATACGCGCTACCTTGCCTTCGCCAAGAAACTCGCTGATTTCATCATCTATCTCCAGAACACGACGCCCGGCGACCACAACTTCGGAGGCATCAGGATGGGGCCTCTCGGCGATCCAAACGTCAGAGGCGACCAGCACCTCCACAATAAAGACTATAATCCCCTGCTCTACGACACCTATGCCACTGAACATGCGATCGATGCCTATGTTCTCTTCAATTTTTTAGAGCAGGAGACCGGGCTCCTTGAATACGCGACCGGCCGTGCCCAGGTCACCGAATGGCTTCGGACCGTGGCCTTTGATCCCGCCGACAAAACCCTGGCCCGAGGCTGCCGTGAGCAAATCGACCCGGCCTTCGCAACCGATGTCTATTCGTGGGCCATATCGGCCCTCGGACCCCAGCACCTCGACACCTGGGAACCAGACCTGGCCTTTGATTTTATTCGCCACATCGAGGAACAAGCATTGATTACGGTCGAATATACAAAACCGACCCAGGAGACGGTTGCCCTTAAAGGCGTTGATTTCACCGATCAGAGCACCGTGGCCGCGCTCGGACGCCTGCCGATGGTTTCACCGGAATGGACCTTTCAGCTCATCAATGCCTACCGCCGGATCGAAAACGTGCTCCGCGCGAAACAGGATGTCGCGGCCGCTGAGATCTATGCGACAAAACGAACCAGGCTCCTCAATAATATCCTCGCCCTCGGGACCGAGACCCCGCAAGGCCTGGCCTTCCCGTACGCCACCGAGGGATCCGCTCCGGTCGGCCATGGATTCAACACCCCTCGGCCGGGGAGCTTTAGCACCATCGCCGTGGCCTACGGGATCCTGGCACTTAAGGGCCACGACCCCCTCGAGCCCGTGAGAGAATAACCCGTCCCCCACCGACCCAAACGACAGACAGAGGGCGCGCGTTTAAACGATCTTTAAAAGACACTCCGATTCCGCATCATCAAAGGACGAACAACCGGCAGGGACACGAGGCCGTTAGACCTTAAAATAATTCACCACCTCATAGAGGTCTTTCAGCATGTGATGAAGTTTATCACGGTCGTCTTCAGATAGGACAAGCCCTTTTTCATCTAAAAAATTACTCAGCGACCGGCACTGGCTCCCGAGTTCGATATGCTTCTCCCGAAGAACTTCCGTAGTCTCACCCAGGGCCCGGGCCAAGGGCTTGAGCTGATCCGTATTACGGATCGAAAATGTGCGGGTGAGATCGCCCTGACGGACGAGGTCCAGCTCCTTTTGAATCCGAAAGACAGGGCCCGCGATCTTGTGCGACGACATCAGGGACAGGAACGCCACGATCACCGACGAAA
Source organism: uncultured Planctomycetales bacterium (assembly GCA_964450385.1). Taxonomy (GTDB): domain Bacteria; phylum Omnitrophota; class Gorgyraeia; order Zapsychrales; family JANLHA01; genus JAKLFA01. The sequence goes on from CAYVEC010000002.1 coordinate 59,206, forward strand.
ATACCGCCACGATGCCGAGCGTCACGACAACTCCGGGTAGGATGAAATCCGCAGTGGGCTTGACAATGACCTTGGTGTTCTCGATCGCCACGGTCGTTGACTGATTGAAAAAATAAAAGATCCCGCACGCGACGAGGATCGAGGAAACGATTACAATCGCGCAAAACTTGAGGATAAACCGCAGCTGAAAGGCCGGGTCGATCACATACTGACGCCGCTGAGATACATGTTCCATACCTGCCTCCTATGGCCCGATCCCGAGGGCCGACGTATTAACCTTTATTTCATTCTTTGCCCGAAGCTCCCGAATCCACGAGGAGACCCCGGTATTCTGTTTTATCTTTAACAACATCCAATGAAGCTCCTCACGACAGCGTTCCAGGTCCCTCCCCTTAAATTCCTGCCGATGGGCTTCAAAATATTCCCGAACCTGTTCGTCGGTCACACGGGCCGCCATCGCAAACTCGCTGGTCTTGCGCGTGATCATTTCTTTGAGAAGGGTCTGTTCCCACAACCCCTGAATCTCCCGAAGCGTCTCCGGCCTCCGGTCAAGACCAATGCGTTCCGCCTCTTTCAAGATGAGCCGGGTATTAATATAGCTTTCCAAAAAGACGGCCCGGCCGGCATCGCCCATCGAGGCGTAGCCTGACTGCTGAAACGCCGTCTCGAATTCCTCAACCGAGACAGGAACCTCCCCGATATAAAGGGCCGCCTTTGGGGCCGGCCGGCATCCGCAGAGGAGAAGACTCCCCACTATCAGCCATAATCCATACCTGTGCCGCATGATCATTCTCCCCGTCACGAAAGCGCCCTCCCACCGAACCGGATTTCCACTAAAGACTCTGGATCGCAAGGAGCAACTCCTGGGCGAGGCCTTCGTCCATCGACCCCAACATCTTCTGAACGCGCTCAGCCGAATGCCGGTCCCCCAATTTTAAATAGGCCATTCCCAACAGATAGACGACTTTCGCGTCATCACCTTTTAACACGGCCACTGTCTTAAACGCCCTCACCGCGTCCTTAAACCGTCCGAGGGCCATTGCCGTTTCGCCAAGAATGATCTGGGCCTCGATCTGCTGAGGGTCCAGCCGTACCGCAGTCCTCAATTTCTCGAGCGCACCCTCAGGGTCATCGAGATGCCGCGCAAGGATGCTCCCCCAACGAAAATACGAATAACTGTCCATCCATGAATTCTTGATCGCCCACTGGTAGGCCTCGCAGGCCGCGCGGTACTCACCAAAGGCCGCGTAGGCGTCACCGAGATCCCGATAGGTCTGACTGTGGCTCGGCTGAATATGCGTGGCCTTCAAAAAATATTCCGCGGCCTCGCGCGCCGACCCCTCGGCCATGCATAAGGCGCCAAGATTATAGTTCGCCTCATAATGAATCGGATCTAGGGCCACGGTCTTCTGAAACGAGCCGCGGGCCGCCTGCCGGTCTTTGAGACGGAGATAGATCAATCCCTGACGAAAATACAGGTCCGGGTTGTTCGGATCAACCGAAAGGGCCTTGCTTAAGGCGTCGAGCGCGTCGGAGAACCGCTCAAGCCTCATGTACGCGACGCTCAGATCTCGGTAACGTTTGCCGTCAGCGATCGTGAGCTTCTTCTGAAGCGGCCTGGTCAAAAAGATCTGGAGCCTCAAACCCTCAAGGTCGACCTTAAACTGCTTCCGGACCTCATAGAGGGTTAGGAACCCAATATATGTCACCGCGACGACAAAATGAAAATAGCGTTTAAAAAAATAATCGAGAAAGAGCGGATGGTTCACCTTGTCAACGACAAGATAGCCGAGCACCACGTTGTGGCAGATGATCAGGATAATGAACGCCGCCCGGGCGAACTTGTTCAGAAATAATATCCCGAACCCGCAGAGCACCATCACCATCATCCACGAGACCGGGACAATCCAAAAACCGGAAAAATAGGTGTCAAACAGCTCTGCCGGGAACACCGCGGCCAACGAGAGCGCGTATCGGATCCCCTCGATGGTCCTCACCCAGCCGAACCGCGGCGAAAAGAACGGAGCGAAGAGGAGGATATTCGACACGACAACCGACCATGCCAACCAGCAAATCCCTGGAGATCTTGTCTGAGGTTTATCGTTCATGGTCTGCCTGCGATACTGGATGAATGATCTTATAAATCGCTGAATAATCCTCTCCCTGCCACCCCTGCTCGGCTGCCGCTCTGAGCTGCCCGGCGATGGCCTCGACCATATCAACGGCCAGACCGCGCTCGCGCGCCTCGGTCACCACAAGGCGGACATCTTTCATCATATGCTGAACAGGAAAATTCGGATCTGTAAAGTCCCGGCTAAGCATCCGCGGCAACTTCTTGTCAAAGGTCTCGGCATAAAGAACACTCGCCCTCAGGATCTCCATAAATCGATCCACATCGATGCCGTTCTCACGGACCATGCCGAGGCTCAACGAGAACGCCGCCGACAACGAAACAATGAGCTGATTAAGCGCGAGCTTCACGGCCGCGGCAGATCCCACCGGACCGACATGAAAAAAATCTTTCCCGAACGCGGTCAGGACCGGCCGAAACCTCTCTGCCTGGGCCGCCGTCCCTCCAAACATGAGGATCAACCGGCCCGCGGCGACCTCGCCCCGGCTCCCGAGAACCGGGCACTCGCAATACGCGCCCCCGGCCTGCTCGATCCGACCCCCGAGCTCCCGACTCTCGCGCGGCAGGATCGTTCCCATCTGAATGACCGAGCGTCCAGACCATGCCTCATCGGTCAATGAGGACAAGGTCTGATTGATCGCCCCAAAATCCGTGAGCATGATCAAAATACATTCCCCATAGCCTACGGCTTCGTGAAGGGATCCGATGACACGGGCACCGGCCGACCGCAACGACTCGGCCTTTGAGATATCCCGGTTATAGGCCGTGACTTCATGGCCGGCCTCGAGCAACCGCTCTGCCATGGGGAAACCCATCCGTCCTGTGCCCACCACCGTTATCCTCATCTGCCGCCCCTATAATCCCGCGCCCTCTCCCTGCCCCTAGGATCTTAAAAAATAATGATTACTCAACTGGGGCCGACGGAGCAGGGCCCTTTTGATTTTTTGAAACGACCTCCTTGATCACATCGATGAGGACATCCGTCGCCACAGGTTTCGAGACATATTCAACAACGCCGTAGACCGAGGCAAGGGCCTCAGGATTCTTGCTCTCAGGGATCTCCCCCCGGTTCTTCACAAGCGATGTATTCGGCAGCCATTTAAACGAATCTGCTTTTTTATTATAAACCATCTCTCCCCGGCCGCTCACCATGATCACCGGGATACGGCGCGTTTCCTCCATCGCTTTCAGGGCGCGGACGATGTCCGCCCCCTTGCGCTGCGGCATCACATTATCCAATAAAATGACCTGCGGGCACTCCCTGCGGGCCAGATCCTCAGCCTCAAGAGGATTCGTCGTAAAGACGACCTCAAATCCTCCGGTGCTCTCGAGATTCTCTTTGAGAACCGTGCAAAAATCCGCCTCATCGTCCACCATCATAACCTTGATCAATCCATCCATAAACACCCCTCCCGTAAAATAATAGCCATGTGTATGATACATCGGTTTTAAAGATGTTACCAAAAAGAAAAACAGAAATTTTCCGCGCCGAGGCTAGGAAGCTCTCTGGTCGCGGAGACGGTTGCCGATATGGTAGGCCGCGATACCAAAGGCGACGGAGGCGTTCAGCGAATTTTTCATGCCGTGCATCTTGATATCGATCGCATAATCAGCAAGCGGGATCAGCTCCTCGGAGATCCCCTCGACTTCATTCCCGACGACAAGGCAGACCGGTCCATGCGGCTCGTATTCATGATAATCCCGGCTTTGATCTGTTTGTTCCAAAAGGACGATCTGATAGCCTTCAGACTTAAGACGCGCGACGGTCGCGACCACATCTTTATCATACGCCCAGGGAACGGTCTGCTCCGCGCCAAGAGCCGTTTTATGGATCTCTGACTGGGGAGGAAATCCGGTGATCCCGCAGAGCCACACCTGAGCGAGCCCCGCACCGTCCGCCGTCCGAAAGACCGAACCGACATTGTGAAGGCTTCGAATATTATCCAGGACCACAACAAACGGCAGCCGCGGATGCTGATGCCGCGCCTGACGGGCCACGATCTCCTCGTGGGAAAGTTTCCGACGCGGCTTGCGACTTAATTTCTTAAAATGGAGTTTCGGCCAATGCTCTTCCGCCAGAATATAGCCGACACAGTTCGGGGACCCGCAGCGGCAGGGGTGGTCTTCATGGTTCTCGAAATCATAACCGTAGTTATAGGTGAGCTCTGTTCCCTTTTGAATATCCTTGAGCGCCACGATCCAGATGTGCCCCCGAACCAATTCGGCCTCACAGTTCGGAAGGCAGGCGTGATTGATGAAACGCGCCGTGTTATACGGGACATTGCCATCGAGATCATAACGTGCGTTCAAGGTAAAGATATAGACCGCGCCCTTCGTCTTATCGTGACGATGCTGATGCAGCGGGATCTCGGCCCGGCGTTCTGATTCGGCCTTTGTGATCTTCTCGCCCACATACTCGATGACGCGCGTTCCCGCCGGAATATCCCGGCGCGCGACGACCCCGCGGCCATGGATCGGGGAATTCACAACCTTGATATACGGACTCCGTGTCGCCTGCACCTCGCCCCCCTCTGTTGTTCAAATATTGGGATTATACCAGAAATCCGACTGGAAAAAAGATGTATCGTTGAGACCGCGCCGGGCCGTCCCCTGTGTTATAATAACACCATGCGTCGAATCCTTCTGATCACGAGCATTGTTCTAGCCATCCTCGTAGCGGCTATCGCTGGAGGGATCGTCTATGTCCGCAGGGTCCTGGTCCCGGTAACGCTCAAGACCGCGCTCATCGAACGCCTGACAACCGCCCTCGGCCGCCCCGTACGCCTCGACCGTATCGATTATGCCTGGACCACAGGACTCACGATCGAACAACTCCATATCGCGCAGGCGCCAGAGGACGCATCCCCTCTCATCGTCATCCCGACGCTCACATGCCGGCCGCTTCTCATCCCGCTCATCATCACAAAAAAGATCATCATCCCCTCGCTGACCCTGAGCGGGCCCGAGGTCTCCCTGATCAAAAAGGAGGACGGACGCTGGGGGATTGAGACCATCATGCAGTCTAAAGGCGGCACGCCATCAGCGATCGCCATCGGAAAGATCTTGATCCATGATGGAACCCTCTCGGTCAAAGACCGCTCGGGCGCAATCCAAGACGTCTCCCTCAATGCGGTCACAGCGGAGATCTCCCTGTCGTCCCTAACGAGCGCGCGTTTCTCGCTGACCGGCACCTATAATAACAACCCCTCCTCAACGATTGCCCTCTCGGGATCATGTCACATCACAAAAAGAATTCTCAATCTCACAACAGCGCGGGTCGCCAATATCGACCTCGCCCCTTCGATCATCCCGTTCTTAAATCTCTCATCCATGGTCAAGGCCGCCTCAATCACAGCAGCAGATACGTCCTTCTCCATTGACAAACAAAAGATCACGATGACCGGCTCTCTCTCGGGGGCTCTCCATCTCACAATCCCTGGTCTCACCCTCATTCATCAAGAGCTGTCCCTGACCGATATCGATGGCCACTATGAACCCCAGGCCTGGGACATCGCCGCCGCTGCTGTCACAAGCCGCGGCTGGACAATACACCATCCGTCCGTCAATATCGATGGCACAGCGATCAACCTCCACCAAATCTCCCTTGTCAAAAAAGGCTCGGGTTATACCCTGAACCTCCCCACAGCCTCGGCCGAAGGGCTGACCGTTCACCTCAAGGATCAGACCCTCACCGCACATTTTGTCCGCAGCCAGAATGCCCGACTTAACATGAACAGCGGCGATCTGAAGCTCACAGGTGGATTCGAATGTAAAAATATCTCACTCCCTCTCAACAGGGGTTCTGTCTCGGGCAACATTGCCGTGCCGGCGCTCGATCTGACCCGCGACCAGGACGTGCTTACGGTCAAAACAAACGGCGAGGCAACCGGCATCAGCACCGATATTCCCGGAAAAATCACCCTTACCGGGGATTATTCTGTCGACGCGGTGACGCTTCAACATAAAAAAGGCCAGACCATCATTGACCTTGCCGTCCGCTCGCAAATGGTCGCTGCTAAACTTCCCGACGGCATCACATTAAACGGCCCTGTCCAAACCTCAGGAAAACTCACGCTGACGCCAAAGGCGGACCCTGCCTATCAAGGATCGATCACGTTGACGAATGTGAGGCTCTCAGGGCTCAAGAAGATCCCTGACGTCGGGTCCATCTCCGGAATCCTCACGCTTGAGACCGACCGGGTCGTCACAAAAAAACCAATCACCCTATCGCTCGGCGGCCAGCAGGTCCATCTGACGGCCATGGTCAAAAATTTTAATAACCCCTATTGCGAGGCCACGATCTCCGCGTCAGGTATCCGGCTTGAAGACTACAGCGACTACGCGGGCGACTTCCTCACCCGTCATCGCCTTGCCGTTCGCGGAAGCGCCGACGTGGATCTCGAGGTCCAAGGTCCGCTCTCAGCCATTACAGCGGCCGACTATACGATCACTGCCCACGTCACAAACGCGGCCGTATCGCTCGGGGACCATGCTGATCTTTTTCAAGAAATCCGCGGAGAGGTGAAATATAAAAAAGGCTTCGTCTCCTGGTCTGACCTGAAGTTCTCGTCGTTAGGAACCGCATATTCCTCAACCGGGACGCTCAAGAATTTCGATCGCCCCGTGATTTCCTTCAAACTGAACAACCCGAAATTCCAGCTCTCCCTGTCCTCGCGGTCATCAGGCAACCAGCATGAGATCTCCCGGCTCGAGCTCAAAGGCGGCAAGACCTCGCTCTCCGGCCAAGGCCGGATCAGCACCTCCACCAAAATACCCATGATTGAGCTCTCGCTCGAAGGACAGATCGACACCGCCACCGTCGGCGACATCGATCAACGGCTCGCCAAGCCGCTCCAGCCGTTTGCTCCTCAAGGGCTGCTCTCCATGTCTCTCGCGATCAACGGCCCGGCCCAATGGCCCCTGGACCCAAAAACATCCGGATCGCTATTCGCCCAGAGCCGAGAACTCATCATCAATCAATATGCCCTCTCCTCGTTCCAACTCTCCGCCGGCCTCTCAGCCGGACAACCCGCATCCCTCGACCTCTCCGCCCTCTTTTATGACGGACGGCTCGAGCTCAAAAGCCGGGTTCAACTGGACGACCCCCAACTCAATATGCAGACACAGTTCCAGCTCGACGGATGCGACCTCGCGAAGCTGAAGAACGCATCCCCCCTCAAAGAAAAAAATCTCTCCGGGACCCTCTCGACGTCATTTTTTATGCAAGGCCCTCTTAAAGAGACCCGGTCGGTTATCGGTAACGGGACCATCACGGCGACTAACGGGCATCTCTATACAGCGATCCTCAAGGGGGCCTGGAAAGACCTCCTGATCGATGAATTCCAAAATATCGTTTTTACGGATGGACGCGCAACCTTCAAGATCAAGAACAACCAGATCATGAGCAACGACCTCTACCTGAGGAGCCAACGCATCGATCTCGACGGTTCAGGATGGATCGGCCTCGACAAACGCATCAACATTACCTTTATCCCCACATTTAAAGAATCCGCCATCCTGCGAACGGATTCAGAGGTCCTCAAAAAAGTCGTCACGACCGTCGTGACACAGACCCGGGGATATATCACGATCAAGCTCACCGGAACGTTGGACAAGCCCCAACACGCGGTTGAAAAAGACCCCTCCAAGCTCATGCAAAAGGCGACCGAGAAACTCCTAGACGGCATGCACAATATCTTTGAGGGACTCACCGAATAAGCTTTAATTATCTTAGAATATCAAACCGAAGCACATCGTGGATTTTTCTGAGGGCCATGGCGCGATGGCTGATCGCGGCCTTCAGCGACGGATCCACCTGACCAAACGTCTGCCGATACTGGGGAAGGAAAAAGAGCGGATCATACCCGAACCCATTCGACCCTCTGGGCTGATCAGCGATGGTGCCGCCACAAACCCCCGAGGCCATGACGAGAATATGACCCGCCTCAGCCAATACCGCGACACAGCGGTATCGGGCCTGGCGCCGATCAAGCGGGACAGAGGCGAGCTCTTCAAGGAGGCGCTGATTGTTCATCGCGTCGGTCGCACGAGCGCCCGCGTACCGCGCCGAATAAACGCCGGGGCGGCCGGACAGGGCGTCAACCTCAAGCCCTGAATCCTCGCCGAGAATCAGTCCCGGGACCCGACGTGAGACAACGACTGCTTTGATACGGGCATTCGCCGCGAATGTCTCGCCGTCCTCAATGATCTCCGGCAGGTCCGCATAATCCGCGAGAGACCGAATAACGAGATCACAATCAGCGAGAAGGGCCCTAATCTCGTTCAGTTTTCCTTGATTCCGTGTCGCCACAACAAAAGATCGCGCCATCTAATCCTCCCCGATCCCGCAGCCTTTTAAAGCCGCCCGCTGGACCGCGACGATTGCACCGATCCCGTCGGCCGCAGCCGCATACATCTGATCAAACTGCTTTTTGCTGAACGGCGCGCCCTCGGCGGTCCCCTGGATCTCAACGATCTTCCCGTGTCCAGTCATGACCACGTTCATATCAACGCCGGCCGTTGAATCCTCGGCATAATTCAGATCAACCGCGACCTCACCGTCACAGACCCCAACACTCACCGCGGCGACAAGGTCCTTCACCGGAACGGACGGGATCAGGCCGTCGGTCTTCGCCTTTTTGAGCGCCAGGGCCAAGGCCACACACCCGCCGGTGACCGAGGCCGTACGCGTGCCTCCGTCAGCCTGAATGACATCACAATCGATCTTGACCGTCCTCTCGCCAAGCTCGGACATCTCGACGACCGACCGCAGGGAACGGCCGATGAGCCGCTGGATCTCCTGAATACGGCCCGCGGTCTGATTCCGCTTGACCCGCTGAGGGCACGAGCCCGGAAGCATGCCGTATTCCGCCGTCACCCACCCCTGCCCCGTGCCTTTTAGGAACGGCGGAACCCCATCCTCGATCATGGCCGTGCAGACAACATGTGTATCACCAAAAGCAATGAGACATGAGCCGTGGGCATGCTTGATATAATTCTTTTTGATAACGACCTTCCGAATCTGCCGAGGCTCGCGGCCGTCACGTCGAGACATCGCGCCCTCCCCTCTTCTGCCGGCGCCGGTAATCGGCCCGGACGTTTGTGGTGATGCCGCCCCGCGGATTCATGACGATCTCGACCCTCATCCACCTCGGGTGACAGGCACCGACAAGATCATCCAGGATCCGATTCACCAGATGCTCGTGAAAGATCCCCACCGAACGGTACGCGGTCAAATACATCTTGAACGACTTCAATTCAATACAATAATCCGCCGGGGCATAGACCACATCAATAACCGCGAAATCCGGCAAACCGGTCTTCGGGCAGATGCAGGTAAACTCAGGGATCTCCAAATGGACCTCATAGTCACGGTCCGCATACTGATTCGTCCAGACCTCGATCTCGGGCAGCGACAGCGCGCGGACCGCCTGCTGAAGCCCTTCATACGACCCTGTTCTCACCTTTGCCATCATTCACCTCACTCACGTTACGGAATTTCGATTAATCGATGGACCTGCGGGAGGACCCTCACCCGACGGAGGCCTTCACGGGCCATGTCCATGCATTCAAGCGCCCGCCGCAAGGCCCCCTCTCGAAGCCGCCCGGTCTCGGGCTGAACGCAGAGCGGGATCTCCGGAGAGACGGAACGGATGATCTCGACCGCCCGGCGGAATTCATCAGCGTCTGTCTCGGGCGTCACGACGATCTTCACAAACACCTCGGTCCCGACCGCGGCCCTCAAAAACGCCTCATGCCGCTCCCACAAAGGCGGGACGCCTGCCGACGACGGGAGTTTGATATCCATGGCGACCGTCGTCACCCAAACGATCACCTTCCTCAAACCCTCCACAATGGTCCCGTTCGTCTCAAGATAGATCGGGATCCCGGCCCGAACCAGATGAGGAAAAACCTCCGCGAGGCCCTCGGCCTGTTCGAGCGGCTCACCTCCGGTAAAACTCACCGTGTCGCCCGACCGGTATCGCGCCTGAATCTCATCAACAAGATCGTGTGCCGTCATCACCCGTTGCAGCGGAGAGGCAGTGTCGCACCAACGGCAGCCGAGGTCACACCCCGCAAGCCGCACAAAAAGATGCGGTGCCCCAGCGTAGAACCCTTCACCCTGAAGCGATGAAAAAATCTCAGTCACCCGGATATCCATACGGCACTACCCCTCAAGGGCCGGATCAACGACCCCTGCCTGCTGAAACCCCTTCGCTCGAAGAAGACAGCTATCACATCTCCCGCACGGCCGACGGCCGCCCGCATAGCACGACCACGTCAATTCATACGGCACGCCCAGACGCCGTCCGAGACGGATGATCTGGGCCTTGCTCTTATGGATCAAGGGAGTCTTCACCCTGAGCCGCCGACCCTCAACCCCTGCCTTCGTGCCCACGGCCAATACCCGCTGATAGGCCTTATAAAATTCCGGCCGGCAATCAGGGTATCCGGAATAATCAACGGCATTCGCGCCGATAAAAATAGCCTCCGCCCCGAGAGCCTCGGCATGCGCCGCCGCGATACTCAAAAAAACGATATTCCTCGCCGGGACATAGGTGGACGGGATCTCCGACACAAAATCAACACGATCCTTGGGGACATTCAGGGACCGGTCCAAGAGGGCCGATCCGGTCTCGGGCATTGCAAGGCGAACAAGACGGTACCGGCACCCCGCCGCCTCTGCAACGGCGATCGCGCTCTTCACCTCACGGCGATGCCGCTGGCTGTAGTTAAAAATCAAGGCCTCGCAGGAATATCCCTCGGCCAGGGCATAATACAGGGTGGTGGCCGAATCCAGGCCCCCGGACAGAAGGACAAGGGCCGAACGCGTTCTTTTCTTATTAGGGGATGACATTCTCATGGCCGGTAGATGACGCTCGCGGTGTCCGACTCCCAGACCCGCACATATGAAATGACAGCGCCCGGAAATTCCCGCGCCACGGCCTGATAAAGGACACGGGCCATATTCTCCGTCGAGGGATTCACGCCCTGAAATTCGTCAAGGTCATTGAGGCAGACATGGTCCCAGCGCTCCATGATGTGGCCGAGCCGCTTTTTGAGCTCTTTAAAATCAATGACCAGCCCGATCTGATTCAATTGGTCGGATTCCACGGCCACCTCGACCTTCCAGGTGTGCCCGTGGAGATTCTCACATGCCCCCTGATACCCTCTTAAAAAATGGGCGGATGAAAAATGATCCGAAACCACGAGCTGATACATCCTATTCCCTCCTCCCTAAAACATCTTTTTCTTCAGCGCGATATCGCGGCCCAAGAATTTCTTGGCCAAGACACGAAAATGCTCCGGGGCATCGCTCACCAAAAATCGATGCGACGCCCGACGGGCTCGAAGGCGCAGAAGTCCCTCCCGCCGCAAACCCCCCTCAAGCTGACGAGCGACTTCAACCGCCGAATCAATCAGCGACACGCCCTCTCCCATCACATCCGCGATCGTCGCCTTTAAGAGCGGATAATGGGTGCAGCCGAGAATGACCGTATCAACACGGGCCTTCTGCAGGGTCTTAAGATATTCGCGCGCGACCTGACGCGTCACGTCTCTCTCAAACCACCCCTCTTCGACGAGAGGGACAAAAAGAGGGCACGCCTGGGCCATCACACGACAGCCCGGCCGGGCCCGACATAATTGCCGCTGATACTCGCCGCTCGCCACCGTGGCCGGGGTCGCGACGATACCGATTCGTCCGGTTCGGCTCGTTGCCACGGCCTTTTTGACCCCGGGTTCAATGACCCCCAGCACTGGCACATCGAGCTCACGTTTCAGCAGACGCAGGGCATAACTCGCCGATGAATTACAGGCGATCACGATCGCCTTCACCTTATATTCCAAGAGGACCTCGGCGTTCTGCCGAGAAAATCGGACAATCGACGCCGGGGACTTGGTCCCGTAGGGAAGCCGCGCTGTGTCACCAAAATAGACAATATCCTCATAAGGCAGGAGCTGCATCACGGCCTTCGCGACCGTGAGCCCCCCTAGTCCTGAATCAAAGATCCCGATCGGCGCGCGGGCCGTGTCCTGTTTCATAAAACCACCTTTGGCTATCTTCTCATGTGCCGTCATTATAAACATTTCGTGGGAAAAATACAACACCGGCGCTCGCAGGCGGCGCCATGAGCCGCCGCCCCTTACCGCGAATTCACATAGCGGACGATGGCGCGGGCCAGGCTCTCGGCGATCCCCTGACGATAGTCCGGGGTTTTAAGAAGGCGCGCCTCACGCGGATTAGTCAAGAACCCGGTCTCGACCAAGACCGCCGGGGAAAGGGTGTTCTTCAGGACATGGAATCCCGAATCCTTAGCCCCGCGATTCGCTACGCGGGTGTCCTGTGCCAAGACGCGGGACACCTGATTCGCAAGGGCCGCTGATTCATTGATCTTATAGCGGTACATCAGATCCTCAAGCACCCGCTCAACGTCGCGGTTCTGGGTATTGACCGCAACCTGTTTAAGAAAGATCTGCCTGTTTTTCAACCACTGAGCAGTCTCGCGTTCCCGGGAGGTGAGGGGCGTCGCGCTCCAGACCTCAACCCCCGAGGCCCGGACCGCCTCGCTCGCGTTGACATGAATACTCACAAAAAGATCCGCCCGCATGCGGCTCGCGAGCTCGCCCCGCTCTTCGAGGGAAAGGAAGGTGTCCGTTGAACGTGTCAGGGCTACCTGAAACCCTTCGCGCTCCAATTCGGTCTTGAGCCGTTTCACGATATCAAGGACGATCGTCTTCTCCTGACCGCCGTGGCCGTCCATGGCCCCGGGGTCCTTCCCGCCATGCCCAGGATCAAGAACAATCAAGAATTTCCCCGACCGGAAAAAGACAACCCCGCCGACAAGCCTCGCCAAAACCTTGTTGCGAACATCCTCGGGCGCGATCACCTGGCCCTCTCTGATCCATAACGGCCGGCTGATTTTGATCTTTTCCTCATTCAGCCAAATCTCATCGCTCCCGACAAAAGCGCTCACCCGATCCGCCCCCTTGTCAAGTTTGATCCGCTGAGTCACAGGATCATAATCATAAAGGACCCCGCGCTGCTGGCACACCGATGCCAGAGAGAACCCATCTTCTGAATGTCTCTCCGGGACCGTCGCGCAACCGGCGATGAATACAGCGAGACAGAGACTGCACACACCCATCAACCCCATCTTAGAAACTGCCGTCTGATGCATATCCCTACCTATCCTCTTATTTTTTTGTGTCCTGAGCGGTACCGGTAATGATGCGGGGAGTCAGAAAGATCACGGTCTCCGTCTTCACCTTCTCATCATTCGTGTGGCGAAAGGCCGCGCCCACAAGCGGAATATCCCCCAAAACAGGGACCTTTTTATGCGAATACCGTTTTTCATCTTTGATCAACCCGCCGATGACAATGGTGACCCCGTCATGGATACGCACGGTCGTCTCTGCCTCAGATGTCTCGACGACAGGGATCTCATTGTTCTCGCTGGTCAACAGGGTATCGATCACAGAACTCACCTCAGGCTTGATCTTCATCGTGATAAAACCGTCTTTATGAACAATCGGCGTCACATAAAGCTTCACGCCAACATCAATAAAATTCACGCTCTCCGCGGTCGTTGTCGGGCCGGTGCTCGGGGTCGTCGTCGTTGTGGTCACATAGGGCTGGGTCGAACCGACAAGGATGCGTGCCTCCTGATTATTCAGGACCGTGATGCTCGGGCTCGACAAGATATTCGTCTCCCCGATCTCCTCCAGGGCCTCGACCATCGCGGTATAACTGTTGTTCGTGATCGTGCCCACCCGGAGCGAGCCGCGCTGGGCGGCGGTGTTCTCAAGGACATTGAAATCCGATGTCAGAGTCAACTCATCCATCGCAGGAAAGATCGCCTGCCAATCAACGCCAAGATTATACTCGTTGCTAAGCTGGACCTGAACGATCTTTGCCTCGATCAAGACCTGCCGTTCCTGGACATCAAAAGCCGAGACCACTTCCGCGATCTCCTTCAACTTGGCCGGTTTATCAACGACGATCAGCTTATTTGAACGGGTGTCGAACTTGACCCGGCCGACGCTCCGGGACAGAATCGACTCAACCTTCGCCGCAAGATCCTCGGCCAGGGCATAATTCAGCTCGAAGACCTCTGTCCGGACAGGAAAATCGATCTCGTAGATCAGGTTCTCCATCTTCGTGAGATTCTCCGGCGTTTCCATGATGACCATGGCATTCGATTTCTCGTCCGTGATGATCTTCCCTCCGGATGACCGCATGTTCTCTAACAGATGCGCTACATTCAGAACCGGGGCGTACTTCAAGTGATAGACCTTGGTATCGAGCGCCCCGCCGAAAACCTGGCCATAGCGCTTCTCATATTCAGCCCCGGTCATCACGCGAATGATCCCATCCTCCTGGCGGTAGGCCATCCCGTTCGCGTCGAGGATGATCCTCAGCGCATCGAGGATATGGACATTTTTTAAATACATGGAGACCCGGCCCTGAACACCCTTGCCCGCAATAATATTCGTCCCGGTCTTCTGGGCGATCAGGCTGAGAACATCCATGAGATCGATATCCTTTAATTCCAACGAGTCGACCATCCCCGAGTCCTTAAGCCCCTCGGCCAGTCCCGGAAGGGGCGCCTCTGCGGCCTCGGGAGCGTCGGGCATGGAAACATCGTTTTCAGAAAACAAAACCGGCGATGCGGCATCACCTAAAAAGCCCTCCGGCTCATGGGTCTGATCGTCACCGATCACCACGGCCTTATAGATCTCTCCCCGCGCAGCGGGCTGGTACGGAGCCGCCGGAGCCACCACCCCTCGGACCCGACGGACCGCGTCCTCATCAAAGATCTCAATATTGCTGATCACATCAACGGTCTCGACCGGAGGATCAGACACTTCCGGCAGATCCGGCAGCTCTGGCAAGTCCGGAAGCGCCGCCTCTGCGAGCGCGGTCCCACCTCCCTCGGCCGCATCACCCTCAATCGCACCGGCATCCTCGGCAATCGGGAAAGCCACAGGTTCCTCAAGATTTCGATTGAATTTAGGGGCCTGACTTTGCGCAATAAGGACCGTCGAGGCACGGTCCCCGGACCCCTGTTCAAGCGAGTCCAAGGCATAAGTGGCCGCATCCATCTGACTGTTCGCATGAGCAGACGATGCCGTGAGCACGGTCACGACCACAAGCATCCATCCGATTCTAACACGCATCCCCATTCCTTTGACGCCTCTATTCATCCCTCAATCGAATCACTGCCGACCCCGCCCCGGAGACGACCTCTACCTCGCCAGGACGAATGTCCACGATCCGCGTTGCCCCCAAAAGATCCCCGCTCCGTGTCACGACCACCGTATGAAGCTCCCGCTGTTCCCAGATCGCCTGACGCTCTCTCCCCACAATGATGCCAACTAACTGATATTCGTTTGCGATTTCGCCGCTCCCAGTTGTCTGAGGAGCATCTTCACCGGCGTTGTTATCCGACGGACGCCCATTCTCAACAAAGATATCCCTGAGGATGATCCGATCGATCGTCTCAGGTGACGGCTGCACGCGCCCGGGAACGACGGACGGATGGGCGAAACCATCCTCGGGCGCTGCGGATTGCAACGACCGATGCGGCAGAATATGCCACGCAGACCCGGCCGCGAAACACACCGCAAGAAACCAGAACAGCCCTGTGATCCAACGCATAAACATTATGAACACGTTCCGTATTTATTGTACTGATTTTTATAAAAGAATTTTATTAATTTTACTCTTTTTTTATTGCGTCTAAACCCTTCCATCGCCTCACGCCTTCGGAACTATGAAATTCCGGCTGATCTTCAAAACACAACGCACCGTTCGGGAATGTCCCGGCCCGCGCTCCATGGATATCTCATCGATAAAAAACCCGTCCGGCCGTGATTCCAGGCCATAGACAAAACGCATCACCGAGAAAAAATCATGGCCGGCAATAACATGAACGGAAAATTTTTCTGACACGGCGTCGCGCGAAACAGTTTGCGGCTTCACCTCAATGATCGTGACCCCGGACTCCGCGGCCGTTTTCTCAATGACCGCGATCATCCCGGACATCTCCTGTTCCTCAGGCTCCCGTCGAGTCAGACGCTGTGCCTCCTCTTGAAAATCCTTTTCATATCCAGCATAATCACTCACCCGCGCCGCGATCCCCGCAGCCTGTTCTTCGAGCCGGGCCGCCTCGCGTGCCAAACGCTCCGCATAACCATTTAAAGGGGCATAGATCCATTGCCGTGCCACAAACACCCCGAGGGTCATAAGCCCGACGAGCAACAATGCCTGTTCCCGCTGATTCATCACCCGCCTTATCATAGTCCCTCCCCATTCCGAACCGCTCGAAGGGTCATCCGGAATTCAGAGAGTTCCCGGTTGAGGCGTTTTCGGCGGTTCGCATACCGAAGCTGGACATCTCTGAACGCCGGGTGCCGAAGGAGCCCCTCCTGAAATCCGCGGACCTGATTCGGGACCGGCGTGTCGGCCTGAATGACCACCTCACGATCGGCGTTGATCCGAACAAGCTGACAGGTCACATCCGCTGGCGTCAAAGAGACCAATCCTGCTATGACCTCGCTGACCGAGGGTTTCAGATACTGCGACGCAAAAAAAGCCATCACCTGCTGGTCACGTTCCAGCGCCTTAACCCGCGGCGCCATCGCGCTCATCCGTCGCTCGGCATCTTCAATCCGGCGCTGATAAACCGCCACGCGGGCACTCAAAAAAACGATAAGCATCAGGACCGCTCCTCCAGCGGCAATAAGCAGCCTTCGGAGATCCCGCTGAAACCCCACGTGCCGGTGTCCGGCGATCTCCGCCGCGGGCAGAAGATTCATCGTGTCGCCGGCCCGCAAACCGAGAGCCCCAACCAACGCGGCGACGGATGACGTCTGAGCCATCTTAATAAACTCTTCGCGGACCGCCTTGGGTCCAGGATGGAACGCCCCCTCAACTTCCTCGCGCCGAATCGGCCCGTTGATCACCGATGACAACGCCGGCTCGACACGGCTGAAGGTCTCCGAGTCCGCGATGACCGAACATTCCGACGGAATATACTCTTTATGGCCATGAAGGAACAGACGCAGGGTGCGGACCGCTTCCTCTGCCCATAACGACGCGTCCCCGTCACGGACCTGTTCACGGCCGCCAATAAGATGTTTTGAAAAAAGAACCTGAACTCCCCGACAAAAACATATCTCACTATGGCGTCGATCAATGTTAACGATGATCCGAAAGACCTCAGGCGCCGCGGGAGGACAGGCGGCCACGGCACTGATCCCACTCACAAAGATCCCTGAAGGCACAAGAGCATGCCGCCGCAGGGCATCGAGATACTGCTCCATGGCCTCCTCACCCGAAAGGGCCACGACAACATCGGCATTCCCCTCAGCGAACCTCTGACACGTCTGATAGCCAAACACGACCGAATCGGACCCGAAGACATCGATGACCGGCGCCTGACACGCAACCATCCGACGGATCTCCGCCTCATCAATCGACGGCAAAAGAAGCCGTTTCAAGACCGTCTCGCGCCGCGAGACGATCACCAGGACCTCACCGCCCTGGGCCACCCGTGCCAGTCCGAGCGACCCAACATCGACCGCAGTGTCGGCCGTCCGAGGCACCTCCCGTAGGAGAACGCACTCGCCCCTTCGGACAGCCAGGGCGCGAACCGCGTAGTCCGTAAATTCAATGACGATTTTTTTATCGTGGATGATCACCTGTCAACCGTCCCTGCACCCATGACACGACCTCCAATGACTCCCGATCGATCACGACCCTGACCTGGGTCGATACCTGGGCCGGATCCCCATAACCAACGATCTCTGCCCGGATAAACCGCGATACCGGAGTATGCACGGCAGATACCGCCGCGGCCAGGACCCGTTCCCTGGCATTCAGAATAAGCTCTTCCCATCGGATTTCCTGATCGTCCCCGGTTCCCTCCCGGCCATCCGGTCCCCGACGATATACGACGATCTTCTGGACCAACGAACGCGCATCCCCCTCGTCCGCGCGCGTCGCCCCGCCAGTAAACGTTCGGAACACCGCCCCGAGGACCTGTTCCGAGGCCGTATTAAAATTCAGCCGCAATCGGCCGGATCGCGGAAAAACCGTGACATACGGCCGGAGATCCACCAGCATCTCCGGGGAGACCCCCTTCACAAGCGACAGCTCAGCAAAACTTTCAAACGGCCCGTTCTTTGGTCCGTATGAACGATCACTATAGAAATCAGCCTCCTGCCCGGGCATCGCCTCAGCCCGGTCATGATCGCGATCCGTCCAATCCAGGATACTGGCCGCCGCGAGCCGCGCCTCTTCCAGAGTATATCCCAATCCCATGATGAGCTCAATCAAAACCGAAATATTCTGGACCGTCACCGCGTTTAGATTGATCCGGCTTTCCTCGTCGGAAAAACCATACTGAGGCCCCTGCTCAGGCGCTCCCTCACCATCGCGAACGACATCAAAGCGCCCAAAGGGTAAGGCGACCTGACGAAAGGCCTGCTGTGGGCCCTCTCCGGGATGAAAAACCACCCCGAGCTGATACCGCGTGTCGATCCCCCGTCCCTCTTCCGAGACCGAGTCTTCATAGATCCGTCGGATCGCATAGGCAAGGGCCGAATAGCAGGCATGCCGCGAGCGCATCCGTCCCAGTTGATAACGGGCACCGGCGAGCTGAGCCCGTGTGCCCCGCGACATCCCAAGGCTCAGGACCGTTAGGATGACGAGCGCCCAGACCGCAATAAATAATATGACCCCTGACCGATTCGTCAAGGCCATGACCCTGGACCTTCTCATGGAGAACCCTCATCTAGCACCGTCATGATCTGTCCCTGCGGGATCACCAGCCGCCGCGACAGTCCGCCTGAGGCGTCCTCTCCGGCGAGCCTGACATGGACCCGTATCTCTCGTGGCGGAACAGCGGCCTTCCACACCGAGAGCCAGACCGTTTCCTCTGTCCCCTCGGCGCCGCTCAAATATAAAAACTCGAACCGAACCCCCCCATCAGCCAATCCGATGGCCATGACCTGATCACGTCCCGACCGACCGGCTTCCCGGGCCGCCTCATCATGAGCAAACGACCGTTGCTGACGGACCACGACCCAGCCGGAACCGGCCGCCTCCTTCATGCCCCATCCCTCCTTGATCCGGTCCGCCCAGAACACCATCCCGACGACCTCTCGCCACGGCCCCGCGTAATAACAGACGCGTTGGAGCCCGTCGGGGAGCCCCGTGATAAAACACATCTCCCTATCCGTCGCCTCAAAGGCCGTGACACGCCCGCTCTCATCCGAATAAGGAACGGCATTCTCAACATCCTGGAGAAGGCGCTCAACCATCTCATACCGCTGCCGATCCCCACGGCGAAAATCGCGGGCCCGGCGCGACACCATCAATGATGTCGCGATCGTCGCATACGCGCTCACGGCCAAAGCCCCGACGACCGCGCAGACGACCAAGAGTTCAACCAAGGAAAATCCGGAACGCGAGCGAAATCTATTCATCCGCCCCCTCCGCCTGGATTAACACCGCGATCGATGTCGCCAATTCTCTTGCCCCTTCGCCCTCACCCCACCGGACACGAAGAACGGCCTGGGACACGCCCTCGTGACGCGGCCCTTCGGTCCACTCGCCCGCGCCCTCGTCGATCGATGTCATAAGCCCTGTCCCCTCGTCGATAGCCTCCCCCCAGGGGACACGCTCGCGATACCGGGCACGAAGGACATCAGCAACGCGATTATGAAGAGCGGTCATCGCGCTCAGATAGGCCTCAGCCCGCGACTGTGTCGAGGCGCTCTGCACGATCGCCTGTACCATGGTCACCAGCCCCACGGACAGAATAACGATCGCGAGGACCACCTCGACTAAAAGCCATCCCTCTTTTTTAAGTCCCTTGCCTCGGCGTATCATTCGGCACACCCTTCCAAAATCACAGCCCGCCCCCAGAGCGCCCGTGTCGTGACCTGAAGACACTCATCCCCCTCGCACAGGCACGCATCCCCGCCGCCCAATGTCCCGTCCCCGTCGATAAGCCACCCCTGACCCAAAACACGGACCTCAATAGGGTCGGGAATGTCCAAAAAATCAGCTCGAGAGCGCGTGCGGTGACGCACGCTCTGGCCGGTCCCCTCTGCCGTGCCGTCATCTCCGCCGGCATCAATAATAAAGCGTCGGCTCGCGGCATCGAAGAGAACCTCCCTCGGGGCCCCGGCGACCGCGGCCTTCACATGGGCGAGGTCAAGCAGGGCAACGAGGTCTTCTGCCGTGCGTTCCCGCCGGGCCTTCTCAAACGAGCCTCGAAACGACGGAACGGCCAGAGCCGCAATCACCAGAAGAAGTGCAACGGCCATGACAAGCTCGACATATGTCATGGCCGATTGATGAACCCGGAACGATCCCTTACGAAGACCGCTCATCGACGGAAACCTACTCTTCATGACCAGCAAGCTATTCCTCCTTGACCCAATTCGTCACATCATCATCACTCTCAATGCCGTCAGGACCTAATGAAAAAAGATCATACCCCTCTGCATTCTGGGTCCCCGGATACCGATACCCATAGGCATTCCCCCAGGGGTCGTGCGGGATGACCTTCTTTTTCAGATACGGTCCGCGCCAATTATTCACAAGCGGCGGGACCTCCGGGGCCCGGATCAGGGCCGCGAGCCCCTGCTCCGTCGTGGGATATCGCCCGTTATCCAGCTCATAAAGGTCCAGGGCGGCCATCAGGTTCGCCTCAATATCGACCCGCGCCGCGGAGTGCCTGGCCTGCTCCCCCCTCCCGGCAATGTTCGGGACCACCATGGCCGCGATAACCCCAATGATCATCACCACCAATAATATCTCAACCAGCGTAAATCCCCGTCGTTCTGAACGCATTCTCGCCTCCTACTCAATTATTGGACCATCATGTTCATCCGAAAGACCGGCAAGACCAGGGCCAGGACAATGAATCCGACGGCGAGCCCCAACCCGAGGATCAAGGCCGGTTCGAGTAATGTGCTCACCAGACGGGTCACCGCATCGAGCTGCCGCTTATAAAAATCTGCGAGTTTTTCAAACCCCCTCGCCAATTCCCCTGACTCTTCCCCAAGTGTCACAAAATCAACCACAAGGTCAAAAAAGAACCGTCCTTTTTTCAGCGCCGCGCTCAACCGCTCTCCGTCTCGAACATCTTCGATCACCTGCTGCATATCGTCCTGGGCCGTCCGCCAGCCCGTCGATCCTGCGGTGGCCTGAAGGGCCGCGATCACATCAACCCCGCCTGACAACAGGGCCCCGAGCATCCGGCTCCAGCGCTCAAACACCGCGCTCTTCAACAGCCTGCCGATGACTGGCAAACCGAGGACCGCGCCCTCCCAATAGAGCCGATGACGGCCATGACGCCACACGGCGCGGCCATAAAAACCGGCCGCGATCACCAGAAGCGCCCCGACCCACCACAACCGAGAACAGAGATCGCTCACTGACATCAAGATAACGGTCGGCCAGGGAAGCGATTGCCCGATATCATCGAAAAGACCAGCCATCCGAGGGATCACCCAGACAAGAAGGACCGACATCGTCGCGATCCCGACAACGATGATAAAGGCCGGATACAACAGGCTCATCATCACCTGCTGCCGAAGCCGATGCCGCGCCTCGAGCACATCGGCGAGACGCGCCATCATAGCCCCAAGCTGACCGCTCATCTCACCGACCCGCGCCATCTGGACCATCTCTTCAGAAAAAACATCACGGTGCTGTTCCATGGCGGCTGAGACCGACGCCCCATCACGAACAGCCGCGGCCATCTCGGTCAAAAGGGCCTCGACCCCAGGATGCCGCGTCTGGGTCTGAAGGGCGGCCAAGGCCGCAGCTACCGGAAGCCCATGGTCCAAAAGATCGCTCCAGTGACGGATCAACATGACGGTGTCCCCCTCTGAAACACGCGGACCCCGCGCCCCACGACGCCTCTCCCTGCGCGCCGAAGGCTGAACGCCGACGACCTCTAAAGGGACCATCCCCTGACCGTTCAACTGCCGGATCGCGCCTGCGGCGCTCTCCGCACTGATCTCGCCTCGAACGATCTTGTGCGGCCCCTGTTTCGCTGTATAAGAAAAAGTAAGCACCCCCCCTCCCGTCGATCACCGGCTAAGCCGTCTCCTCCCTCGTCACCCTCAGAACCTCATCGATCGTTGTGATGCCCCGCTGAACCTTGTCCCAGCCGTCCTCCGCCATCGTGGTCATCCCCTTAGCCGCGGCAAGGGAACGGATCTGCTCAACTGAGGCCTTCCGCACGATCATCTCCTTCATTTCCTCATTAAGGACAAGAAATTCATAGATCCCCTCCCGTCCATAAAACCCCGTCTCGCCACACGCGGCACAGCCCTGCCCCCGATACACGGTCACCGATCCCGGATCAATATCCAGACCCAACCCCGCGACAAGGGCCGGATCAGCGGGGATCGCAGTCTTGCACCCGGGGCAGATCCGTCGGACAAGCCGCTGGGCGATAAAGCAGTGAACAGAGTTCGCGACCATATAGGGCTCCACCCCCATATCGATCAACCGGGCGATCCCGCTCACCGCGTCATTCGTATGCAGCGTCGAGAAGACCAGATGCCCGGTCATCGCGATCTGGATCGCGATCTCGGCGGTCTCATGGTCCCGGACCTCCCCGACCATCATCACATCGGGATCGTGGCGCAGCATGGACCTCAGCCCCGAGGCAAAGGTGAAATTCAAGATGGGATTGATCTGAAGCTGAACGACGCCGGGAAGCTGATATTCGATCGGGTCTTCGATGGTAATAATCTTGCGCTGGGCATGATTGATCCGGGCGAGGCATGAATACAGCGTCGTGGTCTTGCCGCTCCCGGTCGGACCGGTCACAAAAATGATCCCGTAGGGACGACGGACAAGCCGATCGAGCACGGCGAGGTTCGTTGGAGAAAGCCCGAGCTCAGAAAAATCATAGAGTTTGTTCGAACTAAGGATGCGGATCACAACGCTCTCGCCATACGACGTCGGGAGAAACGAGACCCGAAGATCAAGATCGACCTCACCGGCCTTGACCTGGAACCGGCCGTCCTGGGGCCGGCGCTTTTCAGCGATATTCAGATTGGACAGGATCTTGATGCGCGAATTGATCGCCTCGCGGAAGAACCAGATATTCGACGGCGTATGGACATCAACGAGAACTCCATCGATCCGGTAGCGGATCTTGAGCTGCTGCTCATAAGGTTCAATATGAATATCGGTCGCGCGCTTCAGATGCGCCTCGCGCAAGAGCTGATTGATGAATTTGGCGATCGACGCCTCGGATTCGATCTCGGTCAAATTATCAACCTCGGGTCCAACGGCCGCCGGCTCGTCCCCGCGTTGCCCCATCATCGCATCGATCGTCTCAGCCCCAATCCCGTAATATTTTCCAATGGCCTTGGCCAAGTCCTTAGCCCCGGCGAGGACCATCTTGATGCGCCCGGGCCATGCCGTTTCAAGGACATCGATCATCTGAAGGTCGCCGGGATGATGGGCCGCAACCGTCAGGGTCTCGCCCTCGCAGGCAATAGGCAGAACATTCCATTGGGTTGCGTATTTCGCGGGGATCTTATTTAAGACTTCAGGATTCAGAACGAGGTCCGAGACATCAACATAATCATATCCGAGCTGACCGGCGAGGATAGGCAGAAAAAGCTGCTCCTCTTCAAGGAAGCCGAGCCGGAGTAAAACGACTCCGAGAAGTTCACCCGAGCGTTTCTGTTCATCAAGGGCTTGGACCAGCTGTTGTTCAGTAATCAGTCCATGATCGATCAACAGAGCGCCCAGAGGCATTGAATGTTCTAAATTCTCCATGATCCATCATCCGCTCGGGCATCGACCGATGAAATCGCACCTGTCATGAATTATGACGATGTGTCCAATTTCCAAAAAATCACATATTCCGTATTAACGACCCGCAGCTTGTCCATGCGAAAGGCCCCGCCAAGGACCGGCAGGTCCCCCAGGACCGGCACCTTCAAGGTCCGGGCCACCGACTCGGTCTTTATGAGCCCGCCGAGGACCACATAGGATCCGGCCTCGAATTGGACCTGGAACTTCTTTCCAGGATCGATGATGCCGCCAAGGCCCTTATCCGATTCTCCCATCCAAAAAAGCCGTGGATACACCGCGAATTGGATCATCTCATCCGGTAAAAATGACGCAGCCATCTCCGCCTGTATTTTAAACCCATCGGGATCGAGCATGACATCCTTGTCTTTGACCAGAAGGGGCGAAAATGGGCTCGTCGTGTCAATCACCGCGACCCGCTGCTCTTCTGCGGTCAGCGGGATCGACCAGGTCGAGAGGTCCTCGACAAAGCCAACCGCGTCCAAGGCCTCAAGGAGTACCTTGAAGTCCTCTTCATTTAAGATCCCAATCTTGAAAATCAACCCCGGCGGTTCCGAAGCACACTCGGCGCACTCGAACTGTTGATATTGACTGATGATCGCGGCCCAATCAACACCGTTCGCGTACTCTTCGTTAAGCCGGATCCGCACGACCCTCACCTTAACGGTGAGCTCAACCTTACGATCAGCCTCACGGATCGCCGCAGCGATCTTTTCAAGGGCCGCGGCCGAGTCCGTGACCGAAATGGAATTCTTAGCTGAATTGACCTCAAGACGACCGACATCCTTCGTCAAGAACTTAGCCGCCAGGGACTGGACCTTTTCCGCGCGGGCGAACTGAAGGACAAAATCCTGGGTCACAGCCTCAACATCGCGATCCGTGACCGCGCGCGCGATCGTTTCAACCGCCGCGGGGGTATCAACGATAATGACCTGCCGATTTTTATCATCCATAAAAATCAAGCCCCCCTCGTTCGACAACGGGCGGACCATCGGTTCGATCATCGACGGCGACTGGTATCGAAGGCTGATCACCCGGACGGCGCGCTCAGGCTTAAAGGCCTTGCCATAACGATCAGCATACGCCTGACGAGGCATAACAATCGCCATCCCGTCTTCGATTTCGTAGGCCAGATCATATCTGAGGGCCGCGATATCGAAAAGGTCTTCAACAGAGACGTCCTTTACGGCGAGGCCGATGGCCGGCTCAATCCGAGCCGTCTCAGCGACGATGATCGTCCATCCCGTCATCCGAGCCATCTCATCAAACAGCCCGCCAACTGTTTTCGCCTGAAGATCAACCGCGGGGAAACGCTCGCCGAGTGCCCGAGGCTGAGCAACGGGGAAGGCCGCGGGCGCGTCATTCGTTGAGACAGCGGGCCCGCCTTCATAGGCATTCAGCATCCGCTCGATATCAACGCGACGCTCATCCTGGGCCCGTGCCCCTGAAGCCGATAAAAACACGGCCACAACCGTTGTCACAATATAAAAATGAATACGCAACCATGTTTCCTTTCGCTCATACATCATTATTGCTAATCTATTATAAACGAAATTTCTAATAGTTATAATACAAGTATTTTTTATTTTGGGAGACCTTCTGACTGCCCGTCCGCACAATCGCGCCCTGAATCAACGGGCACCTCTCTGCCCATGCTCTCGAAGATCGCATGCGCCTCAGCGATCCGCCCCAATCTCAACAAGGCCTCGGCCTGCGTCAAACGATACACCGACCGGCCAGGAACATAGACCAATGCCTGATTAATCGCGTCAAGCCCCCGGTCAAAATCCCCCTCTTCGTCCATATAGTACCAGGCGAGTTCATAGAGCGCCTCGGGATTCTGCGGACGCTCTTCGAGGCTCTTCTCTAAAAGCCGCTTGGCCTCACAGGGGCCCAGGTCTTCCGCACGATAGAGATACTCCGCATACGAGGGATTAAACACCCCCAAGAGGATGACCGGGACCACGACCATCGTGGCATTAAAAAAATAATGGGCGATCACGCTCGGCCATACCGATCCGCTCCAGGCGCGGAACAGCGTCAAGACCATCCCCAAGACCAGGATGATAACGACGGCGAGCGGGTCTCCGGCATATTGATCAAGGTGCATCCCCGTAAAGATCAACGCGCTCATGAGCACCGCGATCCCCCGTCCCTTGATCTGATCAATCACGTAATAAAAATAGCCTCTAAAAAAGATCTCTTCCAAAAGCGGAGCGACTCCGACAGCAACAAATAAAAACATCATGGCCATGCCCGATGAGTCGGCCATGTCGAGGAACTCGCTGAATGGCGTCGCCGGCTGGACTTGACGAAAAAAGAGCAGTGTTGAAGCAACGAGGGCCAGTCCCGCGCCCGCGAAGGCAGCCGCAGACCACGTCATAAGGCGCTGATGCCGATGACACACGGTCAGCCCCAAGAGCTCTTTAAGGTCCAATCCTGGGAACCGGCGAGCGCCTATAACGATGAGGCCCATCATCAACAGCCCGCCGAAAAACGAAAGGAGCAGGATCCAGAAGACCAGCGGCATCGCGTGCCCCCACCCGGACTTCGCGGCCCGAAGGATCACCGACACGGCAATCATACCTACAAACCACTGGAAAATAACACCGATAGCCTCAATCCCGAGGACAAAACGGTACGACGGGCTGGCCGGGGCATAATGTCCCCGCTCCGCAAACACACACATCGCCTTCCTCCGACGGAGGACATGTGCGGCCGCGACCAGGGCGAGCGCCAGGACAGCCGCGCCGTCGAACCCGTCGATCTGGGCAGCAAGGACAACTGATATCACCGCGAGCGCCCCGGTCAAGAGAAAGTGGAATGAAAAGACCTCGCGAAAAACATCACGTCCGACCTTTTTGATCAACAAGAAATCACTAAACAAGAGAACGGGCAAGATAACAAATGCGGTATCCATGCTGTTCGAATTCCCCCGACGCCTCCTACGGCACCAATGATTGGACCCACTGATTCCCCGAAGATCCCTTCGCCGAAACAGAGATCACCCGATGAAGAGACCCGTCTTGATTGTAGAGCCTCACCTCACCGCTCGCCTTGGTCCAAACGGCCTCAAGAGGCCCCTCACGATAATATTGACGCCTCACGATCATCTGGCCATCACGGAAGATCGCATCCCTGAACAACGGCCCATGACGATAAAAAACCTTCTTCCGCACAAGCGAACCCTCTTTATACCACCATATCCGCCGAACATGACCATTGCTGTAATATTCGCGCTGCGCCCCGTTCAGCGGCCGCTCCTTGGCCCATGACGGAAACGGCATCACGACAAGCCCCCACACAGAGACCACGGCCACCCACAGCACAAGACCTCGGATCCTCATCGGCTGTTCTCCTTTAATCATCCATGCCACCTGTCCCAAAAAGACGCTGGATTATTGTAACACCCTTTGCCTGATCCATAAAGAACGGACTTGTGGCAATCGTCACGAGTCTCGCCTCCTTGAGCAAATCCCGGATCACCCGCATCTTTTTCGCCTCATCGATATATTCCATCGGCAGCGAAAAGATGTCGAGATCGATATCCACGGCTGCGGCCGGAGCGACCGTCCGGTCAAAGGCCGATGAGGAATCAATAAAAACCACCTCGGAAAAGAGGCCGTTCTTAAGGGCCGGCGGGATAAAATTGCCGACGTTGAGTTCCTCATTCACATACCTAAAGACCTCGGCCCACGAAGCCCCCGGCCCCGCAAGATCGATCCCGCGCGCCGGGACC
Source organism: uncultured Planctomycetales bacterium (assembly GCA_964450385.1). Classification (GTDB taxonomy): domain Bacteria; phylum Omnitrophota; class Gorgyraeia; order Zapsychrales; family JANLHA01; genus JAKLFA01. Next base: position 86,938 of record CAYVEC010000002.1, read on the forward strand.
CTGGTATCTTTATGCTGATCCACATGAATCAGGCGGCCTCCAGGCTCAATGACCCCGATCCTCACCCCCCAAAACCAGAACATAAAAGCATGCTGATGATTATCAAAAACAAAGACATGCTGGCCCTGCCGCTCCCAATAAACAAAACGGGCAAGACCCACACAGGGGCGCTCGGCCCCGTCATCAATGTCATCAAACACGATCTCATGTCCAACGGCCGTGTCCTTCCAGGTCCCTCTCACCAAAGGCGCCACATACAGCGACCGGTGCTGCCGCCGCTCATAGGAAAAGGCATTGTTGCCTTTCGGTTCTGTAATAAAAAACCCCCGATAGAGGTCCTGCAGCGAGCAGATATCAGCCATTGCCCGCCCCTCCGCCGAGGGATCGCAAAAAAAGGCCGCGCGCCTCATCGACAAGGCGCCGCGGTGACGTCCCCTGCGCAAAGACATGCACACTCTCAAGTGATGACACGACCGGCCCCTGACAGCGGTCATCGAGCACGAACATCGGGATGTGACGAGCGATCGTGTCCTGCCGAAGCCGTTCGATAGCCATGAGGCTCCCTCCTTCGACCGATGACCAGTTCACAATGATGAGATCCGGGACTCGGCGTTCGACAATCGGAACGACATCCCTCCAACCATCAACGCCCACAGCCGCATACCCGGCAATAAAAAATTCATACAGCACCGCCTCGCGCTCCCTCCCCGACATGAGGACGAGCACCGTCCTTTTCCTGAGCGTCTCGAGCCGGCGCTCCATCTCCTCAAGGAGATCGCTCGCGGTCTGGGGCGCGACCCCGAGATTCAAAAGTTTGTCAATGATATCCGATTTAAACAACCCCGCGGTGACCTGTTCCGCGACAAAGGCATAGAGCTTGTTGATATCCTGATCCGAATTCTCCACCGCCTCACCCCGTTCTCATGGCCAGCCGAAACGCCAAAAGAGGCCTTTTGTTTCTTCGATTTTCCGATATAATGAAACAAACTGATAACATAATGCCCATGACGTCACGACCCATTCTTATCTTCGATTTCGATGGCACGATCGCCGACACACATCAATATATCGTGGACGTCAGCAACCGCCTGGCCCTCGAATTCAATTATAACCAGATCTCTGACGAAGACTCTGTGCTCCTCAAGGATTTTTCAGTGCAAGAGGTCATCCGCCACCTCGAGGTTCCCCTGCTTAAGATCCCCGCCATCATCGCGCGGGCCAAAAAAGAATTCTATCAGGACATCCAGTCGATCCACCCGATCAAGGGCCTTCAAGAAGCCCTCGACGCCCTCAAGGCACGGGGAGTTGTGATCGGGATCCTTTCATCAAACGCGGCCGAGAATATCCACGCCTTTCTCCAGCGCCACGGGATCGACCATTTTGATTTCATCCATTCCACATCAAAGATCTGGGGAAAAGACATCTCGATCAAAGGACTCATCGCCGAGCACCATCTCAACCGCGATGACGTCATTTATATCGGTGACGAGATCCGAGATATCGCGGCGGCCCGCAAGGCCGGCGTGCGCGTCGCCGCCGTGACCTGGGGCTACAACTCCGCCCAGGCCCTTCAAAAAGAAGGCCCCGATGCCCTGCTCCATTTCCCCCATGAGCTTGTCAGCTTCTGCCATTCTCTTCAAGCCCCGCTCCGTTAAGCGCCGGCCTACTCATCTTCAGACGCGATGCTGACCGACTTCGGAATAAGCCGCGATCGGAGAAGATCATAATTTTTTTCGCTTGAAACGATATGATACGTTTTAAGCCGCCACGAACCCGGACGCTGCTCAAAGGCCTCGGCATCAAGCCGGTCCAGGACCCGGCCGGAGTCCATGTCCCTCATCGACAATCCCGCCTGATGAATGATCGGCCACCCCCCGCCGAAATCCCAGAGATTCGAGCGGTCCAGACAGCCGCAGGCGCGTCCCAGGGACGGCCAGGCAAGATTAATGACCGCACACGCGGTAACCAAAAACCGACAATCCTGATACCGCCAGTCATGGGTCCGAAAAAAATTATCAGACAATAAGAACAACGACCGGCTCGAGATCTCCTGATCGACCGGGACGATCCGGTGTTCCCGGCAATTCGGGCCGAACGGGTCCTGGACATAGAAGGCACTCTCCCCATCGGCATATAGGAGCTCATTAAGGACCGGAAAAAAGATCATCCCAAGCCATGGCCTGCGGTCCTTTAAAAGTCCCACGGAAATCCCATAAAGCGGGATACGATTAGCATACAAACGGGTCCCATCGACAGGGTCAACGGTCCAGAGATACGGAGCATGGGCCCATTCGGTCTGACGATCATGGACCCCCTTCGTGATCGCCTCCTCATCGACGAGAAGATGCCGACGGGTATCGAGCAGCGCGGCGAGCCTTTCATGAGCGATCTTGGAGATCGCGTAGTCCGCGCGGGTAACGACTGAGTCATCGGGCTTGAGCCCGGGCTGAGCGTCCCCGATCATCTGACAGGAGACCACCCCAGCCTCCCTGACGAGATCCCACATAACGTCTAAAAAATCACATGCCCTGTCATTCATCGCCTTCTCCTTAACGTTCAAGCCATTCATCGGCTCAATGTCATGACCTCCCGCTCGGTGAGCGTCCTCGCCGCCGAGGCCTCGGCCTCTTTAAAAGGCCACCGCCGAACAACGATCTCCTGCGCAACAAGCGCCCGGGCCTTTGAAAAATATTGGGCGAGCCCTCCAGCGGTCGCGATCTCATCGGCCCCGACGCTCGGTCCGCGGGCCAAGACCATCGGCCCATTGACCCCGACCAACTCAACGAGATAATCCCCTTCCCGCGCGTGCGCGACCAAGGCCTTGTTATCCATCTGATCACGGCCGGCAACCGCGATACAGCCCTCGCTCACGCGAAAATACCGGCCGCAATTTAAGATATCCATGTCCCGGGCCTCGCGGTACGGAAAGGCCAAAAAGTCCCTGACCCGCGGCGCGAAATTCACCTGTGTCAAGACGCACCCGCCCGCCGGCGCTTCATAACCCTCGATCCCCCACTCCTCGGCAAGGGCCATCTGAATTTTTCGTGACCGACCCGCGACGCGCAACAGCCGTGTCCGATCGACAAGCCCCTCCTTTTCAGGAATCGTCACGGGCAAGAAAAGGGCCGAGAGCGGCCGGACCACACGCCCCTCAAAGGCCATTCCCTCTTCCATAAGACGAAAGCTCTCTTTGCGCTGAGAGAACGGGCGCTGGCCCAGAACGTCCCCTGTAACGATAAAATCAGCCCCGATCCGCTGGCGGCGCGCCTCAGCCGTCATCAGCATGAACCGATGACAGTCCATACACGGATTAATCGCCCGGCCATAACCATACTGCGGATGCCGGACGACCTCAAGATAATCATCACCGAGCCTCTCGACGACCATTGGGATCCCGATCGTCTTCGCAAGACGCTCACACCGTTTAAGATTCCCGTCGCCCCAGGGCATTGCGCAATAAAGCCCATGGACCTCGATCCCTTGGTCACGCATCAGCCGGATCGCAATGGCACTGTCAAGCCCTCCGCTAAAGAGCGCGACGGCCTTCGTTGTTTTTTTTTCCTCAACCATCATCAACCATCCTGCGAAATCGTGCGATAAAGAATCCGTCAAAAAGCCCGCTCGGCAAAATCCGCGAACACTCCTCGACCCTCGGATCAAATCCCCGGCCCCGCCATTCAAAGACCGCCGGATATCGCGGGACATCGTCCGACCACGGAATCACCTCAAGCTGAAACGCGCCACCGGTCTTCCGCAAAAACCAGTCGATCACCCCTTCATTCTCCTCCGGGGCAAAGGTGCACGTCGAATACACCAGCACCCCACCCGGCCGGACCGCGCGACCGGCCGTCAACAACAACCCCCGTTGTTTCACGACCATCTCCGCGATCTTTCGTTCACTCCAATATTGAAGACTCTTTTTATCTGCTGTTCGAAACCGGCCCTCAGAACTGCACGGGGCATCAACCAAGACTCGGTCATAGGGTTCCGCTGGCCGGAAACGGCGCCCGTCCGAACAGATCGGAACAACATTCTCCGCGCCCAATAGATCGATGACATATTTTAATTTATAAAATCTCGAACGCACCGTCTCGACCGCCGTCAGGTGTCCGCGATGATCCATCCGTGCGGCAATATAGGTCGTCTTGCTCCCAGGCGCAGCGCACACGTCAAGGACCCGTTCTCCCGGCGCCGGCTCAAGCGCAAGCACCGCAAGCATGCTCGAAACCGACTGCCGATACAGACATCCGGTGTTGAGAAGGTCCTGAACCAATGGTACTGCCTCATCGCCCTCAAAAAGGACCACAGCCTCACGAACCGCCGAGACAGGCTCGCCGACGACGCCCGCATCCTTAAGCCGCGCCCGCGCCTCTTCAAGACCAATCCTCAAGGTGTTAATCCGATAAACCCTCGGCGCCGGGGCATCAAAACGCGCGGCGACCCCAGGATATAAAACCGCCGGCACGATCTGTTCAAGCCGTTCTAAAAACCGGGCCGGCAAGGGATTTATGTTCATGAATGATACTTCCAGATACGATCACTTATTTCGAACCGCCTGCTGAACGGCACGCTTCAACTGCAGAATAAAGGCCTCTTTCCGATCCTTCTGTCCCTCTGCCCCTGGAGACGCAAGCGGGCTTTCAGGCGGGACCGAGTGGCCCGCAGGCTTAAGGACCCCAGCAGAAAGAAATTTTCGCTGCTTCTTGTGCCAGACGACCTCATGACGTTTCTTATTCATCTATTTCTTTGCCGTCTTACGCTGCGTTCGCGCAATCGCTTTGGTCATTCGATCAAACGCCTGGTCAGGCGTGGCGCCTTCGGTCAAATGATCCGCGCAGACCGCCGCATACCCCTGACGGTTTTTGATCTTAAACATCGTGACGGGCAAACGACCGATCTTGCGTTCCTGTGCCATGGAAGCCCCCTTTGATTGGCCGGATCCCCCCACGGTGATCAGGCGTTGTTATCATAGCAATCCCGCCGGTCTCTGTCCACGATTTACCCATAAAAGTGGCCAGAGCTGGGCAGCTCTGGCCTGAGTGATGAGTACAACTGGTTGTGTGTGATGCGTATGAACTTGGGTTTCCAGGAAGGAAAAGGTGGGCTCATACGATCACCCCTAATATACATCGGGCGTCAAAAAATGGCAAGTTTTTTTGTCCGCCGCCCTCCCCTAATCCGTGATCGAGACGACCGTCTGCCAAAGATTCCCTTCAAGATCGATCTTTTTACGCCGGCCGACCGCGACCTGAAGCGGAACATGGGTGAAATGATGGTTCCAGTGCCCGATAAAAAGATCGGTCTTCCCTGCCATGGCCGCGTGAACCGCCCGCTGACCGAAAAAGATACAAAAAATCGAATCCGCGGCATTAGCGGGGCAGCTCCGAATCATATAACTCGGATCGATGTATTTAATCGTGACCGGAATCCGGCGGCTGGCAAAATGGGTTCGGATCCTGTCCTTAAGAAAAATCCCGATATCCGGGAACACGACATTCCCCGAGGCGTCGCGTCCAGGCTGTGTCCCCGCCATCATGTTGGCGCTGACGCCTTCGGCGACCACGATTACCGCATGGCGTTTCCGCTCAAGCCGGCGCTCGAGCCGCGCCAAAAGCCCGCCCTCGCCATCAATCGCGACCGGGGCCTCAGGGATGAGACAAAAATTCACATCGCTGTTCGCGAGCGTCGCTCCCACCGCGATAAAACCCGAATCCCGTCCCATGAGTTTAACAAGGCCGATCCCATTCCATGCGGCCCGCGCCTCTTCATGGGCGGTCTGAACAGACCGGCGCGCCTCCTCAACAGCCGTCATATATCCAAAGGTGTTCTCCGAACAGACAATATCATTATCAATCGTCTTCGGGACTCCGACGACCGCGATCTTAAGCCCGCGTTCGCGAAGGCGCTCGGACAGTTGATGAGCGCCGGCAAAGGTCCCATCCCCGCCGATCACAAAAAGCATGTTCACATGAAAATGCGTCAGGGTATCGATCATGTCATCGATATCCTGCGGGCCCCGGCTTGTCCCTAAGATCGAACCTCCCTCGTGCTGGATATCTTCGACGATCTCAGGCGTCATCCGCATCGGTTCTTCCCGGCGGCGGGATGACATCCCTTCATACCCGAAACGGAACCCCAGGATTTCCCGGACCTGATATTCAAAATGGAGGGTCAGGGTGATCGTCCGGATCACATCATTGAGGCCCGGGCAAAGCCCTCCGCAGGTCACGATCCCCGCAACGACCTTGTGAGGATCAAAAAAGATCCGCCGACGGGGACCTGCCTCTTCAAAGGCCGGCAGCGCCGCAGGCTCATTCCCGCACGCGCACATATCTGCGGAATTCGCATAGACATAGACACGATTCGTGTCTTCAATAAAGGTACGTGGGCGCTGAGACAACGGCGAATCGTGCTCGCACGGCCCCAATGTCGAGATCGTGAGGTCCCGAACCTCTTCCTGCGAGGGTCGTTTTCCTTGCATAGGACTCCCTTCGATTGAACCGCCCTGGGTCAGCCGACGAGCAGGGGCTGTAATATGTTCAACAGATAGCCCATTAAAATAATATAGAGTGTCACCAGCCCGAAAAAGATCCCGATCAACTTCAGCCTCATGGCCCGGCGTAATAAAATCGCCTCAGGCAGACTGAGCGCCGACGTCGCCATCATAAAGGCCATCGCCGTCCCGAGAGGCACCCCTTTTTGGAAGAGGACCATGGCGACCGGGACAATCGAGGCGCAGCCTCCGTACATCGGGACCCCGATGAGGACCGACAACGGCACGGCAAAAAATCCCGTGGACTCCACAATGGACTGAATCGTCTCCCGGGGAACATAATTATGAATAACGGCTCCAATGCCAACCCCGACCAGGACCCACTTCCAGATCTTGTGAAGAATAGCAAGCGACTCGCTCACCCCAAAACGCACCCGGTCAATAAACGAACGGAATTGCGGTCCGTCGTCGGCCGCGCCCGAGGCCACCATGTCCTCTTCGAGCATAGCCTCAAGCCTCATCTTTCCGATAAGATGTCCAACCACGGCGCCGACCAAAACACCAAAGACGACATAGACGATCGTAATCTTCCAGCCAAAGTACATCAGCATGAGCACGACCAAGTACTCATTGATAATAGGCGATGTGGCCAAAAAGGAAAAGGTGACCCCAAGGGGAACCCCTCCTTTAATAAACCCCAAAAAGATCGGGATCGAGGAACACGAACAAAACGGCGTCACCGCGCCAAACACGGCTGCTGCGAGATTGCCAACAAAGCCCCGGCCCGCAAGCCACTTTTTCACGGTCTCCTGAGGCAGAAACGACCGGATGAACCCGATGAAGGAGATCATCACAAAAAGCAGGATAACAATCTTCGCGGAATCATAAACGAAAAAATGCGCCATCCCCGACACATGGGTATCGTGGGGAAGACGCAAAACATCATAGATGATCCAATCGGCGATCTTTAACAGCATCCGCAATCCCTCTCATCAGATTGTTTTTTCTGCGGTTCTTGTTTTGGCCCGCAGCAGCAGGACGACTCATCGGCCTGTTGTTTCATTTTTTTATCCAACTTCTCCATGAAGTTTCCCCAAAAACCTTTTTTTGAACCGCCTCCGCAACATTGGTCTCCCATAACCCTCTCCTTTTAATCTTTAATGATCCATGAATGAATGCTCATCCATTAGTCTGACGAAGACCCAAAACCTTTCATCGTCGTTACGGCCGAATCCGCATCGACCGTTCGGTAAACTCGATGATCCGACGCATCATCCGGACGGCCTCGACCGGAAAGGCCCCGACCGCGGTCTCACCCGAGAGCATGACCCCCTGGGCCCCGTCGAAAATGGCGTTAGCCACATCGCTGACCTCGGCGCGGGTCGGCCGCGGATGCTGGGTCATGGACTCAAGCATCTGGGTCGCAACAATATCAAAACGGCTCGCCCGCCGTGTCTTTTCAAGGATCCGTTTCTGAAGCACCGGCACCTCATAGATCGGGACCGAGACCCCTAGGTCCCCTCGGGCCACAATAATCCCGTCGCAGGCATGAATGATCTCATCAATATTCCTCAGGGCGTCCTGATTCTCGATCTTGGCAATCACCCGGCAGGGTGCCCCGTGGCGGGCCACGAGGTCCGTCACAAAATCGACATCCTTCCGAGAACGGACAAAAGACTGGGCCACATAATCAACCCTGTGGTCGAGACCAAAGGTGAGGTCTCGCCGATCCTTTTCGGTAAAGATCGTATCCCGCACCTTCAGTTCAGGAATGTTCACGTTCTTCTTCGACGAGACCGTGCCGCCCTGTTCAACGCGAACCTTGATTCGCCCGCGCGCCCGTTCCACGACCTTGAGATCGATCACGCCGTCCGCGATATAAATATGCATCCCGACACGAAAGGCGCTCTCGTCAAGCCCGCAGTCCAAGGGCAAGACGTCGCGCCCGTTCGCCGGAGGGATCGCCATCGACAGGATCTCCCCGGCCTGAAGCTCACGCGGGGCGGGCAGTTCACCGAGCCGAATCCGATACCCTTCGAGGTCCTGCATGATCTTGATCTTCCGCTTCGCCCGTCGATTTACCTGACGAATGGCCTCAATGCTTTGAAGATGGGTCTCGTGGGTCCCGTGGGAAAAATTGAGACGCACGATATCCATCCCCTCCTCAGCCAAGGCCCGCAGCATCGCCGGCGAACTCGTGGCCGGACCAATCGTACAAATGATCTTTGTTTGTCGAGACATGCCCTCTCCTTCAGCTATCCACAGCCCTCTCAACAACCGGAAACGCTCACGCGATCACTTCTCTTGATACAGATGCACGTCGCGCTGCGGAAAAGGAATCGTGATCCCAGCCTTTTCCAGCGCCAGCTTCCCCTGTTCAATGATGTCGAAACGCACATCCCAATAATGTTCCGGCTTGCACCAGGGGCGGCAGACAAGGTTCACACCGCTCTCCGCCAGCTCATTCACGGCCACGACCGGCGCCGGGTCTTTCAAGACCTTCGGATGCGCGGCGAGCAGGTCCGACAGAACCTGTTTCGCCACCCGCATATCATCCGTATATGAAATCCCAAACACCATATCAACCCGGCGGTGAGGAACCGCGCTCAGATTAATAATATTGCTATTGGTGATACTAGCGTTCGGCACAATAATGCGACGGTTATCCGGGGCCATAAGAATGACATTAAAAATCTTGATCTCTTCAACCCGCCCAAGGACCGCGGCGATCTCGACAACATCACCCACACGAAAAGGCTTTAAGATCACGAGGATCACCCCGGCGGCAAAATTCGACAACGAGCCCTGGAGGGCCAAGCCGACGGCAAGACCGGCGGCACCGACGATCGCGACAATCGACGTCGTTTCAACCCCAAGTTTGTTAACCGCCGCAATAATGACAAAAACAAGAATGCCGAAATACACCAGGTCCTTCAAGAACGTCGAGAGTGTGTGGTCAAAATGCGAACGTTTAAAGACCTGTTCCATCAGGCCTGCGACGATCTTTGCCACCCACCGGCCGACGACAAAAATCACGATCGCGGCCAGGATGTTCAGCCCATACGTTAAAATATACTCGCCGATTTTTTGGATGATCCCTTCCATAACCCCTCCCCCATGATCAGAACAAACATTAAAGGGGCGGTGAGGTCTGACCAGACCTGGCCGCCCCGTCTCCCTCATTCACTCGATCCTGACACGATCCTGTTTATTTACCTAACCCGCCGAGCGCATTCTTTACCCCGGCCGTGGCCGCATCGATCTTCTGAGCGGCCAATTTCTTGATCTCCTCCTCAGCCTTCGTCAGAACACCCTTGGCCTCAGCAGAATTGCTGTCAAGCTTTCCCAAAACGTATTTCGCCGTCGAGACCGCCTGATCATAATTCTTACTGCTTAAAAAGGCGTTCGCCTCTTTCACGAGATAAGCGACCTTGGCCTGGACATCCGCGAGCTGATCCGCGTATTTGATAGCCTCATCGGCATTGGCCGACTGGGGTTTTTGAGCGCACCCAACAACGCCAACGGCTAGGACAGCCGCCATCACACCCAAAACGATCTTGTTCATGTCCCCCTCCTCTGTAATAAGTACATTAGAAAAAAGTGAATTATTATGTCACAGGAACTCTAAAAAATAAACACCAAAATACCAACCGCCCCAATAGCGTCTCTTATCCACCGAGTTGCGTTTTTAACCGAAGCACGGCGATCTCCTTGGCCTTGGCCTCAACCTCAATCGTGAATGACCGGCCGCGCCAAGAGACCGGAAAGTCCGCAAGATCGATATAATCATGATGAGGCCGCGGATCCGGCCCTGACCACCCATATTTGGGGCTCGAGAGATGCATAAGAGGTTCGCGGTTCCAGGTCGCCACGGCCTCGTCGGTTGCCTCCTCGACCGTCAACCCATCGGGAAGACAGCGATGATGATGCACATCATAGGTCAAGGGCACGCCGGTGGCCCGTGCCACAGGCAGGAGGTCCGACGGAGTGAAACTCCGGTCATCATTCTCGATCGTTAATAATCGGCGGATCCGTTCCGGCATACGCCGGATGGTTTTGACTAGCCGGGCCAGGGCCGCGAGTTTATCCCCGTAGACCCCGCCGGCATGAATATTAATACAGTCAGCCCCGACCCATTCAGCGACCTGCGCGTGATAAGCCAGGTCCGCCAGGGACCGGGCAACCACACCCGGGTCTGGAGAATTCAGGACCACGAACTGATCCGGATGGAACGTGAGGCGGACATCAAGACTTTGGGCAAGGGTCGAGCACCGGACAAAAAGACCGCGGATATCCTTATACCCAGGCAACTCTGTGACGGCATACCCCGCGTCCGGATGCGTCTTCACCGGCAGGATCTGGCTGTTGATGCGAAAACACCCAATTCCATGCCTCCCGCAGAAGGTGATCGCCGCCTGTAACGCTATGGCATTCTCACGGCAGATGTCAGAAACCTTGCGCAGGACCGCGTCGCGCGGCATCCGGAGGAGCGCCGTCGCTGTTGTGGTCCGAAAACGGATCGGCTCATTAACAAACAGGCAACACAGGCCAAGACGCAGTGCCACAAAACCTCTTTCAATTTTATTTAGCAGAAAAAAGTTTTTTTACCAATGCCGCGACCGCATCAAGCTCACGCCCGAGATCCTCGCGAGAACGGCCAACTACGCCATACAGATATTGATGCAGCACGACCTTCATTCCGCAAAAGGCGAAGATCCCTTCATCAACGGTCTTCGTCAAGACCGCGCGCATGCCGCCCTGTTCATAATGGACCTCCGGGCCTCCTGTTGTATTGATGAGCACCGCCTTTTTATCCTTAAGCAAGCCCACGATCTGTTTGGTCGTCGGATCCGCTGCATAGGCAAAGCCATAACTTAAGACCCGATCAACATATCCCTTTAGCACGGCCGGCAGATTAAACCACCAGATCGGAAAGACAAACACCACGAGGTCCGCGGCGCGGATCGCGGCCTGTTCCTGTGCGACGTCGGCGCGGGCCTTGCCCTGCCTCATCTGCTGAAAATCCTCAGCCGCAAGAACAGGATCAAACCCTTCCTTATAAAGATCCCGAACGCTGACCTCATGCCCGCCAGCGCGAAGAGTCTCAACAACCCGGTCCTTGATGGCAGCGTTCAGACTTGCCGGGTTCGGATGCCCATAGATCACCAATGCCTTCATTGTTTTCCCCCTTGGTTATCACGTTGGTCTCGGCCATGGATACTGGCGATGATTATTGTACCAGAGAACAGGTATTTCGCTTGATAAAATCAGCGACCCGAGCGTGCGTCATTAATAAGGACTGATTTGAAACCAGAAGCGCTATTCCGGAATAACCGGATCCAGCGGATAGAATTCCATCACTTTATAATCATGGTAGGACGGGCCGAGAAGCGGATGCTGATTCTGGACCCGCAGAGGAAGAGATTCGTCATGCGAATATAAATAGTGATACGCGAGATCGCTCATAAAACCCTGCTGCCAGGCGATCGTAATATGGCTGTCCGCGATACGGACGATGCGGGACAAAAAGCTGATGAGCTGATCATCCCCACCCTCTTTTTTAAGCCGTTCCAAGGTCAGGTGAAGCATGCTCACAGGGTCCCTAAGCGCAACTGTCTCAACGACCTCGTCATCCGCCACCCGTTCATAAAAAACCGTGCCTGTGTCGCCCCGCTCAACCACAACCCGATCCCTGATAAAAACACTCTTGACCCCGTTCACCATTCTTTCTTCCTTGTCCTCATAGATCGACACGCTGCGATTCTGATCCTTGAGAAAGACCGAACGGAAAAGATTTCCAAGCCCCCAGGGGTTCGAGGCCCTCAGGCGCTCAAAATAACGCCAATAATTCGCAAAAGGCCGATCGCCTTTTCGAGGCGCCGAGAGGTCTGGAAGATCGGCGAACAACTCTTCGGTCAGCGGCGTCAATAACGGCACCAACTCCTCGCAGGACGGACAGGTCTGAAGCCGCGCTTCCCACTTCCGCCGAAAGGCCTCCATGGGCTCAAAGGAAAATGATCCCCATTCATCCTGAGCGATCATCTCCTGAACCCCGACCATATCCGTCAAAAATTCCGGGAGCATCTGGCGCATGTCATCCGCCCAGCGAGCGATCTCCTCCTTGCCCTGAGCCGTCTCCACGCGCCGAACCGCCTCAGCGAGAACAAGCGGAACCGCCTCGTCATACCTTGTAGAGATATCGAACGACCTGTCGCGGAGAGCCGCCTCCTGATGCGCCACAAAACGGTCCATGCCGATGGCGCCGATCAGGGCGGCTGTGAGGCTAACAAGAAGAATATTACGAAGAATGTCCATGAATGATTGGTCAGAATCCGGATCACATCAATCTAGAGTCTAAATGATATACAAAATATACACTATTTCTATTAAAATAACAAACTCGGAAGGTCTTTATTCTCAACGGCTTATATACATTGTAAAAAAATCAAATTTTTGCCACTTACCTGGCACCCTGGACCGTCTTCTTTAATAACCACGCCATATTGCGTCCCAAGACCTGCATCGTCTCCCTGCCCTCGTCATCGTTCTCAACCTCGCCCTCACCCCGGCCCATGCCCAGATTCCAATAACTCGACCCCGGAACGATCATCTGTTCAATAAAGAAAAACAGATTCATCGAATTAAACACATGGACCGCGCCGGCGCGCCGGACCGCGACCACCGAGGCCCCGACCTTACGTCGTAAAAGATATCCGTTCGCACGCGCCACCATCCCGGCCCGGTCGATCAAGGCCTTGATCTCAGGGGTCATGTTGCTAAAATACGTCGGCGAGGCCAGAATGATGCCGTCCGCCGCGAACATCTTTTCAAGATACTCGTTGAGCGGGTCATCGTTCAAGACACACCGGCGATCCTGCCGATCCTTGCAAGTAAAACACGCACAGCACCCCCTCAGCCGACAGCCCGACATCTCAACGAGCTCTGTCGCGATCCCCTCGGCCTCAAGCTCACGAAAGACCATCCCGATGAGCCGCGATGTGTTCCCGCCCGCGCGAGGGCTTCCATTAAAGGCAACGACCTTCATATCCCCTCCTTATCACCTCTTCCGGTCCGAAGTTCCTTCCGGTCATTGTGACATCATATCACTTTTTTGGGAATAAAAAAGCACGGGGATCAGCCCCCTGATCCCCGTGCCACCGCGGATTTAGGACAAAACCGTCTATTCGCGGGATTTCAGCTCCCGGTCGAGCATGAGCAATCCCATCGAGTTATTCCCGATCAAATCCAGTTTGGTCAAAATATCCGTCGCGTTCTTCTCCTCCTCCACCTGCTCGTCCACAAACCACTGGAGAAAGCCCACAGCCGCATAATCATGAAGCGACGTCGCGACCGAATAAAGGTTGTGGATACTCGCCGTGACCTTCTTTTCATGGCCGAGGGCCTCTTCAAAAACAGCACGCACGGACGCGAAGTCGGATTTCGGCTTCTCAAAAGCCCCGAGGACAACCGGGCATCCGCGGTCATTGAGATATTCAAAGATCTTCATGCCGTGCTCGACTTCCTCCTGGGCCTGTTTTTTCATCCAATGAGCCATCCCGGAAAAACCCTGGGCCTCAAAATACCCGGCCATGGACAGATACAGATAGGCTGAAAAAAGTTCCTTCGTAATCTGTTCGTTCATCACCTCATAAAGTTTTTTGTCCACGTTTAACCCCTTTCTAATTTTAAATATCTGTAGACTAATATAATGTTGTCGGAACGATCATAGAAAACTTACAGAAAATCTAGCACCTCCTAAAAATCCTGATACAATACGACCATGCTTGAACAATTATGCCTAGGGATGGTCCAAGGAATAGCCGAATGGCTTCCGATCAGCTCGGAAGGCATGATCGTTTTTGTCCAAAGGATCTTTTTCGGCCATACGGACTTTAAAACGACGATTCAGGGGGCGCTGTTCCTCCATCTCGGGTCGGCCTTGGCAGCAATGATTTATTTTAAAAACGACATCATCTCCCTCGTGCGAGCACTCTGTGCGCCCAAACGGGCATCGGCCGCCGAACAGACCCTCCTCTCCTTTCTTGTGGTCACGACCATCGTGAGCGGGCTCCTCGGCCTAGCCCTCATCACGACCATCGGCCGGTTCCTTGACACCTGCCCGTACGCCACCCCGATATCCCTCTGGCTCCTCGCGGCCGGATTGGCCTTGACCGCGCTCTTCCAATATTATGCCAAAAATCAGGGGCACCGGAACGCCGGAGACCTAAAAATGCCCGATACCCTGATTTTAAGCGCTGCTCAGGGTCTGGCAAGCCTGCCCGGCATCTCACGCTCCGGAATCACGATCTCGTGCCTCTTATTCCGCAACCTGAGCACTGATGAAAGCCTCCGGATCAGTTTTTTAATGAGCGTCCCGATCGTTTTGATCGGAAATGTTGCGATCGGCCTCTTTGGCTTCTCTTATGATGCCGTCCACCTCATCGGCCTTGCGGCCTCGTTCGTGACCAGTCTCGTGACCATCCACCTCCTCATGGCGGTTGCCCGAAAGGTGAATTTTGCCCCCTTTGTCGGCTTCATGGCCCTTCTGGTCGCCCTTTCTGCGGTTTTCCACGCCTACTGATACGCCGCTGTGATGAGCGGCTTAACCGCCTGACGCCACAAGGGATATCGACCGAGTCTCTCCGAGACCTCCGACGGGGCCAAACGCCAAAATCTCAAAAAATTTTTTATATAAAAACTTGACATCGGAAATATTTATAGTAAATTTAAGGTGCAACAAAAAGGAGCATGCAATTCCTCAAAAAGTCCCCTAATAAATGGGGCAAGGCCAGGTAAACCGGGTTTGCCTGTCCGACACGGAAGGAAAGATTTCCTAACAACGCACTCTGATTTTTAAGTATTCTCGTGCCTACTTAAAAATTCGTTTGCGTTTTTTATTTTTTATAAACCGACTACAAAGGAGGATGACCTTAGCGGCCTGCTTTTGTAGAATCACACGGGAGAAGCGAACAGAATGAACACAAAACCACGAGAATACCGACGGATCAACGAGAACGGAACGATTTATTATGGAAAGCATCTCATTGTCACCGCGCGCGGATGCAATGAGAGCCTCTTAGACAAGGCTGCGATCGCCAAGTTCATGACCACCCTCGTCAAACGGATCGACATGGTCGCCTTTGGCGATCCGATCGTCGAGCGTTTCGGCGGCGGCGTGGAAGTCGGTATCTCGGCCGTCCAATTAATCGAAACCAGCGCCATCGTCATCCATACCAACGACCAGGCACGCGACATGTACCTCGATGTCTTCAGCTGCAAAACCTTCTCGGAGGACGCGGCTATCGAGTTCGTGAAAGAAAACTTCAGTCCAACCTCCATCAACCACCAGGTGCTCATGAGATGAACAGATTCTATCCCAAATTCGTTCCAGAATTTCCGTACGAGCCGTCTCCGGAAAAATTCAAGATCGGCAGGATCAGTAAAGCCGTCGGTTCCGGCGTCATTTCAAAGGCAGCGTTCAAAAAGGGTGAGATCGTTTTCGGTTTTACAGGTTTCACGATCGACTTCATCACCCAGTTCTCATTGCAGTACGGCAAGAACATGAACATCCATGATCCGTTCTTCATGGGCAAGGTCCTCCATTCATGCGACCCGAACACATCGTGTGATATGCAGCGCCGGATCTTCATTGCCCGGCGGGATATCCATCCCGGAGAGCTCGTCACCATGGACTATGAACAGACCGAGGACGTGCTCTTTAAGCCCTTCCTCTGCCAGTGCGGAGCGGGCAACTGCCGAAAGATCATCCAGGGCAAGGCGATGGTCGCCGATGCCATGCGTAAATCTATGCGTAAGGTCGCCTGATCAGGCGTGATAACAAGAATGATTGACGGGGGCTGCAGCTAATGCAGCCTCCCTTTTTTATGCGATACCAAGACGCCGAAAAAAACGCCGGCGACGCGACCGGGATGGATTAAAATACCCGCACAGGGTCGCTGGAAACTCGCGGTGAACCATCCGAATGTGCTCGGCCAGTCCCAAAGGCAGCCTCCGGCCGGATTCAAAGCCGATAGCCCGGAGATAGCCGAGGGGATCAAAATTCATGTTGCGCCATTGAATCATGTCAACAGATCCTGTCCGAAGCAGCCGGCGAAGGGCGCGGGTCTCACCAGCGGAATCCGTGACCCCCGGGGCCACAAGATAATTGATCGAGACAAATCCCCTGCAGCGCTTGGCTATCCGAATCGAGGCCATCACATCCGCAAAAGAATATCCTTTCGGACGGTAATAGCGCTCATAATACTCTGGCTGAAGACTATTGAGACTCACCCGCACACTGTCCAACCCGGCCTCAAAGAGTGCGCGGATCGCCTCGGGCCGGCTCGCGTTCGTATTGAGATTGATCACCCCGCGCCGGGTCGCCCGGCGGATCAGCCGAACAGACTCGATCAGAATATCAGCGACGTTCAAGGGTTCGCCCTCACACCCCTGACCAAAACTTACTACCGGATCCCGGGTAGCCCGGATATGCGTAAGCGCGGTCTCGGCCACCTCTTCGGGTGTCGGTACAAAGGCGATCCGAGGCTGAGTCACCGGGCACTCTCCATCGGGTTGATACGAAATGCAGCCGACGCAGCGGGCATTACACGTCGGCGATGTCGGGAGCGGGGCCTCGTATCTTTTTAGAAAAAAATTCCTGGCCGCCGGGCAGCCGTTGACACAGGCGCAGGTCTCAAGATGGCGCATGAGACGATTTTCGGGAAATCGTTTCTGGTACTCGCGGATGGTTTGTTTCATGAGATCGAGGTCCATCAGCCGGGGATCCTGCCTGAGCTCCCGGTCCACCCGGATCGCGGCAGCATAAAATTCACCGCGGAAAAACGCCACGGCCCCATAGGCAAACATCGGCAGCAGGCGGGCGCTCGGACGCTCCTCAAACGCGGCATGATAGCTGGCAGTATACCCCGGGGCCAAAAAAGCAGCAACCGGATAGACCGGGCCGCTGATCCCCTCCAGGGGGCTCGTGTCGATCCGGCACAACCGCCGGTTCTCCAAATCACAGGCGATCGCTAACCGGTCCGGGAGCATATAGAGCGCACTGCACGCCGGAAGCCTGACGCAGTCCTCTCGCGTCAAGGGGACATACTGACCCCCGGCCATCCCCACGGCCTGTAAAAAAGGCACATTAACGATCCGGCCCTGGCCGTCGCTCACAACGAGTTGTGGATATTGTTCTGCCATCAGGTCCCCTAAAGACAACGGCAGCTGCGCTAGGCGCAGCTGCCGCGACTGACCCCATAAATCCCGACTACTTCTTCTTGCTTCCGCAGCAGCAGCAACTCGTTTTTGCTGCCTTCTTCACCGGCTTCTTCGCCGCTTTTTTTGTAACCATCCCCGCCCCCTTTGTTCACCGCCGTTAATCCGACCGGTCACGATGACCGGTCTTCATCAGATATCCTCCGCGTCGCATTCAACGAACAACGCCTACTTCGCTTTAATGATCTTGATCCTCGTATACCCTCGTTCGGCGAGCAGCGCCGATGTTGTTTTCAAAGAGGCATTCATCATCCACGGCTTGACCTCCATCAGTTTGACAAGGGTCTTTCGCCCATGCTCATCAAAAAAAGAAATATACGTCCCCGAGACCGGACGATCACTGAAGGCCCCCTGATACAACGCGTCATTTTTCGGTCCCCAGGCGCAATCATCATGCGCGAAACGCCATTCCTCCGTCAGATTCTTCTTTCTTCCGTCGAGGAGCGCCTCACAGGCATCTCGATCATGGGTCAGTGTGATCATCACCAAAAAATTCTTCCTGGGAGATTTATAGATCGTCGTGGCATACCAGTTCGCGGCCAACGCGGCGTCACACAACCCAAGAAGCCCAACACACACGAGACAAAAAATTCGGCGCATCGTTTTCCCCTATCGAAATTTCATTTCATCAACGCGCGCTATTATAACAAAAACAAAATAAAAATACTTAAAAAATACCGGGTCATTTCGTCTTCCCCTCGGCCAGGACGCCCCCGAACCCGTCAAAGGGAACGACCCTGATGATCACGGGGGCCAGCCCGGTCAGCGGGCGCGACAACGAGTCCTTCCAATTCATAAGATCGATCGCCTGCCCTTCCGTTTCGTCGATAGCGACATCGGTCATGTCAAAGTCAATCCCGCCGACGTCTCGTGCCTGAGACGCGTCGGCTCGGGCCGATCGGTCAACCGGGGCCGGATCACCAAAAAAATATCTCTGAACGTCTTCATAGAGCATTGTCTTAAGAACTATCTCATCAAAGGCACGCCAGACTTGGCGGGTATCCGTGCCCGTATGATTCTGTGACAACCACAATGAAACGTCTTTGAGCCAACGTTGATACTGAACAGGCCTTGCGACAAGATGAAAGGCATTCAACAGGCCAAGCACCTGATCCATGTCTCCCACCTCAAGATTGCTCGATGCATCAGCAGGGTTTTTCTTGCTCACAAGATCCTGTGAATCAATGGTGCGTATCTCTCCTCGGGCGGTTATGATAAGATTCGACAGCCGCAGATTTTGATGGGCAAACCCGTAGCGCCCCTCAGCATAGCGCAGGCGTTTAATAAATTCTCCCAACGCCATGACAGCCCCTGGCTCACCCAAACCGGCCACATCACCAAGCCCCCTGATTCCCTTCTCCCGATCGACAAGAAAATGGGGACTCAGCCGATAATCCGCTCCAAGGGATTCACGGTTTTTCAGCTGCGAAAAAAGACTCATCACCAGAGGGTCATCCGAGATGTCGTTAAAAAATTCATCCAGTCGGTCCCCAGGCCGACCCTCTGCGCTCGATAGACCGTGTCCCATGACCACAAAGACGCGCTCAGGCTCGCGATCCTGGCCATCAAAAAATAATACAGCCGTAAAAATAGAGTCAAATAAGTTCTCTACTCTTCCGGTAACAAAAAGTCTTCGGCCGTCCGGATACTCCAAGACCGGGGTCTCGCCATTCATCAGGCCGCGACGCAGGGCCTCCTCTATATCCCCACCGGTCCACTCATATCTCATCGGATTTCTCGGCACACCGTCAGACGAAAAAAACTCGCCCTCTTCCCGGGCCTCAATCTCGATCAACGACGGCGTCGCCCCCGCCATCATCTGATCAAGAAGGCTGTCCCCCTTGCGCCGCTGCCATCGCACGCCCGTCCCGAACTGCGGATCCCATTCAAACCCTGAGCCCGTCACGCCAAACGTCCGACTATCAATGCCCGCGCGACGAAAGATCTGGTGAATCTGGCCCTGAGGCCACGCGGCCGACTGAAAATAATCGGTCGTCCCTATATAAAAACCGGCCTCATCATCGATCATATCAAGGACATCGCGCACATCCATCAGCGCCTCAGGTAAACGGGTCGAATCAAACACGACATTGTCAAAACGATGCGAGATCCCCAGGTGACTAAAGGCCAGATCGGCCTTGTCCGTTCCCATCTCACGTAAAACCGCCTTAAGATTCACGACAAAGGACTCCTTGTCGTCCCAAATAAAAAACACATTCGATTCAGTCGTCCGAATCCATTCCGGGAAGAAATCCCTGCTATATCCCACAAAAAACAGATTCCTCACCCCCTGCCGCCGATAATGTTCTCCGAGCTCCTTCAGCCCTATCCCGGCCCCGCACCCCAAATCAACAATGACAATCGGGTCCGCCTCGTCAACCCTCTTTTGAATCCGCTCATCGATCAACGCCCGAACAGGAATAATACGCTCAATGTCCTCAAGCCGCGTATGCGTTTCCTGCCATTCCGTCGTATCCTCATGCCTAAAAACGACACCCCCCGTATGATCCCGCTCAATGGTCATAACCCCGTCCGGACGGAGATCCTCTCCGGTGATCGGTACGGTTGTAAACAGCTTACTTCCGTTGACCTCTATTCGTTGAGGCTCAGTGAGCATCGCCTGATCTGCCACCGTTAAATTGAGCCGATATTCATTCGCGAGATATCCGTCCAGAACAACCTCCTCAAAAGCATCCCAGTAGTCCGCAAGGGTCCCGGTCCTCCCCTGACGCGCGACCCACTCGCGCATCTCATCCTTCCAGGACTCCGGGACCGGATCAGTCAGCATCTCCTGATCGCCGAGAATGTCGATGAGCGATCCAAAATCGCTCATCATGTCATCGGGGTCCCAATACTCAAAGGCATGAGATGTGACGCGGCTTCCCTGCATGAGCGCGATCTCATTCCAGTCAATAAGACGCAGTCCTCGGCGGGGATCAACCATAATATTGCGAGGAAGCAGGTCCCCATGGATAAACCCGAACCGGCGCTGGGCATCACGAAGACGGTGAATAAATTCAATTACCTGCGTTCGCATCGCACGAGATGACCCCCTCCGCTCAAGCGATTCACCAGAGGCCTGGTCGAGGATAAAATGCCGCGCCAGACGATAGTCCTCCTCGATTGTCTGAAGATTAGCCGGCGCAGCGAAAAAATCCCGAGTCGCCGGATCGGCCTGGACGGCTTGGAAGAATTCTTTTAACCGCCTCAGGCGCGCGCCCATCCGCTGAGACGGCGCCTCCATCGCTGCAACGATGAACTTCACCACAACGTCCTTCGGCGCCGCAGGATGTCGAGGATCCGTCAGCCGCCCCCGGAAAACTTCCGCGGCCCAAGAATTCGTGATGCCCTCAATGATCTCGAGACGCCTGCCGTCTGGATACTTGAGCACCGGACGACGACCATTTTTTAACCCGTCCCGAAGCTGATCGCACAAAGAAACGGCATTGTGATCCCATGCCACCGGCATCGTCGGCTTAACAGTGAGCCGAACGCTGCTCAGCCCCCCTTCTAATTGTTTGAACAAAAGCGGGTCCTTGGTCACCCGAACCATCGTCACCGTCATCCCTTCCGCCTCGAACAATCGAGGGTCGACATTGTTTTGTTCGAGATGCGATAAGGGAAACAGCCATAATCCCGCGCCGTCATCAAACACGTCTAAGATGTCATGCCGTATATACCCAATGACATCCTGTTGACCAGACGCCTTCCCGCGACTGCTAAAAAGATGGGTGATGCCCAAGTGGCTAAATCCCAAGCTGACCTTTTCTGCCCCGATCACGTCAAGAATCCGACGGAGTAAAATATTGAAATGCTCCTTCTGATCCCAGATCAAAAAGACATTCGGCCGCGTCCCCTCACCCCACTGCCGCGGCATGTCCGCCCCATAACCAATAAAAAAAAGATTCTTCCGATCCTCATATCGCGCGGCGAGCTCCTTCAGGGTCCGGCCGCTGCCGCATCCCCAGTCAAGAATCACGATCGGCTTTTCAGGTTCAGAAGAGGCCTCACGATCAGCGATGAGGGCGTCAATCTTACGCGTAATATCCAAATGACCATCAACCGCCGCGAGTGACGAATTCATGACCGGCCATGGAGACTCCTCGCTAGTCTCCAAGTACGGCTCGGAACCAACGCCGTCCCGCAGACTGACAAACCCGTGATTGCGCCACAATGCCGCCAAGAACTGATCGCTCAGTTCCGTTCGGGTCGTATAGATCGTCTGCCCCTGAAAATCGACGTTTCTGACCTCAACACCAGCAGCCATCCGTGTATGGGCTACTGTGCCCGAACCCTGCCCCATGGGCCGGACCATCGTATCGATCTTTACCCACCTGGCATCTGGACCGACGGCAGACCGCAGGTCGTTTTGCGTTCCATCCTCGGTGAGCATCGCCATGTCCATCGCGACCCCGCCGGAAAAATATTTGCGGGGCACCACCTCCCCGCGTTCGGCGTCATACTCCTCACGAATAAGACTGTAGACCCCCTCGCGCAACGCCTCAAGATATCCCTCATAGATCTTTGTCGTATCCTCATCATCCGTGAACTGAACACCCGCCACCAATCCCTGATCAACATACCGCGCCCCGAGGATCCCCTGACGGAGATGCCGTTTATACCAGGCCGCCAGAATCAAGGCGTGATAGATCTGTCTCAGTCGGCGAAAACGCGGGCCCTCATTCACCTCGTGCTCAAGCGCCGGGACAAGGACGTCGCGCAAGACCGTCCCTCTCCCTGAGTGATCCGCAGACACGCCTTCTGATCCCGGCTTCGTCTTCCCACGATACTCTCCATCCATCATGACGCGGAGCCGGGCCCGGGTCACAAAGACCCGCGGCCCGTCGACATAGACCTGCGCCTCGGCGGGAACGATCCAGACCTTGGGGGTCACTTGATCGGCGCCCTGTTCTGCTGCGAGCCCAGCCTGCCCGAGCGCCGTCCAAAAACGGCGGCCGGTCTCCTCCTCCGGGTGAAGCAGGGAGGCGCTCACGTGTTTGAGCACATAATCCTCCGCGAGCATGTCCCGCCCCATCTCTGTATCGCCAAAGGCGTCCGCGATGATCCGGTCCGGCTCATCCGGAGAGAGATTGACCCACATGTCTTTTTCCGGAATGGTTAACGCGGCTAGAAAATATTTAATCAACCGCGCAGAGTCATCCGTGACCTGGGCCTCATCACCTGTGGCCTCTCCGGGATCGAGAATAAATTGAAAATGAAGGGGATTGTCCGCATCGAGTTCGATGCCGCGCAGCATCATCGGCTGAGACGCCACAGGAGATCCCGGCGCCCAAAGAGGGGCCTCAGCCCATCCGACCGAAGCGAGGACCAAGGCAAAACAAACAAAAAAAGGCAAATAAAAACGAATTTTTGTGATTTTCATCATAATTCTTTCAATATTTATATAAGTATTAAGGATAATAATTGAAAAAACAAGGTCCTGTCATACTTTTTTAAAAAGAAAACGCCTTTTTCTAAAAATCAGAAAAAGGCGTTTCATGAACTGGAAACCGACCTGGCTACCCTAAAGAATCACATCTCAACCGCGACCTTCAGCTTCACCTGAAATTCCTTAACAAGCCCCTCCCTCACCGCGCCGCGCTGCTCGACCACCTCAAAAAAATGCACCCGCCGGCCATCTGCCACGAGTTTCTCGATCGCGGACTGGACCGCCTTTGAAAACCCCACAGATGAGATCCCCACAACCTCAAGCATCTGCAACATCCCCTAGCTCCTTTCTCTCCTGTCCTTGCCCGGCCATCCCTGACCGAAGATATTTCAAAAATTCATCAACAACGCGGGGATGAAACTGCTGCCCCCGATTCCGCCGGATCTCCTCGATCGCAGTCTCCCGCGACAGGGCCGCCCGATACGCCCGATCAGTCGTCATCGCGTCATACGCATCGGCCACGGCCAGGATCTGGGCGTACAGATTGATCCCCTCTCCGGCGAGCTGATCCGGGTATCCCGTGCCATCATAATGTTCATGGTGCCCTCGGACAATCGCAAGGAGCTCTTTGTCGAAGACCGCGGATCGAAGAATGTCCTCACCGATGGCCGGATGCTGATGAATGAGGTCCCACTCCTCAGGGGTCAGCGTCTCTTTTTTATTCAAGACCGAATCCTGAATCGCGAGTTTCCCGATATCATGGAGCTGAGCCGCTTCCCAGATAAGTTCCACCGCGTGTTCGTCAAGCCCCATTGTCTTTGCGATCCCGGCGGCATACCCCGCGACCCGGTCCGAATGCCCACGTGTATAAATATCCTTGGCCTCTAGGATCCGGATCATGGACTGCATCGCGCGGTAAAAATAATGATGGGTCTTTTTCCGTGAGAGCCACAAGGCCCGCGCCATCCGGTTAAAATCGCTGGCAAGGCCAGCAACCTCGTCATGCCCGGAATCGTCAACGCGGAACGTGAACTCGCCCTTACTGATCCGCCGCGTCCCCTCGGCAAGATCCTCGATCCTTCGGGTGATCCACCCCGAAAGGGCGATCCCAAGGCCAACAGCGATCGCAATCCCCGCGCCCAGGACGGCAATCCCGCGCCGATGGACAAGGCGTCTCACCGCGTAGACATCATCCGCAGTCACATCAACTCCAAGGACCGCCACCGGTTCCCCGTGTTGATTTCGAATCGGGGCATACCCTGAAAGAAGGCTCCCCCACTCATCTGAGCCGAGACGGGTATCCGCAGTCGGACCATCAAAGGCCTTCATCATCTCAGGGAACCGCGAGGCATCATACCGGGCCCCGGGATAACATTCCTGACCCCGACGAACGTCCTGCCCGCCGCCCTCCGCGTCAGGGTCAACTACGAACTGCCAGATCCCCTGTTCCTCGGTCCGGGTCATGATATACACAAACCGCACCGGCGGATTGGCGTCGAGGATCCGCTTGAGCTTCTGTAAGGTCGCCTGATAGGCCGGAGACTCAACCCCCTCCCGCGTCAACGGGATTTCCTCAAGCCGATCCCCATCAATGAATAAGGCCGCGGTCTGGGCGACGACCTTCAATTTATCGCGGAGCTGGTCAAACTGGGCATCAAGGGCATAAGAATAAATAAAGGCATTACTCAAGGCCACGACCGTGACCGTACTCGCGATCAAGGCCGCCGTGACCTTCCAACGGAAACTTCCGCGGGCGAGGATCCGTGCCCCAGGTCCCACCTGCCGTCGACGTCTCACGCCCTTGCTTCCCGTACCGATCATCTAGCCGCCCCCGATTCTCTCCGATGAGCTACCGTCCCCAGAGTCCGCCGTCTTTTTTGATCAATCTCAACAAAAATTGAACAACTGTCTCATCAAACTGCGTCCCAGCCCCGCGGGTCAACTCATCCAGGATCGTCTCCTTGGAAAGGGCCGCCCGATAAAATGTGGTCGTATTCATCTCGTCAAAGGCCTCGCAGACCGCGATGATCCGTGACTCAAGCGGGATGTCCGCCCCACGCTTCCCATCGGGATATCCTGTCCCGTCCCAACGCTCATGATGGTGGCGGATCGCCGCGCGCTCAAGATGAAGAAATTTTAACGGCCGGAGGATCTCGTCACCGAGGATCGTATGCCGATTGATCTTCTCACGCTCCTCCGGAGAGAGGGCCCCGGACTTTTTAAGGATCTCATCATCGATAACGAGTTTCCCAAGATCGTGCAACAGGGCGGCCCGACGGATCGATTCAACAGTGTCCGCCGAGAGCCCCATCTCGTTTCCAATCAAAACAGCGAGGCGCGCGACCCGGGCCGAGTGCCCGTGAAGATACAGCGCGCGGCGTTCAACAAGATTAATTAACGAAGCAATCGTTTCCACCTCGGCATTCTCAAGCCGCACATAGGCGCTCAATAACTCATCATTCATGGCCTGAACGCGTTCGCGCTCGCCGACCTCGCGCATCCAGAGATGGCCAATGAGGGCCAAGACGATCATCAGGATAATCTTCTCCGAGATCTCGCTCATCTCGGGCGCGGTGAAGACGATCGCGAGCTGAACGCAAACGAGAAAAAAAATTCCGCCCATCAACCACATCTTGAGGCGATTATTATATGAGACCGCTGCCTCAAGCAGTCGGCTGTGCTGATACACCCCAGGTTCCTGATCAACGTTCATGTTCTGCCCCCTCACGCAGGATGAATGAGCTTCTTCAAAAACTGTACCGCGCACGAAGATAAATGTTTTTGTTTTTTTTCATTTGGGCGAACTCGGTTGTCTGCCCTTCTCCCCAGGGGACGTTCGCGCCCAGCGTCACCTTCCACCGGTCCGTCACATCATACTGAATGCTCGGCCGAAGGTATCCATCCTCATCCGACGGCGAATAAAAATGAAACACCGAGACCGCTACGGTCTGATTCTTATAAAGCTTCGTGACCCGCTGTGTCAAGAGATGCCGGCCCTGGTCATATCTGAGGTCCGAGGAAAGAAGATTGTCTTCATAGGCCCCGTAATCAAGCCGATGTTCATAAAGATACTGAACCCCCACGCGCCAATCTCCCCCGAGGTCTCGTTCATAACCAGCGAGGGTCTTCACCATGGAATTTTCGATGAGCCGGTTGTCGCCGGCATCATCCTCGCGTGAGTTATAATAGCCCGCCTCGAGATTCCCGATCCCCCCGAAGGCCGGTCCTCTGAGGCTCCCACCATAGACATCCAACCGACGGTAAAAAAGCTCGTGCGCTGCCTCATCCTTAATGCTCGACGCGTTCTTATCAAATCCCCGAAAGGCATAGAGCGCGGCCTCATGGCTGCCGACCCCTCGATAGAGCCGAAGGGCATACTCGGCATTCGATAACTGACGGGCTGGTTCCACAAGCCGCCGGTCCGAAGCGCAGCCGGCGATCTCACCTTCAAAAAGGTCGTAAAAGGAGAGCCGGTCCCCGTCGGGCTGAAGATTCGGTTGAAAAGCGGCCGCCACGATATCCAGATTCGCGGCCTCATGAAAGAGGGAGACGCGGACCGCGTCCGACGGCCGTTTCAGATACTCATCATCGCGCCCTGAAAAGAACGAGATATAATCCTTCGGAAAAAGGTCATTCACAAAAAGATAATCACCCGTCCCCCAAGTCAGGACCTGACGGCCCGCCCGGACATCCATCCGTTCAAGCGGGCTGAACGACAGATTGGCCTCGCGAACCTCGACGGCGGTCTTCGCGCCAAAATATCCATCAACCGTCCCGTCCGCCTTAAGATTCACGACCGCATTCTTTTCAGCCAGAAAATTCTCACCCTCCCAAAAATACTGGGTTTTGAACTGCAGACGCTGCTCGAGAAAATGATAATCACTGTGTTTGGTATCGATCGAGTCGTCGGTTCGGACCCCGGCCGCCGTCTCGGCAAAGCCGTGAACTCCGGTCCACGCAGCGTCCGCCGGACCCGCGGCCCCGACCGCACACCCGGCAGCAAGACACAGCGAAATAACGATTTCTCTCATCATCGGATCCATTGCGCCGGCGGCGTCCTTAAAAACCGTTCCGTAAAGATATCATCGGTCAGACCCACGTCATAGCGGATGTTGGAAAAATCCATCAGCGTATTCCCGCCGCGGACGAGGTCCGTGGCCCGCGATTGGACGACCGTCCAGTGGCCGTCGATCTCCTGGACATCAAGGGCCTCGATCCGGCGGATCACCGCACCTTTCGCGTCATAATATTCCGCCTTAGACGGCATGAACGTCGCCTTGTCGATCCAAACAGAATAAGAACTGAACTCCGCCTCGCGTCCGGGCTTCGGCGTATTCTTGACAACATAATGGGTCTCGGTCTCGTCAACGAGCTCATGGACATCGGCCTCAAGGCTCCGGCCCGAGACATCCTCATAGACAAAATGAGAGCCAACGAAACTCGATCGCTTATCACTCGCGGCCACGCGTCGGACAAGATCCAGGGCCGGGAGGAACAGCCAGCGGTCATCATCGCTCGCCCCGGTCTTTTTCCAGACCATATAGACCATCCGAGCCACATCAGCCGGCTTGCGGAAATACACATAAAATTTCTGTTCCCCACCATCGGTGACATTCTTCCTCAGGATACGGAACTCACGCACGCGGCTCCGTCCCTGGCTGTCCACGATCGTCATCGTGACGTCCGTGCTCCCGTCATTCCCCGCGTAATGCGCGACGCGGTTCGCCCGCGCCACGATCTCCTCAACCTCGAGACACCATCCCTGCCCCGCCCACCAAACCACGATCATCCCGGCGGCAGCAAGGAGCGCTCCCCAGCGACCTGTCCGTTTATCCATTCATTCCCTCCTCCGTTTTGCACCGCGTTCTCCCTGACAGCCTCCGGCATATTCCAGCAGCCGCAGCAATGATCCCGATCTCTACAAAGACAGTCGGCCGCCATCCAAGCGGCGAATATCCGATCAGGACATACGCAACCGCGGCCGCAACAAACCCGGCCGACAGCACGCACGCCCCGCAATGGCATCCCGTGCCGCCGCGGGGGTCTTCAAAAAAGGCCTTCGGCACAAGGGTCGCAAGGGCCGGCAGAAGAAACAGCGTCGAGAGACTCGAGACCGCCATGATCATGAACATAAAGAATCCCACCGTCTTATATGGAACGAGCGGCGCGGCCAGGAGTGGAAGGAATCCGATCGCCACGACCAGGGCATTCCGGATGATCGCGCGGCCCGGGCCCTGAAACATCTCATCCGCTGTTTTTTCCCAACTGCCGGTCTCACGATACAGCTCAAGGGCCCGCTGAATAAAATGAATCGCAAAATCAACCGACAACCCAAGCGTCAGCGCCGAGAGCACCGCGACAGGCATATCATAGTCTTTTCCGAAAAATCCGAGCAGGCTATAGATAAAGAGGATCGTAACCGTAAGCGGGATCATCGACAGCAAGGCCTTGAGCGGCGAACGGAAGAGATAAAGCATCATGAACAGGACAATAATGTAGGACCCGATAAAATTATTCAGCATCCCCTTCACCATATTATCCTGCCAGATCACATTAATATACGTCGAGCCCGCCCACTTATACGTGACCTGATAGGGCGGAGGATTATTGGCGATATAGTCATCAACAAACGCGAGCACCCGGACCATGTCTTTATTGTCCCCGCTCTTCAGCTGGAACCAGATGTTGGTCTTGCTGTAATCCGGGGTCGTCATGTGCCAAACATCGTCGGGCCGGTGGGAATTTTCGAATGAAATAAGGCACTGGGCCACGGCCGCCTTTGAATCAGGGATCCGCTCATCACGTGGATTCCCTCCAAGCAGCTCATAATAGACCTTCTTCACCACATCCCCCAGTGAGGTTGTCTTCCCAACGAGCCCGGTCCCGGCCAAGGCCTGCTGAAACCGTTCCAGGTATCTCAGCATCGCCGGCTCAATAAAAAGTTCTTCCTCAGAATCGCGCGACTCAAAAACCAGATACGACTCATATGTTCCGGCAAAATGACGGTTCAAGACCCGGTCCGCGACCCGGAGCGGGTGCGCGGTGTTAAACCACCGGACCGGATTGTCATTCACCTGAACGCGGCTGATCCCATAAAGCGACACCGCGACGACCATCACCGAAACGATAAGGACCGCCTTGGCCCGCCGAAGACAGACCCTCTTCATCCAGCCGAGAATGCGATCGATCAGATGTCCGCCCGACTCTTCCGGATGCCCGAAATCCACAAAACGCCGTTCTGGGATGAGCATAATATAGGCCGGAATAAACACCATGGTCAGGATCCAGGCGATCGCAATCCCGATCGCGACAAAAACACCAAAGACCTGGACCGGCGGGATATCAGAGAATGACAAGGAGACAAACCCCGCGATCGAGGTCAGCGATGTATAGAGCATCGGGGTGAACAGCTCCTCAAAAACGACCCGGATCGTTTTCGGCCGGTCATTAAAGGTCCTGTATTTATCAAAAAATTCACTCAAGATATGGACCGAATCAAGGACCGCGATCGGCATGAGGAAAATCGGGATCATCGAGCTCATGATGTGCACAGGATACCCAAAGGCCATGAGCAACCCCATGGATATCACGACCGTGACCAGGGCCACGAGCATCGGGCCAATGATCAAAACCGCAGATTTAAAAAAGATCCACATGAGCACAAAGATGACAAGACCGGCCAGAGGGGCCGAGATCGCCATCTGTTTAAACATCTCCACCCCGAACTGATCCTCGGCCACCGGGAGACCTGTGACATAATAGCGCTCCGCACCCTGTTCTCCGGCGACGATCTTTCGGATCGCCTGAGCCACGGCATAACTGAGGGTCTTTTTCTCGATCGGGACATAAACCGCGACCGCCTGGCCGTCGCTCGAGACAATGCTGTCGCGGAACATCGGGTGCGCCTCAGCCCGTTCACGCGTCTGCCGGGCCTCCTCGCGCGACTTCGGAGGCGCCGACATCAGCCATTGGAATTCCACAGTTCCGAGATCCGCCTGACGGACATCATCGCGTGTCGAAAGGGTGATGATCTCCGGGACAATAACGCCCGGGATCTTTTTGATCTCTTCGGTAATCCGATAGAGCTTCTCTAAAGTCTGGGGATTAAAGACACCGTCCGGGTCCGCGTCATTGACTACACCGAGCACGACAAAATCGTACAGAGCGAATTCGGCCCGAACCTGCCGATGCGTCACCTTCACGGGTGCCTGGTCAGAAAGCATGTTCTGAGGGTCCGTATCCACCCTGATCCGGGGGAACTGGGCGATCGAGACCACGACCGCGAACACGGCGAGGGCCATGATGTGCTTCGGATAGCGCATCGCAACATTTAGAACCTTTGTCAACATACCCTTCCTCCCCTTCGTCTCTTTATGCGAACGGCTTCCGACTCTAGCAGATAAAAGCCGTGTGTATTTTAACAAATCCTATAGAGTTGTCGAAGGATAATTTCTCCCTCTCTTGGAATAAAAATAAAAAAGGCGGCCGGATATCCAGCCGCCTTGAACAAACATGATTTTTTTACCTCTTACAAACTCCGTCTCCGCCGAGCGAACGCGCCAAGCGCCCCAGCCCCAAGGAGCACGAGGCTCATGGGTTCCGGCACTGCCTGCGGGGCCTCGGGATTCTCATCGCGGTCGATAAACCCGCCGCCGACATCCCAGCGGGCAAGCCACCCGCCAAAGGCCTCACCGTCAGGAACACTCGCGATAACCGCATCAAAACTCACCGTCCCGTCCTCCCGGATCTCGCCTTCACCGTTCAAGGTGTATTGAAGCATCTTTTCCCTGCATCCCGGATCAACGCAATAATCCGAATATACCGTATAATACCGGGTATTTAAGATACCGGTGGTCGGATTCTCATAAAAAGTGTAATACTTTAATTCAAACTGAAGGACAAACTGCAGATGATCATTTGCGGAATCCGTTGTCCCTGCGAAATCATAATCATATGAAAAAGCGGGAAAGATCATACTGCTCGGAAAATTAAAGAACTGGGCCCGGCCATAAAAATCCACATTACCAAGAGCAGAGGTTGTAGCCCCGTCCGGCGTCTGATAAACCGCCTCAAAGGCCGATCCGCCATTACTCAACGCCGTCCCAGTCAGCGAACTATACCCATCCGTCCTGGGCAAGGCATTATTCAGATAGACCGTGCCCTGCGGCGCCCAAGGGAACGACTCACTATGAGTACTATAATTATAGTAAGAAAGATAGCCAAACCGCCCATCCGTGTACGTCGACTGGCTGGTGCCCGGGGTTACGCCCCATGAAAAATTAACAACACCATTCCCCGTCACCATGGCATGCGCGGGCTGAATACCGAGGACTAAAGAAACAATTAAGAAGAGAACCGCTCGTTTATTCATCATGAAGCCCTCAAGAGCATTTTTGATTTTTATATATAATATATACTTGAGGGCTAAAATATAGCATATGGCAGGAACGAATGTCAATGGGACAACCCCTCCCCAACCCAGACAGAAGAAAGATGCATAACTAATGATTTTTGAAGCGATTTTAAACGAATATGAATGATAGTCCGGTCAACAAACCGTTACAGGGGGGGCCTAGGCAGCCCGGCTTAAAGGGTCCGGGCCGCTTTCCCCTAATATGGCAGAACCAGGAATGCCCTTAATGAACTCCTGCCTCAGGCTATAGGTGTAGGCGCCCTGGACCGGGACAAGGAGAATGTCTCCTTCCCGGATGCCTGTACCAAAATAGGAATATCCCCAAAGGTCATGAGGCGTACAGAGCGACCCAAAGACCGTGCATTCCCGCTCATCAAGCCCGGGCTGGCTCAGATTGATCACAGGAAAATAATCCGCC
Source organism: uncultured Planctomycetales bacterium (assembly GCA_964450385.1). Lineage (GTDB taxonomy): Bacteria > Omnitrophota > Gorgyraeia > Zapsychrales > JANLHA01 > JAKLFA01. The sequence continues at coordinate 118,928 of CAYVEC010000002.1, forward strand.
TCATAGCGTTCCCAGCCGACCATATTGATCCCGCCGTCCACGATCACGACATCATCCGCTTTTTTATCCATGACCTTGAGCAGAATATGCATGGCCTCATGGCTGATCCAGCGGCCCGGTTCGAGATGGACCGCGCAGTCGACATAGGGAAAAACATATCGGCGAAGCGCCGTGTCCAACTCCTTCACAAAATCCGTGATCGGCGCTGCGCGATGCCATCGATGATCCAGGCCTTCCGTAAGCCGCGGGTCCGCGATCTTTTTCACCTGCCCCTCGGGCGTGGCCGAGGGCTGGATCCACTCGCCATCCGGAGGCCAATAGCCGCCGCCGATATCCAAGAACGTGATCCTCGATCGCAGGGGCGCAGCGAGGTCCGCCAGAAGCCCGCCGAGGCGTTCCAAAAAGGCCGTCTGTTTCCTTGCGTCGAGATTCCAGCTCGCGTGGAATTGAAACCCGCAGAGATCCAATGCATCACACGCTGCGGCCGCTTCAACAAATCGCGGCACCTCGCGTAACGGAATCCCAAATTTGCGCCAGAGACCCTCTTCTTCGATCATCAGACGGACCCCGGCACGGATCCTTCGCCCCTTCGACCCGCCGAAGACCTGCGGCGCGACGCGCTCGAGCCGCGCGAGCTCACCAAAACTATCAAGCAACAGGATCACGCGATCGGCATGACGGCAGGCAAGGAGGAGTTCCTCATCGGTCTTGCCCGGCCCGCTAAAAATGATCTCCCGCGCCTCAGATCCGAGGGCCAGACCAAGCTCACGGCCGCTCGACACATCAAGGCCATACCCCTGACGGACCACGCTCGTAATCACCGCCGGGTGATCATTACTTTTCATCGCATAAAAACAGGTCACCTGCGGCAGGACGGCCAAAAAGGCATCGCGGAATTCAATCGCCCTCCGCGTCAGCGCCGGCACATCAACCAGATAGACCGGGGTGCAGTCAGCGGCCTCGATATAGCGTTCCTTCGCTTCAATAAAACGCCGCACAAAGGCCCGCAAGACCGCCTCGTCCAGAAGCGGGGTCTCGGCACGTAAGATCCCCTCGATATTATTGAAGTAATTTTGCGGGTTCATTCTTGAACTCAATGGCCACCTGCACCTTCTGCATGATCTCACAACACTGGCCTTCAAGGACCCGATCGGACAATGGAGAAAAGATGACATACCCCAAGACGCGCGAATCATAATCCTTAGGCGGCAGCTGGATTCTCTCACCCGGCAGGCGGTACGGCTGCCACGATCGAACCCGGTCATCGGCCAAGGCCTCGGACGCATCGATCGACCTTAAGATCCCCTCCTGCTGGGCAAAGATCCGCATGCCGACAAGCCGCTGCCACCGCCGAGGATCGACGGGGACAACCGTCCGGCCTTCCGCGAAGTCAAAGCTCGCGGCAAAGACATCAAACCCGGAACTGGCTTGAATCAACGGAGGCAGGCAATCGCCTCCAAGGCGGGGCGTCATCTCAAAAAATACGATTCCTTCTCCGACAAACTTAAAATCCGCCATCATGATGCACCGGGTCAATCCAAGGCTGAGCGCCGCCTGACAGACATGACCTTCAATCCGCTCCAGAGTCCACCCCTCGGGCAGGACCGCCGGTACCTCATACGCCATGATCGTACCAAAGACCTCGCCGCGCTTCGCGATCTTTTTCGATACCCTGAGCGCCCGGACCCGTCCGCCCTCAAGCATAAAATCACCGCTGTACTCATCGCCCACGATATATTCCTCAAGGACCACGGCCTGACGGGGATCCTCATCATCAGCCATATCGATCCCGCCGTACATCCTCTCGTTGGGGTGCGCGGCGAGGGTCTTGCGGATGAGCTGGAACGAGCGCCGGCAGTCATCGGCGCTCGCGCACAAAAAGACAAGTTCTCCGCCGCTGCCGCTTAGCGGCTTCATCACGGCGAGCCCGCCCGCAAGGTCCTCAAAAAAACCCACCGCCTCAGCCTCGGTCGCGGCAAGAGCCGCCCGAGGGCACCCGACACCGGCAGCCATCCAGACTCGTTTTGAAAGATGTTTCGACCGGCAGCGGACCACGGCCTCGTGTGATGAAAAATCCAGACCAAAGGCCTCGGCCACGGCCGCGCCGAGCCAGAGGGATTCGCAGTCATAACAGACAACGCCCGACAGGGTCCATCCGTAACGGCCGAGATGCGCCCGAACGGCCTCGACGACCGGCCCCGCCTCAAGCAGGCCCACGAGCACCTCAGCGTCCGGCGGCGGCACGAGCTGCGGCCAACGGCCGCGTTCTCCGGGATCCGTCACAAAAAGGGCGCGGCCAGGGAACCGCCGCGCCAGCATGTCGATGTAGTCCGCCGTTGTCCCAACCACCAGAACTCGCGCATTGGCAGTCATGGGAGCCTCAACTGATATTGCTTAACAGGTCCAGGGGACGAGGAGAGAGATGGAAGATCTTTTTCCAGGAAAAATCCCCGCTCAAGAAGTCTGCCTCTTTGTATTTCTCTTCGCAGGCCTTCTTGATATGATGCAGATTGATCACCTTGGCCACGCCAGGATAATTCGCGTCGGTCCCGCCGGCCAACAGGGTATAGACGCCTTTATAAAGACAGCCGACATCCACGGCCGCAGGCTTTCCATCAATAATGACGGTCGTGATCCTCAGCCACCGTTTCTTCCGAAGGAACTCGGCAAGCTGGCGGAAACTGGCGCTGAACCGTTCATCCTTAAAATACGAATCCTCCCCAAAACGCTCGATGCTCATGCGCACCATGACATCAAAGTCTGAGAACTCGTCAAGACGAATCGTAAGATCGCGCAGATAATACTTATCGACCTCGCGGCTGATCGCCTTGCGGGACTTCCGGGAAAAAAGGGCATAATAATTATCGATATTATAGCTCATCAGTTCCGAATAAAAGATATACCCGATCTCATCGGTCGTCGAGAGCTTCGCCGGAAGGTGCGAATTCGGAAGGAGATACCGCAGATGAAATGGGATTTTTTTGCGCTTCAACCAGTTGAGCATCTGATTAAAGACCGCCTGGTCGCGGGCCACGACCCGGTTCTGCTCCAGCCAGGTCTTCCCCTGCCAGACTTCGCCGGGAAAATATCCGTAACAGTTACTCTCAGGGATCCAGCTGAGCGGAATCAGGCCGAGCGGCTGACCATCCTCCTGGGCAAAGATAAACAGCGGGGTGCGTTGAAAATGATCATGAAAACATTCGCGGACTTCCCAGAGATCCATGAGACGATCCTCGGGGATCATCCGCTTCCACAATTGTCGACAGGTGTCAAGGTCAGAAGTGCTGTAAACTTTTATCATAGTGATACTGATCTTCTCCGCACATCCCTGATGCGCGCCTCCCCTAACAAGGTTAACTGTGCCAACCCATTCTTGTCTTAATCATATAATCTTTAAAATAAAAAAACATATTTTTTTGGTTTTTTTTACCCGGGAGGTGCGCTGTGAAAATTGCTCTTTTAGAGCCCATTTTAGCGACGGGAGCATGCTATTTATCGACGAGGCATGCGGTCAAAAAAGAGGGGCCAGGCAGAACGGCCTCTGCCTGGCCCATAACATAACAACACAATCCAACGATTTTTCCCGTCGACACTATGCCTTTTTGTCCGTCAGGACCAGCCATAGCGCATGGATAACACCCGGGATACCGCCTAAAATGGTTAAAACAATATTGATCCACAAATGATTTGTCACGCCAACCTGAAGATACGCGGCAACTGGTGGAAGAAAAATCGATAAAATGATTTTCACAATTTTCATATGCTCTCCCTTAATACACATATTGTTTTCCCCCTCAATACTGCTGTTGAATAGTCCTACTTCTTTTCCTTTTTCGGCTTCTTCTTTTCCTTCTTTCGCGGACTCTTGTCTCCCATCTTCCTCCACCCTCCTTTCCCTAAGGTTTTCTTCCCGTGCTTCTTAAAAACATCCGCCTATTCATCCCAGGCAATGGATTCCGGCGCGATCTCAAGCGGGGCTCCGGTATCAGCCGACCCGGCATTGCCGGCGCTGCCGGCGCCCGGCGCTCCGCCCTCAGGGCCAGCGCCCTTACGCGCCAAAAAATGGACATTATTTGCCGAGATCCGCACCCGGCTCTGGGTCTTGCCGTCCTTTTCCCAGCGGTCCTGACGGAGCCGGCCCTCAACAATGATCCCACTCCCCTTCGTCAGATATTTCGCGCAATTCTCCCCAACCACGCCCCAGACCTCGACATCAAAATACGAGACCTCGGTCGCCTTTTCACCGTTTTTCGAAAACACACGATTGTTCGCGATCGACAGATTGCAGACCGCCTTACCCGACGTTGTGTACCGCATCTCCGGGTCCCGCGTCAGGTTCCCCATGATGTTCACCGAATTGAGACTCATTCCCCTGCCCTCTCTTTCCTCATCCATTGATCTATCAGCCGTTTCTCCGCGCCTCGGCCGCTCGTGGCGATTGCTATTTTACGCCTCCGGCCCACCCGCGACAAGAAGATTTTTGAATAGAAAAACCCAAAGCCTTCTGCTGAGCCTTCCCGCGCGTCACGGCAAGGCAGAACATCATGCCCGCGTGATCAATGCGTTGATGCGCTTCAACAGTTCGCTGAACATCTCATCCCCGCATCGGACCGTCACCTCGCGCCGATCATTCGTGGCCAAAACCTCATCGAGTTCGCGAATGATCCGTTCATAGGGGCCCAGGATCTTGTTGGTGAGATAAAAGGCGTACAGGCAGGAAATAACGATCGCAAGCGCGGTAACCGGCAAGGCGATGAGGATGGCCGACTTGATCGTCACAGAGGGGATTGTGTAAAAGAGGCTGTTCTGATCCGCGTACAGATAAGCAAGGAAAAGGACCATCATCCCGAGAGCGCACACTCCAAGAGCAAGGATATAAAAAAGAACCCGGGCCTGAAATTTGTTAACATGCCGAAAGATATTGCGTTTGAACGCCATAGTCGAAAAATCCTTCAGCGCCCTATCACATGATCCCCTTTTACTTTATCACCCGAACCAATTTTTTCTATCAAAAAATCGTAAATAAATAGAACGAGGAGGACCTCCCGCAGGCCCTCCTCTTGATCATCCGTTCGATTTACGAACGCTATTTCTTGATATTGACATTAACGATGTTCGTGTAGGTCGACCTCATGCCGGTTTCTATATTAAAGGCCTGGACTCGATACGCATAGGTCCCAGTCGTTAAGATCGTTTCCTGGAACCGTGTCACATCGGCCCCTGTCTCGGCGACCCGTTGGAACTTAATCACCCCACGGGTCTTGACGCCTCGTTCGATATAAAAACCGCTCTCATTCGTCGAACCATCAAGCCACGTAAGCGTCACCGTCCGGCCTGAAAGCGCGGCCTTCAAGCCCGACGGCGGCAATAAGACCTCGGGGTTCTGAGCCACGGTGATCGTGACCCCAGCCGACGCGGAGCCGCCGACATCATCGGTCACCGAGAGACGCGCCGTATATGTGCCCGGATTGACATAAGTGTGCCTCACAGACACCCCTTGAGCGGTCACCCCGTCCCCAAAGTCCCAGCCATAGGACACGAGACTGCCATCAAGGTCATATGAATTTGCCCCGTCAAACGCGACATCCAACGGCGCATATCCAGAAACGGGCAGGGCTGAGATCACCGCGACCGGCGCCGCGTTCCCCGTATCAAGATCGTACGAAACAGAGGCATAAACCTGTGCCGCATCAGCGCTTGTTGAGGCATTCGATGAATACGCCTCGGTGCCGCCGTTCGCCACATTCACGAGTTTAAAACTTTTTAAAAACGCCGGATCCCCCGATGTCGAATCCTGCATCCCAAGATAAAAATGATACGTGCCGCTGTTCGCCGGAACGATGTCCGTGAAATCAAACACAAAGGTCCCGTCAACAGCCGTCGTGGTCCCATTAAAGGCGTACGGGCCGCCCGCGTACGACAGGGCATACGACGGATACCATACCGTGGTCGGCGCAGTACGGGTGGCGTCGGATACGCCTAACGTCACGCGCAACTGATTGCGTTTTAAATGATTGAGGGTGAAATACCCCACGAGTTTGGGGCTATACTCTGCCCGTGCCAGGACCCAATGGGCGCTCGCCGGCGACCACCCCAGAACGCGCCCGGTGCTCGGCCCGCCCTCAACCGCTGACGGATTTTTTAACGCATCATAGGCCATCCACATAAAGCCCGCCTCGCCCCAGCCGGTTCCCCAAGAATTCGCGATGCGAAAGGCGCCTTTTTCACCCGGATCAACTGTTCCATTAGCGTTAATATCAACCCAAATGTGGTCATTGTACCCCACGACCGTCATGGCATGATAGCCTTCGGAGCCGTTAACCCAATAGCAGATCGGTTTCCCTACAAAGGGATCATCCTCGATCACCGCCGGATCATTTCCGATCGTTTTTGTCTGCCATGAATAAATATAGGTCGGGAAATTCAAAATATACCCGTTGACGAGCATCTCCTTCACTAAATTAATGCCCTCATCGGTATTGGTGTTCGCCACATATCCATACCGGTCGAACCGCCGTTCGATCGAGGCGCGCCAGACATCAGGATTGAGCGACCAGGCGCGGTAATCCGAATCATACGGGAACTCGGCCCAGGTGGCATTGCCGTGTTTGACCCCGATACTATAGGCCCAATAATACCAGCTCCCGCTGTCAGAGCCGCCGTTCACCATATTGTAGGCCCATTTGGGACTGAGCCGCATCGCGTCCCCGCCGTTCTTGGCATCAAGGTCACGCGCCTTCGCCAACATATAGGTCATCGTATAATAAACACCTGAGAACGACCCGCACGACCCCAGGCTCCCCTGACTCCGGATCGGAGGAAAATATTTTAACGCACTGTTATCAACCGAATCAGGAAGAACGGCAAAAGCAGAATTGGGGGCCTCGGATTCCACACTCACCGTGCCGCCAACCGCCTCAACCGCAGTGACGAGGTCCTCGCCATCGGCTACCACAGCCTCAGGCGAGAGCAGCGGCTTATTCTTTTTTTGACGGGCCTGGTTCACCCGCTCGAGACCCCGGGCATTAATCTTCACCCTTTTAACCTTAGGGTGCGTGGTCTCAATGATTCTCAGTTCTTCAGACGAGAGCTCCGGCAACCCGGTCTTATGCGGATCATTGCCCGCCGCACTCTGGCCCCAGGCACTCACCGGTCCGATGAGCGAGCCCGAGATAAAAAGGACAATGATCGTTTTTAAAAAATATTGACGCTTCATGGTCTCTTCTCCTTATAGTAAGACATCCCTCGTAAAACCCCTACTTTAAGTATACCCCGGTTTTCAAGGGTTTCTGGAGAATCCGCGCAAACGCTTCCCTGAATATCAAAACTACTGCTTCTTTTAAAAAAAATAGGGGCAAATCACGTTCTTTTTAAGAAATAATCCAAAAAAGAACACGATCTGCCCCTAAAAAAATCTCAAAACTTTTAACCCCGGCGTCTACGCCAGATCAGGCTGCCCGCCATGCTCGTTCCTAAAAGGACCATCGTAGCCGGTTCCGGTACTGGATTGGCCCCAGGCACGTCATCTATTTTCCCATCAATCCAGATATAATCGGAAATACACTCATATTTCGCCAAGAATAACCGCATCGAATCCCCTTCATTAAGATCCCCGAAATACCACCGTGGGATCCGGCTCTCTAAAACATACGTCCGGCCGGTCCAACCCCAGCTATTACCAGAATCACGCGGCTCTCGCCCGATTCCAGTCCAGGGTTCGACGCTCCCGAGAGAGCGATTAAAGATCTCATAATCGCCAATATCCGTTCCCTGAAGAATTTGATACGGAGCCCCGCTTGACGTCCGCCACCGGGTCACCTGATAAATATCTTGCTGGATCGCTGCCCCGTCATCCGTTCGTGCGCCAAGGAGCCCAATCTTGAGACCAAGCTCATAAATGCCGTCACCATCGGCATCAATCGCCATATCCTCAGGGTACGGGCTTGTTCGCGAGTAGGCCGGATCAAAGGGGATCGAACTCACGACCGCCCAATAAAGATAGTCCGCGTCATTGTCAAAATAAATCGCCTCAAGATCGCGCGATTCTGCAAATATTGAGGTGCGGATCCCTAACCCTTCATTGGTCGAATATTTATTCACATCATCCGCCTCACGCCATTCAACACGGGCGCTATCCGGCTGCCAATCCGTAAATGCCGTCACCCCCCAGTCGTCCAGGCGTCCATCGATCACATAACCGAAGGCGGCCGGGACAAGAGTCACGCAACAGACCGCGACGCCCAGAATAGATAAAATTTGTTTTTTCATTATGCGCTCCTCATCATGTTAATAAAAATAAATCTCCCCCTACTGAGGGTTGGAAAGCATTTGTGTTTAAATATAGTTAATAACATTAATAATCGGAATCGTAAATAAAGATACATGAAGAGTCGGGTTCTGTCAACGGGACACTCCCCCCCAAACCCGGACAGAACCAAAAGCCCTCCCAGAACCAAAAATACACCGATACCATGGATCACGAGACCCGAGGCGCCACGCCAAGCCTAACCTGTTGGGAATCAACGTGTTGAAATCCTAGGCCGTCCGATCTGATCAGCCCCCGACTCTATGCCGCGCGGCGCACGAGCCGGCCCAAAAAATTCTTCACCCGATGGACATACCAAAAGGTGAGCGGTGTAAAGACAAAACTAAAGACAATCGAGGCCAGCATGCCGCCGATCATGACCGCACCCATCGCGGATTTGACCGGCATGACAGACCACAGCTGCGGAAGAACGCCGAGCACGATCGCCAAAGACGTCATAATGATCGCGCGGAATTTTTCCGAGGCGCCAAGCCAGAGGGCCTCGATGACCGGGACCCCCTCGTTCATTTTAAGAAGGGCGTAATCCAGCAGGAGGATCGAGTTGTTCACCACCATCCCCACGAGCATGATCATCCCGAGCATCGAGGCGATATTGATCGACTGCCCGAGGAAAAACAGGGCATAGAACACCCCGATGAACGACGTCGCCACCGACCACAGAATCGGCAGGGGATAAAAGAACGAGTTCATGAGCGCGCACAAGAGCATCAGGGTCAGGATGACCGCGAGCAAAAAGGCCTTCCCCGTCTCCCGGCTCGATTCGTCCTGGTGTTCGGAAGCCCCCGAATAAACGTATCGATACCCCTCGTCAAACGATACCGCCTTAAAAGCCTCGTCCAAGACCGTTTTCACATATCCGGCGTTGGATTTCGCAAGATATCCGTCAAGCGTAATGATCCGTTCTTTGTCCCGATGACGGATCGTCGGGATCGCCTTGTCCTCCTTGATCGATCCAAAGGCATTGACCGGGTTCAGGCCCTTGCGCGAGATCACGCTGATCTGACTGATGTCGTCGAAATCCTCGGTGTATTTTTCATCGAGTTGGACATTAATATCATATTCCTCGCCGGCCTCTTTATAGACATTCGTGTCATCCCCATAAACAGAGGTCCGAACGATCGTGCCAACCTCGACGTCAGTAACCCCGGCCCCTACCATCCGTTCTTGATCAGGAACAAACACGACCTCTTTTTTGGGGATCTTATATGACGATTTCACCGACCGGAAATAGCCGCTGTCCTCCATGATCCGTTTCATCTCGCGCGAGATGGCGATCATCTTGTTGTAATCCAGGCCATAGAGATCGATCGTGATATCGCCCTCAACGCCGCCGCGGGCCTCCCCGCGTTCAATGTTGATCTCGGCGTCCGGGATCTGGGCCATGAAGGGAATAAGCTCATGAATAATATCCACATCACTCCGCCGGCGTTCAGCCAAAGGAACGAGATTCACCACCACCGCGGCATTCTCCACCCCATCGGTTCCGATAGACGTCAGGAGGGTCTCGACCTCACGGATCTGCTCCAGCCGTTTTTCGATGAGCCCGGCGACCTCGGAAGTCCGCTCGATCGTGGACCCCTGCGGCATCTCGACCTTCACCGTGATCATATTCTCATCCGAATCCGGAAAAAAGTCGCTGCCGATATACGGCATGATCCACCGGAGGGAAAAGAAGCATAACAGCATCACGAGAACCGTGGTCTTTGGAAAACGAAAGGTGAGATTAAAAATCCGCTGGTACTCCCTGAGGAGCGCAGCCATGACCCGCTCGGTCACCGCAACGATCCACAGGAAAGGATTCAAGGCCCAATGCCGTTTCTTCCCGCCGTCTTTTTTCTTTTTTAAAATCAGACCGCAGAGCATCGGGGTCAGGGTAAAAGAGGCCAGGAGCGAAAAGACCGTGGCATAAATGACCGTAAGCCCGAACGAGCGCATAAACTGGCCGATGATCCCCCCCATCGACGAGATCGGCATAAAGACAACGAGATTCGTTCCGGTCGAGGCAAAGATCGCCGAGGCCACTTCCCGGGTCCCGCTGATGGCCGCGGCCTTGGGATCGTCCCCGCGGCTCAAATGGACCAGAACATTCTCCACAATAATAATGGCGTTCGCAATGAGCGTGCCCAGAACCGTCGCAATGGCCAATAACGTGACCGTATTGATGGTGAACCCCGAGGCATCGACCAAAAACAAAGTCGAGATCACGGATGTCGGGATAGTGATCGAAGCGATAAAGGTCAGATTGATCTCACCGGTGAACACAAAAAGGATCAGGACCGTCAAGAGGATGCCGACGATGATGCCCTGATACGTCTGATGTGTTTCCTCAACGATAAAATCCGTGGTGTCGGTCGCGATCTCGAGCGCGACGCCCTCGGGGAGCAGGGCCCGAAGGCCGGGGATCCGGCGCCGGACTTCACGCGAGATGTCAACGGCATTACCGTCAGAGACTTTGTTAAGAGACAGCCCCACGACCTCCCGACCGTTATACCGGGCGATCGTCTCCACGTCCTTAAATCCATCCTCGACACGCGCGATCTCTTTAAGCGGGAAATGGCTGCCGTCGCGCGAAACAATGAGCATGTTCGCGATATCCTCCGGGCTCTCAAACTCGCCGAGGAACCGCAGGCTGAGCGAGGTCTCGCCCTTCTCAAGAAGCCCACCGGGTATATTCTTATTCTTCGCCCGGATACTCGCCACGATATCCGTGATCGTGACATAATGTTTTTTCATGAGCATCGGATCCGCGATCACGTTAATCTGACGACGTTTGCCGCCGTAAAGATCGACATTCGCGACCCCGTTGATCGATGAAAAACGGTCTTTCAATTTCTTGTCCGCGAACTCATACAGGGTCCGGCTGTCCACGGTCGGGCTCGAGAGGACCAGGTCCATAACCGGCTCCATAAGAGGATCATATTTTTCGATCACCGGCTTTTCAATGCCCTCCGGCAGGTCATTCAGGATCGCCTCAACCTTATCCTTGACCTCAATGAACTTGATGTTAACATCCGACGAGAGAAGAAACTCAATAAGGATATACCCGAAATTTTCATAGGAATAACTCTGGATCTTTTTGATCTCCGAAAGCTCGGCAACCGCGTCCTCGATTTTATTGGCCACGAGGGTCTCGACCTCAAGCGGGGTCGCGCCCGGATATGTGACCGTGACGGTGACGATCGGGAAATCGATCTGAGGCGATTTTTCGATCCTTAGATTGAAGATCGAGACGACCCCCAGCACAACAAAGACCGCCACAAACATCATGGTGGTGATCGGTCTCCTGACAAAAAACTCAATCATCCCCCGCCTCCTTGTCCGAACCACGCACAATATTCAGCCGGTCCCCATCGGCCAGCATCGAGAACCCCTTGACGATCACCTCATCGCCCTCGCTCAATCCCTCGGAGACGACCGCGCCGTACCCATCCCGCTGACCGATCGTCACGGGCTGGCGGACCGCCTTGCCGCCAACCGCCTTCCAAACAAAAAACTCTCCCTGCTCCTGATCAACGATCTCATTGGACACACAGATGACCGCACGCAGGGTATCAATATGGGCATAGGCCACGACCCATCCGTCGAGATGTATATCCTGATCAAGACGGACCAGCACCGCGTACATCCCGGTCTCAAGCGAGATCTCATCCGCGATCATGGAGATGGCCCCTTTAAAGACCTCCCCATCCACGCGGAACTCCATCTCCTCGCCGACATGGACCTGGTCACGGACCTCCTTCGAGACGTGCCCTTCGAAAAGCCGGTCCCCGATCTGCCATGCCGTGACCTTAATATAAAAAGGGACATCCTGACGCTCCACGCGGGCCGTCACCACAGGCTTGCCCTTATTCCTCCATTCCGAGACCGTGCTTAACACGTCGCTACGTCGTTCACGGTCAATCATCTCCCGTTTCCAAACCACCAAAACGACGGTGAGCGCGATAAGAAAAAAATACATCCAGTTCCGTTTTCTATTCATGGCCTGTTCCAATCAGTGTCAATTTCTCGATGTTCGCGAGGATCACATTTAAATGAAACAACGTCTCTTCCTTTTTCACCTTCGCGCCCGTGAGCTGAAGCTCCGCGTCGTTAAGGTCTGTCACCGAGACCTGTCCGGACCCAAAAAGCTCCTGGCTGTACTGGAACGACTCCTCGGCCCAGCGGATCGCCTCGATATTCGCCTCGAGTGTCTTTTTATATTCACGGTACGCGTTGATCGCCTGGTCCAGGGAGAGGAGATAATTTTTCACTTCCTTCGCGTGCTGAAGCTCGGCATTCCGACGGTCGATCCGGGCCTGGGCAAGCTTCTCCTGATCGAATCCGCCGAGCCAAATCGGCACACTGACGTTGATCCCGGCGACGCCATAATCATCCATGCGGTCATTCCTGACATGAGCATCATCAGCGTCGCCCTTGCGGTTCCAGGTCGCAAAAACCGAGACCTCAGGGAACAGGGCCCCGGTCTTAGACTGGACCAAATTCTCCTCTTCGCGGATCTTCTGGGCGAGGGCCTTCAGGGCCGGCTGGCGGTCGATCACGGCCCGGGCCAGGACCTCGCGGTCAAGGTCAGGGTATTCTTCGCTAAACCCCTCGGTCAATTCAAGCCCTTCGCCCGGTCGCGCGCCGATCGCGACCTTCAGGGTCTCCAT
>CAYVEC010000003.1:0-107700 GCA_964450385.1 uncultured Planctomycetales bacterium
GAGTGCGATCGGCGCCGGGCAATCCAGCTTGACTTCAACACGCGGCATGGTATTACTCCGACCACGATCGTGAAGGCCGTGCGCGAAGGGATCGTTGGTCTTGATGAAGAAGCCGCGGACGAGGTGGCCCGGGAGATGACGGGACAGGCGGAAGAGGAATACGCGCTTGCGGCCTACGTGGCTCAGTTGGAGGGCCAGATGGAATCGGCGGCGAGGAATTTGGATTTTGAACGGGCGGCGGTTCTGCGTGATAAAATAAAAGAGCTACGAGGAGAGGGATGATGTTATTGGCCGTCGATATCGGAAACACAACAGTCAAGATGGTGATGATCGATCAGGGGCGTGTGCATGATGCGGTCGCGATCGAGACCAGAATTTCGGCGGCCCGGCTGCGTGCGAAGACTGTTCTTTTTTTCAATCGTTTTCGACGACGGTATGGGGTTGAAGAGGCCGTGATTTGTAGTGTGGTCCCGGCGGCGCTCAAGACGGTGCGTGCCGCGGCCCGGGTGAGTGGGATCAGGCCTCGGGTGATCGGTGAAACGATTCAGGTCCCGATCGTGAATCGTTATGCGGATCCCGGTCAGGTGGGTCAGGACCGGCTCGTTGGGGCGTACGCGGCCTCTGTTCTCTACGGGGTTCCGGCTGTTGTGGTGGACCTTGGGACTGCGATCACCTTTGATGCTGTGTCGAAGAAGGCGGAATATCTCGGCGGCATGATCGCCCCGGGGATCCGGTTGGCTCTGGAATCCTTGGCCCAGGGCACGGCCCTGTTGCCGCGGGTTGCGGTCGCGCGGCCCCGCCGGATGATCGGCAAGACCACGGACGAGAGCATCCTGAGCGGGATCTTTTTCGGGTACGGGGCCATGATCGACGGGGTGATCCGGCGCTTCGGCCGAGAGCTCGGCGGACGTCCGCGGGTTATCCTGACGGGCGGATTCAGTGATCTCATGCGTGATCACCTCGGAGGGTATCGGGTGATCCTTGATCAGGAGCTTATCGTCAAAGGAATCGAATTGATCGCGTCTCAGGTGCGATGAGTTTTTGAGGAAGGAGGGAGGGATGCTCTCATTGCGAATAATGATCCGGGTGATCGTTGTCTTTTGCCTGGGCATCTGCCTTGCGCCCGGATCCGCTGGTGCGGGCCTCACGGCCGACGAAGAACGCACGGTCGAGCTGTTCGAGACGGTCTCGCCCTCGGTGGTCTTCATTAAGAATGCGGCCCTTCAGTGGGATTGGTTCTCTTCGGATGTCTATGAGATCCCGAGCGGCGCCGGATCAGGCTTTGTGTGGGATCGGGACGGCCACATTATCACGAATTTTCATGTGGTGTATCAGGCGGACCGCATTCAGGTCTTGCTCTCGGACCAGAAGGTCTATCCTGCCAAGATCGTCGGGGCCTCTCCGGACCATGACCTTGCCGTGTTGAAGATCGAGTCGAAAGAGAGCCGGTTGACGCCGGTGCGGTTGGGCGATTCGGACATCTTGAAAGTCGGACAGCGCGCCCTCTCGATTGGCAATCCCTTCGGGTTTGATTATTCGCTTACGACCGGGGTTGTGAGCGCGCTCGGCCGGACGATCCGCTCGATGACAGGCCGGCAGATTCACGATGTGATCCAGACCGATGCGGCGATTAATCCCGGCAATTCCGGCGGGCCGCTGCTCAATTCTCAGGGCGAGGTAATCGGGATCTCAACGATGATTGTGAGCCCGTCGGGTGCGTACGCCGGGGTGGGGTTCGCGATTCCGGTTAATGTTTTAAAACGGGTCGTGCCCCAGCTCATCACGTATGGACGCGTCCGTCGGGCGAGCATGGGCGTGGTCCTCGTCTCTGATATCATGCGGCGGCAGATGGGGATCGAGGGTGCCCTCATTCTCCAGGTTCAGCCCGGAGGGCCCGCGGCCTCGGCCGGGCTTCGGGGGACACGGCGTGATTTTTTCGGCGATATCGCACTCGGTGATGTCGTGGTCGCGATCGGCGACCAGCCTGTTGTTGATAATGACGACCTGTTTCAGATCCTTGAGCGCGATCACGCGGGAGGCGACCGTGTCACGGTCTATGTGATGCGGGCCGAGCGACGGATGTCGTTTGAGATCACGCTTCAGGACATGTAGTTCCTCTGCCATGAAGTCAACGGTTGCCTAAAAAAATCCCCTTGACAAACGTTTGAAAATTTGTAAAATTAGCACTCCAGAGTAAAAAGTGCTAACAAAAATTATCGGTTTAACCCATTAAACAGGAGGGGAAACAGTGAATATTAAACCACTTGCAGACCGCGTGATCATTAAGCCGTTGGCTGCGGAAGAGGTGACAAAGGGCGGGATCGTTCTGCCGGACACAGCCAAGGAAAAGCCGCAGGAAGGCAAAGTCCTAGCCGTGGGTGATGGGAAGGTTTTTGATAACGGTCAAGTCAAACCGTTATCGCTGAAGGTTGGTGACCATGTGTTATATGGGAAGTATAGTGGGACTGAGATTTCAACAAAGGATGGCGAAGAGGTCATGATCATGCGCGAGGATGATGTGCTTGCGGTGATCAAATAATAAGGAACATCTAACGGGTGTGATTGATAAGAGGAGATGAACAATGGCAAAGCAACTGCAATTTGGTGATGAGGCAAGACGTTCTGTGCTTGCCGGGGTTGAGAAGCTGGCCCAGGCGGTCAAGGTGACCCTGGGTCCGAAAGGCCGGAATGTGGTCTTGGACAAAAAATTCGGATCACCGACCGTGACCAAGGACGGTGTCTCGGTCGCGAAGGAGATCGAGCTCGAGGATCCCTTTGAGAATATGGGCGCCCAGATGGTCAAAGAGGTCGCGGAGAAGACATCGGATAATGCCGGTGACGGGACGACCACAGCGACAGTCCTCGCTGAGGCGATCTATCGCGAAGGGTTAAAGAACGTGACCGCCGGGGCGAATCCCATGGCCCTAAAGCGCGGGATCGAGAAGGCCGTGGATAAGGTCGTTGATAAGATCGGGACCCTTTCGAAAAAGGTTGACCTTAAGAAGAGCAAAGAGGTGGAGCAGGTCGCGACGATCGCGGCGAATAGTGACACCCTGATCGGGAAGAAGATCGCCGAGGCCTTTGAGGCCGTCGGGACCGATGCCCCGATCACGGTCGAGGAATCGAAGACGATCAACACGGAGCTGAAGATCGTTGAGGGGATGCAGTTCGACCAGGGCTATCTCTCGCCGTATTTTTCAACGAATTTAGAAAAGATGGAGTGCGAGCTTGAGAATCCCTTCATCCTCATTTATGAGAAAAAGATCTCGAACATTAAGGACATCCTGCCGGTCCTGGAGAAGGTCGCCAAATCCGGCCGTCCGCTCGTGATCATCTGCGAGGACGTCGAGGGCGAGGCCCTGGCCACGCTCGTTGTGAACAATATGCGTAAGACCCTCGTCTGCGCCGCGGTGAAGGCTCCGGGTTACGGTGACCGCCGTAAGGCCATGCTCGAGGACATCGCGGTACTTACCGGCGGTCGCGCGATCAGCGAGGACCTCGGGATCAAGTTAGAGAATATTGACGTCTCAGACCTCGGCCGCGCCAAGAAGGTGAAGATCGACAAAGAGACAACCACGATCGTCGAGGGTGCGGGAGATACGGATTCCATCAAGGGCCGGATCACGCAGATCAAGAACCAGATCGAAAAAACCGATTCGTCGTATGATCGCGAGAAACTCCAGGAGCGGCTGGCCAAGATCTCCGGCGGGGTTGCGATCATCAACATCGGGGCGGCGACCGAGACCGAGATGAAGGAGAAGAAGGCCCGCGTTGAGGACGCCCTTCATGCGACTCGCGCGGCGATCGAGGAAGGGATCGTTCCCGGGGGCGGGGTCGCGCTATTACGCGCGATGGTCGCTCTGGATTCCTTGAAGCTCAGTGGCGATGAGAAGACCGGGGTGGACATTGTCCGCCGGTCGCTTGAGGCGCCGGTCCGTCAGCTCGCCTTGAACGCGGGGCTTGAGGGGTCGGTCATTGTCGAGGAATTGAAGAAACGCGAGATCAACATCGGGTATGACATCAATCAGGACAAGTATGTTGATATGCTCGAGAGCGGGGTCATCGATCCGGCGAAGGTGACGCGCACGGCGCTGCAGAACGCGGCGAGTATCGCGAGCCTGTTGCTCACGACCGAGACCTTGATTACGGATATCCCGCAGAAAGAGGCTCCGGCCATGCCGGGCGGAATGGGCGGCGGGATGCCGGGCATGATGTAATGGAGTCGTCGCCGCAGGCGACGTTGGGGCGTGTTACGAAGGGCGGGGGACACGAGTGTTCCCTGCCCTTTTTTATTGACCTGCCGTGCCTGGCTGGCGCCTGCATTTTTCGATCGTGCTATGAAGAAAGCGCTTGCCCATTTTGACTGTTTTACCCTTTTCTTCGTATTTTTATCAGATATACTTTCACTATAAAAATGTAGAGGAATCGTCAAAGATTCCGGTTTTTTTAGAAAACATGGCAAAAAAAACCTCAAAATTCGTCTCCCTTCTTGTACTCGTCTTTTTTTTGACAAGCACGATCATGCCGCCGTCGTTATCGGCACAGGGGGTGGGCCTCTCTGGGGCCCTGCCCGCACCCGGGACCTTGGTCATGCCGACTCAGGCCTTTGATCCTGTTCAATTGATGGGGATGCAGATCGATCTTGCCCGGCCGTTTCAGGTGAATTTTATCCTCGACACCGGTGACACGGGGCTCATGGGCGACCCGCTTAAAGACGAGGTCACACGGATCGCGCGCTATTTTTTGGCGAGCCTCGCGCTCCCGGAGAAAGACCTCTGGGTCAACCTTTCTCCGTATGAGAAAGAACGGATCATTCCCGAGGATTTCGGGCTGACTGAAATGGGGCGCGATGTCCTGGCTCAGGATTATGTCTTGAAGCAGCTCACCTCGTCGCTCCTTCATCCTGACCACGCGACGGGAAAGGATTTTTGGCAAAGGATCCGTGAACGCGCGGCGCGCGAGTTCGGCGCCTCGAACATTTCGGTGGAGACCCTTCATAAAATCTGGATCGTTCCGGAAAAGGCGGAGGTCTTCGTGAACGGCAGCACCGCCCTCCTCGGCGAGGTGCGGCTGAAGGTCCTGCTTGAGGAGGATTATTGGGCGCAGAGCGAGCGCGCGTCCTCGAGTCTAGCGGCACCGGAGGGGGGTTCGGGCCTGAATGCCCTTCAGACCCAGATTCTGCGTGACGTCGTGGTCCCGGAGGTCGCGCGCGAGGTGAACGAAGGGGAGCTCTTTGCCACGCTCCGTCAGGTCTATCGCGCGATGGTCCTCGCGGTGTGGTATAAAAACACCCTGACCGAGAGCATGCTCATCCAGCGCTATGCCGACAGCGGCCGGATCGACGGGGTTGACCTCGATGACCCGGCTGAGAAAGAAAAGATCTACGCCGAGTATCTCGCGGCGTTTAAAAAAGGGGTGTTTAATTTTATCCGGGAGGATACGGAGCCCCTGACCCAGCAGGTGATCCCGAGAAAATATTTCTCCGGCGGGGTTGATAACGCGATGATCGCTCAGGCGATTCAGGTCAAAGAAGGCCCGATCCCGTTAGAGAAGAGGAATGGAATTTTTGGCCGCATCGGCCGGGCCGGGGCAGGGGTTGTCTTGGCTGCCCTGGCGCTGACAGCTTCCGGGACCGTTCATTCAGCTGAGGCCCCTTCACGAGGGGTCATCGAGATTACTGCTGGTTCCCCGGAACAAGGCCTCATATCAAAGGAGGCCTTTAGGAAAATTTTGGAGAAGAGGGGGGCCTTTTGGTTTGATGATGTTCGATTGGTTCTGAACAATGAAAATCTGTCCCCTGCAATGATTCGGCCATATTGGGATATGTTTTTAAAGATGACAAGCAATTTGAAGGGGATGACAAATGATGAGCGGGCGGGTATTGTCTCGGTTCTTCACGATTCCTTCCGGCTTTTCGGGTATACAGGCGCGATCGAGCGATCAGGGGGGCAGCTTATTCCTTTTTCCGAACAGGTTTTTGGCCGGTTCTTTCAAACTTCGTCGAGTGATGGCCTAACGACGTTGTATCGTCTTGATGAGATTGACCCGCCCACGCGTGTCGCCTATGTGAAATGGGCGTCATGGGCCGTTCAACAGCGCAGGCCCGCTGGTGTCAGCGTTCCTGCTGATGTGGCCGAGGTCCTCGTTTCATTCCGCGGGTTTTATGGGCTTAAGAAGGACTTGGGGCCGAAACCATTTCAGGCCTTTTTCAATCAGGTCATTGCGGAACACCCTATCATTGCTTTAAAAGGCCTGCTGCAAGTCAAGGCCGGCAGTCCCGATTGGCTAGAATATTGGCCGCCGATGATGAGCGCCTTGGGTAAGACCATGCGACAGATGCCATTCCAGGATGTCCGTGCGGTGAATGATGCGGTCGTGAAAATGATTTCGGATGCAGGAGGATATCAACAGGCGAGGCGGCTCCTTGGTAAACGATGGGTCGACTTTATGCGAAAGTTTGTTGTTGCCTCTGCAGACAGCCTGACGTCTTCACGGGCCTTGTTGGACATTGAGAGAGAGACGAGTTTTAATTATTTGCGGGCCCTTTCGTCTGTTGTTCCTTCGGATCACGAGGACTGGGAATTGGTGATGAATGATGTGTTTACTCATGCAGCGGCTCTGTTGGGTCAGGCTCAGGGATCAGGGAGGACCGATCAGCGGCGGCACGCGTCGGCGATGGTCTATGCCGGGATGCTTCTTGGGGGGTATGACGGTATGGAGGAGTTTTTGGCTAAACAAGGCGTCTTTATGCGCGGGCCCTTGCTTGAATTTTTGGTTGCTGAGTTAGACAAGGAAGTTCAGATCGCCCTTAATCAGGGAGCTTCGCTTGGTGTTGTGAATGAACGGCTTTCTCCTAACATGAATGCATTGATCCGGATGCTATTCTGGTATCGTTCTCTTGATACGGATGACGGGGAGGCCTATGCGCGTGTGATGATAGCGAAGTTACGCCGCCTCATCGGGTATTCGGGCACGGCGGAGCAGCTGTTGGCACGGCTCGATGCGAAAATTTTGATGGCGCATCTCGCTGATTTCGCGAATGGGGCGATTCATTTAGATCATGTGATTCGTGTTCTGGATCATCCACTTTTTCGTCAAGAGACAGCGGACATGGACCCGGCGCACCGGTTTGTGGTGGCACGGATGATCGAGGTGACCCTTGAGCGGGTCGATGCGCAAATGACGGATGAGAATATCGGCATACTTGCCCCGCTTGTGATTCAATCATGGTATGAATTCGAGGGCCGTCCTATTCTGACAGAGGGCCAGACTGTTGTGCTGGTTTATGGGGATGATAAGAAGACTTTCGGTGATGATCTTTTTACGATTCGTGAATTGGCCAAAGATTTTCATTTGAGGCTCATCGAACTCGGACCTGAAAAGGACAAATCCGAGGTTGAAAGGGTTCTGCGCGACTCGAGGGTTTCAGCCGCAGTATTTATTGGTCATGGCAACCAATATCGAGATAATAGGGGGATCCCTCATACCGTGTTTGTCCGTCGATCAACATCGCCGTCATTGGGTGTCTCACGAGACATAGGGGGCCAGGAAATTATTACGGATGAGGAGGCGGGAGCATGGATTAAAGGGAAGTCGCTCCTTGTCACAACATCATGTTACGGTGCCGATTTTTTTCGTTATGTATCCGGTGCTGTTGTAGTCGGGGATGCAGGCCGAGGCAATGTTGCGATTGGACGCTCACATGTTTTAAAATTGTTTTTAGAGGGGGACAAGCAAGGTGGCAAGATCAGGGGGGGGGCGTTATACAACTTTGCTGATGCCCCAGAGGCTTCATTCCCATTTATAAGTATCCCCGAGAAGCGCGGAACGGTTGAGGGAATATTCAAGCGGCTCAAATTCAAGCCAGGAAAATCAAAAAAGTCTATTGAGCCGCCGACGAATTTATACGGAGTTGTTCCGATTATTAATGATGCCGGTGATTCGTCTCGGATGTATGCCGGTCGTTCGAGCAGCGGCAATCGTGACACAGCCATGATCGCTTCGGCCTCAACTGCCAGCCCCGGCAATGATCCGGTCGGCGGTATTGACCTTAATCCCGTTAACATGGATCTTATCATCAACGGGACACTCGCTTTTCCTGAGGTGTATTTAGGAGAATCGGTTCGTTTGCCCGATGATTTCAGCGGCCTGACCCCGCAGGTTCTCTTTATGGTGCCGGTTGTGTCGGGCACCCCTGCCCAGAATCCTTAACCGTGCACTCACTCGAGCCCACCCTAGGAGGCGTTCTTTTAGAGGATGGCCCATGATTTAAATATTGACTTTCTCGCCTTCTTTATATATATTATGTACTCAATAAGCACATCAGACCTAAAAATGATGGAATTTTCTAATATTTCTTCATTTTTATATACATTTCATCGCATTTCTTTCGTTATCGTGAACAGGAGGGCTCAATTCCATGGCAGAATGGATCGGTATTGATCGGCGGGCGCGCCGGTGTTATGGTTTTGATGAAGTGGCGCTTGTCCCGGGGATGCAGACAGTAAATCCGAACGAGGTTGACACGAGCTGGACGTTCGCGGGGATGAAACTCGATATCCCGATCATGGCCGCGGCCATGGATGGGGTGGTGGATGTAGGGTTTGTGGTCGCGATGGGAAAACTTGGAGGGATCGCAGTCCTGAATCTCGACGGGGTCCAGACCCGCTATGATGACCCGAATGAAGTCTTACATGAGATCGCCGAGTCCTCGCCCGAAAAGGCCACCGAGCTGCTTCAAAAACTTTATCTTCCCCCTATTCAAGAAAAACTGATCACCCGGCGGATCGAGCAGATCCGGGCCGGGGGGGTGCCGGCGGTCGTCGGCTGTGTCCCTCAGACCGCGGAACGCTTCGGCGCGATCGCCCAGGAGGCAGGGGCGGTGGCGCTCGTCGTTCAGTCTCAGGTCTCGTCGGCCAAACACGTTTCAACCGAATATAAGGTCTGTGATTACGGCGAACTCTGTCAGACGCTTAAGATCCCGGTGGCGATCGGGAATGTCGTTACTTATAAGATGACCATGGAGCTCATGGACCTCGGCGCAAGCGCGGTCCTGATCGGCGTTGGTCCGGGCGCGGCCTGCACGACGCGCGGGGTGCTCGGGATCGGGGTCCCGCAGATCACCTCCACGGTGGACGCGGCGGCGGCGCGGGATCATTTTTACAAACGCACGGGTAAATATGTCCCGATCATCACGGATGGCGGGATGAGGATCGCGGGCGAGATCTGTAAGGCCTTTGCCGCCGGGGCGGACGCCTGTATGGTGGGGTCTGCCTTTGCGCGGGCCGAGGAGGCCCCGGGCCGCGGATATCATTGGGGCATGGCGATGCCGCATTCGAATCTGCCGCGCGGGACACGGATTCGCGTCGGCACCTCCGGGACTCTCGCGCACATTCTCTGCGGGCCGGCCAGGGTCGACGATGGGACGCAAAATTTAATGGGGGCGCTCAAGGCCTCCATGGGGGCCCTTGGGGCACAGACACTGAAGGCGATGCATGATGTCGAGATCATCATTGCCCCGTCGATCCAGACCGAGGGTAAATCCTTTCAGGTCGGTCAGCGCGTTGGGATGGGGAAATAGACCGTGCGGCCACTGCTGGGATGGGCCGCTGAGCATACATAAAGACTGCGTGGAGCGGAGTGTCAAAGGAGAGTCGCGCACAACCAACCAACAGGCAGGAAGGCGATATGTCAAGAACAAAGGCCAAGAAGGTCGTCAAAAAAACAACCCCCAAATCCGCCGCCAAGAAGCGACCGACGTTGGTCAAGCGATCTGGACAGCGGACCTCGAAAAAAGGCGAGCCCGGCAAGATGTCCCTTCCAAAGGGTCGCTCCCGGTTCACTGTTAAGATCTCGAAGCAGCGGAATAAGGACATGATCCTGATCCTGGACTTCGGCTCTCAGTATACTCAGCTCATTGCTCGACGGATCCGCGAGCAGAAGGTTTTTAGCAAGATTGTTCCTTACACCATCAGCGCGGCGGATATTTTGAAGGAGAACCCGAAGGGGCTTATCCTGTCGGGCGGGCCGATGAGTGTTTATGATGAAGGGGCGCCTCTGCCGTGCAAGGAGATTTTTGATCTTGGCCTGCCGATCCTCGGGGTCTGCTATGGGATGCAGGCGATGGTCCATATGCATGAGGGAAAAATTTCCCGTAGCAAGACGAGGGAATATGGCCGCGCCGAGCTTTTTGTCGACCGCAATCGTGATATCTTCGCGAACCTTCCGACGAATCTGACCTGTTGGATGAGCCATTCGGACGCTACGGTCCAGATGCCCAAGGGCTTTCAGGTTTTTGCCCATACGCTGAACGCTCCTGTCGCTGCGATCGGCCATGTTCGGAAAAAGATCTATGGGGTTCAATTTCATCCCGAGGTGATCCATACCCAGCGCGGGGCCGAGATCCTGGGGAATTTTGTTTTTCAGGTCTGCAATTGTTTCCCCCGTTGGACCATGGATAAATTCATCGCCATGACAACGAAACAGATCAAGGAGCGAGTCGGCCAGAAAAAGGTGGTGCTCGGGCTGAGCGGCGGGGTTGATTCGTCGGTCACGGCCATGCTCATCCATCAGGCGATCGGCCGGAAGCTCCAGTGCATCTTTGTGGACAATGGTCTCCTTCGGAAGAACGAGGTGAAGGCCGTTGAGAAGATGTTCAAAGGCGCCTTTAAGATGAATTTGACGATCATCGACGCGAGCAAGCGATTTTTGACCCGGCTCGCGGGGGTCACGGATCCGGAACAAAAGCGGAAGATCATCGGCGACGAATTTATCAAGGTTTTTCAGGATGCGGCTAATAAGGTGAAGAATGTAAATTTCCTCGCCCAGGGGACGCTCTATCCGGATGTCATCGAATCCATCTCTCCGCTCGGCGGGCCGTCGGCCACGATCAAAAGCCATCACAACGTGGGGGGGCTCCCGAAGAATATGAAGCTCGAGCTCATCGAGCCGCTGCGGGAGCTTTTTAAGGACGAGGTCCGGGTGATCGGAAAACACCTCGGGCTCCCTGAAAGCGTGCTCCAGCGCCAGCCTTTTCCGGGTCCGGGTCTTGCGGTTCGCATCATCGGAGATGTTACTTTGGAGCGATTGGAGATCCTTCGTGAGGCGGATGAGCGTGTTCTCGAAGAGATCAAACGCGAGGGGCTGTATGATAAGGTCTGGCAGTCGTTCGCCGTTCTTCTGCCGATCAAGAGCGTCGGGGTCATGGGTGACCAGCGGACCTATGAAAATGTCGTCGCGATCCGATGTGTCTCGAGTCATGATGGCATGACCGCCGATTGGGTGGAGCTTCCCTATCCTGTTCTCGGGCGCATCGCGAATCGGATCATCAATGAGGTCGCGGGGGTCAATCGCGTGGTCTATGATGTGAGCTCAAAACCGCCGTCCACGATCGAGTGGGAATAAGGTCGCGCGGGTCTTGCCGGGATTCGGGGAAAGGCGTTTCGAGATGCGTCGCGCCGCGTTGCCGGTGCGGCGCGATAATCCTATATGTCACATCCATTCGTTCATCTTCATGTTCATACCGAATATAGTCTGTTAGACGGCGCCTGCCGTGTGAGCGATCTGGCCGAGAAGGCCCGCGCCATGAATATGCCGGCGGTCGCGATGACTGATCACGGCAATATCTTCGGCACGGTTGATTTCTACAAGGAGATGCGGCGGGCCGGGGTCAAGCCGATCATCGGGATCGAGACCTATGTGGCCAAGACCAACCGTTTTGACAAGTCAGGCAAACAGGCTGGGCACAGCCATCTTGTTTTGCTCTGCCGTGATCATGACGGGTACCGCAATCTGGTCAAACTCGCCTCCGCGGGATATCTTGAGGGATTTTATTATAAGCCCCGCATCGATAAGGAGCTCCTCGCCCGTCACGCGGGCGGCCTCATCGCGACCTCGGCGTGCCTGAAGGGTGAAATCGCCCATCAGTTCAAGTCCGGGCATGAGGAGGCCGCGTATCAGGAGGCCGATGACATGGTCCAGATCTTCGGCAAGGGAAATTTTTATCTCGAGCTTATGGATCATGGGATCCCGGAGCAGAAATATGTTAATGAAGGACTGCTTAAGATGTCCAAGACCCTGGGGATCCCGCTCGTCGCGACGAATGATGTCCATTATCTCGAGCATGATCAATGGCGGGCCCATGACGCGATGCTCTGCATTCAGACCCAGAGTTTTTTGAGCGATCAGAACCGGATGCGCATGGCGAGCGACCAGTTCTATTTTAAATCCCCCGACGAGATGGCGCGTCTCTTCGCCTGGGCCCCAGAGGCCCTGACGAACACGGTGGCGATCGCGGAACGCTGTTCTCTCGAATTCGATTTCGGCCGCTACTATCTGCCGAGTTTTGAGCCGCCTAACGGCAAGACCCAGGAAGCGTATTTACGGGAATTGTGCCGTGAGGGCGCGGCCCGCCGGTACGGGACATTGTCGCCGGAGTTGGCCGCGCGTCTTGAGGGAGAGCTCCGGGTCATCGAGGAGATGGGGTTTGTGGCGTATTTTTTGATCGTCTGGGATTTTGTGCATTATGCCAAAAGCCAGGGCATCCCGGTGGGCCCGGGCCGTGGATCGGCGGCCGGGAGCATTGTCTCGTATGCCCTCGGAATCACGGCTCTCGACCCATTGAAATATGGACTGCTCTTTGAACGATTTCTCAACCCTGACCGGAAGGGGATGCCGGACATTGATATCGATTTTTGTTTCGACCGGAGGCCCGAGGTCATTGAGTATGTGACGCGCAAGTACGGCGAAGAGAATGTCGCTCAGATCATCACCTTCGGAAAAATGAAGGCGCGCGCCGCGGTGCGTGACGTCGGCCGTGTCATGGGGGTGGCCTATGATGAGGTCGACCGGATCGCGAAGGCGATCCCGCCGGACCTCGGGATGACGATCGAGAAGGCCCTGGAGGTCGAGCCGGAACTCGTTAAGATCTGCCAGGAAAACAGCACGGCCAAAGAGATTATTGAGACGGCGCGGGTTCTCGAGGGCCTGAACCGGCACGCCTCGATCCACGCCGCGGGCGTGGTCATCGCGGACCGGCCGCTCACGGAATATGTCCCGTTATATAAAACCGCTGATGGACAGATCACGACCGGATACACCATGGACGGGATCGCCCAGATGGGGTTGCTCAAGATGGATTTTCTCGGCCTTCGCACGCTGACCGTGATCTCGAAGGCCCTCGCGTGGGTGAAGGAGACCCGAGGGGTGACCCTTGACATCTCAACCGTGGCCCTTGATGACCCCGCGACGTTTCAGCTCTTTTGTGAGGCCAAGACCGCAGGCGTCTTCCAGCTGGAAAGCAGCGGGATGCGGGACCTCCTCCGGCGGAGCCGGCCGAACCGTTTTGAGGACCTTATTTCGGTCCTTGCCTTGTATCGTCCCGGGCCCATGGGGAGCGGGATGCTCGATGATTACATCACGCGCAAACGGGGTGAGGCCGCGGTTGAATACCTTCACCCGAAACTCGAAGGGATTCTTAAAGAGACCTTTGGGATGATCGTGTATCAGGAGCAGGTCATGCAGACTGCTAGTCTTTTGGCGGGGTTCAGCATGGCCCAGGCGGATAATCTCCGGCGCGCGATGAGTAAGAAGAAGACCGAGGATATGCTCAAGATGCGCGAGGCCTTTGTCTCGGGGTGTAAGGCGTCAAGCGCTATCGAGGAAGGCGAGGCGAACCGGCTCTTTGATTTGATCGATTATTTTTCTGGCTATGGTTTTAATAAGAGTCATTCGGCCGCTTATGCCATGGTCTCGTATCAGACCGCGTATCTGAAGGCGAATTATCCGGTCGAATTCATGTGTGCCTTGCTCACCTGCGAGCGCGATAACACGGAGAAGGTGGTTGAGTATGTTAAGGAGTGCGAGTTCCTGGGGATCGCGGTGCTCCCGCCGAACGTGAATGAGAGCAATCTGGAATTTAGCGTGGTGGACAACAAGCGGATCCGGTTCGGTCTGCTCGCGGTGAAAAATATCGGGGCCTCGGCCATCGAATCGATCGTCGCGGACCGTCAGATCCATGGCCCGTTTGCCTCGATCTTTGACCTTTGCCAGCGGGTCGACCTTCGGCTCGTCAACCGCAAGGTCCTTGAAAGCCTGATCAAATGCGGGGCCCTTGATTGTTTCGGGACCTTTCGCTCCCAGATGATGGCTGTTCTTGACAATGCACTTGAGATCGGGGGGAGCCGGCAGCGGGAAAAGGCAGCGGGTCAATTGTCCCTTTTTGATCTGGGCATGGCCGAGACCGGGTTTTCGAGTAGGACCGAGGTCCTGCCTGACCTGCCGGATTGGCCCCAGACCCAGCGGCTCGCGTATGAAAAAGAGGTCTTGGGTTTTTATGTCTCGGGTCACCCGCTTGAACAATATCGTTTTGAGATGCGGAAGTTCGCGAATTGTTCAACGCAGAGTCTGCTCCGGCTCGGAGAAGGGGCAGGGGCCAAGATGATCGCCCTCATCACCGGGATCAAGCTCACGGCAACGCGGCGGACAGGGGAACGGATGGCTATCTTAACGGTTGAGGATATGAACACTCAGACCGAGGCCGTGATCTTTCCCGCTGTCTATCAGAAGGTGGCGGATAAATTGCAGGTTGGACAGGTCGTTATCCTCATGGGTAAGGTGAGCCTCCGAGAGGGGGCGGCGAATATTCTCTGTGATGACGTCCGGCCGGTCGCCGAGATCTATGAGACGATCCGCGCGGTGCGGGTGAACATGGTCGGCATGGATGCCGAGGGGTTAAAGAGGTTTAAAAATAAGATCGCGCAGTTCCCTGGCGCGGTTCCGGTATATCTTCAGCTCGACACGAAAAAATTTAAGAGTGTTCAGGTGGTTGTGGGCAAGGATCTTTATGTTCATCCGAACGAGATGCTCCTCAATGACATCAAAGAGATGGTCGGCGAGGACAATTTTGCCTTGACGATTTGATTTTTGGGCGTCATTTTTTCATTTTTTTGATGATTTTGTTCATGCAAAAAAACCTTGACACTGTAAACCCTTGTTGATACTATGTTTACGTCAAGGGAGGTGACAACACATGACCAAAAAAGATATCGTGCTTAAGATTACGGATATGACCGGTATTAAGCAGGTCGATGTGAAGACCATCGTGCAGGCCACATTCGATGTGATTGTGGAGAGTCTCATCCGCAATGAGAAGGTGGAATTGCGCAATTTTGGGGTCTTTAAGATCAAAGAGCGCAAGGCCCGCTTCGGCAGGAATCCGAGGACCGGCGATAGTGTCCCTGTCCCTCCGCGCAAGGTCGTCATTTTCAAGCCGGGGCTTGAAATGAAAGATAAAATTAAATAGCCATGACGTGTTGAAGATTCATATGAATCAATACGTTATGGTTTGTACGTATCATCTATTGAAGGCGGAGGACGTATTCTCCGCCTTTCAGATTAAAAGAAAACCATGAAAAAGATCCACACAGCGCCGAGAGGGACTGCTGACATTTTGCCGGCCGATGCCGCGCTTTGGCAGACCGTGGAGTCGCGTGCGCGCGAGCGGCTGGCATCGTATGGGTATCGAGAGATCCGAACCCCGCTTTTTGAGGAGACGGAGCTGTTTGCCCGTTCGGTCGGGCAGACCTCGGACATTGTTCAGAAACAGATGCTCAATCTTGCGGCCCAGCATGAGGACGAGGGAGCGGAAGATCCGACCCGGGTTGCCCTGTCCCTGCGGCCGGAGGCGACCGCCGCCGTGGTGCGCGCGTATATCGAGCATCACCTCGATCGGCAGGAGCGGTTATCAAAATTATTTTATGTCGGCCCGATGTTTCGCGGCGAGCGGCCTCAAAAGGGCCGGCTTCGTCAGTTTCATCAGATCGGTGTTGAGGCCCTGGGACCCGAGACCGCCTCTCCCTTTTTGGATGCTGAGGTCATCGCCTTAAGTGTCGATATCTTAAAGTCCCTCTCGGTCCAAGGGTTTGAACTCCGGATCAATACGCTCGGAACCGCGGAGGATAAAGAACGGTTTTCTGGATTTCTACGCGGGGCCCTGGGGTCTCAGCTCACGGCGTTTTGTCCGGATTGTCAGAGCCGGTTTTCACGAAATGTCTTTCGCATCCTTGATTGCAAAAATCGCGACTGTCAGCGCCAGATCGACCGGATCGAGCTTGATCGCAGCTATTTAACAGAGGGGAGCCGCCAGTATTTTGATGCTGTGAAGGCCGCCTTGGATTCGCTGGGGATCGGCTATCGTGAAGATCCGCGTCTCGTGAGAGGGTTGGATTATTATACCCATACGGTCTTTGAGGTCTCGTGCGCCTCCTTGGGGAGTCAGGATGCGGTGGGCGCGGGCGGCCGCTATAATGGCTTGGTCGAGCAGCTCGGCGGCCCGAAGGCGGATGCCGTGGGGTTTGCCCTGGGGATCGAGCGGATCCTTTTGGCGTGCGACGGGGATCAATTGACCTCTGAGAGCGGGATCGATGTTTTTGTGGTTGTGCTGGACGAGGGGTTGATGCCGCGGGCCTTTGAGATGCTCGATCATCTTCGGCGGGCCGGGATCCGCGCGGATATGGGGTTTTCTGCGGGGTCGCTCAAAAGTCAGATGCGGCAGGCGGATAAGAATAAGGCGCGTTTTGTCTGGATGCTCGGCAGCCAGGAGGCCTCTGAAGGCGTGGTGACCGTTAAGAATATGGAGACATCATCGCAGGAGAGGGTCAGGATCGATGACCTCGGGTCGTGGATCACGGCGTTTCACCAGAACGGGCGGTGATCGGTTCGGAAAATCCGGACGCTGTCCGGGGGGATTAACGTTTTGTTGAAGGAGTGGGGATGTTACGAACACACACATGCGGGGAACTTCGTCCGGAGCATCAGGGGCGCCGGGTGACATTATGCGGGTGGGTTCACCGCCGGCGGGACCATGGGAAGTTGATCTTCATTGATGTCCGCGACCGGTACGGCGTGACCCAGATCGTTTTTGTGCCATCGGTCTCGCCCGAGGCCCATGGCGTGGCGCAGACCCTGGGGTTGGAGTATGTGATCCGGGTGGAGGGGGATGTGGCCGCCCGATCTGCGAAGAACGTGAATAAAGAGATTCCGACCGGAGAGGTCGAAGTCTGCGCGACCGGACTCGAGATCCTCAACACCTCCCGGACTCCGGTCTTTGAGGTGGATGATGAAGGGGAGGTCGGCGAGGAATTGCGTCTCACCTATCGGTACCTTGACCTCCGCCGGAAAAAAGTAGCGAGCGCTCTGGCCCTGCGGCATCGGATGTGCGCCTGTATCCATCGGGTCCTTGACCAGGAGGGGTTCCTTTCGGTGGAGACGCCGGTCCTGACGAAATCGACGCCTGAGGGTGCCCGTGATTTTTTGGTGCCGTCACGCCTCAGCCCGGGAAGTTTTTTTGCCCTGCCTCAATCCCCGCAGCTGTTCAAGCAGATGCTCATGGTCTCGGGGTTTGACCGGTATTATCAGATTGTGAAATGCTTTCGGGATGAGGACCTCCGCGCCGATCGGCAGCCGGAATTCACCCAGCTCGATATGGAAATGTCATTCGTTCAGGAGGAGGACATCTTCGCGCTCACCGAGCGGCTTTTTCAGACGATCTTTAAAGAGGTGAAGGGGATCGATCTGCCGATCCCTTTCCCGCGGATGACCCATGCCGACGCCATGGCGCGCTACCAGAGCGACAAGCCGGACATCCGAAAGGACAAAAACGACAAGAATGAATTTGCCTTTCTTTGGGTTGTGGATTTTCCTTTATTTAAATATAATACAGAAGAAAGTCGATGGGAGAGTGAGCATCATCCCTTTACGTCGCTTCACCCGGATGATCGCGGGCTCTTCGATCAGGGGGATTATGGTCGGGTCCGCTCGAGGTCTTATGATCTCGTGCTCAATGGAAGCGAGATCGGCAGCGGCTCGGTTCGAATCCATCAGCGGGAGCTGCAGAAAAAGATTTTTGACATTATCGGGATCGATGAGGGAGAGGCCGAGCGGCGGTTTGGGTTCTTGCTGCGGGCCTTCGAATACGGGGCGCCTCCGCATGCCGGGGTCGCCTACGGGATCGATCGGTTGACGGCGATGCTCACCGGGGTTGAGTCGATCCGCGATACGATCGCCTTTCCGAAGACGCAGAAGGGAAGCTGTTTGGTCACTGACGCTCCGTCGGAGGTGGATGAACCGCAGCTGCGGGAGTTGGGATTAATGGCACTGAAAAAAGGAGATTCTGATGCCTAAAAGAATAGTATTGGGAGTTGTGTGTCTTGTTGGGGTGTCGTTGGTGGCCGGGTGCGCGTCGACCCGCGCGGCGGCGCCGAAAGAGGAGGGCGGGAAACTTGAGCTGCGCGCCTACAGTGAAGACCGTCCGCGTGTGGACCAGGAGTTGTCCGGGAATCGCGGGTATCTGATGGGCACGCCGAAGCCCGAGGAAACGACCGATCGTCGGCCGACACGCCGGGTCTATGTTGTCGAATTGACGAAGAGTGTTCCGGTGCCGCAGGAGGTTGAGAATTTTAAGATCGAGCCCTTGCCTAAGAGTGAGCCGGTGAATCTTCCACCCGCCCGTCCGGTTGAAGAACCCGCGTGGCGTCAGCCGGTTCAGATCCCTTCTTTTGATGTCAGCGATACGGCTGATGTCGGCGATGCGGCCTCAGGTTTGGGGCGAGAGGATGAGGTGTATGTGGTTCAGGAGGGAGACACCCTGCAGAAGATCTCGAAGAAATATTATGACACGTATAAAAAGTGGACGGATATCTTTGAGGCCAACAAAGAGGTTCTCCGGGATAATCCCAATTGGATCAAGCCGGGGATGCGTTTGACCATTCCGATGAACTAGAACGGATCAACATCTGAAACCGCCAGAGGCCTTGCCGATGCGAGGGCCTTGGATAGGGGATCATGGAAAAAATCATTTTTTTGAATAGTCTGCAGGATGAGCAGGTCCTTTTCGGCAAGTATGATCAGAACCTCAAGCTGATTGAGGTCGAGATGGACGTCAAGATGATGCGCGTCGAGGAGGGGCTAAAGGTGATTGGCCCTGATGACGCGGTCGAAAAGGTCGGCGAGATGATCGAGTATCTCCTTAGCATCGTCGCTGACGGACGCGAAATTAAAAAGCGCGATGTCATTTATGCGATCCAGCTCATCCGGTCGGATGCGGGGATCGATTTTAAAAAGCTCGCGAAGAAGCGCATTCAGCTGCCGATCTCGGGTGGGGTCATTACTCCTAAGACGCGCGGGCAGATCGATTATGTCGAGGCGATCCGAAGTTATGACATTGTTTTTGGGATCGGGCCGGCTGGGACCGGGAAGACCTATCTTGCGATCGCGATGGCCGTGAACGCCCTCAAAAAGGGTATCGTGCGTCGGATCATTTTGACCCGTCCCGCGATTGAGGCCGGAGAGAGCCTCGGGTTTCTGCCCGGGGACATGGTGGACAAGGTCTCGCCGTATCTGAGGCCTATGTATGACGCCTTGTATGAGATGATGGATCCGGAAAAGGTGGAACAGTATACCGAGCAGGGGATCATTGAGATCGCGCCGCTCGCCTTTATGCGAGGCCGGACCCTGAACGAGGCGTTTATCATTTTGGATGAGGCTCAGAATTCAACGGCGTATCAGATGAAAATGTTTTTGACGCGGCTGGGGTTTGATTCCAAGGCCGTGATCACCGGCGACCTCACCCAGAGCGACCTGCCCAAGGGCAGTGTGAATGGGTTGGCCGAGGCTCAGCGGATCTTGGGGCACATTGAGGATATTCGGTTTGTGACCCTGACTGGCGCCGACGTTGTTCGGCATGAGCTGGTTCAAAAGATCATCGAGGCCTATGCCCAGGTCGATAAGCACTAAAGGAACACGATGAGGAACATCCTAAAGGCACCGATCTCATTGAAACATTTCCTGATAGGGGCCATGGTGATCGGGGTCGTGGCGCTCTTCTGTTACGCCTCGGGGTATTCGTATATTTTAGCCTTTCTTGTGCTGCTCTTTAGTATGCACCTGTTTTTTATCGAGCGGGCCTCAGGCCGTCAGTATCTGCATCTTGGTCTGCTCTTGACCCTTGGCTTATTCATGGCGCATGCGGTCATCGTTTATGGTGGGTGGCCTCCCCGGTATATTCCGGTTGCCAGCCTTGCCATGCTTACGATGCTCCTCTTCAACGACCTCCAGATTATGTTCATTATGTCGGTCCTCGCAAGCGTGGCCGTGACCCTGGGCGCGGGCGGCGGGTTGGAGATGGCCTTGATTTTTTTTGTGGGATCCGTGACCGCGGCCTACAGCGTGCGGGACGCGCGGAGCCGAGGGACGATGATCAATGCCGGGTTTTATGTGGCCTGTATGCAGGTCTTTGCCGCGGTGCTTTTGGCGCTCGGCACGACGAATATCGCGTCGCGGGAATTTCTTAATAATGTCGTCCGGCCGCTTGCGGTGAACGGATTTCTTGCCGCGTTCATCACGCTCGCAACCTTAAAGATCTTTGAATCGTTGTTCGGAGTCGTGACGAATTTTAGTCTGCTCGAGCTCTCAGACTTCAATCAGCCCCTGCTTAAAAAGATGATCCTTGAGGCGCCGGGGACGTACCATCACAGCCTGGTCGTGAGTAATCTCGCTGAGGCAGCGGCCGAGGCGGTCGGGGCAAACGGGCTTCTTACCCGGGTGGGGGCTTATTATCATGATATTGGTAAGATCGAGAAGCCTGAGTATTTTACAGAGAACCAGCTCCTCGATGCGAATAAACATGACAATCTCGAGGCCTCGGTCAGCCGGCTCGTCATTATCAGCCACGTCAAGCAGGGCCTTGAGACCGCGAAGAAATATAAACTGAATCCGGTGATCGCGGATTTTATTCCCCAGCACCACGGGACGAGCCTCACCTACTTTTTTTATCAGAAGGCGCTCGAGGCCGCTGAGGACCCGGCTACCGTGAAACCCGAGGATTTTCGCTATCCTGGACCGAAGCCTCAATCGCGCGAGACCGCGATCGTGATGCTCGCGGATTCGGTCGAGGCCGCGATCCGAAGTCTTGAGGAACCGACCCCCAAAAGGATCGAGGAGCTTGTTCGGAAGATCATCAATAATAAATTTATCGACGGGCAGCTTGATGAATGTAATCTCACCCTTCGGGACATTGACAAGATCGCCCTGACTTTCACCCGTGCCCTGAGCGCGATGTATCACACCCGGGTGCGGTATCCCGAACGGAATGGCGGGACAGGTGCCAAGGCCGATGATTAAGGGCTGTCCGTCGGGGGTCTATCACGTCGAGATCCAAAACCATCAACGCCAGATCGCGCTGTGCCCTGAGACCATCGAGGCCTTTGTACGCCGGGTGCTCTGCGATCAGCGGGTCCGGGAGGCCTCGATCTCACTTGTCGTTACGACGGACCGGTCCATCCGCGTTGTGAACCGACGGTTTCTCAATCATGATTATGCGACGGATGTCCTGACGTTCGATCTGGCCGACACTAGGTCCGGCCGGAAGGGGATCGAGGCGGAGATTCTGGTTTCGGCGGTCACGGCTCGGCGTCAGGCCCGGGAGATCGGGTCGTCCGTCTATGATGAGCTGGCCCTGTATATCGTCCATGGCGTGCTGCATCTTGTGGGGTATGATGACCATTGTCCGGCTGACGCCGCCCGCATGCGTCAGGCGGAGCAGACGGCCTTGAGCAAGGCCGCCCGTGAGCTGAAGGCCCTGTCTTATGGCGATCATTCAGACTGAAGGGATCGTGTTAAAGGCGTTCGATCTTCGCGAGACGAGCAAGATCGCGGTCTTTTTTACGCGGGACCACGGCCGCGTGAGCGGCGTTCTTAAGGGGATCCGTAAAGACCCGAGGAAATTCGGGTCGAGCCTCGAGCGGTTTTCCGTCAATGATATCGTTTATTATCAGTACCGTCATTCGGACCTGCACCTTGTGAGCCAGTGCGATATGCGGTCCTTTTTTTTGCCGATTCGTCAGGACCTCAAGAAGTCTCTCGCGGCGAGCTATATGATGGAACTCATCGCCCTGATCATGCCCGCGGAACTCCCGAACGAACAGATCTATGGTCTTATGATCGACTGCCTCAACGACCTCGAGACGGCCAAGGACATCGACCGGCTCATCCGTTTATTCCAGGGCAAGGTGCTCTTTTTCTCGGGGTTTCGTCCGCACCTCGATGCCTGTGTCCAGTGCAAGAAAAAGGTCCACGGTCAGGCGTATTTTAGTATGCACGGTGGAGGCCTGGTCTGCGGGTCGTGCGTGACATCGGCCCGGTCGCAGCATCCGATCGCGCCAGGGACGATCGCCACGATCCTTCATGTCGAGCGAACGCGGTGGCCGGATTGCCATCGCCTTCGATTGACCGAGCCGGTTCGGCGGGAATTGAAATATATCCTGAATAATTTCTTGATCTTTCATCTGGGCAAGCGGGTTCGCTCCGCCCAGTATGTTTAATACAAAAAAAGAGCCCCGGTCGTGGTGACACGACCGGGGCGGAATCCCGCGGATCAGCCGTTAGGCCTCCACGATGGCCTCTGATGGGCAGACGGTTGTGCAGGCCCCGCAATCGATGCACTTTGAGGGATCGATCTTGTAGGTTGGGCTACCTTCGCTGATGGCCTCAACAGGGCACTCGGGTAAGCATGCACCGCAGGCGATGCATTTATCAGTAATTTTGTGAGCCATGAGACAACTCCTTCGTTGGTTCGGTTAAAAACTAGTATTCACATTACCATATGATCATATAAAATCAACAATATTTTAAAAATCACGGCCTTTTCTTGACCCGGTATCTGAGAGTCTCTATAATCAATATGCTTTTATTTATAAGGAGGATCGATGCGTGTCGTCGTTGTGGGGCCGGGGGCCGTGGGGTGTTTTATCGCCGGGAAAATGACATCTGCGGCTGAGGTCTGGCTGTTGGATCATCGTCCTGAGCGGGCCGCCCGGATCATGGCGAATCACGGGATCGTCTGTGACGGCAGCGACGGACGCTGGCAGGCGGCCTGTCCGGTGACATGTCAGGCGGCTGAGGTGGGCCAGGCGGACGTGGTTGTTGTCTGCGTGAAGGCGCATGATGTTCCGACGGCATTGCGCGGGGTTCGCGGGGCCGTTGGCCCCGAGACCCGGGTCGTCATGCTTCATAACGGGTTGGTGCCGTCGGATCGCATTGCATCGGCGTGCGGCCGCGGCGTGATGATACCGGCTGTGGCTTATTTGGGCGTTCGGTTGATCTCTGACGGGGTGATCGAGCAGACCGGTCGAGGTCGGATCATGCTCGGGGGAGACGGATCGGGCCGAGAAACTGTGCGGCGTCTGATGAGGTCGGCGGGGCTGGATGCCCGGCGATCGGGGGATATTCGGCGGGAGGTCTGGGCCAAACTCGCTGTTAATGCCGGGATCAACGCGGTTTCAGCCCTTACGGGTTTGACGAACGGAGAGTTGCTCGAACGGCCCGAGACCCGGCAGATGATGGACAGGGCGGTCGCGGAGACCGTGGCTGTCGCGCGCCGCCGGGGGATTCTCCTTTCAGTGCGGTCGATGCAGACGCGCCTGCGAATCGTGGCCCGGGACACGGCCGGGAACGTCTCCTCAATGCTTCAGGATGTCCGGGCACATCGACGGACAGAGATCGATGCGATCAACGGGGCGGTCGTTGAGCACGGCCGGGCCTGCCGGGTAGCGACTCCGGTGAATGAGACATTGTGGGCCTTGGTCAAGACGGTTGAACAGGATTCTGGGGTCAGGAAATGATCATGGAGCGGCGATGAGGGTTGTTCTTCAGCGGGTCTCTCAGGCAGAGGTGGCGGTGGACGGACGGGTGACGGGCCGCATCGGGCCCGGGGCCGTGATCCTCCTTGGTGTGGCCAAAGGCGACGCGGAGGCAGACGTCGTGGGCCTTGTGACGAAGATCGCGGGGTTGCGTATTTTTGCCGATGCCGATGAAAAAATAAATCTCGGACCGGCCGAGAGCGGGGCAGAATTCCTCGTCGTCTCACAATTCACGCTTTATGGCAATTGCCGCAAGGGCCGGCGGCCGTCGTTTGATGGGGCGGCCGTGCCTGAGGAGGGGAGGCGGCTGTATGAGGCCTTTGTTGTCCAGTTAAGGGCGCAGGGCTTCAAGGTTGAGACCGGTGAATTTGGGGCGATGATGAAGGTGTCGTTGATTAATGACGGGCCGGTGACGTTGATTTTGGAATCCGGCCGGTGAGCGGGGGAGAGGCGGCAGAGGGTGATCGATACGCACGCACATCTTGATGGATTAGAGGACCTTGATGCGGCGCTCGCCCGGGCTCATGAGGCAGGGGTGACTGCTGTCGTCACGATGGGAGAGGGCCGAACCTCAAATGAGGCGAATCTTGCGCTTCGGCAGCGATTTTCGAGCCCTAAGATTTATGTCGGGCTCGGCATTCATCCGGGCTCGATCCCCGGGATCGAGCGTGATGACGAGATCGCCTTTATTGAGGGGCATCTCGATGAGGCCCATGCGATCGGCGAGATCGGTCTCGATTTTTGGTATCAGTGGGCCCGTCATGATGAGGCCAAAAAAGAAGAACAGCGCCGGGTCTATCGGCGCATGCTTGAGATCGCTCGGGATCATGATCTACCGGCGAGTATCCATACGCGGGGTGCCTGGACCGAGGCGGTCGCGATTGCACGCGAGGTCGGGGTCCGTCGGGCGGTGTTCCATTGGTATAGCGGACCGCTCGACGTGCTCGAGCGGATCCTCGAGGCGGGTTATTATGTTTCGGCGGCCCCGAGTGTCTCCTATAGTCCTGAGGCCCGAGCCGCCCTGAGCGTTGCCCCCATTGAGCAGACCCTCCTTGAGACCGACACCCCGGTCTTTTATCGCGACGCGAAGGGGGGATTCAGGGCCGAGCCGAAGGATGTCTTTCGGACGCTTCGGGACTATACCGCGTTGCACAAACGCGATGAGGGCGAGGTCGCGCGGATTGTCACGGAAAATGCCAAGCGGTTTTTTGGAATCTAAACGGATCATAATGACGAAGGGATCAAGATGAAGAGACGAATTGTGATCGGGATCGTGGCCGGCGCCCTTGTTGCGACAGGGGCTCTTGCGGTGTATCTGTTTTTGGGCCCGTCGGGCCGGCCCATGACCGAGGTTGTCCCGGCAGGGGCGGTCGTTTATTTTCAGCAGGGCGAGCCTGCGGCCAAGGTGGAACGTCTGCTCAAGACCGAGCTCGCGAAAGAGATCTCGGCCTTGCCCTTGCGTGAGGCCTTTGACGTGCTCGAGGCCGCGGATGCGGAAAAGGATCTCGTTGACCAGGTGATGGCAGTCTGCCAGAAGAAAAGCAATCAAGAGATCGTTAAGGCCCTCTTCGGCCGTGAGGTCGCGCTTGCGGTCTATCCGGTCATGTTGGATGGCCCCGGGGCCTCGTGGAAGGACGCCCTCGCGCAGGTCGCTGTCTTGACTCGTCTCGCCACACGGGCCTCTTTTGACGGGGTGGTTGTTCCACTTGTGCGGCAGATGCGGTCCGATATCGATATTCAGACCGTTCCCTATAAGAAGCATACGATCCATCTCGTGGGGTTCAAAGAGGCTGGCCTGCGTTTTGGTTTTGTTCAGATCGGGGATATTATGGTTGGGGGCCTCGGGGATACGATGGCTCGCCGGGCGGTTGATGTCGCGACCGGTACGGCCCCGTCGCTATCGACCGATGCCCTTTTTTTGAAGGCGGAACCCTATTTTGCGAAGGGGTCCCGGGATGTCGGGTTTGTTAATTATGAAACAGTGATCTCATTAATCCGGAAGCAGGCCACGGCCGCTGCGGCGGCGCTGGGACCTGACCAGGTGCTCCAGGCGCTCGGCCGCCAGGAGGAGTTCTTCCGGCGGCTGAGTGGTTTTCAGGCCGTTGTGTATACCGCGGTCCCGCACGGCGATATGATCGAATGGGACACTGTGACGCTTTATGATATTGATCAAATGCACCCTGACTTCCGTGCGGCTTATGTGGCGCGGCCGAAGGCGAATCGTTCGATCGATCTGATCCCATCGGACACCTTGGCCTATTATTGGCAGAGCGGGATCGATTTCCGAAATTATTGGGAACAGGGTCAAGAGCAGATGCGGGCGCTTGCCACAGGGCTTGAGGCCGATGAGGAAAAATCTCCGGAGCGGTTTATACAGTCGATCGAGGATCAGTTCGCCGTCAGTATCGAACGCGCAGTCTTGCCGATCCTGGGGGATGAGTTCGGGTGGTGTCTTGCTGATTTTCAGGGTCTCGGACCGATCGTGATCCCGGATGTGGTGTTCTTTTTAAAGGTCACTGATGCCAAGGCGGCCGGGGAGCTGATCCAACAGATAGTGGGCCGGATCACATTCCTTCAGGCGGATGAAACTCAGCGTGATGGGCATTCCGTCTGGTCGGTGCGGATCCCGATGGTGAGTGACCTTGAACCGGCCCTCGCTGTCATTAAAGATTATATGGTGCTCGGGACGAAGAAGGCGACCGTTGAGAAGATGATCGATACCGCCGCCGGGACGGTCACGGGATTGGGTTCTGTCCCTGTGGGGAAGGACGGTCGTCTTGGGCTTATGGGTCCGCAGAACATGGTGTCCTATGTGAATTCGGCAGAGTTGATGGGTAAGACCGGCGCCCTGGTTGATGCCGCAGGTTATTGGTCCGAGATGCAGGATTCACGGAATCAGGCCCTTCGTGACGGGGCTGAGCAGCGCCTCCGCGAGGTTGCCGGGCGCATCACCGAGCGCGAGCAGGAATTTTTGACGGTTGAGGCCGAGGCCTTGGCGCTACAGGCCGAGGATGAAGCCGCGCCTGCCATTGACCCGCAGAAACAGGAAGAGGTCGTCTCACAGCGTGAGCGTCAGGCCAAGGTCGTTGATAATGCCGCCGCCCGGATCACGGAGTTGGAGGGCGAGCAGGCGAGGCTTATCAAGGCCCGCGATGCCGAGGGCCAGACGTTAAGCCCCGAGGGAGAGCAGCGGCTTGCGGAGATCAATGGGGAGCTCGTTTCACGTCGAGAACGGCTTGCGCGGCTCAAGGAATCGCTTGCGGCCGTTGAAGCGGAATATCAGGGGCTCGAGCGCGCTTCATCGGAACGGATATCCCGGCGAGATCGGCTCGACACGGCGGCTGCCCGGCTTCAGGAGATCCGGAATCAGATGCGTGCCGATGAGGAGATCCGTGAGGAGATCCGGACCATGATCGCCGGCTATGCCCAGGCGCAGAGCTTCGATGAGGACCAGCGCAGGTTTATTTTGGACCGGCTGGTGAAACCCTTTTTGTCGGCCTTGAAGAATATCGAATGGGCCGTGATGAACGGCTCGGTCGGCGCTAAGGAGATGACGATCAAATCGTTTTTGAAGATTCGTTAGGCGGTGGCCATGGATGGATGGGTGTTCGCATATGGTCCGGGGCGGTTTCGACAGGGAAAATCCTGTTTTACCGGGACGGTTGTTATGAGCGAGCATCGGATGTACCTGCGGGATGCCGTCGGGGATATGGCCCAGACCTACATCCCGCTTGAAAAGATCTATCGGGTGCGGTCGTCCTGGAAGGGGTTGCGGCTGTTTGTGATGCCGTCCGCTGTTTCAATTTATACGGTCGTTATCGAGGCGCCCCGCCGGGTCCTCGGGCCTCTGCTCCAGGATCTCGTTCGGGTCCGCGTGCTGAAACGCCGGTGGTTCGGATGGGAGTGGGCGGATCCCGGCTTCACCATAGGGAGCCGCTGAGGGGCGTTCCGTCTAGACATTTGAACCGGGTTTGATACAATAGGCGTGCGATGTCATTTCAAATTTTACACAAACAGGTGCTCGGGCAGGACATTAAACGGCTTGATATCAAGGCCGAGGAAATATCTCTCTGTGCCCGGCCAGGTCAGTTTGTCATGGTAGCTCCGCACGAGGACAGCTCGTGGATTCCCTTATCGATCGCCGAGACGGATACGCGGCGAGGCCTGATCTCCGTGATTTTTCAGGAGCGCGATCGGCCGTCGATGGCTCTTGGCGCCATGAGCATCAATCAGGCTGTCTTTTCGATCACGGGTCCGTTCGGGAAGGTCGCAGCTCCTCGGCAGCTTGGGGTTGTGGCCTGTGTCGCGACCGGGGTCGGGGCTGCTCAGATTTTATCGGTGGCCCGGGCGTATAAACGCGAAGGCAATAAGGTCATCGGTATCCTCGCCGGCCGCTACAAAAAAGAGATCGTCTTTGAGACCCAGATGAGGATTGCCTGTCATGCCCTGTATATTAGCACGGAAGATGGCTCATATCAGCGCAGGGGAACGGCCTTTGAGGCCGTGAAGGAGGTCTGCGCCCAGGAGCGGGTCCAGCTTGTGTATACGATCGGATCGGTGCGCATGATGCGCGAGGTCGCGGGCCTGACGAAAGGGCTTGGGATCAGAAATCTGATGCAGGTTCAGACCATTATGTCGTGCGGCCGAGGGATGTGCGGATCATGCCGGGTCAAGGTCGATGGGGCCGTGGCCCTGTCGTGTATCGAGGGGCCAGAATTCGACGCGCACACCATGGATTTTGATTATCTCCAGCGCCGAATGGATCATGCCGCGTTGTTAAGCCGTGAGGGGCAGGGCGTGGCCGCTCCCGGGGGTTGGGTCAAAAAGTTTTTATGTGAGGCCGAGTAATCTGGAGTCGAGGGGATGATGAAGGGTTCTTCAATGTCAGTCCAGGAGACGAGGAAACGGATCAGGAATTTCCATCCGGTCGAGTTGGGATTTTCTCGTAAGGTCGCTATCGACGAGGCTCGGCAGTTCCCGCAAAGCCATATCCCCAGCTGTCAGCCGCGC
The DNA here is from genome assembly GCA_964450385.1 of uncultured Planctomycetales bacterium. Classification (GTDB taxonomy): domain Bacteria; phylum Omnitrophota; class Gorgyraeia; order Zapsychrales; family JANLHA01; genus JAKLFA01. The sequence continues at coordinate 28,704 of CAYVEC010000003.1, forward strand.
TGCCCGCTAGGGATCGATATCCTTGAGTTCGTGCGGCTTTTAAGGGAGGGAGATGTCACTCAGGCCCAGGCCAAGATCGCAGAGGCCAATGAGCTCCCATCGATTTGCGGCCGGGTTTGCATGGCCCCATGCGAGGGGGGATTGGCCATCGGTGGGAAACGAGAGGCCCTTGATGTGAGAGCTCTCGAACGGTTTGCGGCCGACCACGGCGGCGGCCCGGTCCCGTCATTTAAGCGGAATGTCTTGAGCGGCCCTCGAGTGGCGGTTATTGGCTCCGGCCCGGCGGGGTTGTCAGCGGCCGGTCGCTTGGCCAGGAAAAATTTTCAGGTAACGGTGTTTGAGTCTCTGCCGCAGCCGGGAGGGATGCTTCGCTATGGCATCCCGGAATTTCGATTAGCGAAGTCGGTCGTTGACGGCGAGATCCGGCGTCTTGAGCGGCTTGGGGTGGTTTTTGTCGTCAACTGCCCGATCGGATCAGTTCGGACCCTTGATGACCTCCGCGAAGAAGGCTACACGGCGGCGGTCCTTGCGCCCGGCCGGCTGTGTGTTCAGCCGTCGACGGTCGCGGGCTCGGACGCCCAGCATGTCTTTTACACTGAAGAGGTGATGTTGAAGCTTGGGGTCTCGAGGGAGGCCTTTGAGGCGGGATTCCGGCAGGCCCTGGGGGACCGGGTCGTTGTCGTTGGCCGTGATTATTCGGCCTTGGATGCTGCCCGCAGCTGCGTTCGTCTTGGCAAAAAGGTGAGCCTCGTCTTTGCGGGTCAGGAGGATGATTTTAGGGCCCGTTCAAGTGATCTCGTTTATGCCCGGGAAGAAGGGGTCGCCCTCGAGAGCATGGCGCAATTCCATCATGTTGTCGTGGCTGCGGACGGGTCTGTGAAGGGGGCCGCGGCAAGTCGGATGGATTATGCGGATAAAGGCGGGACGTGGGTCGCGGTGCCGGTCCCGCATTCTCAATTTGAGATCCCGGCCGACAGTGTCATTTTATCGTCGATGCGGAGGGTGCATCCCCAGATCCAGGCGATGCTCCCCGGGGCGCTCTGGCATCGCGACGGGTCGGTTGAGGTTGCCGGGGCTCGGGTCAACGGGATCCCTGTCGTTGCTGCGGGTGCCATGGCGGTCGCCGACGACGGGATTGTCGATGCGATCCGGTCAGGTCAGGAGGCGGCCCAGCGGGTCGTTGATATTTTAGGTCAGGAAGGTTGAGATGGGAACACGTCGCTCCGCTCGAGACATCCAGGATAAAAAAACGAGACATGACAAAATCTCCATGGTTACGGTCTATGATTATTCTCTTGCGAAGATCATCGACCGCGCGGGGATCGATATGGTGCTCATTGGCGATTCCCTGGCGAATGTCGTGATGGGGGTGAGGCAGACCCGGGATGTGACGTTTGAGGTCATGCGGCATCACGCGGCGTCTGTAGCCCGGGCGGTCCGTTCGGCCCTCGTCGTTGCGGATCTGCCGTATGTCTCGGCCCATGCCGGAGCGGTCCGGGCGGTTGCTGATGCTCGGGGGCTCATTTCTGTCGGGTGTGATGCGGTCAAGATCGAGTGGTTCGATGGTTGCCTTCCTGTTGTCGAGGCCCTTGTGTCGGAGGGGATCGCGGTCATGGGCCACGTCGGGTTAACCCCTCAGACCGCGCATGAGACGGGCGGGTTTCGGGCCCAGGGACGCCGGGCCGGTGAGGCGAAAGCGATTTATGACCAGGTCATGGCTCAGCAGAAGAATGGGTGTTTCGCTGTTGTCTTGGAGTGCGTGGCGGACCGGGTCGCTGCGGTAATCTCTCGGGAGGCCGCGATCCCCACGATCGGGATCGGGTCTGGGCCGGGCTGTGACGGCCAGGTCCTGGTACTCCACGACCTTCTGGGAATCTTTGACGATTATCATCCGAAATTTGCCAAATGTTACGCCCCGATCGGTCAGGCCATTGAGGAGGCGGTTCAGGCATATTGCCGAGAGGTCGCGTCTGGGGTGTTCCCGGGTCCGGCCAACGTCTTTCATGTCGAAGATCAAGAGTTCCAACAGTTTTTAGACGGCCTGGACCGGTAGGGTGCCCGTAGGGCCTATAAAGTCCTTGCCTTTTAAATCAAATTTCGTTAGAATACCCCACTGAGTTTATCCAGATCCGCAACAATCATGATGATAGTGATGCCAGAGGGAATGGTTGAAGGGTGCTGGGGTTCTGTGCCGGCAGACCGTTGAAGACAATAGGTGCGAGGGTTATGACAAGATCAGTTTCCATGGATACGATTGTCTCGCTGTGTAAACGGCGGGGGTTCATTTTTCAGTCCTCGGAGGTGTACGGCGGGCTCGCTGGGGCGTGGGATTACGGACCGCTCGGCGCTGAGTTGAAACGGAACGTCAAAGAGGCCTGGTGGCGGGCGAATGTCCACGGCCGGGATGACGTCGTCGGGCTTGACAGCAGCATCTTGATGCATCCGACGACCTGGGACGCCTCGGGTCACACCAACAATTTCACGGATCAGCTCGTTGATTGTAAAACATGCAAACGTCGTTTTCGTGCTGATCACGTTGGGGATCATTGCCCGGCCTGCGGTGGCAAGTCATTCACCGAGAGTCGGGCCTTTAATTTGATGCTCAAGACCCATCTCGGCGCGATGGAAGACTCGAGCAGCGAGGTCTTTCTTCGGCCTGAGACGGCGCAGGGGATCTTCGTGAATTTTTTGAATGTCCGGGACACCGCCCGCAAGCGCCTACCGTTCGGGATCGCCCAGATCGGCAAGTCGTTTCGGAATGAGATCACACCGGGGAATTTCACCTTTCGGACCCGAGAGTTTGAGCAGATGGAGATTGAGTTCTTCACGGCCCCGAAGGACGCTGAGACGTGGTATCATCGATGGATCGAGTCGCGGTTTCAGTGGTATCGGGATCTCGGGATCGACGGGGATCGGCTGCGTTTGAGGCCTCATGCCGCTGATGAGCTTGCGCATTATTCCGTGGGGTGTACGGATATTGAGTATCAGTTCCCCTTCGGATGGTCTGAGCTCGAAGGCATTGCCAACCGCACGGATTTTGACCTGAAACAGCATTCCGAGTTTTGCGGCAAGCCGTTGATGTATAAGGACAACGTGACCCAGGAGGAGTTCTTTCCGTATGTCATCGAACCGTCCGGCGGTGTTGACCGGGCGACGCTCGCCTTTCTTGTTGATGCCTATCACGAGGAGACGGTGAAGGATGATATCCGCGTCGTGCTGCGTCTTCACAAAACGCTGGCGCCGGTGAAGGTCGCGGTTCTGCCGTTATTGAAAAAGAATGATGAGATCGTCGTATTGGCCAGGAAGATCCAGCGCGACCTTCAGGGCCGGATGACGACTGTTTATGATGATACCGCCTCGATCGGCAAACTCTATCGCCGGCAGGATGAGGTCGGGACGATCTTCTGCATCACGGTCGATCCCGAGTCGCTCTCGGATGGTCAGGTCACGGTCCGGTCCCGCGACACGATGGAGCAGGTGCGTGTGTCAGTGGATCAATTGCGGTCATATTTGGAAAACAATTTGTAAGGTTCAACGTGTTTGTTAAAGGAAAGGGAGAAGGAGAACATGGCTACAAAGTATGTGTATGGGTTCGGCGGCGGAACAGCCGAAGGCCGGGCCGAGATGAAGGAGCTTCTCGGTGGCAAGGGCGCGAATCTCGCAGAGATGTCGAATATCGGCATTCCGGTTCCGGCGGGGTTCACGATCACGACCGAGGTCTGCGCGTATTATTATTCGCACGGAAACAAGAAGCCCGAGAGCCTTGATAAAGAGATCGATCTTCATATTAAGAAACTCGAGAAGACCATGGGCGCGAAGTTTGGCGACAAAGAGAATCCTCTGCTCGTGTCGGTGCGTTCCGGTGCCGCGGTCTCGATGCCCGGGATGATGAACACGGTCTTGAATCTGGGTATCAATGATGACGCGGTCGTCGGTCTCGCGAAGAAGACAAAGAACGAACGGATGGCTTGGGATTCGTATCGCCGGTTCATCAATATGTTCGGCGATGTGGTTATGGGCGTGGACCATGAGCACTTCGAAGAGGAGCTCGGCCGGATCAAGAAACAGTACGGCCGGAAGCTCGACACGGAATTGACTGTCGCGGAACTTAAAGAGGTTGTCGCGGCGTATAAGAAGGTCTATGAGAAGCACGTGGGGAAGGGTTTCCCAACGAACGCCCGTGAACAGCTTGGGTATGCGATCGACGCGGTCATCAAATCATGGATGATCCAGCGGGCGATCACCTACCGGATGATCAACAAGCTCCATGGATTAAAGGGGACGGCGGTCAATGTTCAGGCCATGGTTTTTGGGAACATGGGTGACAGTTCAGGGACCGGCGTTGCGTTTACACGAAATCCTGCCGACGGGACCAACAAGTTTTTTGGGGAATATCTTGTCAACGCCCAGGGTGAGGACGTCGTCGCTGGGATCCGGACTCCGGAGCCGATTTCGGATCTTGAGCGTGACATGCCGAGGGTTTATAAAGAATTGGACGCGATCCGTCTCAAGCTTGAGAGGCACTATCGCGAAATGCAGGATGTTGAGTTCACGGTTCAAGAGGGCACCTTGTACATGCTTCAAACCCGTACTGGGAAACGGACGGGGTTGGCTGCCGTGAAGGTCGCGGTGGATATGGTGAAGGAAGGGCTCATTTCCGAGGAAGAGGCCTTGGCGCGTATTGCCGGGGATCATCTCAACCAGCTCTTGTTCCCGATCTTTGATCCGAAGGATAAGCAGGCAGCGATCGCGGATAAACGTGTGGTTGCGAAGGGGCTGCCGGCTGGTCCGGGCGCGGCCTATGGGAAGGTTGTGTTTAACGCGGAGGATGCCGAGACCTGGGCGAAGAACGGCCAGAAGGTGATCTTGGTCCGTAAAGAGACATCGCCTGAAGACGTGGCGGGGATGTGGGCCGCGCAGGCGATCTTGACCTCAACGGGTGGGATGACGTCTCACGCCGCTGTTGTAGCCCGCGGATGGGGTAAGTGCTGTGTCGTCGGATGCGGGGCCCTTGAGATCAGCAATGCTCAAAAAGAGATCCGGGTCGCCGGCAAGGTGATCAAGGAAGGAGATGACATCTCGGTTGATGGGTCAACCGGAGAGGTTCTTCTTGGCACGGTGAAGACCACGGCATCGCCTGTTATTGACGGGGTGGTGAATAATAATCCGGAGGCTAAAAAGCATCCGATCTATAAGATGTTCACGGAGATCATGGCGTGGGCTGATAAGACCCGCCAGATCAAGGTTCGGACGAATGCGGATTCTCCTCAAGATGCCGCGAACGCCCGCGCGTTGGGTGCTGAGGGGATCGGGCTTTGCCGCACCGAGCATATGTTCTTTGAAGGTGAGCGGATCTGGGCGATCCGGGAGATGATCCTTGCCGGGGATACGGCCGGACGCGAGAAGGCCCTTGCCAAGCTCCTGCCGTACCAGCGTCAGGATTTTGAGGGGATCTTCCGGGCGATGAAGGGGCTGCCGGTTACGATCCGGTTGCTTGATCCGCCGCTCCATGAGTTTTTACCTCATGATGCCGAGGGACAGGCCGAGATGACCCGCCGGCTCGGGACAACGCCTGAGCGCGTGAAGGCGAAGGTCGATCAGCTTCATGAGATGAATCCGATGCTCGGGCATCGCGGGTGCCGTCTTTCGATCACCTATCCGGAGATCTGCAAGATGCAGACGACCGCGATCGTTGAGGCCGCCTGCACGGTTGCCCAGGAGGGGCTCAAGGTCCTTCCCGAGATCATGATCCCGCTTATTGGCACGAAGCAGGAATATGATCTCTTGGACGTGATCATCCGTGAGACCGCGGATGCGATCATCAAAGAGCGTAAGGCAAAGGTCCAGTATATGGTGGGGACCATGATCGAGATTCCGCGCGCGGCCTTGGTTGCTGATAAGGTGGCGGAAAAGGCGGAGTTCTTCTCATTCGGGACGAATGACCTCACCCAGATGACCTTGGGGTATAGCCGGGATGACGTCGGGTCATTCCTGCCTGAGTATATTAGTAAGAAGGTTTTCCGTGAGGACCCGTTTGCATCGATCGATCAGGAGGGTGTTGGTGAGATGGTGAAGATCGGTGTTGAGCGAGGGCGGATGTCCCGTCCCGACCTCAAATGCGGGGTCTGCGGTGAACATGGAGGCGATCCTGACTCGGTGAAGTTCTTTGCCAAGGCAGGGCTGAATTATGTGAGCTGCTCTCCCTACCGTGTCCCGATTGCTCGTCTCGCAGCGGCCCAGGCCGTGATCTTGGCCAAAAAGGCAGCGGCGGCTGCGGCAGCGAAGGGCAAAAAGGCCGGACAGGCGAAGAAAAAGGTGTCGGCCACGGCAAAGAAGGCCGTTAAAAAGACGGTGAAAAAGGCCGCGGTCAAGAAGGCGGCTTCACGTAAGAGGAAATAAGCGACGGTGAGCCGGAGGGGTGGGAACTTTTTTTAAAAAGTTCCCACCCCATCCGTTTTTTTGATATACTGAAACACAAACGTTCATTGGGGCACGAACCCCCGGTTGTGAACTTAGACGGTTGTGGTGTTTCAGTGAGATCACATTTTTGACATGGACGGACAGCGCATCGGTTGTTGCTAAGCCTATGGACCCAGTCAAATCATACTTCAAAGACGTTCGCGACATCCCTTTATTAACTGCCGAAGAAGAGGTGGCCCTGGCCCAGCGTGTCGTCGCAGGGGACCGGGAGGCCCGTGAGATGATGATCCGGTCGAATCTTCGACTGGTGATCAGCATTGCGAAGCGCTATATCAATTTGGGCGTTCCGCTGAGCGACCTTATAGAGGAAGGCAATATCGGGCTGATGAGGAGTGTGGAGAAATTCGACCCGTCAAAAGGCTTTCGGTTTTCGACATACGCGGCCTGGTGGATCAAGCAGGCGATCTCGCGCGCGATCATTGATCAGGGGAAAATGATCCGCGTTCCTGTTTATATGAATGAGGAGATCGTGAAATATAAAAAGGCGGTCGAGGCCCTCACCCACAAGCTCGACCGAAAGCCGCGCGTTGCCGAGATCGCGAAAAAACTCCAGACCTCGGTCGACAAGGTCCGTGAATACGAGCGCTCGATCGCGAAGATGTCGAGTCTTGACGCGCCGATCGGTGAAGACGGGGAGGGGCAGGTCAGCGACCTGATCGCTGATGAGCGGATGGTTTCTCCGGACGCTCAGCTCGAGAGTTTTCTCAACCGTGAGCGGGCGAATGAGCTTTTAGACATCCTGCCAGAACGCGAACGCGAGATTCTTGAGATGCGTTACGGCCTTTTGGACGGCAAGCCTCAGACCCTCGCGGAGATCGCCCAGAAGATGCGGGTCTCGCGCGAGCGGGTTCGGCAGCTTGAAGGACAGGCGATCAAGCGGATTAAGCAATTGATCGACGAGGGGCAGGATGCCGGGCCTTCGTAACGAGGGTGGCGATGGATCTGCGTACGGCGCTCGGGGGTTTCGTGGGAAGCGATCTCGGTGGCGCCGTTTTTATTTGATGGAGGCGACATGGGAAAGACAGTGACGCGCGATGAGATTCAGGCGATGGTCCGCGATGTGCCGGATTTTCCGAAACCCGGGATTCTGTTTAAAGATATCACGCCTATTTTGAAAGACCCGGAGGTCTTTCGCGGTACGGTCGCGGCTCTCGCCGAGGCAGTCAGGGGAGAGCGGATCAATTTTATTGTCGGGATCGAGTCAAGGGGATTTATTTTCGGAGCCGGTCTTGCCCAGACTTTGGGCGCGGGTTTTGTCCCGGTCCGGAAGCCGGGAAAGCTGCCATACCGAACCGTCCGCGAGACGTATCAGCTTGAATATGGTGAGGACGCCCTTGAGATCCATGAGGATGCCGTTGGCCGAGGGGACCGGGTCGTGATCATTGATGACCTTTTGGCGACCGGCGGCACCGCGGAGGCTGCGGTTCGGCTGGTCCGGCGATTGGGCGCTGAGGTCACGGCTGTCGCCGTGGTGATCGAGCTTGCTTTTCTTCAAGGCCGCGCGCGTCTTCAGGGCATTCCGGTCTATTCCCTTGTTACGTATGGGGCCGAGTGAGGGGACTTGAGAAATGGGTATCACTCTGCCCTGCGTGCCCTTGACAGAAAATACCGTCTATGTTTTAATTTGTTCACATTCGTTTTCGCGGGTTCATGCTCATATGATGCGCCTGTAGCTCAGATGGATAGAGCGCGGCTCTCCTAAGGCCGGCGTCGGAGGTTCGAATCCCCCCAGGCGCATGAATCTATTCGGGTCACGACAAAAAAGAAAAAAATTTTTTTGACATACACTTGTAAGTGTGTGACAATAAAGCGTTTGTTGGAGGTTCCTTAATCCAGGGATGATCTTAATCTGACACGAAAGGGGGTGGTGATACTTTTTAGGTCAAGGATCATCAAGCACTGGTCAAGTGGGTAATTCGCTAGGCCACTAGATTCTAGTTACGATAAATAGTAAGTCAGAACACGAACTACTTTTTGAGGAGAAACAGTCATGAAAAAAGTGTTATTAGCCGTACTCGCGATCGCGTTGATGGCTGCGCCGGCGTTTGCTAGCGTGCAGAACATCAAGGTGAGCGGGGACATCGAGACAACATACCTGAATCGTGAGAACTTTGATTTGGGCGGCTCAACGGCCACCTATGATCAGAGCGTCTTCTTGATGCAGACACGCCTGCGCGTTGATTCCGATCTGACCGACAAGGTTGCGGCCACGATCGCCCTGATCAACGAGCGCGAATGGGGTGCCAGCACCACGACGACAGGTGTCGACCTGAATCTTGCCTATGTGACGATGAAAGAGATGCTCTATTCTCCGCTCACCGTCACGCTCGGGCGCCAGAATTTTGCCTTCGGGAATTCGTTTGTGATCGATTCCGCAGGGACAAACAATTCGGCTCCGGCTGATTCGGGCTTGAACAGTATCGCCGAGGATTTAACCAAGCAGACGGCTCAGGATGCAATCCGCCTGACGTTTGATTACAATCCGTTGACGATCGATGTGGTTTATTCCAAGATCACTCAGGGTGTTGTTTCCGGGACGATCGAGGATGATGACACAGACCTCATCGGGATGAACGCCAGCTATCAGTTCGATGATGAGAAGGCGACGCTTGTCGAGGGGTATTTATGGGTGAAGAATGACAAGCCGGCAGCTCTGGGAGCGGGCGATGATAACGCCAAGACCGACAGAGTCTATATGCCCGGTGTGCGTTCCAGCATGAACATCTTGGATGGATGGAATCTTCAGGGTGAGTTTGCCTACCAGACCGGCACGAAGTATCTTGGCGCTGCTGGTGAGCATGCCAGCCGCAAGGCCTATGCAGCTCAGGTGATCTCGAGCCATGCCTTGAAGTTCGAGAAGACTGCAAAGTATAAGCCGGTGTTCGCGATGTCCTACACGATGTATTCAGGGGACACGAATGGGGCTCCTGGTGATGAGCGCTATAGCGCATGGGATCCCATGTATGAGAATCAGGCAGGTGGCAAGATCTACAACACCTTGTTCAATGCGAGCAACTGCCATATCGTTGGCGCGAGCCTTTCAATGGTTCCGGCGGAGGACGTGATGGCTCAGCTCTATTTTGATCATCTGTTTTTGGATAAGGAAGTTGGGGCCTTTGCCCTCAATCAGCCTGACGGATCGACCTCGACACCGACTCAGAAAGGTAACGAAAGCCTCGGCAACGAGGTTGGGATGGTCGTGACGTATGACTACACCGAGGATGTTCAGCTTGGCGCTCGCGCGGGCTGGTTCTTCCCCGGGTCACGTTATGGCAATGACAAGAAGAATGATTCTGCCTCGCAGGTTTTGTTGAACGCGAAGGTGTCATTCTAACTTCAGTTAAAGATTGTGATGTGGAGGCCGGCAGGAGAGTTTCCTGCCGGCCTCTTTGTTTTGCGGCATTGCGTGACGCTGCCGTCAGAGGTGGGGCCCGCAGTGAATAAAAAAATTTCATGCTCATGAGGCCCTGCGCGGATCCATTCAGTCTTTTTCCGACGAGAAAAATAAAAAAAATACATAAAAAAAAATTAAAAAAGATTCCCTCCTGTCGTCTTATTTGTTATTATAAAATCAATTATAATGATGATTAGGTTTAAAGAAGTATTTAAACCTTTTGATATTAGTGAGTTGTGCTATGACCAGAGATGAAATTTATGATCATCTGGCTCAGGTGTACCTTGGGAAAAAGCGGCAGACCCAGGAACCGCCCCCGCGGCAGATCAGCACCTGGCTTGTGATCAATATGATGATAACCGTGGTGATTTTTGCCACGTCGGTTTACGGTCTTACCGCTTTTCTTGCTCGACGGGGAGACCTCTTGGAGCAGCGCGTCATCTACGCCCTGAACAAGGGGCCGATCCGAGTGCCGTATGATGTGCGGCAGCCCTACCCTCAGGTGAAGACGTTCTCGCTTCCGGTGACGGGCGTGGACGCGGGCAAATTCGGACGGCTTCAGTTTGCGGTCCGCGCGAGTGAGGGCGGGTCGCCCGGGGTGATACGGATCGAGGTGCGGAATCAACGCCACGAAGTGAGCTCGCGGATCATCGATGGGATTGGTCATCAGTGGAGGCAGCGGAGTATCGCGTTTGAGGATTTTGCAGAGATCTCGGATTGGTCGACGGTGTCAGAGATCCATTTTATTATTGAGGCGTGGAACGCAGATAAGAAAAAGGGCGCAGTACTAATCGATGACATCTGTTTTTCGAGTTAACAGAAAGGGCCTGGCAACATGAAAATCATTTCGATCGGGAATCAGAAAGGCGGCTGCGGGAAGACCACGACGGCGATCAATCTTGCGTCGTCATTCGCCCAGAATGGGAAGCGCACCCTGCTCATTGATTTGGACCCGCAGGCCCACGCGTCGCTCGGCCTGAATTTCGAATGCCAGGAGAGCATGTACAATGTGATCTCGAGACTCGCGCCCCGGAAGCTCGGGATCGTTCAGATTATCAAGCGTGTTGAGAAGAATTTTGATATTGTCCCGTCGAACCTTCTCGTTGGGACCCTCGAGCAGGAGCTTGCTGATGAGATCGGGCGCGAGACAAAGCTCGCCGAGGTCCTGGCACCGCTTCAGAGTGAGTATGATTATATTCTTATTGATTGTCCGCCGAGCCTGGGGTTCCTCACGATCAACGCGATCCGCGCGAGCCACGAGATCTATATCCCGGTTGAGACGAGCCGGTTCTCTCTCCAGGGGGTGGACCATGTTCTCGATATTATCCGTCTGATCCGTCAGCGTCTCAATCATCCCGTTGAATATAAGGTTTTGGTGACGATGTTTGATTCCCGGCTGCGTCATTCCTTTGCGATGCTATCCAAGATGCGCGAGATGTTCGGCGAAAATCTTTTTGACACCATCGTTCATGTGAATGTGAAGCTTAAAGAGTCGGCGGTGATGGGCCGGACCGTTGCAGCCTATGATAAATATTGCCGCGGGGCCAAGGATTATTTTTCGTTGGCCAAAGAGGTGATCGCGCACCATGACGCCCTGCCGTCGTCGCATCCGGACATCTCGGACCGCCTGAGAGAGCTCATCCATCAGGAGACCCGCGAGATGGTCCGGCTGACCCGTTTTCAGCTTGCGGCCCCCGAGGCCCGGTCGGTCTATGTGACGGGAAGTTTTAACGATTGGTCTCTCGATGAGAAGTATCGCATGGTGTCTGATAACGGGGTCTGGTCTGTGGAGATCCCGCTCAAGCCGGGGAACTATCGGTATCAGTTTATTGTCGATGGGCGCTGGCGGGAAGATCCGGCGAACCCTGAGCAGGAACGTAATTCATTCGGTGATATCAATTCGCTTCTCGAGGTAGCATCCCATGAATCATGAGGACCGGGCTATTGATGGGATCGACGCCGAAGAAAAGGTGTTTGGCTTTTTGTCATATCTGTCGCTGCTCTGCATTGTCCCCCTTCTGATGAAACGCGAGAGCGATTTCGTTTTGTTTCATGCGAAACAGGGGCTGATCCTGTTTTTAGGGCAGGTCGCCCTCTTCGTTTTAAGCACTGTCTTCCCCTGGGTTGTCCGCCCGGGGGCGTTCATTCTTTCAGCACTCGCTTTTTGGGGGATCGTTGAGGTTCTCTGCGGGCACAAAACCGCCTTGCCGGTTGTCTCGCATATTGCCGAAAAGATTTCTCTATAAGATCGCCGCTGACGATCCCTGACGACTGATTCATGAGCATGATTGAGCATTTATTCCGCGCGTTACAGAGCGTCTTTGGTGCGCCGCCGAGAGTCCGGCGGCGACCGAGGACGGTTCGAAAGACAGCGTCGAGGACTAGACGCCTGGTGTCGCGTCAAGGGCGGCACGCGGGGGCGCGCGGGTCTCGGACCAAACGCCGCGAGAAGATATCGGCGCGCCGGCCCGTGGCAAAGACCGCAACAAAGGGTTCCAAAAAGACAGCTGCGACGGCGGTTAAAAAAAAGGTCAAGAAGGTTGTAAAAAAGGCTGTCGTGCGCCCCGTGACAAAGAGGCCCGTGAAGGCCGCGGGTCACGCGGCAAAAAAGGCGGCCGTTCGGCCTCCTCAGGTTCGGGCAGGTTCGCGGTCGTCAGGGGGTGCTCAGAAGATGCTAAAGAGCGGCCGACGGCCTGCCGATCAGCTGCGCAGGACATCGAACGCCGCTGCCCGCGATGAAGGGGTTTTTGTCGGTGAGATCACGCATTATTTTTCAAAGATCATGGTCTGCGTTGTGAAGATCGAGGGGGCGAGCTTGTTGATCCACGATCAGGTTCATATCAAAGGGGCCACAACGGATATCCGTCAGGCGATCAGGTCCATGCAGATTGAAAGCCGGGATGTCACGGTCGCGCGGTCCGGGCAACTCGTGGGGCTAAAGGTATCACGGATGGTCCGTGTGGGTGACAGGGTCTATAAGGTTTCAAAATAGGAGGGGTCAGGATGAATATCATGGATGCGATTGTCCTGGGTCTTCTCTGTGTGTCGCTCTGGATCGGATGGCGGCGGGGCTTTGTCCGAACGATCATGGGTCCTGTGTCGATGGCTGTTTGTGTTTATGCGGCCTATTATTATCTTCGGACGGCAGGCCTGGTCATCGCGGTGTGCATTTCCTTACTTGGCCCGGTGGTGATTGCGCTTCTCATGAAGCTCGCTCGGTGGATTTTGTATAAACCCCAGGATAAGGCGGCTGAGGAGGGGACGCTCACCATGGTCAACCATTGGTTGGGCATGGCGGCAAGTTTCGGGTGGGCGGTCTTTTTGATCTGGGTGACGTATTTGGCGGTGGTGTATACCTATGTCCCGGTGCGCTTGACCATTCTTGACCCGGTCTATCGCACGGTCATTAACTCGACCGGGTATCGGCTGTTCTGCCGGGTTTCGGGACGGGACACGTTATGCCGCGCCCAACAGTCCGGTTTTCAATCCGGCGGCGATGGGGCTGCCGTCGACATGGACCGGATCCGGACGTCAGAGGAGTATACGCGTTTGATCACACGCCCTGAGGTGAAGCGCCTCTTTGAGAATGAAACATTTTTAACATACGCGCGCGAACGGAATTTTTCTGGGATCATTCAGGATAAGGAGTTTCAGCAGATTCTTGCTGATCCGGAGGTCTTAAAGGATTTCATGAAATTATATCAACGGATGGTTGAGGTCCAGTCAGACGCGGCGCCAGAGGCCGTTAAGTAGCTTGATCATCGGAGGAGAGAGAATGGCAACTATTTTTTCGCGGATCATTCGGGGAGAGATCCCCTGTCACAAGATCGCTGAGGATGAGCGGTTTCTTGCTTTTTTGGATATCCGCCCGCTCCGGCCTGGGCACACCCTGGTCATTCCGAAAGAGGAGAGTAATTATATTTTTTCTATGGAAGACACGGCCCTCGCGGACTTGATGGTCTTTGCTAAGAAGGTGGCGCGACGGATCGAACGCGCGGTCCCGTGTGAGCGCATCGGTGTCATTGTCTGCGGGATCGAGGTCCCGCATACCCATATTCATCTTGTGCCGATCGATGCGGTCCGAGATCTGAATTTTGCCAATGCTAAAGAGATGCCGAACGAGGAGCTTGCGGCGATCGCCGAGAGGATCCGGGGTGTTGCGGAAGGATGAGGGGGTGATTGGGCTTGCAGAAATCGGCTGGCCGGATTACAATAGGGCGGTTTTTTAACATTATATGCATGGCCGCTAAAGACGGCGAAGGGGAAAGGGAGTGCAAGATGTCTCAGATGTCGTCGGGAAAAAATCTAGAGGGCATGTTCCGGCCGAAAACGATCGCGGTGATCGGTGCCTCGGCAAATCCGGATAAGATCGGGTATCAGATCCTTCATAATCTGATCGCCGGAGGGTTCGAGGGCCAGGTCTTTCCGATCAATCCAAAACCCGGCGATATTCTCGGCCGGCCGGCGTTCGCCTCGGTTACGGCGGTCCCCGGTGCTATTGATCTCGCCGTTATCACCATCCCCGCGCCGATGGTGAAGGCCTCCCTCGAAGAGTGCGCCCGTAAGGGAATAAAGAATGTTGCGGTTATTACCTCAGGATTCGGTGAGGTGGGAAAAAAGGCCGAGGAGGCAGAGCTCAAGGCGATCGCAGATGCCAATGGGATATCACTCGTCGGGCCGAATACTCTCGGTGTTGTCTATTCGCCGTCGCGGATGAATGCCAGTTTTGGCCCCCAGGAGATCCTTCCGGGGAATATCGCCTTTATTTCGCAGAGCGGGGCGCTCGCGATATCGCTGATGGGCTGGACGATGATGGAGCGGATTGGGCTTTCCTCGCTCGTCAGCCTCGGGAACAAATGTGATGTTGATGAGAAAGACTTGATTGAATATTTTAATCATGACGAGAATGTCAAGGTGATCGTCATCTATATGGAGGGGATCAAGGACGGTCAAAAATTCATGACGACGGAGATCCGAAAGCCCGTCGTGGTCCTTAAGGTCGGCCGGTCTCAGCGTGGCGCCAAGGCCGCGGCCTCCCATACGGGATCGCTTTCCGGGTCGGACAAGATTTATGATGCGGTCTTCCGCCAGCTCGGGATCCTTCGCGCTGATTCGTTCAGCGAGGCGTTTGCCTGGTCACGGGCCTTGTCCCTGCCCTTGCCCGAGGGTGACGAGACGATTATCATTACGAACGGCGGGGGGATCGGGGTTGCGGCGACCGATGCCTGTGAGGCAAGCGGGATCCCTCTTTTGGACGATCCGGCCTGGCTCGAGGAACGTTTTCGGGCAACAATGCCGGATTTCGGCAGCACCAAGAATCCTATCGATATTACCGGTCAGGCCCATGGGGATAAATACCGCCAGGCCGCCGCAGTGGCCTTGAGGGAGGGGCGCATCAAATCGGCTGTGATTCTTTATTGTGAAACGGCGGTCACGGACCCGATGGAGATCGCCTCAGCGATCGAGGCCGAATATGCGGAGTCCGGCCGGAAGAAGCCCTTGGTCGTGGCCATGGTCGGTGGAGAGCGGTCGCGTTCGGCGCTTCACTTTTTGGATGAACGCGGGATCCCGGCCTTTTCATCTGTTGATGAGGCGATCTCGGCCATGAAGAGCCTGTATCAGTGGCGGACGATCAAGTCGACCCCGCGGGCACGGACAGCGGTTCCCCCGGCGCCGGCCGAGGTTGTTGCCCTTTTTGATCGGGTTCGGGCTGAGGGCCGGACCGCGCTCCTTGAGCATGAGGCCCGCGAGGTCCTCGAGCGCTGCGGGGTGCCGACGCCGAAATGGGGATTCGCCACAAATCTTGAGGAGGCCGTGCAGAAGGCGGCAGGGATATATCCTCTTGCCATGAAGATTACCTCGCCGGATATCCTTCATAAGACTGATGTCGGGGGGGTTGTGGTCAATATCCGCAACGAGGCGGAATTAAAAGAGAAGTATGAACAGATGATGGAACGTGTTCGGCAGAAGACCCCTAGCGCAAAGATCCTGGGGGTGAATCTGATCCAGATGGTGAGCGGCATCGAATGTATCGTCGGGATGAGCCGCGATCCGCAATTCGGTTCTGCGGTCATGTTCGGGCTCGGGGGGGTCTTTGTTGAGGCCTTGAAAGACGTCACCTTCCGTGTCGTGCCGTTTAGCGATCATGAGGCTGAGCAGATGACCCGTGAGATCAAGGCCCGGAAGGTCCTAGCGGGCTTTCGCGGTATGCGCGCGGATGTCCCTTCGCTTGTCAAAACATTGATGGCCATTCAGCAGATTGCGCCGTACGTGAAGGAGGTGGACATTAACCCGCTTCTCACGAATGCTGACGGCAGTTTTGCGGTTGATGCGCGGATCATTTTGTAAGACCTGCGATTCCTATTGAAAATCCGGACGTTTATTATTAAAATGTTGTCATATCAGAAGGGCGGCCTGGTCTGAGACCAGGCCGTTGTTGTTAGCACTTTCGTATGATGATAGAGGAAAGAGGACGATGATGAAAATTAAAGCATTGGCGCTTGTGATCATTTCAGCGCTTACAGGGTTTCTTGGGCACAGGATCGGGTTTTCGGTTGAACAATCCGTGATCGTATCTGTTTTTATGATGTCGATCATCGGCACACTCTTTTTTTGGGATGTGAAATTGAGCTTTGCCTTTATTGGGGCCGGGGTCTTGTTGTCGATCGGAGCGGTGAATATGGAGGATTTTATCCGTTTCGCGTCGCTTGATGTTATTCTTTTTTTGATCGCGATGATGATCATTGTCGGCATGATGAAAGATGCGGGATTTTTTGAGTGGCTGATCACCCTGGTCCTCCGCGTCAAACGGCTGAGCGGTTGGAAGATGTTCGCGATCTTGATGATCGCCTCGGCGGTGTTCTCATCCCTGATGGGGGAGGTGGCTTCGATCATTGTCATGACGATGGTCATCCTGAATATCTGTGACTTTTTGGACGAGGATCCGTTGCCGCTCGTCATCTCATCGGTCATGGCCACGAATATTGGCTCGGCATCAACAGTGCTCGGGAATCCCGTTGGGGTCCTGATCGCGGCCCGCGGGAACCTTTCGTTTGAGGACTTTCTGACACACGCCCTTCCCGTTTCGTTGGTTGTCCTCGTTCTGATGATCCTCGTGATGGCGGGCTGGTTCCGCCGCTATCTCGCGAGCATTGATCGAAAGATCAAGGTCTTTGGGGAGGATAAGGGGTTCTTATACTTGATCTCGATCCCTCCGGATATCCGGACCCGCGTCAGTATTGGGATCTTTTTGGCGACCATCGTACTGATCGGATTCCATCGCCGCTTTGAGCTGATGCTCGGACTCGAACACAATACGATGCTGATCGTGATCCCGGTGGTCGCAGCCGGGATCGTCATGGTCTACCGGTATGACCGCGCGCGCTACTATATCGAGCATGAGGTCGAGTGGCCGTCTCTGTTGTTTTTTATGTTCTTGTTCGCTCAGGCCGGGGTGATCCAGGCCTCGGGGATCGCGGACCTCTTGGCGGATAAGTTGTTCTCGACCCTAGGGAACAGCCCGAGTCTCCTTGCCGGGATCGTGCTGCTCTCGAGCGGTTTTTTATCGTCGATCTTGGATAATGTCGTCACCGTCGCGTCCTATGTGCCGATCATTACAAGCCTGGACGCCTTTCATGTGAGTCTTAAGCCCCTGTGGTGGGCCCTGCTCTTTGGGGCGTGTTACGGCGGGAATATCACGATGATCGGGTCTACGGCCAATATTGTGGCCCTCGGGCTTCTTGAGAAAGAATGCCATATCAAGGTGACGGCCATGATGTGGCTGAAGATCGGAGCTCTTGTCGGGTTCTTGAGCATGGCGGCCGCGTATATCGCGATCGCCGTGGTGCCGAGTTTTCAGTAACTGTTCGGAAGGGAAGGGCTGTGGGGCGTCGAGAGCAGACAACGAAGCCATCAGGAGGGTTGATCGGATTTGTCTTCCGCTCGCCGGCCGCGGTCTTCCTCATTGTCTTGAATGTGGCTGCCTTCGCTGTTCTTCAATACACCGCGTTCGGCCAGACCTATATTTCGGAATTGATCGTTTTTCCCGGGAATCTGATCAAAGGGAATTTCTGGTGCCTGTTCACCTCAGGGTTTGTCCACGTTAATACAATGCACCTCGCCTTGAATATGCTCGGGATCTTTGTTTTCGCGTATATTGTGGAACAGCATATGGGGTGGGCCAAGACGGTCTTTATTTATATCGGCGCCTTGCTCGTGTCGATGCTCGGATCGACCATGATCTATGCCTTGGTCATGCATCGGAATGTCGCGATCGTGGGGGCGTCGGGCGCGGTGATGGGGCTGATGGGGGCGGCCGTGCTCCTCGCACCGTTCTCCGTGACCTTTGAGATGCTCCTGCCTCTCCCGACCATGGTCAAGGGGTGGCTGTTCTTGTGGGCGGACTTGAAAGGGTTCTTGGGGGGCGAGAGCGGGGGGACGTCGCATCTCGCGCATCTGACCGGATTCGCGTCGATCGTTCTCCTGATGTACTTTTTGGCCAAGGACGACCGCAGGAAGATGACCGTCGGGTTCGCGATCAACCTTGTTTCGCTTGCCGTTGTGGTTTGGGCCAAACAGAGATTTTTTCCCTAATCGATCTGCGAGACGAATGGAGGAACGAGCAATGCCTCATGCGATTCTGTTGATATCCTGTCCTGACCGCCGGGGGATCACGGCAGCGGTGACGAATTTTGTCTTTCAGAACGGCGGGAATATTATCCACGCCGACCAGCATATCGATGATCAGACGAACACCTTTTTTATGCGGATCGAGTGGTCTCTCGACAGCTTTGTGCTGACGCGCGAGCAGATCGTCGCACAGTTTTCTCGGATCGCGGCAGACTTCGGGATGACCTGGAAATTGTTCTTTTCTGACGAAGTCCCTCGCGTTGCGGTCTTCGCCTCACAGCGGCTCCATTGCCTCTATGATCTTTTATTGAAACATCGGGCCGGGTATCTGCCTTGCGTGATCCCGCTCATCATCAGCAATCACGAGGATGCGGCCCCGGTCGCCGCGTCGTTCGGCATTGAGTTCGCGTTTTTTCCGATTACACCCGAGACCAAGGCCGAGCAGGAGGAGCGGGAATTGGAATTGCTCAGTGCCCGTGGTATCTCTCTCATTGTCCTGGCTCGGTATCATCAGGTCCTGACCGCAGATTTCATCGCCCGCTACCCGAATCGTGTCATCAACATCCATCACTCCTTTTTGCCTGCCTTTCCCGGACGGGAACCCTATCTGCGCGCCTATGAGCGCGGGGTCAAGATCATCGGCGCGACGAGTCATTATGTCACGGCCGCGCTCGATGAGGGTCCGATCATTGAGCAGGACACGGTGCGCGTTAGCCACCGCGACACGGTTGAGGACATGGTTCGGCAGGGTGAGGAGCTCGAAAAGATGGTTTTGAGCCGCGCCGTCCGATGGGACCTCGAACATAAGATCCTGTGTTACGCGAATAAAACAGTTGTTTTTGATTAGGACGAGGGGGCTGTAATGTCGATCCCTGAACTCTTGGCGCCGGCCGGTGATTGGCCGTCCCTCAATGCGGCTCTTGAGGCAGGGGCTGACAGTGTCTATTTTGGGCTTCATGGCCTGAATATGCGTGAGGCGGCCGAGAATTTCGAGACGAGCGAGCTCCCCCGGGTGATGGCGGCCCTTCACGACAAAGGGAGGCGCGGCTATCTCGCGTTAAATACTGTGATGCTCTCTCGGGATCTTTCGAGGATTCGAATGATGATCGATGCCGTGGCACGGTCCGGGGTTGATGCCGTGATCGCCTGGGACCTTGCTGTTGTTCGGCAGGCCAGGGTCGCGGGCCTGACGGTGCATCTCTCGACCCAGGCAAGTGTCGCTAATATCGAGGCTGTGGAGGAATACGCGGCCCTGGGGGCGCGGCGCGTTGTCCTGGCCCGCGAGTGTACGCTCGCGGACATTGCCGAGATCACTTCCGAGATTCGCCGTCGGGGGATCGTCTGTGAGGTCGAGGTCTTTATCCACGGGGCGATGTGCGTCTCGGTCTCCGGACGTTGTTTTATGTCGCACGAGGCCTTCGGGAAATCCGCGAACCGTGGAGAATGTCTTCAGCCGTGCCGGCGGGAATTTCGAATCCAGGATGCTGACGGGGAGAGTGAATATTTTCTTGGCAGTGATTATGTTTTAAGCCCGAAAGACCTCTGCACGATCGATTTTTTGGACCGCGTCATTGAGACCGGTGCGGCGTGCTTGAAGATCGAGGGGCGGATGCGGCCGCCTGAATATGTGCGGCGTGTAACCCAGGTTTACCGCCAGGCGCTCGACGCCTATGCTCGCGGGGAGTTGACGGATGCGTTTAAAGGCGAACTGAAGGTCCTGCTCGGCGAGGTCTATCATCGGGGATTTTCATCGGGTTTTTATTTTGGTGCTCCGGGCCGGGATGACTGGAGCCAGGGTCTGGGACATTCGCATACTAAGGAATTCGTCGGTGATGTGGCAAGATTTTTTGAGCGGTTGTCCGTGGCCCAGGTGAAGGTTCGGGCCCAACAGATCCGGTGCGGGGAGACGCTTCTTTTTATCGGGAAACAGACCGCGGCCCGCTCATGCTCGCTCGAAGAGATGCAGCGCCAGGGACTGTTTATCCGTGAGGCGGTCAAGGGTGACGAGGTCGGGATCAAAGTCCCGTTTGCGCTTCGGCCTGGGGACAAGGTCTTTCGATGGATTGAGAGGAGGACGTGACGATGAGATGGCGTATTTTGATTGCGGTTGTGGGGTTCGTTCTCGCGGGGTGGGCCAATGCCCATGCCGAGGGGCGTGCCTTTGTTCCAGCGGCGGGGCATACGATGGTCGTGATTGGTTCGAATCAGGCGGATATTGAGGGGTATTTGAAGGAGGTGGGTGGGATTCCGGCAGGGTTCATGGTTTACACTTCGGTCCAGGAGGCTGACGGGTTGAGTGACCCCGCCCCGGACCGGGGAGCGGGGGTCCAGTTTGCCCAGCCGCTCATTCATCGCTACCCTGATACCGTGATTCAGTTGGGGCTGTATATGGTTGGGGCGCTCGACGGGATTGTCGCGGGGCAGTATGATGATCGCCTCGACACGATCATAGAATGGGTCGCGTCTGCGCGTCGGCCGGTCTATCTGCGGATCGGTTATGAATTTGATCTTGAGGCGAATCAGTATGATCCGGCGCTCTATCGGCAGGCGTTCCGGTATATTGTCGACCGGTTCCGCGCGAGCGGTGTTGACAATGCCGCGTTTGTCTGGCATTCGTATGGCCGGGTTCGGCCGGGCCGGCCGGTCACGGAGTGGTATCCGGGCGATGATTATGTGGATTGGTTCGGCCTGTCATTCTTCGACGCCTTTAATAAATCGGATGCAGCGCGGTTTGCCCGCCTTGCTGGGCAGCACGGAAAACCGCTCATGATCGCCGAGGCTACGCCTTATCGCGTGGGCGTCCTTGAGGGCGAGAGGTCCTGGACCCGGTGGTTCGCGCGTCTTTTTGATTTTATCGAGGCCTGGGATGTCCACATGGTCTGCTACATCAATAGTGACTGGGAGGCCCAGCCGATGTTCCGAGGCCAGGGGTGGGGCGATGCCCGCCTTGATCGTCATCGTGATGTGAAAAGAAAATGGATCGCCAAAATTTCCGAGCCGCGGTATCTCATGTCGTCACCCGGGCTCTGGTCAGAGCTGTCCTTCGGGAAATGATCGTGGCACAGACACTGGAACTCAATCGGGATTTTCTTCGTGCGATGGACCTGTTAGAGAACGGGACCGATCCGGTTTTTATCACAGGGAAGGCGGGGACCGGGAAGTCCACGCTCCTTCAATATTTTCGTGACCACACGACGAAGCGCGTCGCGGTCCTGGCGCCCACGGGTGTCGCCGCGATCAATGTCGGAGGGCAGACGGTCCATTCGTTTTTTCGGTTCAAACCGGACGTGACCCCGGAGATGATCGCGACGATGCGGCTTCGGCGGGATACGGCCGAGATGTACCGTCATCTTGACGCGGTGATCATCGATGAAGTCTCGATGCTTCGGGCCGACCTCCTGGATTGCGTGGACCGGTTTTTGCGCCGCTTTGGGCCTCGGACGGCCCTGCCGTTTGGTGGGGTCCAGATGATCTTCATCGGAGACCTCTTTCAGCTCCCGCCGGTCGTGAATCGTGACGAGGATTCGGCCTTTCGGGAGGCGTATCGCGGTCCGTATTTTTTTTGCGCCCGGGTCATGGAGGAGATCTCCCTGCGGTTTATCGACCTCGAGAAGATCTATCGTCAGCATGATGATGAGTTCATCGGACTTCTGAACGCCATCCGGCATGACCGGTTGACCCCAAAGCTGCTCGAGCGATTGAACGCGCGCTATCAAAGCGACATCCATTCCCTGCCGGATGAGTTTGTCGTTTATTTAAGCACAACGAACGCGGTCGCGGACCGGATCAACGCTGAACAGCTTCGGAGGATCCCCGGGGAGCCTTTTTGCCTTCAGGGAACGATCGACGGCCGTTTTGACGAGCGGGTCCTGCCGACGAAGCAGTTCCTGGACCTGAAGACCCATGCCCAGGTCATGCTGCTTAACAATGATCCCGAGGACCAGTGGGTGAATGGGTCGCTCGGACGCATTGTTTCAGTCGGGGAGGACCTGTCCCAGACGGCGATGATCGCGGTTGAGCTTGATGACGGCCGGACCGTTGAGGTGGGGCCGTTCACCTGGGAGATGTATCGGTTCTCCTATAATCAGGGGACCCGGCAGCTTGAATCAGAGACCGTCGGATCGTTCCAGCAGTATCCCCTGAAACTTGCCTGGGCGGTCACGATCCACAAGAGCCAGGGCAAGACCTTTGATAAGGTGATCTTGGATATCGGAAGCGGGGCCTTTGCCCATGGTCAGACCTATGTAGCCTTGAGCCGCTGCCGCACTCTCGAGGGGATCACTCTTCGCCGGCCGATCAGCCGCAGGGACATTATCGTGGATCCTCAGGTCGTTGAATTCATGTCAGGCCTAGAGCAGAATGCCGGGGGGTAGGGAGGTTTTTTATTTACAAAGCTCTTTAATATGACTATTATGAGACTGTTGATAAAGGCTTCCGAAGAGATCATGGGAGGCAGCGAAAGTTATGGAGAAGAAGTCGGAATTTATCAAGAAGTTGGAGGAGAGCGACGACCCCGAGGACCGAGCCGACGCGATGGCTCTGAGTACGATATCGAGGGCGGGGAGAGAGCTCTTGAAGCAGCAGAAGAAGAAGAAACAGATGAGGCAGAAGAAGTCGTAGATCCTATCGATTGGGACAAGGAGGCGTATTGATGGAAACTCATGGACGATATCATGACGAGACCCTTGCGGTCCATGCCGGGCAGAGCCCGGACCCCGCGACCGGGTCCCGCGCCGTGCCGATTTATCAGACCACGTCGTATGTTTTTGAGAATACCGATCATGCGGCGAGCCTGTTCGCGCTTCAGGCCGCAGGGAATATTTATACGCGCCTCATGAATCCGACGACCGATGTCTTGGAAAAACGGATCGCGGCCCTCGACGGGGGGATTGGGGCCTTGGCCACGGCGAGCGGGATGTCGGCGATCGTGGTTGCGATCCTGACCCTGGCCCAAGCTGGGGATGAGATCGTGGCGGCGAGCGCTCTTTACGGTGGGACACGCACGCTTTTTCAGTACACCTTTAAACGTCTTGGGATCACGGTGCGCTTTGTTGACCCGTCTGACCCGAAGAATTTCGCCGCGGCGATCACAGCCCGGACGCGCGCCGTGTACGCGGAGGTCGTGGGGAATCCGAAGCTCAACGTTCTGGATATCGAGGCGGTCGCGCGGATCGCCCATGGGGCGGGGGTGCCCTTGATCGTGGACAATACGGCCACGGTTTATCTCTGCCGGCCGTTTGACTTTGGCGCGGACATCGCCGTGTATTCCGCGACAAAATTCATCGGCGGTCATGGCACATCACTCGGCGGGCTGATTGTCGATTCCGGCCGGTTCGTCTGGGATCAAAAAAAGTTCCCGTATATTGCGGAGAATGATCCGAGCTATCACGGGATGAATTTTGTCGAGGCCTTTGGCCCGGCCGCGTATCTCGCAAAGGCCAGGACGGGATTGCTTCGTGACATGGGGCCTGCGATGGCGCCCTTGAACGCCTTCCTGTTCCTCCAGGGGTTGGAAACACTGCATTTGAGGATGCCGCGTCATGCCGAGAACGCACGGACCGTGGCCGAGTTTTTGACCACGCATCCCCAGGTCGCCTGGGTCGTTTATCCGGGGCTGATCGGCAGCCCGGATAAGGCGCGGGCTGACCGGTATCTTGCCCGCGGGGCCGGGGCGCTCGTCGGTTTTGGCATTCGAGGCGGCAGGGCGGCCGGGAAAACGTTTATCGATCACCTTAAGTTGATTTCACATCTTGCGAATATCGGGGACGCGAAGACGCTCGCGATCCATCCGGCGAGCACGACCCATCAGCAGCTCTCGGCTGAGGAGCAGATCGCCGCCGGGGTGAGCGAGGATTTTGTCCGTTTGTCCATCGGCATTGAGCATGTCGATGATATTATCAAAGATCTTCAGCAGGCCTTGGCGTCAGTTTAGCGACGTTTTTCGGGGCACGACAGAAGGCATAGGTGATGAAGGACAATCCGGCGACGCACAACCAATATCGATGGATCATTGTTCTTGGTGTGATTGTTCTTATCGGTGGATTGTTTGTTGCGCCTGGTCGTGCCGCGGGCCGTCATTATGAGATCGGCGTTCTGGTTGACCGCAGTCCCGAGGAGACGGTCTCTCAATGGGCTCCGGTCGCCTGGTACTTAAGCGAGCGCGTCCCCGGGGCCTCATTCTCCATTGTTCCTCTCTCGTACCAGGACGTTCGATCGGGCCTGGCCCAAGATTCCATTTCATTCGTTGTTGCCAATCCTGCCGTCTGCATTCAGCTGGGGTATTTTTACGGCGCTCGGCAGATCCTTTCGATTCAGGCCATTCATGACCATCAACCGCTCGGCGGATATGGGAGTGTGATCTTCGCCCGCTCTGACCGCGCGGACATCGTGGGACTTCGGGATCTGAAGGGAAAACGGATCGCGGCCGTGGCGCCGATGTCGATGGGTGGCTGGCTCTGGGCGATTCCTGAGATTCGGGCCGCAGGGATCGACGTTTTTGAGGATCTTGAGACGGTTGTTTTTGAGAATTCTCATGACCGCGTGGTGGCTGAGGTCGTGAACGGAAACGGCGACGTCGGGATTGTCCGGTCAGGGATCATTGAGGCCATGGTCCGGGAGGGCCGTGTCCGGATCGATGAGATCAAGGTTCTCCAGGGGGAAACGCCTTTTAATGCGGACAGAGGCTATCCGTTTCTTCGGAGCACCCCGAGCCTGGCCCCTGAGTGGTCGCTCCTCATGATGCCCCAGGTGAGTGAAGAGGTGACCCGTGAGGTTGTCCGGGCTCTTTTGTCGAACCCTCCCATTGATACCGCGCGCGTTGAATGGACGGTCCCGCTGAACTATTCATCGGTGCGCGCCTTATTAAATGAAGTCCTGTCTCACGAGAGGGGGATCGATGAGGCCCTTTCGGTACAGGATGTGATGCGTTTTGTTCGGGAGTATTGGGCGGGGGTTGTGATTTTTTTCGCCGTCATGATCTTTTTGGCGGTGTCTCTCATCCGCCGCACGCGGCTCAATCGGCAGCTTCGAATGTATCAGAAAAAACTTGAGGAGGACCTGGATAAATATCGAAAGAGCGAAGAGGCCCTCAGAGAATCGCGTCAGCTCCTTCAGCTCGTGCTCGACACGCTCCCGTCGCGGGTCTTTTGGAAGGATTGTCATTCGGCCTTTTTGGGCTGTAATAAGAGCCTGGCCCAGGACTGCGGGTATGAAAGGCCCGAAGATATTATCGGCAAGACCGATTATGAGATGCCCTGGAGCCGGGAAGAGTCTGATCACTATGTGGCCGATGATCGGCGCGTGATGGAGATCGGTCAACCGCTTTTTAATATCATCGAGTCTCAGCGGCGGGCGGATGGGAGCCTGTCCTGGCTTCGGACGAATAAGGCTCCTCTCCGTGGGCCGAACGGTGAGATCATCGGGATCTTAGGATCTTATGAAGATATTACGGAGCAGCGCAAGGCCGATGAGGCGCTCAAGGCAAGTGAAACGAAATATCGGGAGCTGGTTGAATACGCCAATAGCATTATTCTTCGGATCCAAGTTGACGGGACCGTGACCTTTTTCAATGAATTCGCGCAGAGCTTTTTTGGATTTTCTCAAGATGAAATGGTTGGGAAGAATATTATTGGCCGCATTGTGGCCGATGACGTCTTGGGCCGTGAAGAATTGGCGAATATTATCCGGACCATGGAGGACCATCCCGAGGCGTATTCATGGCATGAAAGCGAGAACCGCAAAAAGGACGGCGCTGCTGTTTGGGTCTCGTGGTCGAATCGCGGGATTTTTGGTGAGGATGGCTCTCTTCATGAGGTGCTCTGCGTCGGCACCGACGTCACCGAACGGCGCGCCATGGAGAAAGATCTTCGGCGGTTGTCCTATGCTTTGGAACAGAGCCAGAACGTGGTGATCATCACGGACACGAACGGGAATATCGAGTTCGTGAACCCGAAATTCGTTGAGGTGACGGGTTACACCGAGCAGGAGGCCCAGGGGAAGAATCCTCGATTTTTGAAGTCCGGACGGATGTCCGCGGCGACCTATCAGGAGTTGTGGGACACGATCGCGCAGGGGGGGACCTGGCGCGGCGAGTTGTACAACCGCCGAAAGGACGGATCGTTGTACTGGGAGCGGGCCACGATATCAGCTGTTCGGGACCGTTTCGGGAAGGTCATGAGCTATTTGGCCATCAAAGAGGACATCACCGAGCAAAAACGGCTTTTTCAGGACCTTCAGCAGGCCTTTGACCGGCTCAAGGAGATGGAGCGGATCATTAATCTTAGTCACGCGATCCTGTTTTTGTGGCGGCCGCAGGCCGACTGGCCGATCGATTTTGTTTCGGGGAATGTCACGGCCCTTGGGTATGCGCCGGAGGACTTTTATCGTCGAGAGTACACCCTTCGGTCGATCATCTATCCTGACGACCTCGCGACCTTTAAAGCTGAGGTCGAACATCAGTGGGCGAAACGTGAGCAGGAATTCTCCCATCAGTACCGGGTCCGAACCCGTTCGGGCGATGTCCGCTGGATGGAGGAATACACCTGGGTCACCTATGATAAGAAGGGCCAGCCCCAGAACTGTCAGGGGGTCGCGTTTGATATCACGGACCGCCGCCTGGCCGAGGACCGGATGCTTGAGGCTGTGAACATCAAGTCCGAGTTCATTTCGATCGTTTCGCACGAGCTGAGGACGCCCCTCACGGCGATCAAGGAGGGGATCAATATTGTGGCCGAGGAAGAGGCCGGCGAATTGAATCCCAAACAAAAGGAGTTTTTAAATATTGCCCGTCGAAATGTGGATCGGCTGGGGAAACTCATCAATGATGTCTTGGATTATCAACGTCTGGATTCCGGCCGGCTTGAATTCAATTGGGATGAGGGCGATCTCCGGGCGGCGATCATGGAGGTCGTGAACACGATGCGGATCGTGGCGATGAATAAGGGGCTGGATCTTAGGGTCCATCTCCCCGGCGAATTGCCGCGGGTGCGTTTTGATTCGAACCGGATCATTCAGGTTTTGAACAATCTGGTCAATAACGCCCTCAAATTTACAGAGCGAGGGATGATTGAAATCGAGGCCCGTCAGGAGGAGGGCTGGATGTGCGTCTCGGTGAAGGATACGGGGATCGGGATCCGCTCGGAGGATATGCACAAATTGTTTCAAACCTTTAGTCAGATTCTGACCGGGTCTGACCGACGGACCGGGGATACTGGCCTTGGTCTAGCCATTTCCAAAAAGATCATCGACCGCCACGGCGGTCGGATTTGGGTCCAATCGATGTACGGAGAGGGGAGCATTTTTTCATTTGCTCTGCCGGTTGTGAAGGCGCACCCCGAGGGGTTGTAAGGCGGGCGTGGCGTGCGAGGTGCCTCATGGCGAAAAAAATTCTTTTGATCGATGATGAGCCGGATGTCCAGCAGGTGATCAGTTTTCGCCTTGAGAAGGCCGGCTATGAGGTGATCGTCACGGACCGGGCCGCAGAGGCTCTGGATCTCGTGCCCCGTGAACGGCCTGACGTCATTCTCCTCGATGTCATGATGCCCGGTGAGGATGGTTTTGAGGTGTGCCGTGAGATCAAGACCCGCCACCCTCACCAGCGGGTGATTATCTATACCGCGAAGATTGAGGGCGTTGATGCGGCGCGCGCCCGGGCGGTTGGGGCGGATGGGTTTACGGTGAAGACCGCGGATCTTGCCTATATCCTGGAAGCGATCGAACGGGCCGGAGGCCCCGAATAGGTGAGATAAAGCATAGAAGAATTTCTTTGATTTTGTGCCGAGTTCCTGCTTTTTAGCGGTCTTTTTTGAGTCGTAAAACCCCCATAGCTACGTATAATTACGTATTGACACACTAGATATAGTGTGTATGATGGGTATGTCAGATGTAATCACACCATATCACGATATCGCTCACCAGGGAGAAGGAGGAAGACGTGGGACCAACGATCACCATTACAAAAATCATCAAGCGCGACGGCACCTCTGAAGATTTTAATTACCAAAAGATTACGCATGCTATTTTAAAGGCCGGTTGCGCGACGGGAGAGTTCGATGAGCCGATCGCGAAGAATCTGACCCTCCGGGTCTTGAACATTATTCATCAGATGATGACGGAGGAGCCCCCGACGGTCGAGCAGATCCAGGATATTGTTGAGGAGGTTCTGCTTACGTCGCCCTATCGGAAGACCGCGAAGGCCTACATCATCTACCGCGACCAGCATTCGAAGATCCGCGAAATCACGTCACGGAGCCAGGTGGGACTCGTCGACCAGTATCTTGACAAGCTTGATTGGAAGGTCAACGAGAACAGCAATATGTCCTATTCGTTACAGGGGCTTAATAATTATATCTCGACGGAGGTCACGAAGATCTATTGGCTCAATAAGATCTATCCGCCTGAGGTCCGCGAGGCCCATGTTAACGGGGATATCCATGTCCACGACCTTGGGCTCCTGAGCGTGTATTGCGTGGGCTGGGACCTGCAGGACCTGTTGATGCAGGGATTTCATGGTGCCTCAGGAAAAATGGAATCCTCGCCGGCCAAGCATTTCCGCACCGCCCTCGGGCAGATCGTGAATTTCTTCTATACCCTCCAGGGGGAGGCCGCGGGCGCGCAGGCCTTTTCGAACTTTGACACGCTCCTCGCGCCGTTCATTCGTTACGATAACCTTAAATATGTGGATGTGAAACAGGCCCTGCAGGAGTTTGTCTTTAATGTCAATGTTCCGACGAGAGTCGGGTTCCAGACGCCGTTCACGAACCTGACCCTTGACCTGAACGTGCCGTCTCATCTGGCCGATCAGGCCGTCATCTACGGCGGGGCGTTACGGGCCGAGACGTATAAAGATTTCCAGGCGGAGATGGATGTGCTCAATAAGGCCTTCCTTGAGGTGATGCTCGAGGGGGATGCCAAGGGCCGGGTCTTTACCTTCCCCATCCCGACGTATAATATCACGGAGGACTTTGACTGGGACAACCCGAACCTTGAGCTCCTCTGGAAGATCACGGCGAAATATGGCGTGCCGTATTTTGCCAATTTTGTGAATTCTGATATGAGCCCCGACGATGCCCGGAGCATGTGCTGCCGGCTTCGTCTGGATAACCGAGAGCTGAGAAAGCGCGGGGGCGGCCTCTTCGGGGCCTCGCCGCAGACCGGCTCCGCGGGGGTCGTCACGATCAATCTTCCGCGCCTCGGCTACCTGTCGAAAAATTCCGAGGAGTTCTTCGCGCGCCTTGAGAAACTCATGGATGTCGCCAAGGAGAGCTTGGAGATCAAGCGCAAGGTCCTTGAGGAGTTCACCGAGAGCGGGCTGTATCCGTATTCGAGGTATTATCTCCGGAATATCAAAAAGCGATTGAGTCAGTACTGGCAGAATCATTTTTCCACGATCGGTCTTGTCGGGACGAATGAGGCCTGCCTGAATCTCTTCGGTGAGAGCATCTCGACGGAGAAAGGACAAAAGTTCGCGGGTGAGGTCCTGGATTTCATGCGCGAGAAGCTCGTCCGCTATCAGGCCGAGACCGGGAGCAACTATAATCTCGAGGCCACGCCGGCCGAGGGGGTCAGCTACCGCATGGCCAGGATCGACAAGGATAAGTATCAGGACATCATCTGTGCGAATGAGTCCGATTACCAGAATGGGAAGGAACCGTTCTATACGAACTCGACCCACCTCCCCGTGAATTATTCCGATGACATCTTTGAGGTCCTCGATATCCAGGATGGGCTGCAGACAAAGTACACCGGAGGGACGGTCCTTCACATTTTTGTCGGCGAGCGGATTCAGGACCCCGAGGCCTTAAAGCAGTTCGTTCGGACCGTCTGTCAGAAGTATCGTCTGCCGTATTTTACGATCAGTCCGACGTTCAGTGTCTGCCCGAGCTGCGGGTATGTCGCCGGTGAGCACGCCCTCTGCCCGAAATGCGAGGACGAGTGCGAGGTCTATTCGCGGGTCGTCGGATATCTTCGGCCGGTCAAGCAGTGGAATAAGGGCAAGCAGGAGGAATTCTGCAAGCGAAGGACATTTCGGGTATGCGGATAGGCGGGTTTCAGAAGGTTTCGTTTATTGATTATCCTAAAAAAGTTGCAGCCGTGGTCTTTGCCCAAGGCTGCAACTTTCGTTGTTCGTTTTGTCATAATACCGAGCTCGTTCTGCCGTCGTGTTTTTCGGAGCCGCTGGACGAGCATGAGATCCTGGCCTTTTTGAAGACGCGGGCCGACAAACTCCAGGGGGTCGTGATCACCGGCGGGGAGCCGACCCTTCAGGGCGATCTGCCCGCGTTCATGCGCGCCGTCAAGGCCATGGGGTTCGCGCTGAAACTCGATACGAACGGCAGCCGTCCGGACATGATCCGTCGGCTCCTTGATGACCAGATCGTTGATTTTATCGCGATGGACCTGAAGGCCCCGCTTGCCCGTTATAAGGAGATGGTCGGGGTCGAGGTGAACACTGCGCTCCTTCGCGAGAGCATCCGGATCATTAAGGATTCGGGGATCGAATTCCAGTTCCGAACCACGCTCGTCAAGCCGCTCATCGATCCGTCTGAGATCGCCGATATTCAGGCCTTGATCCCTGATGTCTTGGACCATTACCTGCTTCAGGCCTTTGTCCCGCGCGAGAATGTCCTTGATGTCAGGCTCCTTGATCAGGGGCATTACTCTGATGAGGAGTTCGCGGATATCCGCTCGATTTGGCAGACGGCGGCGGTGAGCCGGGTCTGAATGAATTCATGTGCTAAGGATTTTATTTCAGGATGAGGGGACGATGTCCCCTTTTTTGTTTGATGAGGGTCTGTATCGGAGAGAGGGCCCTCAGAGAGATTTTATGCGGCAGCCGGCGCGTCATCCGTGCTGGCCGCGGGTTTGGGCCGCAGGGCCAGTTTTTTGACGTCTTCGAGAAAGACAGGGGTATCGACGGGTTTACGGTGAAAACAATCGACGCCCGAGACCAGGAACGAATCTTCGGTGTTCTTTCGAGAGGTGAGGATCAGGACAGGGATGTTTTTCGTCTCGGCGTTCTTCTTGATCTCCTTGAACAGGCTGAACCCGTCCATCTGGGGCATGAGGAAATCAGAGATGATGAGGTCCGGCAGACCTCCCTGAGAGAGCCGGGTCCATGCCTCGGTGCCGTTCTCAGCCGTCGCGACCTCAAAGCCGACATCGAGGAGGAGTTTGTTGAGAAGCGAGACGGTCGTGGGATCGTCATCGACGATCATGACCCGCTTGCCTTGGCCGAATTTCTGGTTCGCCTCAGGTGCGGCGATCGGCTCGTTCGCTTCGGTATTTTTCTGTTCGTCTGACATAGATAGATTGTCTTATAAACCCGGGCCTTTGTCAACTCCCGGCATGGATTTTTTAGGCCGACCGGATGGCGTTTTTCACATGTGACCGGCCGCGGGCCGCGTTTGACCCCCAAATCGACTTGCTTTTTTTAGATAGAGGTATATAATGAAGTCCATTATTTCAAGGATCTGATGGTCTTGCCTAAAAGACGATCCGAATTAAGTTCATTTTTTAGCCGATTGATTACAAAAGGGAAGGAAGAACAATGCCACGCGTGAAAGTTACAATTGATGGGAATGAGGCAGCGGCTTATGTCGCTCATAAGGTCTCTGAGGTGATCGCGATCTATCCGATTACGCCGTCTTCGGCCATGGGGGAGTGGGCCGACATGTGGTCGGCCGCCGGCCAGAAAAATATCTGGGGCACGGTCCCGCTCGTTCAGGAGATGCAGAGCGAGGGGGGCGCGGCCGGGGCTGTTCACGGCGCGCTTCAGACAGGGGCCCTGACCACGACCTTTACCGCGTCGCAGGGGCTGCTTCTTATGATCCCGAACATGTATAAGATCGCCGGCGAGTTGACTCCGACGGTGTTCCACGTCTCAGCGCGGTCGCTTGCCGCTCAGGCCCTCTCGATCTTCGGGGACCATTCGGATGTGATGGCGACCCGCGGGACAGGGTTCGCGATGCTGGCCTCGAATTCGGTCCAGGAGGTCATGGATACGGCGCTGATCGCCCATGCCGCGACCCTCAAGACGCGGGTCCCGATGATCCATTTTTTTGACGGGTTCCGCACCTCGCACGAGGTCGCGAAGATCGAACAGCTCTCGGTCGACGATATCGCGGCGATGATCCCGGATGAGGATGTCTTCGCCCATCGACGACGCGCCCTCTCGCCGGACCATCCCGTGCTTCGCGGCACCGCGCAGAATCCGGATGTCTATTTTCAGGCCCGCGAGACCGTGAACCCGTATTATGACGCGTGCCCGGCGATTGTTCAGGAGACGATGGATGCCTTCGCGAAGCTGACCGGACGGGCCTATCACCTTTTTGATTATTCGGGGCCGAAGGACGCGGACCGCGTGATTGTTATTATGGGCTCCGGCGCTGAGACCGTTGAGGAGACGTTGACGTATTTGGGGAAGGTGGGCGAGAAGGTTGGCGTTCTGAAGGTCCGGCTGTACCGTCCGTTCGCTGGTGAGGCCTTTGTGAAGGCCTTGCCGAAGTCGGTACGCTCGATCGCGGTCCTTGACCGGACGAAAGAGCCGGGTGCCGGCGGTGAGCCCCTGTATCTCGATGTGATCGCGGCCCTCGCGGAGTTCGGCGGCCGCCATGGATTCGCGGCGATGCCGGTTGTGATCGGCGGACGCTATGGGCTTTCGTCCAAGGAGTTTACCCCGGCCATGGTCAAGGCCGTTTATGATGAACTGGCCAAACCGGATCCGAAGCGGCATTTTACCGTCGGGATCACGGACGATGTGACCCACATGAGCCTGGCCTGTGATGAGGGATTCTCCATCGAGGATCCGCAGGGGGTGCAGGCGGTCTTCTTCGGGCTCGGGTCTGACGGGACCGTCGGGGCCAATAAGAATTCCATTAAGATCATCGGAACCGAGACCGAGCACTACGCGCAGGGGTATTTTGTCTATGACTCGAAGAAGGCCGGATCGGTCACTGTTTCGCATCTTCGGTTCGGTCCGAACCCGATTCGGGCCACCTATCTGGTCTCGAAGGCCGGCTTTGTCGGGTGCCATCAGTTCAGCTTTTTAGAGAAGTATGACGTCGTCGGAAAACTTAAAACCGGCGGCGTCTTTTTGCTCAACAGCTCCTACGGCCCTGCGGAGGTCTGGGACCAGATCCCGCGCGATGTCCAGGCCCAGCTTATCGAGCGGAAGGCCAAGCTCTATGTGATCGACGCCTATACGGTCGCGCGCGAGACCGGGATGGGGGCGCGGATCAACACGATCATGCAGACATGTTTCTTCGCCATCTCCGGTGTCCTGCCGAAAGACGAGGCGATCGCCGCGATCAAAAAGGCGATCAAAAAGACGTACGGGGTCAAGGGCGAGCAGGTTGTGCAGAAGAATTTCAATGCCGTGGATCAGTCCCTGGCCCATCTCCATGAGGTCAAACTTCCGTCAGCCGCGTCGAGTAAGGTTCAACGACCGCCGGTTGTTTCCGACCGCGCCCCGGATTTTGTCAAGAAGGTCACGGCCCGGATCATGGCCGGTGAGGGCGACGCCCTGCCGGTCTCGGCGATGCCGGACGACGGGACGTATCCGTTGGGCACGACGAAATGGGAGAAACGGAACATCGCCCTTGATATTCCGGTCTGGGATCCGGCAACCTGTATTCAGTGCGGTAAGTGTATCGCGGTCTGTCCGCACGCGACCATTCGGATGAAGGCCTATGATTCTGCCTTGTTGAAGGACGCCCCCAAGACGTTCAAATCGACAAACGCGAAAAATAAAGAGTGGGAAGGGATGCAGTTCACGATCCAGGTGGCGCCTGAGGATTGCACGGGCTGCGGCCTGTGTGTTGAGACCTGTCCGGCCAAGAACAAACAGGACACGACAAAGAAGGCGATTAATATGGCCCCGCAGATTCCCTTGCGCGCCTCCGAAGGCGAGAATTGGGAATTTTTCACCGGGCTCCCTGAGGTCGACCGGGCCAAGGTCCGTCGGGATACGACGCGGACCGTCCAGGCCCTTCAGCCGCTTTTTGAATTCTCCGGCTGCTGCGCCGGCTGCGGCGAGACCCCGTATATCAAATTGTTAACCCAGCTGTTCGGAGACCGGATGGTCGTGGCCAACGCGACCGGGTGTTCCTCGATCTACGGCGGCAACCTGCCGACGACGCCGTACACGGTGAATCCCGAGGGCAGAGGTCCGGCCTGGTCGAACTCGCTATTCGAGGACAACGCCGAGTTCGGTCTGGGCTTCCGGCTCACGATCGATAAACAGGCGGAATTTGCGGTGGAACTCTTAAAGGATCTGTCCTCAGAGATTGGCGACTCCCTGGTGAAAGAGATCCTGGCCGCGGATCAGTCGGCCGAGGAGGGGATCGCAGCCCAACGCGTCCGGGTCGAGGCCCTCAAGAAAAAATTGGCTGGCATGCGATCATCAAAGGCGGCGCATCTGAGAACCGTCGCGGACATGCTTGTCAAAAAGAGCGTCTGGATCTTCGGCGGGGACGGGTGGGCGTATGATATAGGCTACGGCGGACTGGACCATGTCCTTGCCTCGGGCAAGAATGTCAATGTCCTGGTCATGGACACTGAGGTGTATTCGAATACCGGCGGTCAGGCTTCGAAAGCGACCCCGCGGGCCGCGGTGGCCAAGTTTGCCGCCGGCGGAAAGCCGGGCGCGAAGAAAGACCTCGCGATGATGGCCATGACCTACGGCTCGGTCTATGTCGCGACTGTTGCCTTGGGCGCGAACGACAATCAGACGGCTAAGGCCTTTTTGGAGGCCGAGGCGTATAACGGCCCGTCGCTCATTATCGCGTATTCGCATTGCATCGCGCACGGGATCGACATGCTCCGCGGGCTTGAGACACAGAAATTAGCGGTCCAGTGCGGGCATTGGCCGTTGGTGCGTTTTAATCCGGACCTTCTGGCCGGCGGCAAGAACCCTCTGTCGCTCGATTCCGTGGCGCCGAAGAATTCTTTCGAGGAGTACGCGGCGCTTCAGAATCGTTTCATGATGCTGACAAAGATGAAACCGGAACGCGCCAAAGAGCTCTTCGCTGCTGCGCAGCATGACGTTGAGATGCGATGGCGCACGTACGAATCACTGCAGAAACAGTATGAGACGATGTTGGCGTAAGGGTCACTGCGACAAGAATCATTTAATTGAGAGGAAGGGATATGAATTTAGAAACAACCTACATGGGGCTTAAACTCAAAAATCCACTCGTCTTGTCGTCGTCGCCGCTTACGCGCGATGTCGGGATGATCCGGCGGCTTGAAGATGCTGGGATCGCCGCGGTCGTGTGCCATTCGATCTTTGAGGAACAGCTTGCCCATGAGGCCCTTGAGCTTGATCGCCGGCTGCGTCAGGGGACCGAGAGCTATGCCGAGGCCCTGAGCTATTTTCCGGAGCCCGAGGATTTTAAATTGGGGCCTGAGGCCTATCTTGATCTCATCCGCCTGGCGAAGAAGGCCGTCAAGATCCCGATCATCGCGAGCCTGAACGGGCACACCGAAGGCGGCTGGACCTCGTACGCGCGTCAGGTCGAGCAGGCGGGCGCGGATGCGATTGAGTTGAACGTCTACTTTTTAGCAACCCACCCCGACACTTCCGCGGAGGACGTTGAAAAGAACTATGAGGCGATCGTGCGGGCGGTTCGCTCGAGCGTCAAGATCCCGGTCTCGGTCAAATTGAGCCCGTATTTCAGTGCCCTGACCCATTTTGCCAAACGTCTCGACGCGGCTGGCGCCGACGCGATGGTCTTGTTCAATCGGTTCTATCAGCCGGACATCGATCTTGATACGATGGAGGTTGTGCCGAATATCCTGCTCAGCAATTCCTATGATCTTCGTCTGCCGTTGAGGTGGATCGCGATCCTCCATGGCCGGATTAAGGCGAGCCTGGCGGCGACGAGCGGGATTCATCATGGTGAGGATGTGGTGAAGATGATCCTGGCCGGCGCGGATGTGGTGATGCTCTGCGCGGCTCTCCTTGAGCGCGGGGTTGATCATGTCTCGACGATCCTCCGCGGGATGGAGGACTGGATGGCCGATCACGGGTACGATTCGGTGAGCGCGATGAAAGGCGTCATGAGCCAGCAGTCCTGCGCCCATCCCGAGGCCTTTGAGCGCGCCAATTATATGAAGGTCTTAAACAGCGGATCGTTCTAACGATTCCGGGAGCCTCTCCCTGAGGGTCCTGGCCGCGTCGTGTGACCTATGACGGACTTCCCTAGCCATTCTGATGCGCCGGATCTCTTTGATGAAAGGCCGCGCGTCAGATCCTTTGTGCTCGCCCTCCTTTTAGGCTGTGTCTCCATCGTGACACAGACGATTCTCCTTCGTGAATTGACCTCTGTTTTTTATGGGAACGAACTCGGCTATGCGGTTGTTCTGGGCCTCTGGCTTGTGTGGGTCGGGCTGGGGAGTCTGCTTGTGGCCTGGGTCCAAGGCGGCAGGGTGGGGATTCCTGGATCTGTATCGGCTCTGACCGCCGCGTGGGGCCTGGCCCTTCCGATCGCGGTCACGGGTGTGTCTTTTGTGAAACCTGTTTGTGATGTCCCGCCGGGCGCGGCCCTTGATCTGGCCCGGTTTGTTCTGGCCGCGTGTATCCTTATTGGCCCTCCAGCGTTTTTGGCTGGGGGGCTTTTCAGTGCCCTTGTCGCGCGGTCAGGAGGGGGCCTGGAACGGGTCTATATTGTGGAGGCCATCGGGGCTGCGGTCGGGGGATTGCTTTTTAGTTTTTTATTAGTCGGCGCGGTCTCGTCGCTCGCGGCGGCATGGATCATGGGCGCGACTCTCCTGGGGTTTGCCGCGTGGTTGGCTCCGTCACGAACGAATCGGGCGGTATTGGCCGCGCTCGCCTGTGGTGTGGGACTCTCTGCTGTTGTTTTGGTGACGGGAGGGGCGGAGCGCCGGATGATCCAGCGTGAGATGCCGTTCGGCCGGGTGGCGACCGTCGCGAATTCCGCATATGGTCGTCTTGTGACGGTTGAGCAGGACGGTCAGGAGAGTCTTTATGAGAACGGGATTCTGGCCGCGACCCGGCCCGATCGTTTGAGCGTAGAGGAGGCGATCCATTACGCGATGCTCGTCCATCCTTCGCCGAAACGGGTTCTGCTCGTGGGTCAGGGCTTCGCCGGAGAGATCGAGGAAATACTAAAGCACGGTCCGGAGCGTGTTGATTATGTGACCCTGGACCCGTTGATCCTTAGGGTCTGGGGCCGGCCGAGCGACGATCTGGACCCGCGTGTGCGGATCCACGCCACGGACGGCCGCCTTTTTGTGAAGAGGAGCGCTGACGTTTATGATGTGATCATTCTGAATGTTGGGGACCCGCATACCGCCGGGACGAATCGATATTATACCCGAGAATTCTTTCATGAGTCCGAGCGCATCCTGGCGCCCGGCGGGCGCGTGGCCTTTTCGGCTGCCTCATCCGTGAATTATCTGAGCCCCGTTAATCAGGCGGTGCTGCGTTCTCTTTATACAACTGCCGCGTCGGTCTTGCCGTCGATCCAGTCGATTCCCGGGGACCGGCATCTTTTTTTGGCGGCTCGAAAGGGGGAGGGCGAACCTATTGAGGCCGCGGTCTTGAGCCAGCGGCTCAAAGAACGGGCGCTGGCGACTCAGTTTGTGACCGTCTATACCCTGCCGGATCGGCTTGAGCCGGGCCGGGTGTCGGCCGCGGAGCGCGAGGTTCATGTACAGGGTCTGGTGAATGAGGACGGCCGTCCGATCGCGTATTTCTTGAACATGACGCTCTGGAGCAGTCATGCGGACAGGGCACTGGCCGCAGTGCTGGCCTCCGCGGTCCGGATCCCGGGGCGCTGGGTCGCGCTCGTGGGTGTCTTGGCGGCGGCCGTGTTTTTTATCAGGGCACGGCGATGGGGCAGGGCCCGGCTCCTTTCAGCTGCGGTCGCTGCCGGCGGATTTTCTGAGATCGTTTTTGAGATCGTTGTCATCCTGGCGTTTCAGTCCTTGTATGGGGTTGTGTACCAGCGGATCAGCCTCATCGTGGCGTCATTCATGGCCGGGCTTGTGATCGGGGCGGTCTTATGCCGAACGATGTTGCGGTCTGATGATTTCAAGGCGAAAGAACAGAGCTTGTTACGGGTCCAGCTCGGAATGGCCCTGTATCCGCTCGCCCTGCCGGTGATCTTTGCGGTGTTTCGCGATCGGCTCTCCGGGAGCGCCATGGACCCTGCGTGTTCTCTTATTTTTGCCTGTCTGCCGATTATGGCGGGGTTTTTGGGTGGATATCAGTTTATTTTAGTATCAGAACGGTGTAGAGATGTGAAGGTGCCCGGTCAAGCCGGGGCCCTGTATGCGGCAGATCTCTTCGGCGCCGCCCTTGGCGCTGTGGTGATCAGCTGTTTTGTTAT
The DNA here is from genome assembly GCA_964450385.1 of uncultured Planctomycetales bacterium. GTDB lineage: Bacteria > Omnitrophota > Gorgyraeia > Zapsychrales > JANLHA01 > JAKLFA01. The sequence goes on from CAYVEC010000003.1 coordinate 67,557, forward strand.
TCCTTTATATGGCGTTGTGCCTGCCTGCCTGATGTGCGCCGAGATCAACGGGGCCTTTTTCTTTGCCCTTAAAAAATGGTAAAATTTTAATATTTTTAATTATTTTTTTATGATTTTTCGGCCTTCCTTTGTTTTATAAAATAAAAAATGGCATACTTATTGTGTTATAAAGGACTCTTTTCTATATAAAGATTGGGAGGGTTCGATGAGCACGCTTCATTTTAAGCAGACTCGCTTGTGTCGTATTCTTTCGGGTTTTCTTATCGGGATTTTCAGCGTTAGCATGGTCCTGCCCCTGGACATTGCCTCAGCGCAGGTGATCCAGCTCCCGATGCCGGGCACCATTATTTCAACAAGCGCAGAATTCTTACCGGCCTATCTTTTAGGGATCCGGGTGAATCCCCAGAACCCGTTTGAATTGAATTTTATCGTGGATAACGGAGATTCGCGGTTGACGGGCGAGGCGCTTAAAAGCGAGTCCGAGAAACTGATCCGGTATTTTATGGCCGCGCTCACCGTGCCTGAGGAAGAGATCTGGGTCAACTTGTCCCCGTATGAAGAGGAACGGATCGTGGCCGACGGTCTCGGCGCGACATCGATGGGACGGGACCTCTTGATGCAGGATTATCTTCTGAAGCAGTTGACCGCGTCGCTGATCTATCCGGAACATGATCTGGGGAAAAAGTTTTGGAAGCGGGTCCATCAGAAGGCCAAGGCCGCCGGGGTGTCGCATATCCCGGCCGAGACGTTTAACAAGGTCTGGATCGTGCCGGATGTGGCCGAGGTGTTTCAGGACGGGGCCACGGCCATGGTCGGTCAAAGCCGGTTAAAGGTGATGATGGAGGAGGATTATTTGGCGCTCAGCCATAGTTATCAGGATCAGGGCAAGGGGACAACGCCGGCCCAGGAGGAGATGACGCGGCTCGGGGCGGATTTTATCCGCGAGATGATCATCCCCGAGATCGAGAAAGAGGTGAATACCGGCGAGAATTTCGCCCAGCTCCGCCAGATGTACGGGGCCATGATCCTCGCGACGTGGTTTAAGCAGGCGCTCAAAGACAGCCTCCTTGGCCAGGTCTACGCGAACAAGAACAAGACGCTCGGGATTGCGATCGACCGTCCTGAGGTGAAAGAGGCGATCTACGCCCAGTATCTTGAGGCCTTTAGGCGGGGCGCGTTCAATTATGTGCGTGAAGACACGGATGACGAGACGGGGAAGACGATACCGCGAAAATATTTTTCAGGCGGGTTCAGATTCGGAGAGGAAGGAAAACCTTTTAAACCTACGGTTATTGATGTTCGAACGGTTTCTGGCACGCAGGGTCCAACTGCGCCTGCGCGTGCAGTAGCGCAAAGAATAGAAAAGAATCCTGGGGAAGAGATTGTCAATGTTGCGGTTCGTACTCAGCCGGCTTCCGGGGATCAGCGATTGCCTGCCCCGGACCCGGCGATGCTGGCGGCTGTTGAGACGGTGCCGACCGGGATCCGTGTTGTTTTAACGATGGATGGTGAGGAGGAAGTGATCGAGGCTAAAAATGCGCGGGATTTGGTGAATCAGCTAGAGGTCGTTGGGATCCCTGCACGGATTTCAAGGAGGGACTATATTCAGATTGGGTATGGCGACGACGTCCGAAAGATGGCCACGTGGAATGACAAGGACCAGCTTGAATCCGCTCTTGAAAATCATTTTATTTTGAGGAAAGGGACAGTTTATGCAATGGGAACTGCCGAGACGGTTACTTTGGAAGGGATGCCAAATAATCTTAGGATTCCGAAGGCGCTTGAGGTGGTTATTAATGATTCGACACCAATTTCGCTTAAGGGGCAAGTTGCCTCGGTTCGACCGGACACCTGGCAGGTGACATATCATCTGACATCAGCTCAGGCAGGCCCGCTTGGATCGGTCACGTTTAATCTTATAGGGGGCAGGGTCGATCCGACAAGCATGCGGACTCGGGTCAGTGATCCTCATTACTCTGAAGTTGTGAGCGATGTCGCAACATATTTGGGTGATAAGAAATTTAATGGGTCTTATTGGCTCTTGTCGATGACCAGATCCTCCAGTTCCTCCAGCTCCAGAGACTCCGCGATGCTGGCGAGCCCGAGCGATGTCTCAGCGGTCACATTGAGCGGTCCAGCGCAATGGGATGCCAGAGGATTTGGTAATGAGGATGTTGTGAGGTATTCTGTTCGTTATTCATCTGTAAGTGGACGAGAGGCGTCTGCCAATATTATGTTGAGGCGTAAGGGCCAAGGGCTCCAGATCCAAACAGCCATCCATTTGGACAATTACGGAGAGGTGTTTACGGTGCTCGGAGATCATCTTCGTTTGGATGGGGAGTCTGAAGAATTTAAGTGTGATCTCGCCCGGTTTGCCTTGGTCTCAGAGGCGTTAAATTTTGTGAAAAGACAAATTGATGATGTCTCTCGCAATACGGGCTTGTCGACGGATAGACGTCAAGATCTTTTGAGGACGTTTATTGTGCAAGAAGATGCCTGGATTATCGAGCGGACTCGACTTGAGTTAAAGCTACAGGGTCAGACTCCCTCGTCTACCGGAGCAATGATAGTTGGTAGCGATTTAGGGAGCCCCCAAGACTCCGCGATGCTCGCCGCGCCAGTGTTTACCCAAGAGCAGATTGCAACCAGCAGCATGACGAACGGTGTTTTCTCCATTGCGGGTCGCCAATTCCGGCTCCTTGCTGTGGAGAGGGCCTCAGCGGAGGTGGCGTTTCAATTGAGGCCTCTTGATGAGGCAGGGACGATGGGTGATTCGATCGGAGAGGTGGTTTCGCGTGTCTCTGTTTCACCAAGATTAGACGGGTCGATTTTTGTTGACCAGGTTTATGCGTCACGGATGGTTGCCATGCAGTGTAATATTGATGCGCTTGCAGAGAGCATGAGGGTTAGGCGTCAAACCCTTCAAAACGAAACGGACCCTGCTGAACTATTAGCGCATCAGGCTGCCTTACGGAAGGCGGCTGCCGATAGGGGTTTTTGGATCTATCATCAAAATCAGATTGCCGGACGCGCGCTCAGACCCGATGTGGCATTGCGGGTGTTTGAACGGAACACGGTTGCGCTAGCGGCCTCTCCGGCGGATCGTGAGCCTGTCGGTGGTATCGATTTCAACGCGGACTTCTTGAATCTGAAGGTCCGGCGGAATGATAAGGGCGAGCCCCTGCCGATTGTTGAGCAGCCCTCGGAGATGATGAACATTGAGGGCCTGACGCCGGTGATCATCCAGATCACGCCGATCCCGGTGAGCCAGTTGCCGATGCTCCTCGGCATGGCAGAGGACTCAGGAGGGTCGGGGTAAAGAACCGAAGGATATTGTGGTGTTCGGCGGGGCGGCGATTAAAAGCCGCCCTTTTTTATTGGATCGGGCGCTAGGGGACGTGCCGCGTCAGCCGGCAAGATCGTCAGGGGACCGGAAGAACCGCGCGGGCCGGCCCGCGGCGCGGGGGGCGCGGGGCAGGATCTTCAGGAGATGATCGAGATAGAGGGCGGCCAACCCTGCGGCCATGAGGCCCAGGCTCTTTAAGAAGTCTCGTCGCGTGATCTTCATGTCCATCGTCCAGGGATCCTCTGTCCGCAGGCAGGACAGCTGCCGTTGAGAAGTGTATTTTTTAAAATGGTATAACCCGCGCGTTCGATCAAGAGGTTGCCGCATCCGGGGCAGCGGGTGCTGTTGCCGGGATGGCCGGGGATGTTCCCGATATAGACAAACTCGAGGCCTTCGGCCCGGGCGATGTCCCAGGCCCGGTTTAGCGTCGCCTCAGGGGTCGGCGGGAGGTTCGCGAGCTGGTGGGTGGGCCAGAATTTTGAGAAGTGGACGGGTGTGTCGCGTCCGCAGGCATCAGCGACCCAGCGGCAGAGCGCCTGGAGATCATGGTCACTGTCGTTCCATGAGGGCACAATGAGATTCGTGATCTCGACCCAGACGCCCATCTGTTTCATGGTCACGATCGCGTCCTGGACAGGCTTGAGGAGGGCTCCGCTCATTCGTTGATAGAAGTCATCGGTGATGCCCTTGAGGTCCACGTTCGCCGCGTCGATATACGGGCAGAGCTCTTTGAGCGGCGGCTGATTGATATACCCCGCGGTGACGAGGACGTTGAGGAGCCCCTGCTCGTGCGCCAGGCGCGCGGTGTCATAGGTATATTCATAAAAGATGATCGGTTCAGAATAGGTATAGGCGATCGACCGGCAATGGTTCGTGGTAGCAGCGGCCACGACCTCCTCCGGCGTCATGCGCTGGTTCGTGGTGTCTTCCGGGGCGCTCTGCGAGATCTGCCAGTTCTGGCAGTACCGGCAGTGGAGGTTGCATCCGGCGGTCGCGATCGAGAACGACCGGCTCGCCGGGAGGACATGGAACACAGGTTTTTTTTCGATTGGATCCACGTGGACGGCGCAGGGAGTGCCGTAGACCAGGGTCTGCATCTGACCGTTGATATTGATGCGGACCCGGCAGTCGCCGCGCGCTCCGTCAGGGAGCCGGCATCGCCGTGGGCAGAGTTCGCACTCAATGATCGGATTCGTTTTCATGAATTTGTTTCCAGTATCGTGCCGGGCGTGGGGAGAGCCCGGCGTCCCGGAACTGTTTCGTCAGGGTGTCACGTGTACTATAGGCCGGTCCCTTTTCCTCCGCAAGGTTTTTTTGCGCCGCGCCGTGCCGGGGGAGCCGCGTGATGAGCGATGCCAGGAGGAGGCCGACGGAGAGCATGGTCACAAAAAAGATCAACAGCCCGCTCGGTCGCGATGAGGGCTTCAGTTCAGCCGGCGAGCACGAGAGACAGGCGAGGCATTCCGCCGGGTCCGCGCAGGCGCTTCGGTTTCGGCGGCTTGCTCCGATCCGCCAGGCACTGACCAGCCCGAGGAGCGCCCCCGTCGGACAGAGGTAGCGGCACCAGAAACGTGACAGGAAGAGCCCTGCCGTGAGCGCCACGCCGAGAAGGATCCAGGCGGGGAGCGTCCCGTATCCGGAAAAGAGCGTCACGTATACCTCGGCGGCCGCGAGCCGGGACTCGTGATTCACAAGACACGCGCCCAGGAGAGCGAGAAGGACTAGATATTTTCCCCAGGTGAGACAGCGATCAAGAGTTCGGCCGGGATTGAGCGTGGGCAGATGGAACCGCCTGTTGAGAAACGCGAGGAGCTCTTGAAGGAATCCGAACGGACAGAGGGCAGCACAATACACGCGTCCCCAGAGGATGCCTGTGATCACAGCTCCGGTCATGAGGAGATAGAGGAGAGGGGCCTGTGTCAACGGCGGGAGCTGGTTGAGCGCGAGGCCGGCAAGGTGGGACGCGGAGAGCATGGTGTTGGTAGCGGCGAGGACTAAAAAGGAAAGGATCAGGGCACTCCAACGGAGCTGGGGCGAGGGCCGGATAACAGACACGGTCGCAAGCGTCCAGAGGACGAGGCCGGTGAGCGCGATGATGACGAGGCGAATCGTTCCAGAACGGGCGGCGCCGGTTCCCGGGGCAGGCTGATAGGGATTTTCGATCGGCACGAGTTCAAGGAATCGTTCGGTCGCGGCGTTCAGGGTCGCGACGATCGCGGCGCTTGTGACCGTGGCGCCGCTGATGCCGTCGACGGTCTCCCCGAGGATATGGGGTGATCGGATCGGACGTCCGGAGAATCGCATCAGGAAGGTGTTGATCTTGGTATCAAAGCCCGGGGTTTCCTGGTGGCTTGTTATGCCGACGGTCTTGATAACCCCTTCAGGCGTGACCGCGGCAGCAAGATGGATCGGGCCCCCGTATCCCTGGCCGGCCTGAGCGAGCCCTGATGAAAAAAACACGCACCCGATCCGCCGGTGATCCTGGTCGAACGCGGCGTAGACGGGATCGGTAACGGTTACGGCCTCAAAAGACGCGGCCTCCGGCCAGAGCGAGCGCAAGGTGGTCTCGGTGTCGGCTGAGGGCCGCGCACGGATCGGGTCGGGCCGGCTGTTGAGGGCGGCCGAACCGACGAGAACAGCGAGGATGAGGATCGATAATAAACGCCTTGGGTTCATTGAAAAATATTTTAGCCGGCCGCCAAGAACAATGCAATGGAAAAAGGGGTGTTTAATGATATAATTCTACCGGTTGTGCGCGACACAGGGGGGCAACAGGTAGCATGGAACACCATCGGTTACATTATGTCTACGGTCCGGTCTATTCGTGGCGGCTGGGCGTCTCTCTCGGGGTTGACCCCATCTCTCAGCATGAAAAAATTTGCAGCATGAATTGCGTCTACTGTCAGCTCGGGACGACGAACGTCTCGTCATGTGAACGGAAGGTTTATGTGCCTACGGATGCGGTTATTGCTGAGATCGACGAGGCGGTCCGCGATCGGCCAGTTGACTATGTGACATTTTCCGGGCGCGGGGAACCGACCTTGGCCCTGAATCTTGGTGAGATGATTGTGCGGCTGAAGGCGCGGGAACACGGGCGCGTTCAGCGGGTGGCCGTGATCACGAATTCGACTCTGCTGTTTCGGGAGGATGTCCGGCGGGACCTGATGCCCGCGGATTGCGTGGTCGCGAAACTCGATGCCTGCGATGCCGAGACCTGCGCGCGGATTGATGCCCCGGTCGCGGGAACCGGATTTGACATGATCGTGCAGGGGATCAGGGATTTCCGACGGGAGTTTAAGGGTCGGCTCGCGCTTCAGATCATGTTCGTGGAGGCGAACGCGGGCCAGGCCTGGCGGTTTGCCGAGATGGTCCGGGGCCTGGGGGCGGACGAGATCGAATTGAACACGCCGCTTCGGCCGTCGCCGGTCCGGGCCTTGACCGAGGCTGAGATGAGGACCGTCGCGGCCGCCTTTGAGGGCCTGCCGATATCGATGGTCTATGACCGCCCGCGCAAGACCCTTGAGGCCTGGGACAGGGACGAGACCCGACGGCGCCATGGTCAGTACGACGTGGAGGAGGGGGGCGCGGCGCGATGAGCGAGTCGTATTCACCAGATAAGATCCTTGAATTGGAAAATAAGATCCGTTCGATCCCCCATCGGATCATTGAGGCGCAGGAGTTCGAACGCCACAGGATCTCCAAAGAGATCCATGACGACCTCGGTCAGTCGCTTGCGACGCTCAAGATGCTCATTCAGTCGAGCGTGCTCCCCGAGTATCTCGGGCCGCCGACAAATCGCAAGGCCTATGACCGGGTCCTCGCCTACCTTGATGAGATCATCGATAAGACGCGCGGGATCGCGACAAGCCTTCGGCCGAAGGTGCTTGAGACCATGGGCCTGACCCGGGCGATTAAAAAACTGGTGTTTGATTTTCGGAAGAAGCAGGGCCTGACGATCCGGGCCCAGATCGGCGATCTGGACGACCTGGGATTTCACGGCGAGACGGTTCATCTCTATCGGATCATTCAGGAGGCGTTGGCGAATCTCCTTCATCACGCGGAGGCGACTGAGGTCGAGATTATCTGTCGCCGCGGCCGTCAGCAGTTGGCCGTGACGATCGTGGATAACGGGAAGGGGTTTCAACCCGAGGAGATCGGCGCGGACCGGGAGGGGTTCTCCGGACACGGGTTATCGACGATGCAGGAGAGGGCCCGGCTCCTGGGCGGGACGTGCATGATCGAGTCGGCCCCGACGCGGGGGACAACGATCCGGCTTGTGGTCCCGGTGGACGTCTCTGGGGAGGCGGCGTGATGTATCGGATCATTTTGGCTGATGATCATGCGATGTTCCGGGCGGGGCTTCGGAGTCTCATTGACGGTCAGGAGAAATTGACGGTCGTAGCCGAGGCCGCCGACGGCGAGGAACTCCTTGCCTTGGTCCGCCGGGTGAAATGCGACCTCGTGGTCATGGACCTCTCGATGCCGCGGATGGATGGCATGCAGGCCCTGGCCGAGATGAGGCAGACGTTTCCTTCGGTGAAGGTCCTAGTCCTCACCATGCAGAAGGAGACGGAACACTTTCAGCAGGCCATGGCCTGCGGAGCCTGCGGGTATGTCTTAAAGGAAGACGCCTTTGAACAGCTCATCGAGGCGATCGATATGATCGCCGAGGGAGAACAGTTTTTTTCGCCGTCGATCGTCCGGCTCATGGGCGAACAGCTCGGTCGCGGACAGGATCACCGGCAGACGCCCGGGATCGAGGTCTTGACCCATCGGGAACAGCAGATCCTGAAATTGATCGCGAGCGGACTCGCCAACAAGAATATCGCCTGTCAGCTCAATATTAGTGTGCGTACCGTCGAGGCGCATCGGCTGAACGTTGTCAAGAAACTCGGGATCCATTCAACAGCGGGCCTTGTGCGGTATGCGATCGAAAAGGCCTTTATCTAGGAGGAGCCACCATGCCCATTCGACCCCGGCCCGAAAGCCAATATGTGAAGAAACTGCTTCAGGAGTTGACGCTGAAAGAGGTCATGCAGACCCCGGCGATCACGATCCCGGTGGATGTTGTGTTCAGTGACGTGGTCCGTCTGTTTAACAACCATCGGATCCGCCATCTTCCTGTTGTGAATGAATCGAAGGAGGTCGTTGGGCTCATTTCTCAACGGGATCTTTATAAGACCCAGTCGCCGAGGAAACTCGAGGACGGGTCGTGGTATTATGACCCTCAGGAGCTGGATATGGTCAAGATCTCGTCGGTCATGACCCGTCAGCCGTTCACCTTGCGCGAGGAGCAGACGGTCGCGGACGCCCTGAAGCCGATGGTTCGGTTTAAATACGGGTGTATTCCGGTCGTCAATGCCCAGAATAAGATCGTCGGGATCATCACGCAATATGATATTCTGCGCATGGCCGCGGATATCCTAAATCGGTGAGCCGTTCATTGATGCAGCTCGCCGGGCTCTGCCGCTTAAATTTCAGACATTTTTTCTTCCTTTCATTGAGGATATTATTATAATGTGAGTGAACGCGGTTGAACTAAGGAGCGGGTGGGGCATGAGCGAAGAATCTGATCAGACGAAGCCGGGTGATGCCGGAGCGGTTCCGGTCCCTCCGGCCGGTGGCGAGCCTTCAGGCTCGACGGTGCCAGAGACCCTTCCGGATGTGCCGGGTCTTCCTCCGGAAGAACCGGCTCCAGCGTCAGCCCAGCCCGCGGACGCGGATCCGCGGAAGATCTTAGAGGTCTTGGATCAGGCGGCCGAGACCGGAGGGACTCCGGAGGCTTCGAAGCCTGCTGATCCGGCTGAGCCTGCCGCTCAGGTGGAGGCTGTTTCGCCCGAGATGATGATCTCAGAGGCGATGCGCGAACTTGATGCGATGCTTGAGAGTATAACGGCGAAACAGGCGGCAGCGCCAGAGGTCGCACCCCCGGCGCCTGACGAGTTGCCGGATGTCCCAAGTGGCGGGGGCACAGCGGCGGGCGGGTAGAGAAGCCCAGGAGACCCGACATGGCGAAAAAAATATTGATCGTGGATGATGAACGCGACATTGTCGAGATCGTCAGGATGCGGCTCGTTTCTCACGGTTATGATGTCGTGAGCGCCTATGACGGCAGGGAAGGGCTGGCCCGGGTCCGCGAGACCCAGCCGGATCTGATCATTTTGGATGTGATGATGCCGGAGATCAACGGCTCGACGCTCTGCGGCATTTTGAAATTTGATGAGCAGTTTTGTCATATCCCGGTCATCATGCTGAGCGTCAAGGCGCGTGACCTGGACCGTGAGATCGGCGGACGGGTCAAGGCCGATGCCTATCTGACGAAGCCTTTCGAGGCCCAGGAGCTCATCGACACGGTAAAAAAATTAATTGGTGAATAGACCATTCCTATCAGATGTTCAGGCGGTATTTCGATGCGGAATCATCACGAGATGAATCACACATTAGAGGGCCTGTTGACCAAGCGGATCCTGGTGCTCGACGGTGCCATGGGTACCGTGATCCAGCGGTTCGGTCTCTCAGCCGCGGATTACCGGCAGGGCCGGCTCACCGGTCATCCAGTGGATCTGACCGGGAATAATGATGTCCTTGTTCTGACAGTGCCGCAGGTCATTGAGCAGATCCATCGCGATTATTTTGAGGCCGGGGCGGATATCATTACGACTAACACCTTCGGTGCCAATAGTGTCACTCAGGCGGATTATCAGACGCAGTCGTATGTGTATGAGATGAACGTCGCCGCGGCCTCGATCGCCCGCCGCGTCGCTGATGAGGTCTCTCGGCAGGCGCCGGATCGGCCGCGTTTCGTCGCTGGATCCATGGGGCCGACGAACCGGACCGCCTCGATGTCGCCTGATGTGAATGATCCCGCGTTCCGAGCCGTGACCTTCGATGGGCTCGCGGCCGCGTATTATGAGCAGGCGGTCGGGCTTTGGGACGGCGGGGTTGATTTGTTCTTGGTCGAGACGATCTTCGATACACTGAATGCCAAGGCCGCGGTCTTTGCCCTTGAGCGGCTCTTCCGGGAGCGGCAGGCCCGACGGCCGGTGATGATCTCGGTAACGATCACTGATGCGAGCGGGCGGAATCTATCGGGCCAGACCCTGGAGGCGGTCTGGGTCTCTTTGGCCCATGCCCGGCCGCTTAGCATGGGGATCAATTGCGCCCTCGGACCCGAGCAGATGCGGGCGCACATGGAAACACTTCACGGGCTTGTTCCCTGTTGTGTGAGCTGTTATCCGAACGCCGGCCTGCCGAACGAGTATGGCCGGTATGACCTTTCTCCCGACGGGATGGCCTCGGTGATCAGGTCGTTCGCGGAGGCGGGCTGGATGAATATTGTCGGCGGGTGCTGCGGGACCACCCCGGAGCATATCCGGGCGATCGCCGCGGCGGTCGCAGGGAAACCGCCCCGGATCCGTCCGGCGGCGCGGCGTGTCACGGTCATGAGCGGGTTGGAACCTCTGACGGTGACCCCGGAATCAAATTTTATCACGGTCGGGGAAAGGACGAACGTGACGGGTTCCAAACGGTTCGCGCGTCTCGTCCGTGAGGGAAAGGATGAGGAGGCCCTCAGCGTGGCCCGTGATCAGGTCGAGAACGGGGCCCAGGTCCTTGATGTGAATATGGATGAGGGGCTTCTTGATTCTGCGGCCTGCATGACGCGGTTTCTGAATTTTCTCGCATCCGAGCCGGACATCGCCCGGGTCCCGGTCATGATCGATTCCTCCCAGTGGTCTGTGATTGAGGCGGGGCTGAAATGCGTCCAGGGGAAGTCGATCGTGAATTCTCTATCCCTGAAAGAGGGTGAGGCGGTCTTTTCTGAGCGGGCGGCTCGTGTGCGTGCCTATGGGGCGGCCCTTGTGGTCATGGCCTTTGATGAGCAGGGTCAGGCCGACACGGTCGAGCGTAAGGTCGCGATCTGTCAGCGGGCCTATGATATCCTGACGCGGGAACTTGATTTCCCGCCGGAGGACATCATTTTTGATCCGAATATTTTTGCCGTGGCGACCGGTATCCCGGAACATAACGGCTATGCCCTGGCTTTCTTTGAGGCGACCCGGCAGATCAAGCAGCGGATGCCGTTCTGCCGGATCTCCGGCGGGGTGAGCAACGTCTCATTCGCCTTTCGCGGGCAGAACGTCTTGCGTGAGGCGATGCACGCGGTCTTTTTGTATCACGCGATCCGTGCCGGAATGGATATGGGGATCGTGAACGCCGGGATGCTCCCGGTCTACGAGGAGATCGATCCGGCGCTGCGTGAGCGGATCGAGGATGTTCTTCTCAATCGCCGCGATGACGCGACCGAACGCCTGATCGAGGTCGCTCAGTCGGCCGGCACGGTCACGGGTGACCAGCCGCAGCGCGCGAGAGAATGGCGCGGTCTTCCGGTCCAGGAGCGTCTTCGCCACGCACTGATTACGGGGATCGCTGATCATATTGACGAGGATGTGCCTGAGGCCCTTGCCGAGATGCGGGATCCGGTCCAGGTCATTGAGGGCCCGCTCATGGACGGGATGCGACGGGTCGGGGAATTTTTTGGCGAAGGGAAGATGTTCTTGCCGCAGGTTGTGAAGAGCGCGAGGGTCATGAAAAAGGCGGTCGCGGTGCTCGAGCCGGCGATGAAGGAACGCGATCGGTCCTCGGCTAAAAAGCTTGGGACCGTGGTCATGGCGACGGTCAAGGGCGATGTCCATGATATCGGGAAGAACATCGTAGGGGTCATTCTGGCGTGTAATCATTTTGACGTAATCGATCTGGGGGTGATGGTCCCGGCGGAGAAGATCATCGAGGCGGTCCGTGATCATGGCGCGGATATGGTTGCCTTAAGCGGATTGATCACGCCCTCGCTCGATGAGATGGTCCATGTTGCCCGCGAGATGAAACGCGCCGGGTTTTCCCTGCCGCTTCTCATCGGCGGGGCCACGACATCGGCCCGGCATACGGCCTTGAAGATCGCCCCGGTGTATGACGGCCCGGTTATTCACAGCCGGGATGCCTCGGAGTGTGTGATGGTCTGCCGTGAGCTCGTGGACCCGAAACGCCGCGAGGCCTTCATCGCGGAGATCGCGCGGAAGAATATGGGGCTTCGGCAGACGGGTACCGGCCCCGCGGCCCCGGCAGGTTACGTCTCGATCGATGAGGCACGGGCGAAGCGGATGAAGATCGATTGGCGGCATGCCGTGGTCACTCGGCCCGCATTTGTCGGTCCAAAGGTAGTTGATGATTATGATCTCGAGGAGATCAGCCGGTATATTGATTGGACGCCGTTCTTTTGGGTCTGGGAATTAAAGGGGGCGTACCCCGCAATCCTCGATGACCCGCGGCAGGGGAAGGAGGCTCGGCGGATCTTTGAGGATGCCCAGCGGCTCCTTGCTCGGATCGTGGCGGAAAAACGGCTTCGGGCCCGAGGGGTGATCGGTTTTTTTCCGGCCCAGTCCCAGGGCGATGACATCTGTGTCTTTCGTGATGAGGCCGCGGCCGAGCCCATGGCCTGGATCGCGACGACCCGCCAGCAGCAGGCGAAGACCGCCGAGGACGCGGAACGTCCGTTTTACGCTCTTGCGGATTTTGTGGCCCCGGCCGACTCTGAGGTGCGTGATTATCTGGGGATGTTTGCTGTGACGACGGGGATCGGGATGGACGCGATGACCCGGGAATTTTTAGCCGGCCATGATGATTATCAGGCGATCATGGCAAAGGCCTTGGCCGATCGGCTTGCGGAGGCCTTTGCCGAGCGGCTCCATGAGCGGGTGCGGCGGGAATGGTGGGGGTATGCTCCGGGAGAGAGGCTCGCGCCTGAAGAGCTGTTACATGAGGCCTATCAGGGGATCCGGCCCGCGCCTGGATATCCGGCCTGTCCGGACCATACGCTTAAACGCGTGATCTTTGATGCCCTCGATGTACGCCGCGCCATTGGCATTGCTCTGACCGAGAACCTCGCGATGGACCCGGCGTCATCGATCTGCGGATTTTATTTTGCCCATCCCGAGGCGCGGTATTTTCTGACCGGGAAAATCGGCCGCGATCAGGTCGCGGACCTCGCCCGTCGTCAGGGGATCCCGGTCGCGGAGGTCGAACGCTGGCTCGCCCCGCATCTGAATTATGAACCCTGAGATGGTCGATTGAATGAGTGTTTTTACCCTTGCCTACCCCAGATTGTCCCGGTACAATAGGTCATTATGACCGAGCCGAACCCAACAAAAAAGGTCCTGGTGATCGATGACGATCCGACCGATGTGCGTCTGATCTCCTCGCTGTTGACATCCCTTGGGCATGAGGTGGTCACCGCCGCTGACGCGCCCGCGGGGGTGGAACTTGCCATGAGCACCGCCCCGGACCTTATCGTGCTCGATGTGATGATGCCGATCATTAATGGGTTTAATATCTGCCGTTTGCTAAAATCTCATACCGATTGTGGGTATATCCCGATTATTCTCGTGACCTCTCGGGCCACCGAGGATGATATCCGGATCGGTCAGGAGGCAGGGGCGGACCTTTATATTACAAAGCCTGTTGACCGGGAACGATTCGTTGCCGCGGTCAGCCGTCTTCTTGCCGGCGGGAAAGGAGACTCGGGTGCTCACCACTTTTGAACGGATCGGATCATCCGTCCTCGAATGGATCCGTGTCGCTGCTCAGTTCCTGAGGCTCTCGGGCCAGGTTCTGTATTGGGTCGTCATGGGCCCCTTCCGCGAAAAGCCGGTCAAGCGCGAGCCCGTTTTTGAACAGATGGTCTTTATGGGGGTGAAGTCCGTCGTTATCGTCTTTTTTGTCACCCTCTTTACCGGGATCGTCCTCGCGATGCAGTCGGCCTATCAGCTCGAGCGCATGGGGGGAACGATCTATGTGGCGAGCCTTGTCTCGATCGCGATCTGCCGCGAGCTCGGCCCGGTCTTGACCGCTCTTGTCCTGGCCGGCCGGATCGGTGCCGCGATCACCGCCGAGATCGGTTCGATGAAGGTGAATGAACAGATCGAGGCCCTTGAGACGATGGGGATCAATCCGGTGCGGTTCCTTGTCGTGCCTAAGGTCCTGGCCCTGTTCTTCATGCTTCCCTGTCTCACCGTGATCGGTGATCTTGCCGGGATGTTCGGCGGATATGTCGTCGGCGTGATGGACCTGAACATTAATGCCCATCTCTACATTCAAACGGCGTTTAAATTTTTGACCCTGAAAGATATTTATACCGGGTTGTCCAAATCTCTTGTCTTTGCGCTCATTATCTCGCTCGTCGGGAGCTATCAGGGCCTGCATACCCGGGGCGGGGCCGTCGGGGTGGGTCGGGCAACAACGATCTCGGTGGTTACGAGCTTTATCCTCATCATCATTTCCGATTGTTTGATCACCGGGATCTATTATTACTGGAATCTATGATGAACGATGACACGATAGCGATCTCCGTTCAGAATCTCGGCAAGTCCTTTGACGGACGGAAGGTCCTCGACGGGATCAGCCTTGATATCCGTCGCGGCGAGGTCTTTGTGATCATGGGGGGGTCGGGGTGCGGGAAGAGCACGCTCCTGCGGCATATGACCGGCGCGATCCGGCCGGATGTGGGCCGCGTCCTGTTCAATGGTCAGGACCTCACGGAGCTCTCTGATCATGAGCTCGAGCGGGTGAAGCGGCGGTTCGGGATGAGCTTTCAGTCGGCGGCCTTGCTTGATTATCTTAGCGTCGAAGACAACGTGAGCCTGCCGCTGCGCGAGCACACGCGGCTCGATCAAAAGATCGTTGATATCATTGTGAAGATGAAGCTCGGGTTGGTGGGGCTGCACGGATTTGAAAAATTAATGCCGAGCGCCCTTTCGGGCGGCATGAAAAAACGGGTCGGCCTGGCGCGGGCCATCGCCATGGACCCCGAGGTGGTTTTTTATGATGAGCCATCGGCGGGTCTGGACCCGATCGCCTGTGCGGTCGTGGACCGGCTGATCCTGGACCTGAGCAAAAAGTTATTGCTGACGTCGGTGGTCGTTACGCACAATATGGACAGCGTCTTTCGGATCGCCGACCGGGTCGCGATGCTTTATGAGACCCATGTCCTGGAGGTCGGGACGCCGGAGCAGATCCGACATTCGGCGAATCCCGTGGTCCAGCAGTTTATTCACGGAGATTTAGAGGGACCGATCGATATTCGGTCATGACCCGGGTCGTGACCGTTCGACAAAGGAGCAGAGGAATGAAGATGAATAATGAGACGCGTATCGGCATCTTGGTGGTGGGGGTCCTGGCCATCCTTTTGGTTCTGACGTGGAAGGCCGGTGACTTCGGAGTCGCCCGCGCGGGGTATCATGTCAAGGTCCTGTTCCGCAATGTCGACGGCGTGGCCCTGAACGCCCCGGTCACCTTGAACGGTCTGGAAGTCGGCCGGGTGGTGAGCATCGATCTTCTCTATGGCAAGGAGACGATGGTCGAGGTGCTGCTGTGGCTTCAGGAAACCGCCAAGCTCCATCAGGGCGCGGACGCCTTTGTGAAGAATTTGGGGCTCCTCGGTGAGAAATATATCGGTCTCACGACAGGGAATGACGCTCGTCCCTTTTTGAAGCCCGGTGAGACGATCTACGGCAAGGAGCCGGCGAATTTTGATAAGCTCTTGAGCCAGGGGAATACGATTGCGACGAATCTCGAAGAGATCTCAGGACGGATCAATGAACGTCTCAAGGTCAATGCCGAGGCGATCGATCGGATCGTGCTGAATCTTGACCAGTCACTCGCTCATGTGACATCGATCTCGAGCAATGTCGATGAGCGCCTCCGCGTGAACAAGGAAGAGATCGATGAGACCTTCACTCATTTCAGCAAGGCGAGCAAGAATCTTGAGGAATTAAGCCTGGACCTGAAAGAGAATCCGTGGAAACTCCTCTATCGCGATCCTCGGCGGAAGGCGAGGCGCTGATGCCGTATCGTTGCCCGTTATGCCAGAAGACCTGCGGGTCGGACCTTAAACAATATGTTGATCATGTGGAAGGCGAGATCGTTGCCCTGATTCAGGCGGACCATCCCGAGTGGGTGGAGGGCGGGGTCTGCAAAAAGTGTTACGAGTATTATAAGGCCCAGCTTAAGGGGGAATAATTTTTGAAAGGAATAGGGAGGGTGTCATGAAAAAGGTATTAAAAGTCGTTGGGATCGTTCTCGTGGTTCTGCTGATCGGTGTTGTCCTCGCTAAGGACGTTCTGATCAAGAAGGCCGCGCAGATCGTTCTGGCATCGAAGACCGGACTTCGGCTCGAGGCCGACAGGTTTCAGGTCGGTCTTCTCTCAACAAAGGTCAATATTGAGGGCCTGAAGATCTATAATCCGGAGGGGTATGCGGATCCGCTGATGCTCGATCTACCGAGGCTCCTCGTGGATTATCATCTGCGCGATATCATCGGCGGCACGCTCCATTTGAACGCGGTGGAGTTTGATTTAAAAGAGGTTATTGTGGTCAAACGCGCGGATGGGACATCGAATATCGATGGGGTCATGCGGCTCGCCCAGACGCCGGCCGGGGACAAGGCGAAGGCGCCCAAGCTTCAGATCGACCGGATGACGATCCGGGTCGGGCGTTTTGTGACGATCTCGTATGATGCCCGCGGCAAGGCCTCGCCCAAGGAATTAAAATTGAATATTGATGAGACGTTCGAAAATGTCACGGACCCGAATGCGATCACGGCTCGATTGGCGAAATACATTAATACGATCTTGATGCAGACGATGAAAGAACTCGGCCTGAAGGACGTTAATAATCTCGTCGGCGGAACGATCTCATCTGTTGGTGAGGTCGGCACGGGCGCGGTCAAGTCTGTGACAGGGATCGGCAAGGAAGCGGTCGGCCAGGCGACGACGGTGATCGGCGATGCTGCCGATGGCCTGAGAAACGTTCTTAAATCTCCGTTCGGCGGGGGTCAGGGCGAGTGATGATGGGTGAGCGTGTCGTGGAATTGATCGGTGTTTTTTTGAGCGGGGTGATCGTTTCGTTCACCCCGTGTTTGTATCCGGTTCTGCCCGTGGCCGCGGGCAGTATCGCCCAGGCCAATATCAACGGTTCTCGGACCCGAGCGTTTGTTCTGTCGCTCATCTATGTCCTCGGGATGGCTCTTGTTTATGCGGCACTGGCCGTGGCCGCGGCCTGGACCGGCGCGGTCTTTGGCCGGTGGCAGAACTCGCCGGCGGTTTATGGCCTCGTGGCCCTCGTTTTTTTGGTCTTCGCCCTGGTCATGTTTGACGTGATCCGCTGGTCAGGCCTGCGCGGCTCGTTGCCTCAGCCGACCACGCCGCGGGGAGGGGCGTCGGTCTTTTTCTTGGGCGCGGTCTCGGGGCTTCTCGTCGGACCGTGTACGGCCCCGGCCCTCGGGACCCTCCTGATGTATGTGGCGGCAAAAGAGCAGGTCGCCTATGCGGTCGTCTTGATGGTTGTCTTTGCCTATGGCATGGGGATGTCGCTCATCCTTGCCGGGACGTTCAGCGGATTCTTGAGCGCGCTGCCCAAGCCTGGGCCGTGGATGATCTGGATCAAACGCGCCTGCGGCGCGGTCTTCGCGGTCACGGCCCTTGTGTACGCCTTACGGATTTTCATTATCATTTAAAGGGTCATCATGTATTACGCGGACCTGCATATCCATTCGCGGTTTTCACGCGCCACGTCTCCGACGCTGAATCCTGAACATCTGTCAGCCTGGGCCCAGATGAAGGGCATCGGTGTCGTCGGTACCGGTGATTGTATCCATCCCGGGTGGCTGAAAGAACTGCGCGAGAAGATGGAGCCGTCGGATGCGGAGGGCCTGTTCCGGCTCAAGCCCGGGGGCGTCTCCCCGCCGGTCCCCCCGGCCTGCAAGGGGGAGGTACGGTTCATTTTATCGACGGAGATCGCGAGCATTTATAAAAAGGGCGGGCGTGTCCGGAAGATCCATAATGTGATCGTTTTGCCGGGATGGCGGGCGGCCGAGCGGCTTCAGTCGCGGCTCGCGCGGATCGGCAATATTTCATCCGACGGGCGGCCGATCATCGGGCTTGACGCGCATGACCTGTTGGACATGACCCTTGAGAGCGATCCGCAGAGTTTTCTGATCCCGGCCCATATCTGGACCCCGTGGTTCTCGGTCCTTGGGTCCAAGAGCGGATTCGATTCGCTTGAGGAATGTTTTGAGGACCTGACCGAGCATATCTTTGCCGTGGAGACCGGGCTCTCGTCGGACCCTGAGATGAATTGGCGGTTGAGCGTCCTGGACCGTTTTGTTATGGTCTCGAGCTCCGATGCCCATTCGCCCCAGAAGCTCGGCCGCGAGGCCACGATCTTTGACGGTGAGTGCTCCTATCCCGCGATGAGGACGGCGCTGCGGGATAACACGAAAGACCTGGTCGGCACGGTCGAATTCTTCCCTGAGGAAGGGAAATATCATGTTGACGGTCATCGGCTCTGTCAGTGCCGCTTGGATCCCGTCGAGACCGCGGCCCATGAAGGCCTCTGTCCGGTCTGCGGGAAGCCCGTGACCGTTGGGGTTATGGCCCGGGTGGAGGCGCTCGCGGATCATCCACCGGGCCGCCGCGCGCCGCGCGCCCGGCCGTATGATCGCCTTGTCCCCCTCGCTGAGATCATCGCCGAGGCCCGCGGGACAGGGGTGACCTCGAAGGCGGTTGGTGAGACCTATGCGACGATGCTCGTCTCGCTCGGGAATGAGCTCGCGATCCTGAGGGAGCGGCCGCTTGCGGAGATCGCGGCGGCGGCCGGCGCCAGGATCGCCGAGGGCGTCCGGCGTGTGCGTGCCGGCGAGCTTCAGATCGCGGCGGGGTATGACGGCGAGTATGGAACGATCTCGATCTTTAGTGATGACGAACGCCGCCTGCCCGATGAACAGTTGACCTTGTTTTAAGAATGAATGGAAATCCTGGCGATGTCGTGTCCCCTGAGTGAGGCTCAACGCGCGGCCGTTCAATCTTCTGCTCAGAGCCTCCTGATCATAGCCGGCCCCGGCGCTGGAAAGACCCATACCCTTGTGAATCGGATCATCGTTGCCTTACCCGACCTGGCGCCGGGCCAACGGGCGCTTGCGATCACCTTTACGCGGAAGGCCGCTGGTGAGATGCGGGACCGTCTTGCCCGGCAGGGTGTCGATGTTGACCGGGCGGTCTTTGTCGGGACCTTTCATCAGTGGTGCTGGTGGGCGCTGAGCGAACACGACCGGGTCAAGGGGCGCTCGATCGCCTCACCCGACGAGATCCTTGCGGCGGCTGAGGAGGCCTGGCCGGACGCGCCACGTCGCGGTCGCCGGGAGCGGATCGACCAGGTCTCACGGTGGAAGGCCCAAGGGCTGAGCCGCGAGGAGGCGCCGGCCGTGGTCCGCGAATTCGATCAGGTCCTTCGGGCCCGGGGGCTCTATGATTTTGACGATGTCCTTCTTGAGATGATCCGGCTTCTGGATGAGGAACCGCGGATCCTTGCACAGCTTCGGCGGTCTTTCCCGCAGGTCTTTATCGATGAATATCAGGACATCAATCCGGCCCAGCACCGGCTGATCTGCCAACTTGTCGGGGATGTCTTGCGGCTTACCGCGATCGGAGACCCGCACCAGGCGATCTATGGGTTCAGGGGATCGGATGTGGGATTTTTTCACCGCTTCCGGGAGGACTTTCGGAATGCCGAGACCGTTGAGCTTGAGGAAAATTATCGCTCTGCGCCGCAGCTCCTTGAGGCAAGCGTTCAGATGATCTCAGGGGCCCCGGGGGTGTCGGTGCCGCATCGTATCGCCCGATTGTACAGCGAGGGCCGCCTGACGGTCCGGCGTTCTCCGACGGATAAGGCCGAGGCGGAATACGTTGTCCACACGATCGAGCAGCTTGTCGGAGGCACGAGCATGTTCTCCCGCGATTCCGGGAGGGTGGCGGCCGGGGAGGAAGGCGATACCGGGTTTGGGGAGATCGCTGTTCTTTATCGCCTGAAGAGCCAGGCCCACGAATTGCGGAAGGCCTTTGAGCGAAGCGGGATCCCGTTTCACGTCGTGGGAGAGGCCCGGGAGGGCGAGGACGTGACCGAGGACCTGTTCGCCGAACGATTTGTGGAACCCGAGATCGACGCGGAACGGGTCACCCTTATGACGCTCCACGCGGCGAAAGGGCTTGAATTCGACGCGGTTTTTATTATCGGATGTGAGGAAGGGATCATCCCTCTCGCCCTTGACCGGATGACGGGCGATCCCGAGGAGGAACGGCGTGTCTTTTATGTCGGCATGACGCGGGCCAAACGCCGTCTCTACCTGGTTTCGGCCGAGCGCCGGATGCTCTACGGCGAGCGGAGGCAGTTCCCGGTCTCGCGTTTTTTAGCGGACATCGAAGAAGGATTGAAAGAATACAGCCGTTCGGTCCAGCGGCCGTCCGTTCACCCGCCTGACGATCCCCAGATGCAGTGGTTTTGAATCCCGGTTCAGCGAAGGGCCTGAAGGATGGCCCGGATCGGTTCGTATTTATTGAGGGTATAAAAATGGATGCCCGGCGCCCCTGACGCGAGGAGGTCACGGCACTGCTCGATCGCAAAAGTGATGCCGGCCTGCAGGGTCGCGGACGGATCATCCGCGATCGGCTCAAAAATAGAGCGCATCCGCTTCGGGATCGACATCCCGTCACGCGCTGAAAATTTGAGGACCGTGCTGAAATTCGCGACGGGAAGGACCCCCGGGATGATCCGGGCCGTGACCCCCAGCGCTCTCAGGCGCGCGACATAGCCGCGATAGAGGGAGTTATCGAAGCAGAGCTGGGTGATCACGAAATCCCCGCCGTGGTTGAGCTTGTTTTTGAGGTAGGCGGCATCCTGGTCCAGGTCCCGGCAGAGGATGTGGCCTTCGGGAAAACCCGCGACCCCGATCCCGAATTCACCCGGGAAATGCTCGGTGATGAATTGACAGAGCTCATAACTGTAGGTGAAATTCTCGGGCCCCGGCGTCCAATCCGGCCGGTCCTGAGGCGGGTCTCCGCGCAGGGCAAGGATGTTCCGGATCCCCCGCGCGCGAACGTCCTCTAAGATCCCCCGGATCTGCGCGCGGCTGTTTAAGACACAGGTGAGATGGGCCACGGCCGGGATCCCATGGGTCTGTTGAATATGCTCACAGATATCAAATGTTTTGTCGCGGTTCCCGCCACCAGCCCCATAGGTGCATGAAAAGAAGTCAGGATGAAGCCCGGATAAGGCCTCGATGGTCTTTAGGAGATTCTCGTATCCCTCCGGCGTCTTGGGCGGAAAGAGTTCAAATGAGAACGTCTGCGCTTTTTGGCTGAAAATTTCTGTGATCTTTTTCATCTCGGATCCTGATCGATGATCGTTAAAACTGCCGCATTATATCACGTCATCCGGCAAAGAGAAAGGGGTAGATTATATATACTTGTTTTAAAAATATGGTATTATATAGCAATACTTGGGGGGGTGTATGGCACAGGTAGGGTTGGTGACCGGCTCCTTTGGTTTGATCGGTTCGCATGCGGCTCAGTTTTTGTCTGAGCAAGGGGTTAAAGTCGTTGGGATCGATAATGATATGCGTGCCTCTTTTTTTGGTGCCGAGGCCTCGACATCCCGGAACCGGCCCAGGCTCGAAGACGTCCCAGGCTATCAGCATGAAGACCTTGATATTCGCGACCAGGCCGGACTTGAGCGGGTTTTTTCGGAGTTCTCTTCGGATATCCGGCTTATTATTCATGCCGCGGCACAGCCGTCGCATGATTGGGCCGCGCGTGAACCCGAGGTGGATTTTGAGATCAACGCTGCCGCCACGCTTGGTTTGTTGGAATTGACCCGCCGATATTGTCCCGAGGCGGTTTTTATTTTTTTGAGCACGAACAAGGTTTATGGAGATAAACCGAATGCCCTGCCCCTTGTGGAGCGGGAGACCCGGTGGGATCTCGAGCCCGGTCATCCTTTTTTTAACGGGATCGATGAAACCATCGGCGTTGATCAATGCAGCCATTCGGTGTTCGGGGCGTCAAAGCTCGCTGCGGACATCATGGTTCAGGAGTACGGTCGGTGTTTTGGGATGAAGACGGCGTGTCTGAGGGGCGGGTGCCTGACAGGCCCTGGGCACGCGGGCTGCGAGCTGCATGGATTCTTTTCTTATCTGATGCGGTGTTGTCTTGAAGGTCGGACATATCGGATCTTTGGCTATCAAGGGAAACAGGTCCGCGACCATATCCACGCCCGTGACGTGGCCGCGGCATGCTGGGCCTTTTATCAGGCGCCCCGCCGCGGTGCGGTCTATAATATCGGGGGCGGGCGCGAACGGAGCTGTTCGCTCCGCGAGGCGATCGCTCTGTGCGAGGGCGTGACCGGGCAACGATTAACGACAGAATATGTCGATCAGCCGCGTTATGGAGACCATATCTGGTATATCTCATCGTGTAAAAAGTTCGAGGCGGATTACCCGCAGTGGCGTCAGGGCTTCGCTCTCGCGGACACGGTTAAGGACATCTATCGGGCCTTCAAACACGGCGCTGAAGGGGGGAGGGCATGATCAGCCGAAACGATAAGATCTTTGTTGCCGGACACCGCGGGATGGTGGGTTCGGCGGTGGTGCGGGCCCTCAGGGCCCAGGGGTACGAGAATCTGGTGACCCGGACGCATGCGGAGCTGGATCTCTGTTCGGAACCGGCGGTGGCGGCGTTTTTTGCCGAGGAGCGGCCGGATGCCGTGGTCGTGGCCGCGGCGCGTGTCGGCGGGATCAAGGCGAATATGGAGCATCCCGCGGAATTCCTGTATGAGAACCTGATGATCCAAAATAACGTGATCCATTACGCGCACACGACAGGGGTGCGGCGGCTGTGTTTTTTAGGAAGTTCCTGTGTCTATCCGAGGCTCTGCCCTCAGCCCATGAAAGAAGAATATCTGCTTAGCGGGCCGCTGGAACCCACGAACGAGGGTTACGCGATCGCGAAGATCGCGGGATTGCGGATGGTAGAATTTTATCATCGGCAGTACGGTCTTTCTTGGATCAGTGTGATGCCGTGTAATCTTTATGGAACGAATGACTGTTTTGATCTTGACCGGTCGCATGTCCTATCGGCCCTGGTGAAAAAATTTGTCGATGCGGTTGATGAGACGGCCTCGAGCGTCGAGATCTGGGGGACCGGGACCGCCCTTCGGGAGTTTCTCCATGTCGATGACGCGGCGGAGGGGATCTGTCTGGCGTTGGAAAAGTATGACGGGGAGACGTTTATTAATTTAGGATCCGGGAATGAGATCACGATTCGTGATCTCGTCGCGATGGTCCGGGGCGCGAGCGGGTTTCGCGGCGAGGTCCGATGGGACAGCTCGAAGCCTGACGGCATGCCGCGCAAGTGCATGGATTCGTCCCGGATGCGGGGCCTCGGGTGGGCGCCGAAGATCGCGCTGTATGACGGGATCACGCGGATGATCAATGAATATCGCGCCTTGAAAAAAGTGACGAGCGGAGGTGCGGGGTAATGGAACTCTCCATCGGGACCATCCTGATCATCGTTGGATTGGCCTTCGCGGCTGAATACATGGATTCGACCCTGGGGATGGGTTACGGCACGAGCCTGACGCCGATCCTGATGATCATGGGGTTTGAGCCGATGCAGATCGTGCCGGCGGTGCTTCTCTCTGAATTGATCACGGGCCTTTGCGCCGGGTTCACGCATCACCTCGTCGGGAACGTGGATTTCAGGCCTCGCACCATGAGGATCCCGGTGATCATTCGTTCGATCAAGTTATTAGGGATCAGCCGGGCATTCGTTCGCGGAACGCCTCCGGCTCTGCGGGTCGCCCTGCTCATCGGGCTCTGTAGTGTGGTGGGGTCCGTGGCCGCGGTTGTGTTGGCGGTCGCGATCCCGGCGCTCTATGTAAAAATTTATATCGCGGCCCTGATCCTTGTGATGGGGGTAGGGATCATCCTGACCCTGCATCGACGATTCGCTTTTTCCTGGCCGAGGACGGTGGGCCTTGCTGTCCTTGCCTCATTCAACAAAGGGATCAGCGGCGGCGGATATGGACCGGTGGTCACGAGCGGTCAGCTCCTCGCGGGGGTGGATGAGAAGAATGCGGTCGCGATCACGTCCCTCGCTGAGGCCCTGACATGTTTTGTGGGTTTGGTCAGTTATGCCGTGGTCAAAGGGGCCTTGGATATGACGCTCGCCCCGATCTTGATCGCGGGCGCCGTGCTCTCGGTTCCGTTATCAGCGGTCACGGTGCGCGAGATGGATGTGACGCGGTTGCGTCTCTATATTGGAATCGCGACGATCGTTTTTGGTGTGTTGGCCTTAGCGAAGGTGGTGGGCGGATGATGACAGAGACCGGGGGCGGCATGGGATCGTGTCCGAGGCCTCAGGCCGTGGTCGTCTGGTTGACCGGGTTATCCGGCGCCGGAAAGACAACGATCGCGCGAGCGGTGACCTCGCACCTGAAGGCGCGGGGGGTCCCTGTCGAACATCTTGACGGTGATGTCCTGCGCGGGATCTTTCCTCAGACCGGGTTTACGCGTGAGGAGCGGAACGACCATGTGATCCGGGTCGGGTTCTTGGCGTCGATGCTCGAGCGGCATGGGGTCACAGTCGTGTGTTCGTTCATTTCGCCGTATCATGAGGCGCGTGAACGGGTCCGCGGGATGTGTCGGCATTTTATTGAGGTTTATGTGAGGGCGGACCTCGCGGTCTGCGAGGCCCGTGATGTGAAAGGGCTCTATCGAAAGGCGCGTTCGGGTGAGATCCGGAATTTTACGGGGGTCAATGACCCGTATGAGGTCCCGAAGCATCCAGAGGTCATTGTGGCGACGGACCAGGAGCCTGTGGATGTCTCGGCGCAGAAAGTGATCACGTGCGTTGAAGGTGTGATGTCGGGGTTGTGCTCGACGCGGGGGGAGATCGAGTGAGTCATTTGGCCCATCTGGAACGGACGAGTGTGTATCTGCTGCGCGAGGCCTATGCCACGATGCGTGACCTGTGTATGCTCTGGTCCATCGGCAAGGACAGCACGGTGCTGCTGTGGCTGGCCCGCAAGGCCTTCTTCGGCCATGTCCCGTTCCCCCTGATCCATATCGATACCGGCTGCAAGATCCCGGAGATGATCGAGTACCGCGACCGGTTGACCCGCGAGTGGCGGCTGACCATGATCTATGGGGAGAACCGTGAGGCGATCGCGGCGAAACAGACCTTTTCCGACGGGGCAGTCGACCGGCTGACCTGCTGCCGGAAGTTAAAGACCGAGGCCCTGGCGCGGACACTCGACGGGACGGGTCCTCGTTTTCGTTTTGACCACGATGAGGACCGTTATGTCCCGGATACCGGGGGGGCGGTCTTTACCGGGGTGATCGTGGGGGTGCGGGCCGATGAAGAGGGATCACGGTCGAAGGAGCGGTATTTTTCTCCCCGGGGAGCGCACAATATCTGGGAGATCGGCGGGCAGCCGCCGGAGTTTTGGGATCAGTTCAACACGGAATTTCCTAAGGGCACGCATGTGCGGATCCATCCGCTTCTCGATTGGACCGAGGCCGATATCTGGGAGTATATCGACCGGGAGGCGGTCCCGACGGTATCGCTCTATTATAATCAGGGTGATGGCCGGCGCTATCGGTCGCTCGGGTGCGCCCCGTGCACAGCGCCGATCGTATCCGAGGCGCGTACGCCCGGAGAGATCGTTCGCGAGCTTCGGAGCGGCCAGTTGAAACATATCGCGGAGCGTTCCGGCCGCGCTCAGGATGATGAGGACGGCGGGGGCCTCGAGACGCTCCGCCGAGCAGGGTACATGTAAGATGACAAAAATGAATGTCGTTGATCAACAATGCCGCGGGGGGAAGGGGCTGGAGAGTCCAGCGGCCCGGTCGGTGCCGGCGTCCGTTTCTGGGGAGGGGCCTGGGGTTGAACCGGCGCTGTCGCTCGCGGTCGTCGGCCATGTGGATCACGGCAAGAGCACCCTTGTCGGCCGGCTCCTCGCGGATACGGATTCATTGCCGACCGGGAAACTCGAGCGCATTCGACGTCAGTGTGGATCAGGTTCCCGGCCGTTTGAATATGCCTTCTTGATCGATGCCTTAAAGGATGAACAGGCCCAGGGGATCACGATCGATTGCGCGCGGGTGTTTTTTAGCACCGCGAAACGGCGGTATATTGTTCAGGACGCGCCCGGCCATGGCGAATTCTTAAAAAATATGGTGACCGGCGCCGCACGCGCCGACGCGGCCCTCCTTGTCATTGATGCCCATCAGGGCCTTCAGGAGAATTCCCGGCGGCATGGCTATCTTGTCGCGATGCTCGGGATCCGTCAGGTCGTGGTGGCCGTTAATAAAATGGATCAGGCTGGTTACGCGGCGGACGCCTTTGAGACGGTGGCCGACGCCTGCCGGGATTTTTTCGCAGGGCTCCGGGTTGAGGTCCTGGCTTTTGTTCCGGTCGCTGCTCGTGACGGCGATATGGTGGTCTCTCGGGGGGATCGGCTCGGGTGGTATACGGGGCCGACGCTCCTTGAGGCCCTGGATCGGCTCGAGACGCGTCGGATCCGGCGGGGGCAGTCCTTTCGGCTTCCGGTCCAGGATGTCTATCGATTCACGTCCGGGGGTGATGATCGCCGGATCATTGTCGGCCGTGTTGCAGCCGGCACGATCGCCTGCGGGGATGCGGTGGTCTTTTATCCGTCAGGGAAAAAGAGCCGGATCAAAACCCTTGAGCCTCTCGGCGGCGGGGACACGGGCGTATCCGCCGGGGACCTGCTCGGCGTCACGTTGACCGATGAGATGTATATCCGCCGGGGCGAGGTCATGACCCGTGCCGGGGAGGAGGGGCCTCGGATCGCCTCGCGGCTTCGGGTGAATCTTTTTTGGCTTGGGGAGCGGCCGCTCCAATGCGGGGGCCGCTATCTTTTTAAAATGGCGACGTCGCGGGCAGAGGCGGTTGTGGCCGAGATCGGGCGGGTGATCGACGCGGCCGGGCTTGAGCAGGCTCATACACGGGACCAGGTCCCGGCGGGACATGCGGCCGAGGTCGTGCTTGCGCTTGACCGGGCGGTCGCCTGTGAACCGGACGCGGGGGAACTCGGGCGGTGTGTTCTTGTTGATGGATTTCAAATCAGCGGCGGAGGCATTGTTATCGAGACAATGGCTGACCTGCTCTCGATGCCTCGCCAGGAGGTCTTTGATCGGAATTATCGGTGGATCACGAGCCGGATCAGCCGGGAGGCTCGGACGCTCCGCTATGGGCATGCGCCGCGCCTTATTGTCGTGACAGGGCCGGCCGGCGACGCGCGTAAGGCCTATGCCCGGGACCTTGAACAGCGGTTCTTTGCGGAGGGGAACCTTGTCTATTATCTTGGGATCGGGAACGTGATCCATGGTGTCGGGGCCGATGTCGAGCGCAGGCGCGGTGACCGGGAGGAATATATCCGGCGGATGGCGGAGATCGCGCATCTTATGCTCGATGCCGGGATGATCCTCATCGTGACCGCGATCGAACTCACGGAGGATGAGCTCGCGGTCATTACGACGCACGTTGACCCGGACCAGATCGAGGTCGTCCGGATCAGCGACACGGGCATGGAGAAGGGGGCATCATGAAGAAGGCAGTCATTACGGGCATTACCGGGCAGGATGGATCCTATCTTGCGGAATTTCTTTTGGCCAAGGGGTATGAGGTCCATGGCGTCATCCGTCGGGCGAGCTCGTTTAATACCCGGCGGATCGATCATCTCTATCAGGACCCGCACATGAAGAATGTGCGGTTGTTTCTTCATTATGGAGACATGACCGACAGCAGCAATTTAAACCGGATCTTAGAAAAAAATGTGCCGGACGAGATCTATAATCTTGCGGCCCAGTCGCACGTCCAGGTCTCATTCGAGGTCCCCGAATATACCGCCGAGGTCGATGGCGTCGGGACGATGAGGCTGTTGGACGCGATCAAGGAGACAGGGCTGAAGGAGCGGACGCGGCTCTATCAGGCCTCGACATCGGAACTCTACGGGCGGACGAGCGAGGCCCCGCAGTGCGAGACGACGCCGTTTTATCCCTGTTCGCCGTATGCCGCCGCGAAATTATATGCCTATTGGATCGTTGTGAATTACCGTGAGGCGTATGGGCTGCATGCCTCGAACGGGATCTTGTTTAATCACGAGTCGCCCCGCCGAGGCGAGACCTTTGTCACCCGGAAGATCGCGCGGGCCGTTGCCGCGATCGAGCGCGGGACCCTCGAGTGTCTGTATCTGGGGAATCTTGACGCCCGTCGGGACTGGGGGTATGCCCCGGAGTATGTTGAGGCCATGTGGCTCATGCTTCAGCAGCCAGTGCCTGATGACTATGTCATCGCCACAGGCGAGACCCATTCGGTCCGCGAATTCGTTGAGAAGGCGTTTGACTATATCGGGGTCGCGATCCGCTGGGAGGGGCACGGGGTCAACGAACAGGGGATCGATCCCCGGACCGGGGTTGTTCGGGTCCGGATCGACCCGCGCTATTTCCGGCCCGTCGAGGTAGAACTCCTCCACGGAGACCCATCCAAGGCGGAACGTGTCCTGGGGTGGCGTGCCCGGACACGCTTTGAGGATCTGGTCCGGATGATGGTGGCGGCTGAGCTCGAGGCGGCTGAGTCGTGATGGGTGGATTGTTGATTGAATGGTGTAAGGGGGCGACGAAACAGCGAGGGAGATGATATGAAAGGGATTATTTTGGCTGGAGGGGCGGGCACTCGCCTGTATCCATTGACACAGGGTGTCTGTAAACAGCTGCTGCCGATCTATGATAAACCGCTCATCTATTATCCGTTATCGGTCTTGATGCTCGCCGGGATCCGCGACATCGTGATCATCTCAACGCCGATGGATCTGCCGCGTTTTCGAGAGCTCCTTGGGACCGGCGAGGACCTGGGGATGCAGTTTTCATATAAGGAACAGGCGGAGCCGCGGGGCATTGCCGAGGCCCTGATCATCGGAGAGGATGCCGTGGGCGATGACGGGGTGGCCCTCATTTTGGGTGACAACATTTTTTACGGGCAGGGGCTGATGGAGATGCTGCAGGGCCCGACCCTCGGCCGCGACGGGGCCACGGTCTTCGGGTATTATGTTAAGGATCCGGAACGCTATGGGGTCATGACCTTTGATGGTGCGGGGCGCGTGATCGCGATTGATGAAAAGCCGACGCACCCGTCATCCAGATGGGCGGTGACCGGGATTTATTTCTTTGACCGGGACGCTGTTCAGATCGCAAAGGCTCTCCGGCCATCGGCGCGGGGCGAGCGTGAGATCACGGATGTGATCAATGCCTATCTGCGCCAGGGCCGGCTTACGGCCCGTCTCCTCGGCCGTGGGGTTGCCTGGCTCGATACCGGGACGCATGATTCACTCATCGACGCGGGGATGTTCATCCGAACGATCGAAGACCGGCAGGGGCTGAAGATCGGATGTATCGAGGAGGTCGCTTTTCGGAAAGGGTTTATCTCGCGGGCGCAGCTTCTTAAATTATCCACGCGGTCGGGGAACCAGTATGGCCGATATCTCAAAGAGATCGCTGAAAGGGTGAATGATGGACATCGAGTTTAAATCTCTCGCTATCCCCGACGTGGTCCTCGTGATCCCGAATGTCTATCGGGACGCCCGGGGTTTTTTTTCAGAGACGTATAAGGAGTCGGTCTTCGCGCGCCATGGGATCCGGCAGGGGTTTTGCCAGATGAACCATTCACGCTCCGTCAAGGGTGTGCTTCGGGGGATGCATTATCAGCTCCCTCCTCATGCACAGGCGAAGCTCGTTCAGGTGATCACCGGTGAGATCGTTGATGTTGCGGTGGATATTCGACGGGGGTCGCCTTATTATGGCCGATGGGTCAGTGCGGTCCTGTCAGACGCGAATAAGCATATGATGTATATTCCAGAGGGTTTTGCCCATGGGTTTTGTACTCTTTCCGAGACCGCGGATGTGATCTATTATTGCAGTTCGGAATATGCCCCGACCCACGATCGAGGCATCATGTATAATGACCCTGATGTGGGCATTGAATGGCCGGTCGACAGTCCGTCGGTATCGAGCAAGGACAGCGGGCTGCCGGTATTAAAAGAGGCGGAGAATTGTTTTGAATATCCATAACGCACGATTTTTGATCACGGGATCGTCGGGTCAGCTGGCGAGCGAGTTTCAGCGGGTGCTCTCAGAGCAGGGGATGGTTTTTTCCGCCCCGTCCGAAGACCTCCTTGATATCACCGATCCAGGGAGCGTTGACCGGGCGATCGAGGCCGCACGGCCGGATGTGATCGTCAACTGTGCGGCCTATAACGCGGTTGACGCGGCGGAACGGGAGCCCCACAAGGCCTTTGCCGTGAATCGTGACGCGGTCGGGGTGCTAGCCCGTCGGAGCCGGGCCCAGGGGATCCTGCTCGTCCATTTTAGTTCCGATTATGTCTTTGACGGCGGGAAAGGCAGCCCCTATGAGGAAGGTGACGCGCCCGGTCCGATCAATGTATACGGCATGAGTAAGCTCGCCGGGGAGGGGCAGATCCGTGAGGCTGGCGCTGAGGGCCTTATCCTGCGGCTCAGTTGGGTCTTTGGCCCTGGGCGGCAGAATTTTTTCTTTAAATTGCGGGAGTGGGCCGCAGGGGAAAAACAGATCGCCGTGGTTCAGGACGAGACGTCGGTCCCGACATACGTTGATGATGTTGTGGCGATGACGTTGAAAGGATTATCACAAGATCTGCGGGGGCTGTATCATCTTGTGAACAGCGGGCAGGTGTCGCGGTATGACCTGGCGCGTTATTATGTCGCAAGGATGGGGATCGGGGTCGAGATCGAGCCGGCGTCTCAGGCCTCGTTTGGTCTGCCGGCGCGGCGGCCGGTCTTTTCAGCCATGAGCAATCAGCGCCTGGCCGCGGCTCTTGGGATCGATATTCCGTCGTGGCAGGATGCGGTGGATCGGTTTGTGGATCGGGAGAGGCAGGGGAAAGGATCCGAAGGTTAAAAAAGCAAGAGGACCGCTGATCTAACGGTTGGGGACGTATTCAACATAAAGGACGCGATATGACTGAAGCAAAGATGACGTGTGAACCACCAGATGAGGATGAGATCGATCTCAGGGAACTGTTCCATACGATCGTTAAACGAAAAAAAATGATCGCCATCCTGTTCGGCAGCGCGGTTCTGATTGCAATAACGTTCAGTGTGTCGATCCCAAGAGTGTATGAGGGGAGGGTCTCGTTGATGATCCCTTCGGTGAAAGAAGGGGTGGAGGGGGCGTTTACTCTTGAAATGCATAAGGAATTACTGAGGTCAAACATTGTCCTCCAAAAAACAATAGGGCAGTTAAATCTGGTGGACCGGGCAGGCCGCTTGGTCGGGGTCGATGATTTATTGGGGATGATCAGCCTTTCTGAAGTGAAGGGCACATCGATTCTTCAATTACGTGTACGGCACGATGCCCCCGAGGTGGCCGCTGAGGTGGCCAACGCGTGGGCGGTGACATATGTGGATTGTATCAGGGAGCTGATGGCTGCAGAGAACAGGGATGGCAGAGATTTTATTGAGCGTCAATTCAGCCTTGCCCAGGAGAGCCTCGCCGATGTTGAAGAGAGGGTGAAGGAATTTAAAAACCAATATATCGCGGACCTTGTGGAGGAGGGACTGAATATCAAAAAGGCAAAACTGAATGAGTATCAAAAAAAAATATTGGACGCGCGGATGATCATTAAGCGCGACGAGAACATCCTGGTTGAATTAAAGCAACAGATCGCCGGTCAGGAAAAGGTCGTCGTTCTTTCAAAGGCAATCACGGATGATGCCCTGTGGCAGCGGATGGATCACGACCTGTCAGCATTTGACAAGAGGCTGCGGACAGAAGAAATCAATCCGATCTATCGTGATCTCGAGGCCCGCATCGTTAACACCGAGATCGAGTTGAAAACCACTAAGGTGCAGGTGGAGGATCTTGCGAAGGAAGCCGCTGTCCTTGAGAAGGAGATCACGGCCCTTGCGGAGACGGTTCATCAGAAGGCGGTTGACTGGGCCCAGTTAAGTCGCCAGGTTGATACTGCTCAAAAAATATATGATATTTTCAAGACCCGGATGGAAGGTCTTCGGATGAGTGCTGCCGGGCATAATACGAAAATTTTATCACTGGCCAATCCGCCGAAGACGCCGATCGCCCGGGGCACAGCAAAAAGGGTCATGATGGCGGGGATCTTGAGCTTGGTGTTGGGGGTGTTTGCGGCTGTTGGGATGGAGTTTATGGGAAATTCGAAATAAATTTATTGAGGTGGTGGGGATTGTTTGGAGAGTATTTTTTTAATTTCTGGGGATAAATTTTTTAACGGGTCCTTAAGAGGAAGTAGTGCTAATGATAGAAAAAAAAAGAACATTGGCATTGGTTACAGCACGAGGTGGTTCCAAGGGCGTCCCGCATAAAAATACAAAATTTTTAGGAGGAAAACCCCTCATCGCTTGGACAATAGAAGCAGCCAAAAAAAGTTCTAGACTGGACAGGGTGATCGTATCTACTGATGATAAACAAATAGTTGAAGTATCTAAAGAATATGGAGCTGAAGTCCCGTTTATTAGGCCTAAAGAATTGGCTCAAGATGATTCCCCACATATTGATGTTGTTATTCATGCGATAGGATGGGTAGCGAAGAATGAAAAATGGATTCCTGATTTTATTATGTTACTACAACCAACGTCGCCTTTTCGTTCTTCAGAAGATATTGATGCAGCAATAAATATTGGGATCGAAAAGGATGCAGACACAGTGATTAGTGTTAGTGAAGTTTCAGAGCATCCTTATTTTATTCGGCGTATTACTGAAATGGGGAATTTAGTGGATTTTATAGACAAGCCTAAAGGATATTTGCCTAGGCAAATTCTACCTAAGGCGTATATGGAAAACGGTGCTATTTATTTTGCAAAGACCGAAGTCTTGCGTGCGCAGCGGAAGTGGTACACTTCGAAAACTTTTCCTTTGATAATGCCTAGGGAACGGTCTTTGGATATTAATGAAAAGGGAGATTTTTTGTATGGTGATTTTTATTTAAAAAGTCTCGGACAAAAGGGAGGGGAAAATGAAATATTGTAGTAAATGTCTAATGCCGAACACAAGACCAGGAATAACTTTTGTAGAGGATGTTTGTTTGCCTTGTATACATTATGAGAAACAAAAAACAACTAATTGGGATGAAAGAAAGAACGAGCTTGAAAAACTTTGTGACAAATATAGAGGATGTAATGGAAACGGATATGATTGTGCTATCGCGGTCTCGGGAGGAAAAGACTCGCATTTTCAAGTATATGTGATGAAAGAACTTATGGGGATGAATCCTGTTTTGTTGGCGGTGGGCAATACAGATTGGACAGAGACGGGCCGACAAAATTTGGAAAACCTTTCAGAAACATTCAATTGTGATGTTTTATCCCTCAACCCTAATAGATATGTTGCAAAGATTATGGCCAGAAAGGCTTTTGAAGAAATTGGATCTCCGACCTGGTATGCGGATGCTCTCATATACGCGTATCCATATAGAATGGCGATTCAGTTGGGGCTGCAATTGTTAGTTTATGGAGAAAATGTAAATTATACTTATGGCGGTCAATATAGTAAGGAGACGTGCTCAGCTAAGTTGCAACCATTGAATGATGTTGTAAAATCTGTTGATTGGCAACGGTGGCTTGGGGATGGGAAACTTTCGCTCAAAGATTTAGAATCTGCAAAACAACCATCTTTCGAAGAATGCGAAAAAGTGGGATTGGACCCGATTTATTTAAGTTACTTTGTCCCGTGGGATAGTCATCATAATTACGAAGTAGCAAAAAGATGGGGGTTTAAAAGCCTTATCCATGAATATCAAAGGGAAGGGACGTTGGAACAATATAACCAAATAGATTCAATAGGTTATTTGTTAAATCAATATTTAAAGTATCCCAAATTTGCGCATGCTTCAGCAACTGAAATGGCTTCTAGATGGATCAGGGCGGGTTTGAGGACCAGAGAGGAAATGATCCCCGAAGTTAAGAAGTACGATAAAATTCTTGATCAGGGAATAGTTTCTGGTTTCTGCAGTTTTACCGGGATGGGCGTCAGAGAGTTTTGGAAAACAATGGATAAATGGTATAATCCAAAATTTTTTAAACAAGATAGAGATGGTGTTTGGGTAGAAAAATTTGATGTGGGTGTCGGTTTGATGGAATAAGGAGAAGTTAAAATAGAAAACATATCAATTCAGATTGGTGACCGATTAATCGGAAGAGATTATAGACCGCTTGTTATTGCCGAGATAGGCATTAATCATGGAGGGGATATAAAAAAAGCCTTTCGAATGGTAGATGATGCGCATGCCGTCGGGTGTGAATGTGTTAAATTCCAATGTCATGTTATTGAAGATGAGATGAGCCCTGATGCAAAAAATGTAGTTCCAGGGAATGCTAATGAATCCATATGGGACATAATGTCAAAGGCGCAGCTTTCGGAAGAAGATGACGCGAAATTGAAGCGGTATGTTGAGACTAAGGGCATGATTTATTTATCAACACCGTTTTCACGTGCTGCGGCAGAGCGCCTAGAATTGATGGGTGTGATTGCTTATAAGGTGGGTTCTGGGGAATGCAATAATTATCCACTGATTGAGCATATTGCTAAATTTGGAAAGCCAGTTATCTTGAGTACTGGCATGAACGATATATCTTCTATTTCAAAAGCAGTTACTATACTTGAAAAATTCGGGGTTCAGTATGGGTTAATGCATTGTACTAGTATATACCCAACACCGCATCATAAGATCAGGCTTGGAGCTTTAGAAGAACTTCATAGAGATTTTCCCAAAGCTGTTATTGGCTTGTCAGATCATACCATTGACAATTATTGCTGTTTTGCTGCAGCGGCCCTTGGCGCTTCAATGCTTGAACGCCATTTTACAAGTGATAAGAGTTGGAAGGGGCCGGATATTTCTTTATCCATGGATCCCCAGGAGCTAAGGGATCTGATTAAGGGGGCGAGCCTGATTCATTCTGCTTTAGGTGGGAATAAATCGATTTTACCTGAAGAGCAGGTAACCATTGATTTTGCGTATGCAACAGTTGTTGCTATTCAAGATATTAAAAAAGGTGAAGCATTGACGAGAGAAAATATATGGGTTAAACGTCCAGGGACGGGGGAAATTAAGGCGGAAGAATATGAAAAGTTGCTTGGACGCACGTGCCGTCAAGACGTCTCATCGGGAAGCCATTTGAGAAGGGATCAAATAAACTAGCATTATTTTTTAAAAATATTATGAAAAACGCGCAGAGAGCATACTCTAAAAAGTTTAATATTGTGGGACTTGGTCGTGATGACAAGTGGAAAGCTCGTGTGGCTGCAGAGCAGAAGAGACTTGCGCTGTCAATTTCAGAAAAAGATTCTACTTTCTTAAAAAGATGCCCCATATGCAGACATGGTAGCTTTTCGGAGTTTGCTAAAATTTATGGTTATCTGTATGGCGAGTGTGAATCTTGCGGGCATATTTTTTTGGTGCGTGTTCCTAATGAAGCGATAATCAGAAAGTTATATGTTAGTGAAGAAGAGAAGTCAAGGACACAGCAGGCAGATATTTATATCAATGAGGAGCTTTTTTTAAAAAGGATCGAAATGATAGCCAATCCAAAGGTTGGCTTTATTAATGAATGTTTGCCGTTTAAAGGAAAGTGGATTGATGTTGGTTGCGGAGTAGGAGAAATCCTTATTGCCGCTCAAAATTCAGGATGGGATGTGCTAGGAATTGAGGGCGATGCAGAGGAAGTGGCGTTTGCGC
The DNA here is from genome assembly GCA_964450385.1 of uncultured Planctomycetales bacterium. Classification (GTDB taxonomy): domain Bacteria; phylum Omnitrophota; class Gorgyraeia; order Zapsychrales; family JANLHA01; genus JAKLFA01. Next base: position 103,603 of record CAYVEC010000003.1, read on the forward strand.
GACGACATGGAGTGGCGGTTGAAAATATTTATGTAGATGAGAAGAATCGTGCTCAATTATTTAAAAATGCAGATGTCGTTTCTTTTTTTAACATTTTAGAACATGTTGCAAACCCGAACAACTTTTTGAAAATGATATCATTTTCGCTAAAGGCTGGAGCCCATGTTGCCATAGAAGTTCCAAGGCATCCTTCATTAAGTTCTTTAGCAATTAAGGCTTATCCGAATATAGCTATGCGCCATATTTACCCACCGGATCATCTTCATATCTTCACTGAGAATTCAGTCGGAAAAATTTTGCAGGATTGCCAATTACATCCAACTCATATATGGTTGTTTGGGCAGGATTATTATGAAGTGGTTACTTGTCTATCGCACGGCCTTTTGAGCCCCGATTCCGAGTTTTTTAAAAAACTCATTTTTTGCGTCGATGATATTCAAAGTGCGATTGATTCTAGCGGTCTTTCTGATTCAATGATCGTGTTAAGTCGAAAAATATAAGATGGAGCATATGAAAAGAAAAATTTTATTTATCACAGGGACCCGCGCTGATTTTGGTAAGTTGAAACCTTTAATCGCTAAGGTAGAAAGTTCTCAAAATTTTGAAAGCCATATTTTCGCTACAGGAATGCACATGTTGGAGAAGTATGGTTTTACCTATGACGAAATTAAAAAAAATGGTTTTGGAAATATCTACCCCTATATTAATCAGATGAATAATACATCATCGGACATGGATATTGTTTTATCTAACACAGTCCTTGGGATTGGTCATTTTATACGAGAAAATCGGCCTGATTTAATTGTAGTTCATGGTGATCGAGTTGAGGCAATGGCGGGAGCTATTGTCGGAGCGCTCAATAATATTTTGATTGCTCATATTGAAGGGGGAGAGGTGTCGGGAACGGTCGATGAATTAATGCGGCACGCTGTTACTAAATTGTCACATATACATTTTGTAGCAAATGAAGATACAAAGAGGCGTTTAGTCCAAATGGGTGAGTGTGAAAAGGCCATTTTTGTTATTGGCTCTCCTGATATTGATGTAATGATGTCAAAAGATTTGCCGGCCTTGTCAGAAGTGCAGAAGAAATACGCCTTTAATTTTAATGATTATTATGTGTTTTTATATCATCCTGTGACAACAGAAGTACATGATCTGGAGTTTAAGGTGGGGGCGGTTATAGAGGCGCTAACAGTTTCGAACTTAAATTTTGTGTGTATATATCCCAATAATGATCAAGGATCTGATGTCATTGTTGAGGCGTTAAAAATGTTAACTAATAATCAAAGATTTAGGGTCATCCCGTCAATGCGGTTTGAATATTTTCTTTCCCTGCTTAAATATGCAAAAGGAATCGTTGGTAATTCAAGTTCAGGTATTAGAGAGGCTCCGGTTTATGGAATACCTACAATTAATATAGGAAGCAGGCAGAATAACCGTTATACCTATGAATCAATTTTTAATGTAGAAGAGGATAAAGAAAAGGTTCTTAAATTATTATCGAATATGCCAAAAGCTGTTAAGCCATCGCAATATTTTGGTAATGGCAAGAGTGCCGAAGAGTTTTTTAGACAATTAAATGATATTCGAATTTGGGAAACGCCCATTCAAAAACAATTTAAAGATTTGAAATGAGTATTATTCTTTTGTAATCGGTCAATATCATAAGCGTTTTACTATTGATTTTGCGTAAGAAACACTTCCTTTAACTGGACATCTTTCAGGGTGTTTTTAAAAAGCACAGCATATTTTTATAGAGTGTATTAAATTAGAGCAGGTTTATGAAAAAAAGAATTTCAATTATTTTTGGTACTCGCCCTGAAGCTATCAAGTTGGCGCCCGTAATTTTAGCGCTGAAAAAAAGTGAAAAGTTTTATTGTAATGTTTGTGTGACGGCCCAACATCGGGAGATGCTTGATCAAATATTAAAGACATTTAAAATTGTTCCCGATGTCGATTTAAATTTGATGAAAAAAAATCAGGCCCTCAGTAGTTTTGCTGCCAAGGCAATGAAAGAGCTTGATAATTATTACAAGTTATATAAACCGGACATGGTGCTGATTCAGGGTGATACGACTACCGTGTTTGTTGCGGCAATGACGGCATATTATAATCGAATTGCCATCGGACATGTTGAGGCCGGCTTGCGGACAGGAAACCTTTATTCTCCTTGGCCAGAAGAAGGCAATAGAATATTTACCTCGCGGATCGCTGCGTTGAATTTTGCCCCTACAGAACGCAGCAAGGCAAATCTTCTCAAGGAAAATATTCCAAGGGAATCAATTATCGTGACCGGCAACACAGTGATTGATGCCTTGTTTTTTGTATTGCATCAAATACAATCGAAGCCGCCTCAAATCCCATTATTGCCAAGTTTTCTGCAGCCAGGCGCCATGAAGCGGAACGGTACTCCGCGCATGATTCTTATTACAGGGCATCGCCGGGAAAATTTCGGCGAAGGTTTATCGAATATTTGCAGGGCGATTACGAAACTGGCGTATGCTTTTCCGGATGTCCATTTTGTTTATCCGGTACATTTAAATCCGAATGTAAAAAAAACAGTTCATGGCATGTTTAGTGGAAATATAAAAGCGAATATCCATTTGATAGAGCCTCTTGAATATATTTCTTTTGTGGCACTTATGTCTTGTGCAAGTTTGATTTTAACAGATTCGGGGGGCATTCAAGAGGAGGCTTCGAGTCTCGGCATACCCTTACTTATTATGCGTGATACGACGGAGCGGCCGGAAGTTGTTGAAGCAGGGGTGGCGAGAATTGTGGGGACTAATGAGCGATTTATTGTTGAGGAAGTAACATCTTTTTTGATGGCTGATGGTTTTTCAAAAGGTATGCCTAATAAAAGGAATCTTTATGGAGAAGGGAATGCGGCCTTTAAAATATTAAAGGCATTATCCTTGTATTATAAAAAGATTTAAAAAAGAGGCTGATCGATGCCGAACGAGAGTTGTGGTTTTTAGATCGGCGATAAAATTATGAATAATGATATCAACTTAGAATGCGACCATATTTTTAAACGTTGTGGTTTAGCTTCCGTTGTCGATTTTCAATCGAAGCAATGGGCGGCGTTGTTTAGGCTTATGGTTGTTGAGGAAAATCGTTTTCTTTCCCATGAGAATGATTTTCGGGGTCCAGATTATATCTGGCCCAAAGAGGCACTTAAAAATTGGAGTCGTGTTTGGGAATATCCCTATGTTTATTCTCATTTACAGGCCTGGATGGCATCAGGGAGGAATGATCGAGCGCTTACTTTTGTTGATTATGGAAGTGGGGTAACTTTTTTTCCATTTGCTCTCGCGAAATTAAACTATAACATTATATGTGTAGATATTGATCCAGTATGTGTTAAAGGCGTTCGGGCAGCGACTAATTTTGTTCCTCCTGGGCCCGGCAAAATTACTGCCTGTCTATTGGATGGTTCGAGAATCCCCCTTAAAAAAAATTCGGTTGATGGGGCTTATTGCATCAGTGTTTTGGAACATATTTCCAAATTTGAGGAAACAGTTGATGAGCTACACCGAGTTATTAAGCCGGGCGGGCTACTGGTTATAACTATTGATTTGGGGTTGGGGCCATTGGATGAAATATCTGCTATGCGTTTTAGAGATCTCATTAAAATTCTTGGGGCAAAGTTTAAAGTTGTCTATCCTCATACGACAATTCATCCCGATGAGTTGCTTACTCCACGAAGCAGCATATTCCCAATGAGATCTCTTGGCTTAGTTCAACTTGGAATTTATTTATTAAAACAGATGGTTAAGGCAATAATTGGCCGTCGGCCCCGTTGGCAGCCCTATCCCAATCTAGTTGTGATGGGAATGGTCCTTCAAAAAACTTAAAATAAAACGTGGAGAAACTGATGCGAAAGTGGTTAGAGAACGAATTGGAATATGTGACCTGTGACTATTGCGGTCAGAGAAATGAAAATCAGGCATATGTACGTCAAGATGGACTGACGGTGGTGGAATGTTCTCTGTGTGGTCTCGCTTACCTTAATCCCAGGCCCAGAAAAGATTTGATTTGTCATTTTTATGGAAAAGAATATTTCGACGGTACAACTTTAAATTGTGGCGATGG
>CAYVEC010000004.1:0-98661 GCA_964450385.1 uncultured Planctomycetales bacterium
TAAGGTCGTGTATTTTGACCGGCAGAAGGACGATGTTCAGATCGAGGTTGCGCTTCAATATTGCGATACGTATACGGAGAACGTGTATTCGTTCGCGAACAACATTAACACCACCGAGGGGGGGACCCACTTAAGCGGGTTCCGATCGGCCTTGACGCGTGCCATCAATCAATATGCGAAGAACAAGAAAAAAGATAAGGCGGTCATGACCGGGGACGATACCCGGGAGGGGCTGACCGCGATCATCAGCGTCAAGCTTTCGCATCCGCAGTTTGAGGGGCAGACGAAGACCAAGCTCGGCAATTCTGAGCTCGAGGGGATTGTGGCCTCGGCCACATTCGAGGCCCTTGGGACGTTTTTTGAAGAGACTCCGGCCGTTGCGAACAAGATCATTGATAAGGTGCTCGTGGCCTCCCGGGCCCGTGAGGCGGCGCGCAAGGCGCGCGAGCTTACTCGGCGGAAGGGGGCCCTTGAGAGCGGCGGTTTGCCGGGGAAGCTGGCTGACTGTTCTCAGCGAGACCCAGCGCTCTGTGAGGTCTATCTTGTTGAGGGGGACTCGGCGGGCGGATCGGCCAAGCAGGGACGCGACCGGACCTTTCAGGCGATCCTGCCGCTTAAGGGAAAGATCCTCAACGTCGAAAAGGCCCGGATGGACAAGATACTCGGCAATGAGGAGATCCGAACGATTATTACTGCGCTTGGTACCGGGGCCGGCGATGATTTCAACGCGGACAAGTTGAGATATCACAAGGTCATTATCATGTGCGACGCCGACGTCGACGGATCGCACATTCGGACGCTTTTGCTGACGTTGTTTTATCGGCAGATGAAGTCCCTCATCGAAGGCGGCTATGTCTATATTGCCCAGCCGCCGCTCTATAAGGTCAAGCGGGGCAAACGCGAAGAGTATATCGAGACCGATGAGGAAATGAATGAGCTGATCTTGGACCTCGGGATCGAGGGCCTGAAATTTTCACGGATCAAGGATAAACAGGCGTTCTCGAACGCCCAGTTTAAGGACCTCATGGGCTCGCTTACCGAGACGGAACATCTGATCGATATCCTTAAAAAACGCGGCATTGATTTCGCGGAGTATGTTGAGACCTATCACGCAAAGGAAAAGATGTTCCCGAAGTATTGGGTCAAGGGCAAGGGCTTTGTGTATCACGACGAGGATCTCGCCGCGGTCACAAAGAACGAGGACGAGGCCCAGTATGTTGAGATCTTTGAGGCCGAGGATTTTGAGCTCATTGAGGACAAGTTCCAAAAGGCGGGGCTCTCGTTAAAGGATTATTTGACCCCTGAGGTCCGGAAGGTTTATGAGAAGCCGCGCGGGGAGGCGAAGGAGGAGAAGATTCGGCCGCTGTTTGTTATTGAAGAGGAGAACAATGCGCACGAGTTCTTTTCGTTGAAGGAGGTCCTCTCCTTTGTGAAGACTCAGGCGCACAAGGGGATCCATATCCAGCGGTACAAAGGGTTGGGGGAAATGAACCCGGGCCAGCTTTGGGAGACCACGATGGACCCGGCCCGCCGAACGATCCTTCAGGTGACGCTTGAGGACGCGGTCGAGGCCGACAACACGTTTTCGATTTTAATGGGTGACGAGGTCCAGCCCCGGCGGGAGTTTATTGAGGCGCATGCCCATGATGTCAAGGACCTTGATATTTAAGGGAACAGAAAGGTTGAAGCGGCGATGAACAGCCTGGCGATAAAAGAAAAAATCATACCGGTCTTTATTGAAGAGGAGATGAAGCAGTCGTATATCGCGTATTCGATGAGCGTTATTATCGGCCGGGCCCTGCCTGATGTTCGCGATGGGCTGAAGCCTGTGCACCGCAGGGTCCTGTACGCGATGAACGACCTTAACCTTGAGCACACCAAGCCATACAAGAAAAGCGCGCGCATTGTCGGGGAGGTCCTGGGGAAATACCATCCGCACGGGGACGCGGCTGTTTATGAGACGATGGTGCGTATGGAGCAGGATTTTTCGCTGAGGTATCCTCTCGTCGACGGGCAGGGGAACTTTGGTTCGATCGATGGGGACTCGGCGGCGGCGATGCGGTACACCGAGGCCCGGCTTGCTGCGGTTTCGGCGCAGATGCTCGCCGACATTGAGAAGAACACTGTGGATTTTGCCCCGAATTTCGATTCGACCCTTCAAGAGCCGCGCGTCTTGCCGGCGGTCTTGCCGAACCTGCTTGTCAACGGATCGAGCGGGATCGCGGTCGGGATGGCGACGAACATGCCCCCGCACAACCTCGGCGAGGTCTGTGAGGGCCTGTGTTTTTTGTTGGACCATCCCGAGGCGAGCGTGAAGGAGCTCGGGAAGTTTGTGAAGGGCCCGGATTTTCCCACCGCGGGGATCATCTGCGGGCGCGAGGGGATCCGCGACGCATATGAGACGGGTCGCGGCAAGATCATTTTGAGGGCCCGAGCCTCGATCGAGCGCCAGAAGTCGGGCAAAGAAACGATCATTATCACCGAGCTCCCGTATCAGGTGAATAAGGCGAATCTCATTACGAGCATGGCGGCCCTGGTCCAGGACAAGAAGATCGACGGGATCACCGACCTTCGGGATGAGTCAGACAAGGACGGCATTCGAATTGTTGTGGAACTTCGGCGCGACGCCCAGCCGCAGATCGTGCTGAATCAGCTGTATAAGCACACCCAGATGGAGACCACCTTCGGGATCATTAATCTCGCCCTGGTTCATAACAGCCCGGAGATTCTGAATCTCAAACAGCTCATGGCGGAATACATCAATCACCGCCGGCAGGTGATTCGGCGCCGGACCCAGTTCGACCTGGACCGGGCCCTGAAGCGCGCCCACGTGCTTGAGGGGCTCCGGATCGCGATTGACGCGATCGATGAGATCATTCAGACGATCCGCAAGTCCAAGAGCACGCCTGAGGCGAAGGTCGCTTTGATGAAGAAATTCAAGCTGTCGGACCTTCAGGCCCAGGCGATCCTCGAGATGCAGCTTCAGCGCCTGACGGCTCTAGAGCGGGATAAGATCGAAGAGGAATATAAGGCCCTTCAGGAGGACATTAAAAATTATCGTGAGATCCTCGCCTCCGAAAAGAAAGTGGACGGGATCATCAAGCAGGATCTCGAGGCCCTGAAGGCCCGTCATGGCGACGAGCGCCGGACCGAGATCGCGGCCACGGCCGAGGATATCGAGATCGAGGACCTGATCGCTGAGGAGGACGTCGCGATCACGATCAGCAATACCGGCTATATCAAACGGCTCGCCGTGAGCGCCTATCGCAAACAGAAGCGGGGCGGCAAGGGCGTGAGCGCGATGAAGACCAAGGAAGAGGATTTCGTGAAAAACCTTTTTGTGGCCTCGTCCAAAGACTATCTTCTTGTTTTTTCGACAAAGGGGATTGTGCGGTGGCTCAAGGTCTACGAGATCCCCGAGGCCTCCCGGAACGCCCGCGGGAAGGCGATCGTGAATCTCCTCACCTTTGACAAGGACGAGGCGATCTCGGCGATCGTCGCGGTCAAGGAGTTCAGCGAGGAACAATTCGTTGTCATGGCCACGGCCCGGGGCACGGTGAAAAAGACGTCGCTTGCGGCCTTCAGCAATCCCCGGAAGGGCGGGATCATCGGCGTGACCCTTGATTCGGGTGACTTCCTTGTCGGGACCGCGATCAGCAACGGCAAGAACGAGATCATCTTGGCCACCCGCCAGGGCAAGGCCGTGAGGTTTTCTGAAAAGCACCTACGTGAGATGGGCCGCGCGGCCCGAGGGGTGCGCGGGATCAATCTTGCGAAGGGCGACGAGGTCGTCGGGATGCAGGTCTTTCCGGCGGATATCGACAAGACCGGGAGCGCGCTTTTGACCGTGACGACCCGCGGTTATGCCAAGCGGTCGGCCTTTGATGATTATCGCGTTCAGTCGCGCGGAGGCAAAGGGATCATCAATATCCGGGTGACCGAAAAGAACGGCGAGGTGGTCGGGATCCTGTCGGTGATGCCGGACGCGGAGATCATGGCGATCACGCAGGAAGGGATGGCGGTCCGCTGCCCGGTTCAGGATATCCGGGAAACGGGACGGAGCGCCCAGGGGGTTCGGCTGATATCGCTCAGCGCGGAGGACCGGGTGACATCGGTGGCGAACGCGGTGAGCGCGGAGGCGTCCTGAGACGGGAATGCCCGCTCCTACCGGCCAGGAAATCCCTTGACCGGGGGGAAAAAAATATTATAATACGAATTCCTTTCAAACGCCGGCGGGCCGCCGGCTCGAGGGAGGACACGATAACGACCCCATCGTCTAGCCTGGTCAGGACATCAGCTTTTCAAGCTGACAGCGCGGGTTCAAATCCCGCTGGGGTCGCCATTTTTTTGCGATGGGCACGAGGGAGAACGCTGGGCCGCTGATGAGGAAGCGGCTTTTTTTATGTCCTCATGCCGCTGGAGAGAATTATACACAGGATATTCGAGGGTGTGAATAAGACGGGGAGGCGCGGGCCTGATGCGTGTTGCAGCGATTCAAATGATGTCAGGGAGGGATCGGGAAGAGAATCTCCGTCGAGCGGAGGCCCTGCTCGCTGAGGCTGGCCGGCGCGGGGCCCGGCTTGCGGCCCTGCCTGAGTTTGTGACGTATCGGGGACCTCGGCCCGGACGTGAGATTGCGGAGACGACCGCCGGGACCACGGTCCAGCGGCTGGCGCGGATTGCCCGGGAGCACGCGATGTTTATTATTGCGGGATCGTTCTACGAGAAAATCCTGGGCGATACAAAAATGTATAATACCTCGGTCGTGTTGTCGCCGGCCGGCCGGGTGGTTGCGGTGTACCGCAAGCGCCACCTCTTCCAGGCCCGCGTCGAGGGAAAGACGATCCGGGAAAACAGGCTCTTTCGACCTGGCCGCCGATATGCCACGGCGACAGTAGGGGGGCTCGTGATTGGAAGCTGTCTCTGTTATGACCTTCGGTTCCCGCGAACGATTGAACATTACGCGGGGCTCGGCTGTCACGCGATTGTTGCCCCGTCGGCGTTCACCTATGAGACGGGCAAGGCGCATTGGGAGATCTTGGTCCGCGGGCGGGCGATCGATCTCAAGGGATACGTGATCGCGCCGAACCAATGCGGCCGGGACGCGGGCGGCGGCCGTGCCTACGGACATTCGATGATCGTGGGGCCGTGGGGCGAGATCCTTGCCGAAATGGACGATCGGACGGAAGGCGTTGTTTACGCCGAGGTCCGGCGCGAGGAAGCGGAACGGGTTCGGCGGATTTTTTTTGAAGGGAAGGGGGCGGCGGCATGAGGCATTCGGTACAGGTAGCGGTGACAGGGGCCGCTGGGCAGATCGGCTACGCCCTGGTCTTTCGGATCGCGTCGGGAGAGATGTTCGGGTCAGAGACCCCGGTTGCCCTGACGTTGATCGATGTCCCAGAGGCCCTGCCGGCCCTGAAGGGATTAAGGATGGAGATCGATGACTGCGCGTTTTCGGCCTTGAGCGGGATAACGGTCACTGCGGATTATCGCGAAGGGTTTCGCGGGGCGGAATGGGCGATCTTGGCAGGCGGGATGCCGCGCCAGGCAGGGATGGAACGGTCGGACTTGCTCACGATGAACGGCAAGATCTTTGTTGAGCAGGGCCGGGCCCTGGATGAGGCGGCCGCAGATAGCTGCCGTGTCCTTGTTGTTGCAAATCCATGTAATACAAACGCTTTTATTGCAGCGCGGCAGTGCCGGCGGCTCCCGCACACGCGTTTTTTTGCGATGACGATGTTGGATCAGAATCGGGCCGTATCGCTTCTCGCCCAGAGGGCGGGCGTGTCGCCCGCGAGGGTTCGGCGGCTTGCGGTTTGGGGTAATCATTCCGCGACCCAGTTCCCGGATTTTTATCACGCGACGATCGATGATCAGTCGGCTGTTCTGGCCGTGTCAGATGAGAAATGGCTTCAGAACGAATTCGTCTCAACGGTCCAGCAGCGCGGGGCGGCGGTGATCCGCGCCCGGGGCAAGTCCTCGGCTGCCTCGGCGGCCCAGGCCGTGATCGATACGGTCCGGTCTGTAGCCGCCCCGACCGATCCCGGCGGTTTTTTTTCGCTCGCCGTGGTCTCGGATGGCAGTTACGGCATTGAGGAGGGACTCGTCTTTAGTTTTCCCGTCCGCTCGGACGGGCAGGCTATTACGATTGTCGGCGGACTCGCGCATAATGATTTCGCGCGCGGCCGGCTCGCGGCCACTGCTCGTGAACTTCAGGAGGAGCGCGACGCGGTTCGTGCGCTCGTGTGATAACAACCCCCTCTCCCGCAAAAGGTTTCGTTAAAAAAAATCATTTTCCCTTGTTTTTGATATATCCGCTAGTTATACTGACTACTGTATGATAAACCGAAGGAGGTTACGTTGAAAAAAGCACGACAAAACACCGGAGTTGTTCTCATTTCCCTTATGGTCGTTGTATCTCTCTCTGGCTGTGACCAGGTCAACAAGATCCGTGAATATTTTTCTCCTAAAAAACCAGCGACCGCTGTTGCGCAGAAGGCTGCGCCTTCGGCCGCGCCTTCGTCGGCGATGCCCGCCGATGCCGTGGTGCGGGTGGGGTCGTGGAGCCTGACCAAGGAGCAGTTCGCTCAGCGTCTTGAGGCCGTGAAGCAGATGGCCCCGGATTTTGATCCGGCGAACAAAGATCAGCGCCGCCTGGTCCTTGACCAGCTTGTTCAGCAGCGGCTGCTTGTTCAGGAGGCCTTGGAGAAAAAGATGGACGCCGATCCCGTGGTCCGCGAGGCCGTCGAGGAATTTCGGAATTCTGTCTTGGCTCAACAGCTCGTCGTGAGCCTGATCGAGAAGATCGAGGTCTCTGATGATGAGGCGAAGGCGACATATGAGCAGTATAAGGACAACTTTACGGATCCGGGGAAGGTGAGGGTAAGCGAGATCTTGGTAGCGACCGAGGCCGAGGCAAAGGAGATCAGCGCGGCCCTGCTGGCCGGCGGAGATTTTGCGGCCCTTGCTCAGCAGCGGTCCAAGGCAGCAAGCGCGGCCAAGGGCGGCGATCTCGGGCTCAAGGCCTATGATGAGCTCGCGAGTCAGAAAATGGCCCAGATCGTTTTTACGCTTGATGTGGGGAAATTCAGCCAGTATTTCGAAGGGCCGGACGGGTTTTATATTGTTAAACTCAACGAGCGGCAGGAGGGGGCGGTTCAGCCGTTTGAAAGCGTTAAAGACCAAATCAAGGAGGCGGTTCTTGCCAATAAGCAGGAACAGACGGTTGTTCAGCACCTTGACGGATTGCGGGCGAACGCGAATATTCAGATCAATGAGGCCTTGCTAGGGGAGTAAGACAATGAATCTGGAAAACAAAAAACAGATTGCGGTGATCCTGTTGGCAATCGCGATGGGCATGGTGACCACGATCGTCGTAGGTCAGTATATTGAAAAGAAGGTGAGCGACGAACGGAAGGCCGTGACCCAGAAGATCAAGGAAGAAAGCGTCGTGCCGCTTCAGCACAAGATTATGGCCATGGAGAATGAGATGAAGGCCATGGCCGAGGAGCAGCAGCGGCTTCGTGAGATGCGCGTCGCCGGGGGCGCCGCGGTGGCCGTGCCTGATGGGACGCCGATCGCGGGCAAGTCGACCCTGTCGCTCATGACCCCGCCGGGCAAGCGGGCCTATACGGTCATGATCGATTCCCTTTCGGCGGTCGGCGGGATGATCAATCCCGGGGACTGCGTCGACATCATGGCGCATTTTAAGATCCCTGATGAGAAGGCCGCGACAGAGAAGAACGCGAAGGGCAAAGAGATCTCGTCGATCGTTTTTCAAAATATCCAGGTCCTTGCCGTGGGCACGAACCTGAAGGCGTCGGGCCAGTATGAGTCGCAGGCGAAGGCGCGGTCGCTGAATCTTACGTTCGCGATGACGGCGGAAGAGGCGGGCCTGATGTCGTTCCTCCAGAAGTACGGACAGATGCAGCTCATGCTGCGCGCGCCGGCCGAGACGGACATTGAGGTCCTTGAGGCCGCCTCCTGGACGGGGCTCGCTGATTATGTTTCGGAAAAACAAGGAACGGACCTGGTGATTCCGAAAACCGAGGCCTTGATTCTTCCTGTGAAGCCTCAAACGACAGAGGATGTGAAGCCGCATATCCAGATCTTTCAGGGCGGGACGATGCAATAATGAGCCGGACACCGAGATTCGTGTTTAAGAGGAGAATTTTATGAGATCTTTGACGTGGAAAAAAACTCTCGCCGGGGTGATGAGCGCATGGTGCTGTTTGACCTGGATGTCGCCCGTTGGGTTTGCGCAGACGGTGACGAAGGACGTCGTCGATACGCGGACCGAGGATGAGCTGTTCCTGTACCGCGGAGACCTCGCGAGCCTCAAGGTCTATTCGCTGACCCGCGTCGCGGTGAGCACGCCGGGGGTCGTGGATATTGTCTCGACGGACATCAACGAGATCCTTCTCGCCGGCAAGCAGACCGGGGAGACGCAGTTCTTTATTTGGGATGAATACGGAAAGCGCACCGTGATGATCCGGGTCCTTGAGAAGGACCTCGAGCTTGTTCAGCGCCGGATCATGAAACTCCTTCGGTCATCCGAGATCGACGGGGTCGTACTGGAGCAGAACCCGCTTGAGGGCAAGATCGTGGCCACGGGCCGGGTGAACCGGAGCCAGAAAGAACGGTTTGATGCGGTCGTGGAGCCGTTCAGTGAATATATTATCAACATGGTCGATGAACAGGGAGACCTTATTCAGATCGATGCCCAGATCACGGAGCTCAACAAGACGCTGAATGAGATCATGGGGGTTGATTGGGCCCAGACCTTTAGTGTGGCAGAGGCGGTCCCGTCATTTGACGGGTCGTTCTTTGATGTCTTTAAGATCGGGGACTTTTCGCGGACGACCCAGATCTCAGCGATCGTGAACTATCTTCTTGATACGTCGCAGGCCAGAAATCTCTCGCGGCCGAGCATTGTTGTGGTGGACGGCGAATCCGCGAGCGTGCTCGTCGGCGGGGAGCTCCCGATCATGACCACGAACGCGAACGACGGGAACCTGACCGAGAATATTGAATATAAAGAGTACGGCGTGGACCTTGAGATCACGCCCACCCTTCAGGACGACGGCAAGATCGAGATCACGATGAACGTGACCGTTCGGGATATCGACTCAACGAATTCGACCGATGAGGCCTCGGCCTTTTCGACAACGACCGCGCAGACCAAGGTCCTGCTCGATGACCGGCAGACGATCATTCTGGCCGGCCTGATCAAAAAGGCAGAGGTCGTGGCTGAAAGCAAGATCCCGTTCTTGAGCAGTATCCCGATCATCGGGCTTCTTTTCCGCAACAAGAATTTTAATCAGACCGTGGACAAGGAGATCGTGATCTCGCTTACTCCGACGATCTTAAAACAGAAGACCAAGGAGAAATATTTGAGCCGCGGCGCGGCCTCGTTGCCTGGGACGGCGGGTGTCGTTCAGTCCTCGGCAAATAAAGACGGCGGGAATAACAGCAAGGCCGGGCTGGCGTTGAAAGAGGACACGGGTCTGCAGCCGTTGGATGAAGGGTTTGACGCTGATTCAGCCGATGCGCTACTAGATGATTCGGCCAGTGCGGCTGAACCTGACATGGCGTCTGGACGCGACACGGCAGATGCGAGTGAAGCGAGTGAAGCGAGCGGGGCGAGCGCGGGGGAGACGTTTGAGCGCTATATGGGGATGGAGGCGCCTGATGAAGGTGCCGGTGCCGTTGATGATGAGGCCTCGATCATTTCGGCTTACGCCCAGACCGTCCAGAATAGAATTGCGGCCAAGATCGCGTTTCCCTATGAGGCCGTGGAGCAGGGATGGGAGGGGACGGTTGTCTTGACGTTGACGATTTTGAGCGATGGAACACTGAACCGCGTTGACCTTCAGGAGAGCTCAGGCCACGCGGTCTTTGATCGGGACGCCTTGAATACCGCGGAGATCCTGTCTCCGTTTGATCCGTTTCCCTTCGCCCTGGATCGGGATGAAATCGAGATCACGGTTCCTGTGGTTTATCGTCAGAGCATCTAACGAGCCGGTCTGGTCGACCGCGACCGGCTGGCCTGATCGAGCGGAGGATTTATGGGCGCGCGGACAGTAACGATTTTCAGCAATAAGGGAGGGGTCGGCAAGACCTTTCTCGCGACAAACCTCGCCGTGACCCTGGCTTTATTAGGCAAAAAGGTCCTTGTTGTGGATATGGATTTTCAGGCCGGCCATGACATGGCCCGGATGCTGAACCTCGCGCCGAAATACTCGCTCGTGAACGCCCTGGGCGGCGATGAGGCGGGCGCCTCGCCGGAGAGCCTCAAGAAATATGTCGTCACGCACGCCTGCGGTCTTGATTTCATTCCCGCCGTGATCCACGCCCGCCAGGGAGGCCAGATCTCCTCGGAGAACATCAAGCCGTTCTTTAAAAAGGCCGCGGCCATTTACGAGTTCATTATTGTCGACGCAGGCAAGAGTTTCAGCGAGACGATGCTCACGGCGCTTGACCATTCGAATCTGATTCTCCTTGTCGCGACGCCCGATGTCCTTGCGGTCTATCAGATCAAATGGTGCATCGATCTTCTCCAGAGCCTTCACTTTCCGATGAAGATGGTGCGGGTCGTGATCAACCGGTCCGAGAGCCGCGGGGGCGTTGCCTGGCAGGAGGTGCGCGGGGTCCTCAACTGCGAGGTCTTCGGCCGCATCCCGTCCGACGGAAAGATCGTCGGGATGGCCCTCAACCGCGGGATCCCCTGCGTCTTGGACAGCCCGAAGAGCAAGGTGGCCGAGGCCTTCAAACAGATGGCCATGGACATGCAGAATCCCGATATCTTCATTGAGGCCGACGCCCATGAGGCGCGTGAGAAGTCCCAGTGGGCCGGGGCGCAGGATGATTTCTGGAAAAAATTTGGTATCACCCCGCAGCGCAAGGCCGTGGAACCTTTTAAAAAGGAAGAGGACGAGGTCATCGCCTTAAAGCGGAAGATCCATGAAAAGCTCGTCGGACGTCTCAATGTCCAAGACCTGACCCCTGAGTCGCTCAGCGACCCGCAGCACGCCCTTAAACTCAAGGAAACGGCGCGCAAGATCGTGGGCGACCTTCTGATCGAGGAGAAGGGCGCCCTCATCGCCTCGCACGAGGAGCGCGGCCGGATCGTGAAAGAGGTCGTTGACGAGGCCTTGGGCCTCGGGCCGCTCGAGGAGTTCCTGGCCGATCCCGACGTCTCGGACATCATGGTCAACCGGCGGGACGAGCTCTATGTTGAAAAGAGCGGGAAACTTGTTTTAACAAATAAGAAATTCATGTCCGATCAGCAGATCCGGTCGATCATCGACCGGATCGTGGCGCCTCTCGGCCGGCGTATCGACGAATCGGTCCCGATGGTCGATGCGCGCCTCCCCGACGGGTCGCGTTTTAACGCGATCATCCCGCCCCTTTCCCTGAATGGGCCGATGATCACGATCCGAAAATTTGGGGTCGAGCGCCTTTCGCTCGACGACCTCCTTGAAAAATATGAGAGTTTCTCCGTCGGGATGAAGGATTTCCTTGAGGCCTGTGTCGTTTCACGGCGGAACATCATCGTCTCCGGCGGGACCGGCGCGGGCAAGACGACCCTGTTGAATGTTATTTCCGAATTTATTCCGGACAATGAACGGATCCTCACGATCGAAGACGCGGCGGAGCTGCGCCTGAAGAAGAGCCACTGGGGGCGGCTGGAGTCCCGGCCGAGCAACGTCGAAGGACGCGGCGCGGTCTCGATCCGCGACCTGTTCATTAATTCGCTCCGCATGCGGCCGGACCGGATCATCATCGGCGAGTGCCGCGGCCCTGAGGTCCTCGACATGCTCCAGGCGATGAACACCGGTCACGACGGGTCGCTTACGACCCTGCACGCGAATTCCACGCGTGACGTCATGGTCCGCATGAGCTCGATGATACTCCTCAGCGGGATTGAGCTCCCGGTCCGCGCGATCCATGAGATGATCGCCTCCGCGATCGACATCATTGTTCACGTGGCCCGTTTCTCCGACGGGTCGCGCAAGATCACGGGGATCACCGAGGTTGCCGGCCTCGAAAAGGATTTTCAGCTCGATCTCCGCGACGTCTTTGTCTTTGAACACAAGGGCCGGAGTGAAGACGGCCGGACCCTTGGGGACTTTGTCCCGACGGGGTATGTCCCGCAGTGTTACGAGGACATGAAGAACATGGGTCTCGTCCTCGACAAGGACATTTTTACCCGGAAACGATAAACGCCATGATCCTTCGGAACATCACTCAGCAGACGGTCCTTGCTACCCGCGCTGCGCGCGCCGACACGCCCGCGAGCCGGCTCAAAGGCCTCCTCGGCCGGGGATCCATCGACCCGGATGAGGCCCTGGTCATCAGCGACTGCCGCAGCATTCACATGATGTTCATGCGCTTTGCGATCGATGTGGTGTTTACGGATCGGAATGGCACCGTTGTGGGGTGTGTTGAGCGGATCCCGCCGTTTCGATTGAGCCCGTATTTTTGGCGGGCCTTTTTCGCGATCGAACTCCCTCCGGGGCGCATCGCCGAGAGCCGGACGCGCCGGGGCGACCGGATTGAGTGTTCAGCTTAGGCATCCCAGTCAATATCATTGATCGTCTGATCGACTTCATCGAGCCATTTACGGCAGTGGCGGCAGTATCGGGCCTCGCGCACGATGGTCTTGCCGCAGAAGAGGCAGGGCTTGGAGTTCACGTTGGGTAAGGGGCTGTCGATGATCTCATCGAGAAAAAACTGCTCGCAGTGGGGGCAGCGATTGACGCGCTGGGGCAGGACCTCATGGCAATAGGGGCATTTCAGCATCGCCGCTCCTTTCATTTCTACGATAAGTATAACATTAAGAACAAGTAACGAAAAATAAAGATATTTTTTTTCATGAACACAGAAAAAAGGACTGGCATCATTTTGGACATTAAAACTATTGTTTAGCAGCAGGCTATGATATACTAACCAGAGAATAAATGTCCAAAAAGGAAATGTCATGGGTGTTGCCCATAAGATCACGGATGGTGTTGTTGAATTTGTTCTGCTTGAAAAGGCCGCGAATCCCTCGATCAGCTGCCGGGCCCTCACGGCCCGTGTTGCTGAAGAATTTCAGATCCATTTATCGAAATCCTCTGTGAACGCGATTTTAAAAAAGGCCCAATTGAGCTCGCCGGTAGGCCGCCGCGCCGAAGAGCCTGCCCCGAAAAAAGAGCGGGTTTTTCGGATCCCTGAGGCGAAAAAACGCCAGATGATCGAGGGGCTGGTGAAGGTTGCGGGAGGTGCGTTGCCCGACGGGTCCGATGGTCTGTCCCCGGGGGGGACCTCAGCGGGCTCGGCCATTTCTGCGAGTTCCGCGAGTCCCGCGCGCCCGGCGCCGGACCCTGTGATCGACGGGGCAGGGATGATCTTTTTACGCGCGGCTGAATGCGATCTCGCACGCGGGCCGCTCCTTTCGGAATGTCTTCAGGGGGAGGCCGGCCGTGAGGAGGCCCATATTCGGGCGCTCAGCCTGCTTCAGGGATTTAATATTACCTCCCGAGAGGACCTTCTCGCATATCACGGCACGGGATTGTGGCTCATGGCAGGCGGCGGAGGGGATCCGCGCGCGCTTGACGGATGGATGAGTCAGTATAGCGATTGGCGCAAGGCCTTCCTGTCATTTTTGGTCAAGGCCCGGGCCATGATGACCAAGGTGGCGTCGTTTGAACTCGTTCGGGAAGATGGAACCTCGTTTTTTATTGATGCCCAAAAGGCTGCTTTATGGTCAAAAAATGTCCAATCTGATTTTTCAGCGTCATTAGCACAGGCTGCAGGGGTTTTGGCGAGCGAGATATTAAAGAATGTCCAATCTGTTGTCCTCTGTTCCTTATCACCCAAAAACAAAGAGGCGCAGACGGTCGAGCATCCGGCATTTGAAGGTTTTGTTGAGACCTTTGAGGCTCGTCATGGCAAGCGGCTTGTAAAAGTGTCTTTTTTTGATGAAAAAGGAAAAAAAATAGCGAATTTTGATGCTGATCCAGGGGCACGACGATCTTTTATTGTTGGTCTTTGGCCATGGCAAAGAGAATTTAAGGACGTTTTGGATAAGGCGAAGCCTGTGGCCAAGGGAAAAATACAGAAAAATGATCCGGCGCCTCTCGGAGAGATTGTTTTTAAAGAGGTCCGCGCGCCAGGGGTTTTTGACATCGCGCGCCCCCAGGCCGAGCGGCTTCGATGTGTTTTTCTATATGAAGCGTTTGCCGTGGTGCCGTTCCTCGGCCTGATTTCGAACGACGACCGCCCGGCCCAGGCGATCGTTGAAACGTATCTTGAGCGTTGGCCGTATCTTACGAAGGGTGCCGTGTATCAGCGGCTTGAGGCCGGCGCCGCTCCGGATCAGGGGCGTGGCCAGCGGCTGCGGCCGGATCTTATGGGGTTCTTAAAGACGTCGACCGATCCGGCCTTTGCCCTGATCCAGGCCGCTGGGCATCTGCTGAACGATCACGCGAAGACGCGGTTTTTTCCTGAGACCTATCGGGCCGCGGATTTTTATACCATGCACCACCGGTTCTTTTCGCTTCCGGGCCGGATCACCGAAACCCGCGATCGGTATGAGGCCTGGCTCTACCTCTCGGGAGAGAATAGGGCGTATTATCAGGACCTTATTTTTGCGGTTCAGGCCGTCAATGAGGCCCGGGTCATGACCTCCCACGGGAAAATTATTTATATTAATATTAAATAAGTAGAAGCCGGGTTGACATCGCCTTTCCCAGCGTGTTATACTTTTACTGTTCGTATGGCAATGATTGATTTTTTCCCTGCGAGAGCAGGGATCGTTCCTGCCGGCACGTACGCTGGCTGGAGGCTGAGCGATCAGTCATACATGCCCGGGTATTCCCTCGGCCTTGCGCCGAGGCGGGCACAGGTTGTTCTGGGTCACGAAGGGACAGGCACGGTGGGGCATGCACGGACAAGTGCACAAGACAAAGGGTCAAACCATTATTGAATACGCCATCGTCGTGTCCGTAGTCGCGGCAGCAATGATCGCGATGAGTACCTACGTGTACCGCGCCATCCAGGGCGCCCAGCAGATCATCCAGGAAGAATACAGTCAATAGGGAAACCATTAAACGCGTGTAAGGAGGTTCTACATGTTGCACTCTCATTTGTTAAAACGCCGGGGCCAGAGCACCCTCGAGTACATCGTTCTGGTAACGGCCATTGTGGTTGTGTTGTTGATCTTTTTGAATCCGAGGGGCGGGAAATTCACCCAATATGTGAACAGCGCCTTGGATCAGGCCGGACAGGGCATTAACGATGCCGCGACACATATTAGGCGAATTAAGCCTAGAAATCAAATCTAGAGGAGCCTAAAGAAGAGCCTGCTGGTTAAAGCCTGTCTGCAGGCATGAGCAAAAGAAGGTCTAAACAGTTAAAAGGATTGGTAAGGAGGAATATCATGTTAGGTAATATCTTAAAAAACAAAAAGGCCCAGCAGACCGCGGAGTATGCGCTGTTGATCTCCCTGGTCGTGGCCGCGGTTGTCGCGATGCAGACGTATGCTCAGCGCGCGCTCCAGGCACGTATTCGCTCGGCGTCGAACTACATGGCCACACAGATGAGCGACCATGGGTTTAATGATGATGGACAGCTTCAGTATCAGCCGTACTATCTTCAAAAAGAGTATAACGTGGAAACGAGTGATGACACGAAGGTCCTTTATAGCGCTCAAGCTGGTTTTGGAGAGAACCGAGCCACGGACACTCTTCGAAGGGCCGGCGGTTATTCGACGGAGACGTACAACATAACGGACTCAACAGATTGGTAGTTCACGAACAAGCATCTCCGCAGAGGAGACAGACACTGTAATGTAAGGGAGGTTTTCCATGTTTAAAATGTTACGCAAACGCAAGGCGCAAAGCACCTTGGAGTACGCGATCCTGATCGTTATTGTGATCGGTGCCCTTATCACGATCCAGACGTATATCAAGCGCGGGATCCAGGGCCGGCTCCGCCAGGCCACGGATGATATCGGGGATCAGTGGGATACTGATATCAACATGACCCGACGTACCCGGTTCTCATCTAATGTTTCAGAACGGGCGATTGATGGGATTACGAGCAGTAGGCTTCTTAGTGATGAAAAGACTAATGTTACGGTCAACATGATCTGGGCCGGCCAGGGGAATTTTGCCGACAGCGGCTGGTGGCCCGGAGATGGAGAGTAAAGACCGGTTGAAGCGGAAGAAAACGGCATATTGTTGAGCTTTGTTAAGCCCATTAATGTGTCGTCGTTCCAGTGTTGTGAAGCAGGCTTGGGTTGAGACACCATGTCGTGCCCAAGCCTGCTTTTTCCAATACCAAGAAATCCTTTGATGAGAACATGCCGCGCACAAGTGACCTCGGACTTTGTCATCATCCTCTTTGTGGTGATGGCCGTGGCCGCGGGCATGTCGACCTATGTTAAGAATGCCGTCTTTGCGCGCTATCGCGCGGCCCATCGGTATATGTATGGTGAAGTGAACGCATTGTATCAAAACGCGGAGCTCGGGCTTCAGGGGAGCGCCCGCTCGTTCTATGAACCGTATTATGTGAACACCTCAACGAGGCGGACAACGGGGTATGATGTCACGGACCACCAGTGGCCGGGGCTGGGATCGAGCGCGATTTCACGGAAGGACACGGCCTTTTTTGTGACCGAGGCCAATACGGTCTCGACCCAGCTGTCGCCGAAGGATGCAGATTAGTCGCGGGGCGCGGCCGGAAAACGACAGAGATATGAAGGTGGGGCATGAGGATTGTTGTGGACATTACGGATCGACGAACGGCGAGATCGAGGCTTAGGGGCCAGACATTTATTGAGTACGTCTTCCTTTTTAGCGTTGTTTCCGCGATCGCCATTGTCCTTAGCCCCTTGATGCGGCGGGGCATTCAGTCAATGGTGAAGTCTGTCGCGGACCAGATCGCGCCGCAGATCTGTGCTGAGCAAAAAGGCGGCCTCGACGGAGGCCTCGAGCGGTATGAGTCGAATATGGCCATGGGTCAACGCCGTCGGGTCCTTGAGCGGCTGGGGAATGTGACCTATAGTTATGAAGATGGCGGCACGTGGATCAGTAGTTATCAGGCATCGAATACTGGCTTTGTTCCGGATTAATCGAGAAAGAGGCGGGCGAATGACGGAGAGACGCATGACACGCAGAGGTCAGACGATTTTGGAGTACACGGTCTTGTTCATTGTTTTTCTCGCGGCCGTGATCACGGCTGGAAATTATTTTAAGCGGGGACTCCAGGGCCGGATCAAAACAGCAGCAGATGATTTCGGCGGGGATCAATATGACCCCCGCGTGGCCGTGGTGAATATGCTCTATACACAAAGAACGAATACCCAGACCTTTATTACGATGGAACCCGCCGCTGGGGGGAGCTGGACCCGGCGGGTGGATTATACGAATTCTGTGAGCAATCAGACGGGGTATCAGCACATTGGGGCGTATAGTGAATTTTAATGACTCACCAGGCGGTGGCGGATGGAGGCGTTGAGGCGCATGAGAATGAGGAGAATTCCTTCACGCGCGGCCCAGGCCGCGATGGAACTCGCGATCTTTGGGGCGATCACGCTGTTTGTCATCGGCCTTCTCTTAAAGACAGGGCTCAACATGAGCCACCAGACCAATATTCAGCTGCGGGCCTTTCGCCGAGCGCTCCTTGAGTCGTATCAAACGAGTCAAGGCTTGTACAGCGGAACCACAAAAACCGGCATTGCCGCGCGCAACAGCGCGAGCGTCACGATCCTTGAGGATCGCCTTTCCATTGATCCTGATTCCAAGACCTGGACATCAGACCGATTCCCGGTGTTTGGAACCGGCTCAGGCTCGTTCAGCGTGCAGATGATGTATCCTGCGGCCTGGGGGACGGACGAAAATATTCCTGTCATGGACATGTTTATTAACGGACAGCGCTTTGTTTTCTCCATGGCCGGATTCCGAACGATTGATATTGATGATTATCCTCAGTGCAGTACGATGGGCGCGGAAGATCGCGGGATCCCGTGTCAGAGCAATGGCCGGCTCATCGTTTGGAAGCGGACGACCAATTATCTCGGCAGTATGCATTGGTGCGGGAATGTCGCGAATTGTCCGAATAACATCCCTGGTGATTGGCGGTTTGATCTGGATCTCGACGGCACCACTGATATTGCTTTGGATGAACAGTATTTGATGGGGCGAATGCTCCGCAATGATTTTGCCTGGCAGTGGATGCTTGCCGCCCTGCCGTCGGAAACGACCGAGGGCGTCAATTCGACCCAGCGCGCAGAGGAACTTAGGGAAGCGGTCTCGGTGAATATGGGCGGCACCCCAGTTCCTGAGGTCCCTACTCTCGAACAGGGAGACGTCTTTTTCATGAGGTCCCGGCTGGACGCCCAGGGGCGGGCCGTATTCGATACCGGCAGTGGTGCTGTTGGGGGACCGGTAACCTTTAGTAAGGCGGGCTTGCAAACTGTTG
Organism: uncultured Planctomycetales bacterium; assembly: GCA_964450385.1. Taxonomy (GTDB): domain Bacteria; phylum Omnitrophota; class Gorgyraeia; order Zapsychrales; family JANLHA01; genus JAKLFA01. The sequence continues at coordinate 18,469 of CAYVEC010000004.1, forward strand.
GTGTCGACGAGCCGGGCAGGGTAAGGGTTTTGGACTATAATGCCGGAAATGTCTTTCAGGCGATGACGCGGCAGGAAGAGGCCGCTTGTCAGGAGGGCGGGGGGTGTGTTGAAGAAAGAAATCTTTCACAAAATCTTCAGATCTTCTCCTACACGGGGGATGGGACGTTTCTTCAAAATATCGAGGGCAGTCTTTATGACGACGACGGCGTTGAGCGGCGGTTTGTCCGCCATCATACAAGGCGGCATCATTTAGATATTATTCAACGGGTCTTTTTTTTGAATTCAGACCTGGGGCGGTTTTGTGACAACGGAAGACCGACACAATGGACAGCGGCGATGGGGCTCGCCGGGCTAACGAACCCCGTTGAGGCCTGTGGCGGTTGTATGGCGCCTGGCAGGCAGGATCTGACCTGCCTTGAGCCGGATGGCCGGCTGTTTATTCGAAGCCGTATTCTCGATCTTCGGGGACGGCGATGGGAGACTGACTTTGAACCGTGAGCGCGGCATGATACAAAAGGCGCAGGCGACCCTCGAATTCACCCTGGCGATGATCGGGGCGATCCTCTTATTGGTCGGGATGATCCGGGTCTTTACCTGGGTTGGGATGGGCATGGCAGGTCAGATCAGGGCGCATGAGGAGGTCTTGACCATGAATACAACTGCGGACGGGAATTTGGGGCCGTTGCGTCAGATGCGGGAGCATTTTTTTACCCCGCCGACCCTGAATGCAGCAGTGTCGAGCAATGTGTTTTATTATTAACGCTATTGTGGAAGGACGGGGACCGTGTTAGCGAATTTTCACCGGATGATGAGGCGGGTCCTGTGGCCCAAGCGGAGACAACGGAATTGCCGCGGCCAGGTGTCGATCGTGTTGATCCTCGTTTCTGCTGTCGGGCTTCTTCTCTATACGTATGCCTTGAACCTTGGTCGGACGTCAGGGGTCAAAACGAGGACAATGATCGCGGCTGAGACGGCCGCGGCCCTGACCTCGTCTTTTGTGGCAGGGACGGCCGAACAGTTGTCGCAGGAATACTTAAAGGGGAGTGATAAGCTGTGTGATTCTTCGTCGTGGGTCGCGACGCTGATCAAGTTGGTGATTTTGGTTGTGCTTTTAATTGCTATGATTGTGATTACTGCCCTGACGGGCGGAGCTACTTTGCCTTTGGTTGTTGCGGTAGGGCTAGGGATTGCCGCGGCTTTTACAGCGGGATCTCTTGTGCTTCAGATCGTGGTGATCCAGCCGAAGATTCAGGACATGTGGAATGAGATGATGGCGAATGCGTTCCCGTCGATCGAAGACCGGGTGGTCGAGATGGGCGTTCAGGCGGCCCTGACCTCGATCGTGGATGATCCTGTTGAGATCCCAGATGTCTTTGATCGCGACGGGGACGGGCGATACGCGATGTTGAGAGGTGGCGTTCTCCAAGCGCCTGCCGGTGAGACGCCCCCCACGGTCTCGCGGTTTGCTTATTATTATACAAACCGCCTAAATTCTGTGGCCAATCCACAACAGGAGAATTTTACGGAATTCCGCGATAGGCTCACGGAATTTGTTTATGCGGAGCAGGGCGACTGGGGGCTTTCGGATCGGCTCGATTGCGATGGTTACGCGGATGTCGCGTGTTGTCAGCCGATAGACGAGCCTGATATCCCGGCTGTCTGCGACCCCTGTTGTCAGGCCGACGCGTCTCTTCGTCCGTCTGGGTGCCCGGCGGAACTGGCCGAGATCGTGGCCCGGTGTGGCCGGAACAGCTACCTGGGTGAAGCCTATCCATTTCTTTATGAGTCGTTTTATGAGGACCCGTTCAACAATGCGTCGGGTTGGGATGGGGCGGGCGCCCCACCGGTCGTGTCGTTTCGAGAGCAGCTCGGGCGCGACGACATTGCGGGCGCCTTTCGTGTGAACAATCAGGAGCCCCGTTGGTATAGCGGGCTCCCAACGATTGCCGATTCTCAGCAGGCCGCGGATGTCCCGCCTGCCCCGGGTTTTCGTCTGCAGGACGCCACTGGCTTTTATGACGGGGATGACCAACGTGGGATGTTTCCGTTCTTTTATCTGGCGCGTGATATGGCCCCGGTCCCGGCGGACCCAGCAGTCCAGCCTGCTGCAGAGTCTTTAGAGTGCTTCTGGTGGAATCAGAGTGAACAGGCCTGCGACCCAGGGGTTCTCCCCGGAGGGGCGCTCGTCCCCTTTGATCCGGGGATGGTCATTGACGATGCGGCGGTGCTCACCTATGCGGGGCTCCCCGTCACAACCCCGGACGGAGCGACCCTACGGGTCGTTGATTATGCCGGAGGGAATTCTGTTTATGATCTGCCTCCTTCATTGGCTGATAGCACGAGAGATATTGTGATCGACAACATCCGTGATTCGGTGGATATTGGCGGGGCGGAGACTTTGCGCGACGCTCTGTTTTTTGCGGGCCAGGATGTGTGCGGGGTTGAGGCGGCGATGCCGAAGCCAAATGAATATGATATTCTTGATGCGGTCGACTGGGCGGGGATCAAGCCCGGGGCTGGAACGATCTGTTCGTCGGCGGTCCCTGCTCTTACTCCCTATGATGAGGCCTGTCCCAAACATCGGGACGATGCAGGCACACTGGTCAAGTGCACTACTGAACCGGTTGAATTTAGTTATGTTGATGACGCGACGGGAGCGCTTGTCACAGAGGACAGGAACCTCGCGCGGCTGTGCACCTGCACGGATGCGGGGATCGATCGCTCGCTTTGGCCGGATGACATCTTGGACGCGATGTATGAACGGATCAATGAGTTTCTTTGGACTTATAACACGATTCAGAACACCTTTAATAAGATGGGCCCGGCAACCGGGTTTTCGGCTTGGTATGACCTGATCGCGGATTGGATCGAGCCGGCCTGTGATAATACGGTGCCTGCTTGTGATGATACAACAGACCCCGACTATCATCAAAGGTGTTGTTCGGAGAGTTTTACGAAGGAAGATCGGTGGGGACACCTCTGGGTCTTTCGTGAACACCTGCGTGAGCTGTTCTGGATCGTTGATTCCTGGGTGCGCGAGACTGCCGCTGATCTTGGTGTTCGGCAGGGTTGTAACGTCTGGTGTGTGCCGGATGCGACGTGTTCGGGTCTGAGCGCTGAGGAGGCGGCCCTCTTTGAGCCGGGAGAGTATGAAGGGGTTGGAGAAGTTGTTGTTCCGGACGGGCGGACGAGAGGGGATGTGACCGAGGTCCTCGAGTGTCTGTCGTGGAGCGTGGAGGCGTCGATTGAGGATCCGGACGACCCAGATGATCAGCTTGAGAATGACGCGGGAGATCCCTATCTCGGGGTCAAGGGTCGTTATGAGGCCTGTCTGGAGAAGGGGATCGGGTGCGATGACCTGCCCCGGCCTCTTGTGTCGGGAAAGCTTTTTGGCGGGGCAGAAGACCGGCTTCCGCCGGCGTTTGCCCCCAATCCTTTAGACCTAACAACGGCGAGTGGCGAATGCAAGAGCGCCGGGGATCTTTCGACCTGTCAGACGGAGTGTTCCGTGTCCATGGACGAGAGCTATATTCCCGCGGTGGGAGATTATTCTGCGGTGATCGAGGCGCGTGATCAAAATTGTTGTTCTGAAGACGGGGATCCCACGTGGAGCCAGGATGTCCCAACGATCACGGGTGGCCCCTTGCATGTGTCTTGCGATTTGAACTTGTCCACAGAGGACATTGCCAACGCGATGTTGGGCTCCTGCGCCTGGACAGAGGGCGGAGACTACTGGATTTATGATGATGAAGGAAATATTGTTCGACTCGAGAGCGAAGACAATGAAGAGTATCAGGCATGGCTCAAGGCCAATATCGCGGCCTTTGAGGTCTTCAGCGCAAAGCTGCAGGCTCGGAGGTCTTTTCTTGAAGAGTTTGTCAATAAGGCGGAAACGGTCCGGCGCCAGCTTGCCGAGGCCGTGGACCGGATCTCGGAGTTTTTGGATAATGGAACGCCGATCGGTACCGCTGTTCGGGATGACGACCACAATACTGTCGCGGACGGCCCGGTGGTGCGAGGGTCGATCGACCACGACGGGTTTTTGACCGAGTCGCTCGGTCTTCCGTATAACCGCTTTGTTCCCTTGTATGATGAGGACGGGCATGTCGCGGGGCCCTATGACACCACAGGGACAGATTCGCCGGCTGAGATGATCATCCGCACACGCCAGGGGCTGAGAGGCGGGGCGACGTCGAATTTTGCGATCTATGTCTGGCGCGGAGAATCGAGCGATCCCGACTGGTCTGACGGAAAGGTGACTCAGACGTCAGGGCTGCTGCACGCGGTGAAGGTCGAGTCTCAGGTCCCGATGCGCTGCGCGAATTGCACCCTTAATGGTATGGGCGGCAAAAAATGGCCGTCGGTCGAGACATCATCATCGGGCTTTATGGACAGCGAGACCTGTTACTATCTGGTGAATCATTTTGGGATGACCAAGGCCCGGGTGATCCGGTTCGACCAGCGGCCGAACCTGCCGAGCGCGGGGTCGCTGTTTAGCCGCATTCCTTTTTTCCGACCCACAGGCGCGCATCCCGACTTTAGCAGCCGCAACGTCACGGGCGGAGGCCTTTTTAATACTGTTAATAATCGATGCCTCGTTCACATTGATCCGATCTTGATAGACATGTCAGCAGCATTACCGGAGCAGAGTCCTCAGCTCCTTGAGGCCTTTATGATCAATGAACCGCCTCGGCTGGATGATGGAACATTTGATAGAGATTTCACGACGGATGCGGGGCAGTGCTGGAACGATGTTCATGACTATATTTTGCGTTACGGCATCCATTCCGAGAGTTGTGTTGGGTATTATTGGGGGAAGAAGAAGGGGGGCGCCTCCGCCGCCGGGGACGAGAGGGGCATGAGGATGCGGTTTACGAAGTGTGACCAAGCGTTTGCCGAGGGATGGTAGGAGCCGGAGAGATGGATCAAAAAAGACAGAAAAACGGTTGCGGCGTGTCCACGGTTGAGTATATGATTCTTTTGGTCTTCTGTTTGGCGGCGCTCGTGCTCATGTCCGGGCCGGTCCAGCGGGCGATCCAGGGGCGCTGGAAGGCGACGGCCGACACCTTCGGCCAGGGCCGGCAATTCGAGCCGTCGAGCGGCGGGGCAGCGAAAAGGACGCGAGACTATTTTTTTGATGCCGATACACAGGACTGGATCAGCCAATATTGTTTTGATCAGCGGTGTGATTGCAGTTTTGAAGAGATCGATCCTGCCTATGACGCACAGTGTGTTCGCTGCAAGGCTGGTTGTCGGGTCCCCTAGGTAGGGCGTAACGGGGAAGCGGTCAACGGGGGGAGAATGTTTCCATTGGCTTTATTCTTGGCGTTTCTGACGGCCGTGATCACGGGCTACTGGGTCCTCCCGGCGGTCTACGGTCAGGGCGTCGGGTTCCAGCAGCGGCGGGCGCAGCAGTTCACCTCGCGGCTTGAGCGCGTCGTCTCACGCCCGCAGGCCCAGCGGATCATCCAGCTCTATCTTCTCGCTCCGTTGTTCCTCGCCGGCGTCATGTATTTCACGGCCCCGGCTCGGCTGCAGATCCTGGCCGGCGCGGCCGGACTCGCCCTGGGCCTTGTCGTCCCTACGTTCTACACACGGATCCTTGTCGCGGGCAATAAAAAGAAATTTGATGAACAGCTCATCGACACGCTCATGATCATGTCGAGCTCCTTCCGCGGGGGGCTGAGTCTCATGCAGTCGATCGAGGCGGTTGTTGAAGAGATGTCCGACCCGGCGGCCCAGGAGTTCGGGACCGTGCTCGGCGAGAACAAGATGGGCGTCTCGCTCGAGGAGTCGATGGAACACCTGTATAATCGTCAGCCGAGTCCGTCGCTGCAGCAGATGATCACCGCGATCCTCCTCGCGCGCGAGACCGGGGGGAACCTGCCGGCCATCTTTCAGCGGATCGTCGACGTGATCCGCCAGCGGCGCCGGATCCAGGGGCAGATTGACACCCTCACTCTTCAGGGGAAGATCCAGGGCGTCGTGATGTCGATCCTGCCGGTGGCCTTCTTTATGATCATCAGCTCGACGAACCCGGACCATTTTAAGGTGATGTTTGATACCGAGATCGGCCGCATTCTGCTTCTTGGTGCCCTGGTCGCGGAGATTATCGGCGCGTACATGATCTGGCAGATCAGCTCGTTGAAGGATTTTTGATATGAGACGGAGGCGTTAGATATGTTCCTCTTCTGTTTATTCCTGGCCTTTCTGTCGGCCTTCAGTTTTATCATGGGGATGTTCCCCGTCGATTGGGAATCCCGGCCGACGCTTGAGACCTTCGGGTATGATGTGCGGATCAAAAAGCGGGGGGGCCGGCGGTTCTCGCTCCTCAGGATCGTTTCGCTTATCAACAAACCCCTCTGTGTGGGGGTCATGGGTGCCCGTATCCGGAAAGACCTCGTCAAGGGGCGCGTGGCGATATCGCCTGAGGAATTTTTTCTGCTCAAAGAGATCAGCGTGATCCTCATCTCGATCGCGGCGGTGATGCTTATTCCCAAAGACATGCTCTCCCTCGGCCTCCTCATCGGCGTCATGGTGGGGTATCTCCTGCCCGAGTATTGGTTAAAGGGCAAGATCAAACAGGTCCGCCAGACGATCCTGAAGGAACTCCCCGACGCGGTTGACCTCCTCGGGCTCTGCGTTAATGCCGGGCTGGATTTCATGCTTGCCCTCAAATGGGTCGTCGAGAAATCCCCGCCGTCGGTGATGATCAATGAGCTCAACATCCTGCTTCAGGAGATCAACGTCGGGAAAACCCGCCGGGACGCGCTCAAATCTCTCGCGCAGAAATATGATCTCCCCGATCTCTCGACGTTCACTCGGACGCTCATCCAGGCCGACAAGATGGGGACCTCGGTCGCCGAGGCCCTTAATATTCTTTCGGAAGACATGCGGCTCGCCCGCTTCCGGCGCGGTGAGCAGCTCGCCATGAAGGCGCCGATCAAGCTCCTGGTCCCGCTCATGTGTTTTATCTTTCCGGTCGTGGGTATATTGGTCGCAGGCCCAATCTTTATTCAATTTATGACCGATAATCCGCTGAGCAAGATCGGCGGCAAGAAGTAACATAGAGTGACGCGTTGTGTGACAAGGGGACGATTATCGTCCCCTTTTGTATTTAAAAAGGGAAAAATAAATGTCCAATTTTAATGTCCAAAATGTGTCAAGAGGGGTTTTAATGTCCAAAACAGCGACGGATGCGGAAGAAAGCCCTTTCATTTTTTTGGGCGAAAAGGGTCATCCTGTCGGCTGCAAAGACCGAAAAAAATTTTTTATTTTTTTCTCGACAAAAATTTTTTTCCAATCACCAAAAGACGTTTGATTTTAAACGAGTTAAAGCATAAAAATTTTTTTGACCGATTTGCCCGCTCATATATAACATGATATACTCTTAGCGCACTAGCCCGGAGGAAAAAAGAACAGCCGTATCGCAGTTGTCAAGAACATAATTGTCCAATCACAAAAGTCGCCTGAACCGGCGACTTTCTTGTTTTATAAAAACCCCGGGCGTTTTCATAATGTACAGTCTGTAAATATAGGATTCTTTTATGGACGACAGAATGGACATAAAAACGAGCGCCGAAACTGTATCCGCGTGCCATGAGCAGGCGGGTGAGGGAACGGTGCGTCTTAATGTCCAAAATACCGGGATCCTCCATGCCCCGGAAGCCGGGCATGGGTTCCAGAGCCGTTTTAAGGCCTGGATCCGGGTTGTCGCGGCCCTGATCGTCTTTGTCTTTGTGCCGGAACAGGTGAGCTGGGCCATGAGCTATAATCCGGCCGTGCTCTGGAGCCCCCAGCCGATCCCGCTCGCGGTCGGGGCCCCGGTTTCTGGACCGGACCTTGTCCCAGCTGCGCCTGAGCTTGAATTGCCCCAGGCCGAGGCTGCGGCCATGCTCGCCTCGAATATCGAGTCCCTCATGGGCCGGATCGCGCAGATGAATGCCCGGCAGATTGATCTTGAGATCGCGTCCGCTGATCAAAAACGGTTCGCGGATATCAAGAACCTCCGTCTTTCGACCCGTAAAAGGATCGCGGCCGCGGATATCCAGGCGGCCGTGTCGTGGCTGAAACAGCCCGAGATCCATCCGCTCAACTGCGGTGTTTTTGCCGCCTATGACTTTTTAAAGCACTACAATCAGCCGGTCTCGATCGAGCAGGTCTCGCTCGCGACGCTCTCGGTGGACCTGCTGTCTGACATTATTAGGCCCGGCGACCCGACGCTGAAGACGTCACTGTTCGCGATCAACCGGGTGCTCTCCCTGTATCCCGTTAAGCACGCGGTGATTAAGATGCATCCTGAGGCGATGCTGCGCCTCGCCCCGCCGTTTATCGCGAATTTCCAGAGCGAACACTTTGTCCTCGTGACCGGCGTCTCCGGTGAGACGCTGACGGTCCAGGATACGGGCCGCGTGCGCGAGGTCCCGATCCCAGACTTTTTGGCCCAGGCCTCGCCGTTCGTCGTGATCGCCGAGAGCGGGATCCCGGAGGGTGTTGAATATACTGAGGCTGGCGCGGCCGAGCAGGCTTATATCTGGGGTGACAAGTGGGTGGACCGGTCGGATGAACTGCCGGGTCTCATGGGCGATGTCAGCGATGTGATCCAGGACGTCTTGGTCGAAGTCGCGATCATTGTTGTATTGGCAATCATTCAGGTCCAGATGGCGCAGTGGATCCAGCGGGCGGCGGAGGGGGCCCAGCAAGCTGGCGAGGCCGCCTCGATGCTCCAAAAGCTTGCCGCCCAGATGAATAAATTAGATTATGTGAAAAATTCTGCCGACTTGGGCAAGGCGCTCGGGACGGCGATGGCAATGGTCGGGGTCAGTGATTTTGCGAATACGCTCAATCAGGTTGCAGTCCTTCAAGGCTGGTGGGATGAGGATCTGGGTTTTGTGATGAGTACGGCGATGTCCACGGTCTTGGCCGGGGCCGTCGTGGGGCCTGGAATCGATGGCGTAGTCACAGCGGCGGAGGGCCTCCCACAGAATGCTACGGGGTCTGTCATCTTGAGCGAGACAGCCAGGGGTTTTGCGAGCGGGGTCAGGTCTTCCTTCACGGCCTCTCGGATGGCCACGATCTTAGGCACGGCCGTGGTGTCGACGTCATCCAAGGTCGCCCTTCACAAGGCCCTTCCGGAGGGCATGAATCCGATCATGCGGAATTTTTTGATGGGCCTCGGCTCGAGCCTGATGACCCAGGCGGTCCTCGCGGCTGGAACCATGGCTTTTTCATCCATGAAGCAGGAGATCGGCGCCGGTAATACGGTTAAGGATCAGCTTGATCAAAAGTTGGCGGAGTGGCAAAAAAATAATCCCGGGAAGATCATGACCCCGGCCGAGAGGGAGGTCTTGGTCAACGAAGTACGCGCGGGCTTGATCGCTGGTATTAATAATGGTTCGATCGATCCAGAGTCGGCGCGAGAGGCCTTTGCCAGGGCCGAGGAGCGGGGCTACCTTGAAGAGAACGTCCCGCAGGAGGTGCGTGCTCAAATCGAGGCGGATTTTAAAGCATACGCGGCAACCCCTGCTTTTAATGAAGCGATGAATGCGTATGTTGCGAAAGCGCAAGCAAATGCTTCTTCTGGTTCGACAAACGACTTAAAAAACCTATATATTGAACAGCAACGGGGCGTCTTTACTTCTAATAAGATAGATGGGTACATCGCGTCACAGCTTGCCCTGAGCGACCGTTTTGTGAGTAAGGCGATGCAGGACAAGCGCGCGGGATGGCGGAATGAATTTGATGACAAGATAAAAGACATCGGCGTGTTGAAGGAGATGGTCAGCCGCGGCTATTTTGATCGAACCTTTGTTCCCTTTAATACTCAAGAGACCTGGTCGTGGCTGGGGCGCAGCATGCTTTCGCAGACGATCGGGATGAGCTTTGCCGCCGGGATCAAACTCCTCCTCGAAAAAGTTGATGAGGACACCTTCGGCCCTGAGACGGCCGTGGCCCAGGCCCTGGCCGGATTCGGGCAGATGATGGGCGAGGTGGTGGCCCAGGGCTTTTTAACAGGCTGGAAGGCGCCGGGCGAGATCGCATCGGGCGGTGTCGAGTTTGAGCATGTGACCCAGGTCGACGGGAAGGACATGGCGGTTGAATTGAGGGACAATGGCCAGTGGTATCGTGTGGCCGATGCGGGGAAACCTGTCGAGACGTTAACGCCGGTCGCGGTCGAACAGATCGTCTCGCGTCCTATCGTGTATACACAATCAGGCGAAAAGGTCTATTTGACGTTTAATCCGGCAGGCGCTGTTGTTGCCCATCGTGGGTCTTCCGACGGAGAAGAGGTTGCGCTTTCCTGGAATGATCAGGGTGAGATCCTCGCAGGCCCTATAAATGGAAATGATGACGGATGGCAGAGGATGCAGGCAAAGCTGCGCCTTGCGCCATCAGTCGGCATGAACGGCCAGATCTCAGGGACGCTCGTTCAGGATCGCACCTGGGGGAAATTCCTTACGGCGAATCTTGTGCAGGCCGCGGTCGGTGGGGCGATCGGGTTCGGGATCGATCAATTGGAAGGGCTGTGGATTGATAAGGAAGACACAAGTTTGGACAATAAACGCAAGACCCTGCTCGTGAGGTCGCTCGTATTTACCGGGATGCTCGGCCTTGTCGAGGCCACGGGTGCCATGAAACGCTCGAAGCTCGCGGGGACGGCCGAGCCGTCGCCTGAGAGCGCCTTTGGGTATCTGTTCCTGAAGGGCGGGACCACCTTCCTTATGAATACGGCCATGGCCTTGGGGACGTTTAACGGCACGATGCCGGGTTCGGATGGGTTCAGGTCGCCGCAGCAGGCGGTCCAGTTCGCTGAGGCGGTCTCGGATCGTGTCGGGTTCGGCACGAGCACGTATCTCGCGATGTCGGGCATGCGTGAGGATATCGATAAGAGCGAGATGTCCGCTGCCCAGAAAGAGTATCAATTGAAGACCGGGATGATGACGGTTCTCGACGACGCGCACCGGGGCTGGATCTATGACCAGCTTAACACCCAGCTCTCGGGCGGGTTCATGGGGTCGGATATCTTTGTCGAGGGAGGGATCGTCACCGCTGGCAAGACGGCCCTATCCATGCTTTTGTCCGGAGAGAACAATGCCTCGCGCGTCCGCGACCTCCTCGGGTTCACGTATTATCGGTGGGTCGTTCAGCCCGTGATCACTGCTGAGGCCCGCACATCTGAGCCGGCGGCTCTGACTGCCGCGCCGGGCACGACGCCCGCTACGCCGGCCGAGAGGCCTGAGGGCGACGCTGATCGCGCGGAGGAGCCCCCGGCCGAAAACATTAAGAGAACGAATCTTTACGCCCTCGGCGCGTCATCCGCGGCTGATCCCTATCGGGAGACCTTTGACCTGCCGTCGCTCGGGGTGGCGCTTGGCCGCGGGGCCATTGTTAAGGATTGGGGCCGCGGATATCAGGAGATCACCCTTGCGCTGGGCAAGGACCTTCAGGAACGCTGGGGGATCAGCGCCGAGGATCTCCGACTCGGTCCGGTCGGCGGGGATTCGCTCCTTGGGGAAACGCCTGAAGAGATCGCCGAAAAGCAGAATCCGGCGCGGAGGGAGTTTATCCGGACGGCCGCCGGTAACAGCGCGGTCGGGCTGCGGGGCTTTATGTCGGATTTTCTCACCGAGCCGGGGCTGCGGACAGAGGGATTTGTCATCCTTGAGGACGATCTCGGCAAGGATCGTCAGGGCGTCTCTGCGCTCGTCTATCGGATCGATCCGGGCGCGCGCACGGCCACGAACGGCAGATGGGAAGGCGACCTGATCCGCGTTTTAGGCGACAACATGGAGCTGTTCGATGGGCATGTCATGAGCCATGTCGGACTTTCCGGAGAGGTTGCGCCAATCCATCCCGACGTGCTCCTGGCTCAAAAGGCTGAACGGATCGCAGATCTAACAGCGAGGATGGAACAACTTGAAGACGAGATGGTGGATTTAGAAATTCAGAAATTTTTTAATCCTGGATATGATGCGGAGTATTTATATCATCTGGTCAAGAATGAAGAGCATCAGGAAAGGCTTCAAGTTGAAATAGCAGCTTTAGCAAAGGAGATAAGTCAGAGTTCAGATCCCGGTCAGGTGGCGGATTTGGAAGCCCTCATTAGGGAGAAAGAGAATGAATCCACGAGGGTAGCGTTAGATGACCAGTTGTTGTCTAGGTCAGGCTGGAGTGACGACACAAATTCAAATATCCTAATTAATAATAAACAGAAAGAGGGACTAGACATTGAGAAGTCTCTTGATAATCTTAAGGCCCTGAATCTCGACGCCGGGCTAAGCACGCGCGTTGAGACCGTTGCGCTCGGCCTCAAGGGCGAGGAAGGGAGCAAGTATGTGACCCTGAGCCGCAGCTCCCTGGACCGCCGGCAGTATTTTGAAAAGACAAAGACAGAGGCGTTCGCCCCCGTGGTTTATCGCCCGATCCCGTCGGACAAGAATCCGTTTGATCAGCAGGAGCCGGAGCGGCATGCCCTTTTCGGGGTGAGCGAGGATGCGCACACCTTGAGGGTTGTGCAGGCCCTGCGGGCTTCTGGATTTAACGATACGTTTATTTCGCGGCTGCAGAACGGCACGTTGACTGATGCGGAACAGAAAGACGCGATCAGGGTGCTTCAGGAACAGGGCGTGGTCGGTCAGGAGACAACGGGCCGGGCGCTCTTCGACCGCGTCCGCGGGCTCGCGCAGTCCACGTCGGGTATGAATGAGTTCTTTGACGTGTCGCTCCGGGATTCGTTGGGTAAGGCCGACAGCGTTGAGGCGGGTTTCTTTAGCGGATATCTCGAGGATGCGAACGGACCGAAGGGCCTGATCCGGCTCGCGGCTGCCCGGCTCACGCCCAAGGGGAATGATTGGCGCATGAACATGGCCTATCATGTCGTTGGCAATCGCTTTGTGGGGATGGATCCCCAGAATCTTTCGATCGATGAGACGGACCTTAACGGCCTTGCCCTTGTTGACGTGCGGACGAAAGGGATCTCGGCCCTGGATGTCTTTGACGGAAAGACGCGGCTTGATGACGGGATTCTCGGCGGGGTCGCGGGGCAGAGCGGTGTCGCGATGCGCCAGCGCGAGGCGGCGTTGAGGAGATCAACGGCCTCGACGGATCTTATCACGTTAGTGCAGGCCATTAACGTGGTGTCGTATGCGGAGGCTCAGACCAGGCTTTTTAAAGAGGCCACAGAAACGATAAACAAATTTTTTGCGAAAGAATTCCCTGCTGAGACGGTGCCGGAGGATATTGCTGGCAAGATCGGTCTTTTGAAGGCAAAAGTCGATGAGAAGAAAGAGGACCTTAGAGCAGGGACACTCACTGTTGTGGGAGAGGGATTGTCTGCTCAGCCCAAGGAAGAGGCGATTGCCGCTTTGACGAAAAAAGTCAAAGACCTTGAACAAGTCGCTAAGTTTATTGAATCTCGGGAGCTCGGTGAGATGAACGTTGCGCAGACTCGGGCTGCCCTTCAAGAACAGATTGGTCGTCTTAATGAAGAGATTGAAGGTGTTTATTTTTCATCGGAAGACAGTGGTCCCGATGCTGTTGTAGAAGACTCTGTCGCCTGGGATAGGATTGAAAACCTTTCGAAAAATAGGGATGCCCTCCAGGGGCTGTTAAGCTTTTTCCCAGAAGGAGATGGTGATTTAATAAGCTTGAGTCAAAAAGGAGAGAGTGTTGAACAAAAGATTAATAAGTCAAAAGACGAAAGGGATAAGTTACAAGAAGCCTATGCCGCTTTCCGCTCAGGGATCGACACTCTTTTAACAGCAAACGCCCACACCCTGATCGCGATCGGAAGATATGAGCATCTGATCGGCGAGCTCGAGAAGGTCCAAAAGGGCCCGGTCAAGGTCCCCGAGGTCGAGGTGGCCGTCAGCAGCGACGGGTCCAACCAGCTTTTTACTGCTGTAGGCACGATGAATGACGCGCTCGGCCTTGCCCCGGGCGAGACGCGGTTCTTGATCGTCCGTGAATTTTTGCCGGGCGAGGGCGGAAAACATCCTTTTGCCATGACGGCCTCGGCCTTTGCCCAGGGCGGTGTCACGTCGATCGGCGGGGCGTTCGACGCGCTCGCCGGCCGCGACGCCTCGAAGGCCCGCGCCTTTATCGAACTGGTGCGTTTTCAGCAGAGCGGATATACGAATTTTTCTGGCCTCTGGAGACATACATTAAGCAAGGATGACTTAGAGAAAATCAAAGCACAGCTTATCGCCTCAAACGGGAATATCAGCGCGGCGATGGCTGCGTTATTCGAAGGGAGCCCGGAGGTGATGGCCCGGCTTTCCGGCGGGGCCGCGAGGGAGAGTCCGGCTCAGGCCGTGCGCGCGGATGCTCTGTTAACATGGGCGCGTCCCGGCAGTTCAACGGTCGCGGATATTGAGGGGCTGAGCCAGCCGTTTGGCCGCCGGCCTTCGATGTATCTGGCCCGCGAGACAGTTGATGGGGGCGACGTTTCCTTAAATAATGGGTGGCTTGGATACCGGACGCGCGGGATCGGCTCGATCGTTGATGTCCAGGGCGACCAGGCGGCTCTCTATACAGCGAAGAAGGATGATGTCATTAACGGCCACCAGGCGACCATCGTCTCGACGGAAAAAGGTGTCGAGGCGGGAGCCGGCACGATCCTACGTTTTGGGGAGGCCGGCGGCTGGGCCCCAGGCATGGCCGACACCTGGCTTCAACATGCGGTCGTGGCGCAGGACGGGCTGACGACGGTATTTAGTCCGCTCATGGGTCAGAAGATCAGCCTTCTCCATGCCGGGATCTTTGACTGGGAGTATACGAGGACGGGGAAGGATGCGAATGGTAAGCAGCTCGCTCATAGGGCCACGGGCAAGGTCTTTGAGATCGCGGAGCGTGAGGCCTCAGGGCCGTTCGCTTTTTCGACCGAGATTTATACAGATAAAGAAGGGAATATCCGCACTCGCTCGACGTCGGATTTTGATCAGGCAGGGATCTCCCTTGTTCCAGGCCGGCAGGCCGCCTTCGGCTTTGATGGAGAGATCGTCTCCACATTTACGGGCGAGGACGCATTGCCTAAGGAACAAACGTATCGCCTGGAATCATTTGTTGGGTATGATCCGAAGGGGGCGCTGCGGGCGGGGCTGTTTAATGCTCAAGGCGAGTTTTTGCGCCATAGTGAGAAGGCAGATTCTCCGAAAGCGGCGAAGGAACAGGCCTCGCGTGAGTTTCTGGTTCCGGTCGAGACCACGTTCGGGCGGCCAACCGGGGTCTCTCAAGAGACAGCGAGTTTGATCTTTAACGCGTTACCGACCGGGATCACGGGGGCACGCACGGTTGTTGTTCGCGCGGCAGGCAAGGATCGTCTGCTCGGCCAGGACGTTCTGCTCGTTGACGAGGGGTCTGGTCAGGTAGCGATGCTTGTCGATCAGGAGAAGCTCGGCCAGCCGGATCTTTTGGTAGCGGCTGCCCGCAGTAATACAAGGATTTTATCCGTTGCGGAGTATGAACAATCCGTCCCGCGTCAATCGCCCGGAGCTGCGGCTGAGGCGGCAGGGCCGGATCCGAGCGCGCCTACTCCACAGCAGGTTGTGGTTGTGACCGGTCCCGCGGCCGGGACCGCAACGATCGAGACGCCCGACGGGACCGTCACGCGCGATCTGGCGATGGTGGATCTCGCCCGAGGAGGGGCGACGTATGAGTTAATCGTGTCTGGAAAAAATCAAGAAGATTCAAGCAGCTATCTCACGACAAATCTCACGCCCACCATGCTCGTGTATGCTATGAGCCCCGTTGAAGCAGGGTTCCATTCCGTGCAGGCCCAGTTCGAGATGAATAATAGCCGATATATTTATCTTCCAGAGGCGGTGGATCGGTTGACGGCGTCTGGGTGGCGTTTGTCGAACAACATCGAGCCGGTCCGTTCGCCGCTCGATCCTTTGAACGAGTCCCTTGCAAATTCCCAGAGCCAATCTCTCCTGAGCGGGATCATCGATCTGCGCGACGGTCAAACGCGGCTGGCCCCAGGGTCGCTCGTCCTTAATGAGAACGTCACGGTGAAGATGAACCAACGAGAGGGTTGGCCTTTAGGGAATTGGTTGACATTTGCGGAGCAACAAGGGCAGACGATTACGACGCGTGAGTATATCGGTCCGAGCGGCAGGCCGGAATTTATTCTTTCCCTTGACGCAAAGACAACGAGTGTTGAAAAGAGTATCTCTGATTGGTGGACGGGTCCGACGGAGCCGATGATCGACAAACATGTTTCGCTCGTTTCAGAGAGGGACGTGATGCTGCGTGACGGCGATGGTGACATCGCGATTAACGGCGCGATTGTTAGCGGCACGGTCCATCGTTTTATCCATCCGGATCAGGCCCTTGCTGATGGCGCGAGCCGAGATTTTGTTTTCATCAGCGGGGGGCCGGGGTATCGCCACCGCCTGGCCGAGGCAACCGTGCCGTTAGACTGGGCGTATATTCGTAACGTGGCGAATCCCGGGGAAGGTTCGGACGCGCCGGAGGCCAAGAAGCTGGCCGAGAAGCCGTGGTCGTTGCGTCCCTTGTTCGGCGGCGCTCCGGATGTGGCGGATATCACCCGCTACGATGAGACGGCAAAGACCGTTGACCTCACGGGTCAGGTCGGTTTCGGGTTTGGTCAGCGCGTGGAAGGCGACCAGATCGCCCTCACCTTTGATCCCGGGCCTCGGCCGTTTGAGGTGCCGGGGTCAGCCTACACCGTGAAGGTCGGCGAGGCGGCCTTTATCAAAAACGAAGTAAAGATTATTCGAAATCCGAATGGGACCGAGGATTATGTCAATCAGTTAAGGGAGGCAGGAGATCAGGATCCGACGCGAATGGTTCGCGATGTCACCGGCGGGGTTCCGATTGCCGGGATGAGGGTTGTTGACGCGAGTAAGGTCCTTGGTCAGGGCGCGAGCGTGATCGACGTGAATCACCTCGGCCGGGTCGAGGTCCGTGACGGGAGTGTCGGGTATTTTCTGCCGCTCGGCGTTGATCAGGTGAAGATCGCGGGGACCATCGAGAATCAGCGGATCGATCGGGCGTTCTTGCTGACTCGTCCATTAAATATTGAAGCGATGCCGGTCACGAATAGTTTCTTGGTGCCGGTTCATGAATTTTTAAACGATGACACGATGGCGATGCGGGTTCGGGATCTTGCCGGCCGGATTGATCCATATCGTATTCGACATGACGATAAGGGACTTGTCGCGCTGGTATATTCAGACCCGGAGATCACGAATAGCGATGAGCGCGTGGTTCGGAACCGCTTGTCCGCTGGTTGGGCGGGAGAGCCCGGCGACTGGATCGGCGGCGGCGTGTATGAGGCCCTGATCGACATTGAGCCGAGCGCCTCGCTCGGCGGCGGCCGTGTTGACCGCATCGCGGATATGCCGCTTAAGGTTCAGGCGATTGATGCAGCTAAGGTCACAGCGTATCAGCAGAAACCCGCGGGCGATGGCCCTGCGCCGCAATCAACAGATCTTGAGACCCTGGCCGTGATCGGCACTCTGACCGACGAGCAGAAGGCCCAGGTCGAGGACCAGCTTTATAAGAACTTGCGGGCTGCTGCTATCGCGAAGCGGGTGGATGCGGCACTAGCAACAATCAAGGATCCCACGGACGCCGAGAAGAAAAGTATTCTTGAAAAAGAGACGGCCAACGTTCAGAACGATTCGACATTGATCGCTGAGTTAAAGAGCCAGGCTGACGCCGAGGCCGCACGATATAGCGCGATCCGGGCAACGCCGGGGAGCGCGGTCACGCTCCAGACGGCTTATGGTACAGGCAGTATCCTAGAGGGCGCGATGATCAATCTGTTCGCCCGGTATAGTGTGCCAGAGCTTGTTGAAAAAACAGGCATGTCAGCTAATGTGGCTGCGCAGCTCAAGGCGCATCTCAATGAGGTTGTCAAGAAGAACGGACAGATCAGTCAGTATGCGACATTTAAAGATTTTGCTGATGAGGTGCTTGGTCGAGGCCGGGATGCCGGGCTGGGCGAGAGCCGCTTGCTGGACGATCAGGTCGCGCGAATCCAGGCAGCGACGCGCGAGCTTATTCCGTCAGAGGCCGGGGTGGTTCTCCTGCCGGCGGCGGACACCCAGGAGGGATCGGCGTTTGAGGGCCGCACGAATCCGTTTGGCCCGATGGTCATGTCCGAGCCGGAGGGAAGCCTTCTTTTGTTGGGCAGGGACGTTGCCGGCGTTGATAGCGGGGTCCAGTCGGCATGGACACACGGCACAGGGGACACAAAATTTGAGATCGCGTCGAGCACCTTCCGCGGCTCCGACGGCGCGGCAACGGGTCTGTATTACTATACAGAGGAAGGCCAGAAGGCGCCGAGCGCGCATATTTTTAATAACACGAATCAATTTGTCTGGTTTTATAACGCGAAGGGCGAGGGGATTCCGGCCCGGGTCAAGGCCATGGACCGGCCGGATATGAAGATGACGGTGCAGGATGCGGTGCTCACGATCTTGGCCGGGCAGGACAGCGGTTATGATGATCCTTCGAAGGGCATGAGGCTCGGCGATGAGCGGCAGCGCGGATGGCTCATCCAACTCCTTCCGGAAATTTTCGCTCGGTATTCAAGCGACAATGAATTTATAACGGCGATGAAAAAACTGGGGATCGCTCAGGATGCCGCCGGAGATTTGTGGAAGGTCCGTTCTGCTGTTTCAGCCGCAACCAGCGGACCAGATGACGCCGGGACATTTGTGTGGATA
Source organism: uncultured Planctomycetales bacterium (assembly GCA_964450385.1). Lineage (GTDB taxonomy): Bacteria > Omnitrophota > Gorgyraeia > Zapsychrales > JANLHA01 > JAKLFA01. The sequence goes on from CAYVEC010000004.1 coordinate 37,169, forward strand.
TCCGACACTCAAGCGCCAATTATAGCGACCACCCATGTGGATCGGACCATTGAGGCCCGGAAGATCTTTGACGGATTGGATCCGAATCAGCAGAGGGCCCTTGTTGATGCCCTTATTCCTGTTTATGCCCGTTATCTGGCACCCGGGAAAGGGCTTGATGAGACGTTCGATCCGGTCGCGGTTCTGTCAGGGGAGAATCCGGATGAGATCGGGAGCCTGGGGCTTGCGCAGTTCACAGGATTAGGCCGCGCCCGGCCGAACGCCATGATCACCGACGGCATCAGCCATGTCATGCCGATCGTCGAGGGCGGGACGCTCTCGGGCATTCAGACACCGTTTGATCGTTTTGCCGTTGATGCCACGATCCGAACTGGGGACGGTTCGTTGGCGGCCCGCGCAAGGGAGATTAAGGTTTTTGAGGATGGCAGATGGGGGCTGACCTTCCGCGCAGGGGTCGATGGGAAGCCTGCCCAGATCCAGGTCCCGGTGAATAACGCGATACGAGCCGCGATGCTTGATCCTTTGATGCTGGTTGCCGATAGTTCAGATTATTTTACCGAAGACGGCCCCGGCGGTGCTTCGAGGAGTGGGTTTGTTGAATCAACGGCCAGACCGTATGAAATTTTAAATAATGGTCAGGGTCCGTGGCGTCTTGAGCTGGGCAGGGCCCATGGTGTGGTTTCGGAACTGACGCTGTTGTTCGGCGGGATCGGCGCGAATGGCGAGGTGACGTTGTCCTCAACGCTCGGCATGGTCGGCCGGCATTGGGTTCATGTGGAGGGTCAAAAAACGGCCCAGGCCCGAGCCGCAGAGACATTGCTCAATTATATGCAAGCGGTTGGCGCCTTTGGAAAGTATCGCGAAAACGGTCAGACGGCGTGGTTTGTCGGCAACCTTCCGGATACAGCGCGCATGGTTGAGCAGCTGCGCGGGGGGGAGAGCGTCAGAGGCAGTGACGGCAGATCGATCGATCCGTCTAAAAATGAGACGTTTGTCGCCGGGCCAGGGGGCGTTTTTTATCTCATGGATCCGCGCTCCGCTGAAAAGGGCGCGAAGGGATATGATCCTAAAAAGCATCTTGTCTTTGGCGACCGGTATGTGGATTTCAATGTTGACGGGAAACCCGGCCGGATCCTTTTGTCAGATCTTGGCCGCGGAGAGACAGACAAGGCCGAGGTGAAGGTCGTCCTCCGCTCGGGCCAGGGAGAGGCGGTCGGTTTTGTGCCGTTAAAGCGCTTTAATTTGATGAGCCGGTCGTTGGATGATTTTTTTAGTTTCAGCATGTTTTTTACTCCGGCCTTAGTATGGAGGTCCACCAAATCCGCCCTTCGTTCGTTTAGTCGGATTTCGTCGACAGCAGTGAACGAACATGGGGTTCCGGTCTTTGAGGCAAAAAGCGTTCTGGGGCATGAATTTTTTGTGGGCGGGAAGAAAGAATTGCTCCGCGGGGATTTTAAGGAAACGGCCTTAACCACAGGGGCTTCGTTTGCTCAGACATCCGCGGGCAAGGTGGTTGGGCTTGACGCGATTGATGTCTTGTTCGCCGAACCGATTTCGGCAAGGGATTTTGCGAATGCTTCTGACAAGCTGGGATTTTTTAGCAAGATCGGGCGCTTTGTCACCGGTCGTCAGGAGTCATCGGTCATGATGCAGAATTCTGACGGATCGGTATCATTCTATAGGGCGGGGCATCAGACGAGCCGGATCGGAAGGGAACCCGAGGCGGGAGAATTTTTTAGCGATGCGGGTTTGTATCACGGCGACATTAAGAGACGGACGAATTATAATTTGGGTCTGTTAACCGGGATCGTTGACGGATTTGACGGGAACCAACGGACCGATGACGTCATTGTGGCAAGTGGTGGGTGGATCCGTCAGATCGATTTTGATCCGGATCAGATGGGCGCCCTGTTTACGCGCGGGAAGACCGATGCGGAGGGCCGCGTTGTTGTGCCGCGCGGGCTGTGGGCCTCGGCCAATTCGTGGGCGGCGACTGGCCGGACCCTGAATACCTTTAGCTATGTTCAGGGGGCAGGCGATGCGGTTAGTTGGGCGCTGATTGTTACGGGAATCGGCGCGGCCGTTGTTAAAGGGGTGGTCAAGGCAGGGGCGCATGCGGGTTCCAAAGTGATCATTAAAGAGATTACCAAGCAGTGGGTCTCGTATTATGGCCGGGAGACCTTGCGGCAGCGTGCGGTTTTGACCGGGATCAATGTTGCCTTGACTGGATTTATGTCAGGCGGACAAGCTGATCTTTCAGATTATGCCGAGGCGGCATTTTTTACCGCCGCGGTGCCGTATAATTTTGTGCGGTCGGATAGTATTTCAGCGTTGATGTCCAGGGCGAAGTCTGCGCTGCGGTCGGTTCCTCTTCGGGTTGGCCCGACCACGGCAAAAGTGATTGGCGGCGTCGGAGCGGCTGCGGGCCTCGGTGTCGGCGCGTATATGTTGAAGGACGGGGTTCAGGGATGGGCTTGGCAGAGGGAAGGGGATGGTTCGGCGGGTCGTGGCTTATTGGGCTGGTATGACGGGAATAAGAAATGGATTGTTCCGGTCGCCTTTGGGCTGACCGCCTTCGTCGGCGTTAAAGGCGTTCAGTCGGCGATAGCGTCTGGGGCCTCTGGTCGTCAGACGGCTCTTCTTCTTTTGGGGTCGGCGGCTGCGGCAGGGATCGCCCTTCACCAGATGCGTAACGATTCCATGATCCAGATGTCCTCTTCGGGGGCCATGGTGGCTGCCCTTGTGATGGCAGCAGGGGGTCCCTTGTGGAAGGGTGTTGCGGGTTTTGCGGGCAGAGCGGCTCAAGCGGCGACAACAACGGCGGGCAGGAGAGCTGCGGTGGGGATCGGTGTTGGTCTTGCGGGGACTGGGGCTGCTGGTGTTTTGATTAATAGATACAATGATCGGCCCTGGTATGACGGTGATGGATTGGCCTGGGGGGTTGTCGGAACGGTCGGAGCCGCGTCGCTGATCGGGTTGTCCGTTCTTGCGGGCGCGGGGGGCCGGACAGCTCCGCGGTCGTTGCTGGCCATGGCCCGCCGGACAACGACGCTGGGGCGTGTCTTGGCGGTGGGCGGCGGAGTGGGCGGCACAGCGGTTCTCGTGAATAAACTTCAAGGCCGTTCAGCCTTTGATGTTGCCGGACTTAAGATGGCGGGCGGCGCTGCCATCGCTGGGATCATGATTGGGGCGACGCATCGTTTCGCCCCGATGGCCTATCGCCAGTTAACGAGGCCGGGGATTCTGCTTCCCCTGACTCAGATGTCGGTCTTCCAAAATACAATTGATGCCCATTATGGCCTGGATCCCGAGAGCGCCTCATGGACGAGGAACGTGTTCCGGACGATTTTTTTGGCCCCTGGCCGCGGGTACATCAATGCGGTATCGTTCCATCATTATAAAGACGATGTTCGAAACTTTTTCGCCGGCCGCACCGCGGGTGAGCAGCGGATGATTATCTCGCAGGCTGAAGATCGTTTTGGCCGGTTATTAGCTAGCGGCGTTGTGTATCCGATCGCTTATGGGCGCGCGATGGTGAGCGCCCTCACAGGTTCATGGCAGGCGGACACGATCCTTTCTCCGTGGAACACAGTGAAGGCGGTGCTCGATCCGTTGCGTATCCCTGAAAAGGGGGCCAAGGCGCAGATGGATCAGGACGAATCGTTCACCTTGGCGCATGGCACATGGCTGATCGCGAGTCTGCTCGGGGCCAGGGCTGGTTTTCGAGGATTTAAATCGGGGTCAGGCGCCACGGCTGATCCAGGGTTTTGGGCAAGGACTCAGTCCGGAGCGTCGACGATGATGTGGAATACGGCGCTTAATATTGCTGGGCCAAGCCTTTTTGGAGGCAACAATTCTGAATCGGTGCTCGACCGCGTTAAGGCCTCTTCGTATCAGGTTGATACGATCGCCCGCGGGGCGTTCCTCATGAGCATGACCGCAGGCCTGATGAGGGGAGCGATGAAAAAAGTTCACCTCGAGATGGCTCCTGCTCACCAGACACGGGTAGGCATCGGCCTAGTATTAGGCGGCCCAGCAGCACATGTGGCAGGTGCGGCGTGGAGCGAGGGCCTTGATGCCGAGAGTAATCCCCGGATGAAGATCGTCGCAAATACGGTGTCAAATTTGGGGACCTTAGCCTTTGGTCTGGGCGCCCTTGTTCTCCTCAAACGGTTCAACCCCGAGGGATGGGTCAAGGCATACAACGCGCATACAGTGTCCGCTCGCTGGGATGCGTACGGAACATTAAAGGCCGACTTGGTGATGGCCTTTGGGGTGAAGCCGGCGGCCGCGATCGTGGGCAACGGGCTGGGGATGTTGGGCGCGGGCTCACTTGTCTATGGGGGCAAACGGCTCTTCGGGGATCTTGTTTTGAACGAACTCGATGCGTACCGGGACCGTACGCAACGGACATTGCAGGATAGGGTCCGGGACACCACGCCGTATTTATTATTTCCGCGGAGTCTGCCAGACGGTCGTCAGATTGAGATCCGTTCTCTGGCCGGACGGTTAAAAGAACGGGATCCTTTACTTACCCAATTAAACGGAAGAGAACTGTCGGAATTTTCTGAGGACGATCAGGACATGGATCAATTGCGCCAGGAGGCTCGCAAGGCCCTTGGTGATGCAGTGTCAAAATATAATATTAGCGAGATCGAGCATGATGGTTTGATCGAACTGATCTTGACCCGACGGGTGGATGCTTTTATTGAGAAGCACGGCGTTAACGGCGAGTATCTCGTGAGCGGGCCGGACGATTCATATATCGTGGCACGCGATCCAAAGACAGAAAGCTATTACCGAGCTGAAGAATATGCCGCCACTGATCGCGCGAATTTTGTTCTTAATGCGGCGCTGGTGGCCTCTCTCTTTAAGATGGCGCATCATGCGAGACAGCAGATGGCTGTTTTAAATGCGAATCCTAATGCTGCTGTGGGGGCGGGCAAGACGCTGCTTAAGACCTTGGGGCAATCTATTGACGGAATGGGCGCGACTTATGAATCGGCTAAGGCGAATCCAGCGTTAATGAGCTTAAAATGGGCGGCGGCAGGCACCGCGGCCGCGGGATTAGGTTATGCGGTTGACGCGTGGGATCAACGCGATGGGACGACGAGCCAGACAGCGCAGAGATGGGCCGATGCCTTAAAAACAGGCGGGCTTGGTATGGTTGCCATTGGCGGGGGTGTTGCGGCAGGAGGGCTTGTTGATTCTTGGATGAAGCCCGGGACCTTAAGCGTTGCAGGGATCCTGCACGCGCTGCCTGTAGCCACAGGACGGATGGCCGCGAGCTCGGTCAGCAATATTTTCTTTGTTATGACCCCGCTCTCCGGCGCCCTGGAGGTTGTCTCGATGGCGGCCAAGGTAGGGGCTCGTACCGGCGGGTCATCACTTGAGAGGAATTTTCATAATGCGACCACCGCCGCGTTTTGGGATAACACTCAGGTCTGGAGTGATGTCTCGCAAAAGATGGTTGATATGTCTGCCTTAAAGTATCAGGGGGCGAAGAGTTCTCTCGAGGTTGTTCTCCGTTCGTTTTCGAACGGGCTTTTTGGTGTTTATGAAAACGGGCCGCGGCGCGGGCAATTGAAGGTAACATCTTGGGCTGAGATGCCGAAGACCCTTCAGGAATTTCTGCCGTTACCGGCGTGGCTCGGCGGGGCGAAGTCTGAAGACTATAAAGGGATTCAGGGGCAGATGATCGGATTTTCTGTGTCGTTGGCCCTCTTGCGTGGCGCCACTCCGGTCCTGCAGAATATCAAGGCCGGTAATTTCGGCCGGTGGTTCCAGTCGATGAACCATGCCTTTGATAAGACATTTGAACTTGATCTTTTTAGACTCCCGGTCCGGCCGAACGCTTCGATATGGAGGAAAAGCGCATCGGAGGTAACAGGGTGGACCTATCGGATGCTTAGCGGGTCCATTGAGGAGATTGGAGAGCAATTCGCTCAGGTTGGGTTGATGCTGACGCCGATCGGTTATGTGAGCCCGATCCTTCAGCAGTTTGGAGTTTCGGCCCCGAGTGCACGCGCCTTTGCGGAGCAATTTAATGAGGTCGTGCAGGAGATCGTTTTGAGCGGGAACGCCATGGGGATTCGAAACGCCCGGTACAATATCGTGCCGGTGCTTGATGAGATGTTGAAGCCGGGGGCTACTGAGCCGACAATTCGGAAGAGCCTTGAGGGGTTAATTCCGCAGGCCCAGGCCGCCGGAGGTTCGTCCGGCGCAGCGGCGCCCGGGAGCTCACCCGGAGGCCAGGGCGCTTCGCCATCTCCTGTGGCACCTCAAGAAACAGCGAGCGCCACTGGCCCATCCGTGGCAGGCGGCACAGCGCCGATCACGGCCGAGGACGTGCCGTTTATTCTTCAGGCGTACGAGGACGCTGGATTTTTAACTAAGGACGGGCTGACCGTCGAGGGGCGGGTGATCTTAACAGCGGCTCGGCAGATCGCGCAGAGAGCAGAAGGTTCATCTGATGGCGCTGTAAGCGGTCAGGAGTCTGCGGTGCGGGAGGTCTTGACGGCTGCAAAAGCAGCAGCGGCAGAGGACCGAGAGGAAACCCTTAAAAAATTGAAGGCAGTAGCAGCCTTTTTTTCAAACAGCGCTTCTCAGCTCAAGCGGATAAAGGCGAAGATCAAGGATGTGGAGAAGGCCAAGGTCGATGAAGATCGGCGTTTTGATGAGCTGATCAAGAATGCGGACGATATGATGATTACTGAGGCCGCGTCGCTGATCCTTCAATGGGGCGCCGGTCGCGGCCGAGATTCATCGATGGCCCGGTTGTCACAGGGCCTCCTCACCCGAGGCGGATTGTCATCGGGCTCGTTTATCGGGATGCCTTTTGGTTATATGGCAGCCATGATCAGAGAAGGAGCGTTCGGTAAAGGGCTTAAGACGGCGGAGCTTGAAGGCACGATGTCAGATAGCGGCACGAGGCGGCGATTTGGACAGCTACGGCCGGCAGGTCAATCTTGGTTGGCGGAACATTTCTTAAATCCTGATCGGACCAGGTCTGAGGAGGATACGCTTGACATGCAGATTGTTGATTTGGCCGGGCGAGATCGAGACGCTAAAGCAGTGTCGGCCACGGCTGCGGCAGCGCCGGCGGCGTCTAATCCGTTTGACGCTGTTGATGGCGTGGCGTTTTCGGGAGGCCATCAGGATTCTGTTGCGGCCCGGCAGGGCTTTGATTATGTGCGAGCCCATCATCAGGAGGCCGTGGAGGTCGGGGCTTATTATCAAGATCGAGGCGCCACACATCAGGCGACGGTTGATAGCAAGAGCGGGCGTTTTATCGGTGTTGACGGGCAGGTCCTGGATCCGGCACGAGTGACGGTTATTTATACGCTTGGCGGAATGCGTGAGGAGATGCGTGGTGATGAGGGCACGTCGGAGACAGTGGGACTGGGCGTTGGAGGGATCGATCGGGAGACGGGGCACATGGTGGTTGTTCTTGACCGGTCCGTTGCTTTTGATACGCAGAATCCGTTTGATAACAGCGTCGTCAATCAGGTGGTTCGTCATGAGCGGAATGAGATTGCTCGTATCCGTCGGGCAGAACAGCGGGTGGGGCACGCTGAGGCCGGGACGCCTGCGGCTCAACTGGCCCATGAGAATGCTGTCCCGCTTGATGGGCAGGCTGTTGCTGCGATTCAGGCCAGAACAATTGCGGCGTCGGAGCCGGAGCTCGGCGCGGCCCAGATCGCATTGCGCCTGATGAAGACGTCCGGGATATCGTTTGGGGAGGCGCTGGGGCATGCTCAAAGCGCTAAGGGCAGCGTCGGAGGCCGGCCTTTAATGGGCAGCGAGGCCTCTGGCGGTGAGACGCAGGGCGCAGCGGTATCGGGAGAGGCCAGGGAACAGGTTTCATCCGTTGGTTTGGGTAATGTCACCTTGGTTGCTGCGTCAGGCGGGCAAAAGGGCGCAGGCTCTTCGGGGGAATCGGCGTCGCAGGGGAGTCGACAGTTAAGTGAAGACCTTGCCAGGGTAAAAGAGAATCTTCGTGTGTCTCGGCAAGAGTTGCGCCGAGTTCCTTTTGCACATATCAAAGAGATTGTAACATTGAAAGGCCTGCGGAACATGAGGGCCGATAAGGCTCGTTGGAAGCGTGTGATAGCCCAGCTTGAGCGCGAGGCGCAACGATTACAAACCCCGGTGGAGACGAAGGCTGAAATGCCTCCTACACCGGCTGTGCCGTCTGAAATGAAGACTGTTGAAGTGCCTGCCCCGGCCGAGGCGAAGGTTCCGGCCCCGGCGGCCCAAGCTCCGTCGCTGAGCACAGCCCTGTCACTTGAAGACTACTTGACCTTGGATCGATCAGGATCCTTAGGCCCCCAGACGGCCGCTTCCTTAAAGATTTTAGGCAAGGATCCAACATTGGTAGGTAGGACGATAAGGCACAAGGTTGAACGAGGAGATTCTGTTCATGACATCATGGATTCGCTGAATCGAATCACCGAAGGACTGTTGCTTCAGTCAGAAATCGATCATATTCGAGCATATGTCCAGAATCTCGTGGCGCTTCAAACGAAGGGAAGGCAATCTACGTCGGCTTCTTCAACTGAAGCTGTTTCTGTCGCTGTTGAGAAGGCTCAGCCTGAGGTGGGACACGTTGCGGTGGCCCCTGCCGATGTGAAGGTTCAGGTTCCGGCGACGGAGGCTCCAGCTCCTGTTGAAGCGGCTCCAGCGCCTGTTGTTCCACAATCACCGGCACCTGTGGGTTCGGGTCGAACGGCTGTTCAGGCTTCTCAAGGAGAGGAACGATCGAAAAGGTCTGCAGCCGTTGAAAAGTATTTTGATCCGGGCGTTGTAAAGGAGGTTTCATCTGCACAGAAGGATGTTTTGACGCGCGCGAGAGCGGATTTGGATGCCTGGGAGTCGGGCCAAGCGGGCAAGGATCCTCAAGAGGCGTACTCGGTGCTGATGAATCTGCCACAAGAAGAGATCTCGGACTCTTCATGGAATATCGCCTTGGATTCGGCGCGTACACGCGCGAGGCGTTTGAGTGAAATGGATTTTGTTACTCATGGGGTTCGTGAGGTGACGGTTAAGGTCAAGGTTCAGCCAACAAAACCGGGCCAGGAAGCGAGCCACCAACCGCGCACGGTCATTATTAATAATAATGATCAAGAGCAGGAGATTTCAATCGGCAATGATCGACATATCGTGCTTCGCGCCAATGAGGCGATCCTTTTAGATGCCGATCGTCGAGGCGGATTGGTGTTTGCGTTTGATCGAAAAGATCGTGGGAAGATAGAGACGCGGATTCTTGATATTGCGAATCGGACTTCAGATGGAGTCGTGGCCCGATTGGATTGGTCTGAGACGGACCAGGCGGCACAGCGGGCTGAGGTCACAGGTGGCAGCTGGACGAGACAGGTCTCGGCAGGATGGACGATAGAAAAAGATGCAAATGATCAGGTCACCGATGTTCGCGATGTGGTGTTGAGGCGAACGGTTTCCGTATCCCAAGGCGCGCGCGCAGAAACGATAGAGACGGGCGATGTGAACGGGTTTGCTCAATTATGGCGGTTCCTTAGGATCATGGCTGCGCCGTCGAGTTTGCAACCAGCACAGGCAGAGAAGCGCGACCGCGTGCTGAATTGGCTTGCGGAGGATGCGGCGCGCGCCGAGGCGTGGGTGCGAAGAACCGTACCGGCCGCGGTCGGGGATTATTTAGAGATGGAGTATGGCAGTACCTGGGCGAGAGATGTTGGGCGTGTCCATGATCATCAGACAGCAACGAGGCTTTTTGCTGCGCTGAATGAGGCCTTGGCTAAGGCTCAGCGCGACCAGAACGTTCCTTCTCCGGCGGAGATCCGCGGGTCAACGGTTTTGGACACAGGCGCCGTCGTTGGAGTCGATCAACGGGTGATCGGATTTGTGAGCGATGATGGGCGGACGTTCTGGCGGGGAGAGGACTCAGACGACGTCGGGTCTGTCGGGGCTGAGGGGCTGGGTGATGCTGTTAATAGCGTCTTGAGGGGGCTCAGGGAAAAGACGGATGAGCCAAGATCTGTTGCTGTCTCGTCGCAAGGACTTATTGTGTCGGGAGAGAACGGTTCGACAGGATCGATGGAGCGAGCTTTTGTTATGGCCCGGGATCCTGAGACAGGGAAAATGGAGCACGTTGGATATGCCCTAAGGGATACCGGAGACGTAAATAAGACACAGGAGTATGTAAGTCGATTAACTGAGAGCCGGGATTATTCTTGGGACGCGACTGCTTCGGGATGGGCATTTTTTACCAAGGAGCAATATCGCAAGATTAAATTTGAAGGTTTTGAAGAGTTGTTGGCGCAGCCTCAGAACTGGCGATTAGAGGATGCGTATGATGAAGGCCGGGTGACGGAGATTAGCGGAACGACGGCTGCTAAAAAGCCCCATGAGAAGGCGGCGCAGGAGGGGTTGAAGCAGGCCGTGGCTGAGGCGGAGGGATTGCGTGATGTGGTTATTAGCGTAGAAGGCGCGGCACAGCCAAACGTTGATATCGAAGAGAAACTTTTCGGCCGGTTACAAGCAGCGCATGACAGCTCCCTGCAGGGTGGGCAGCGGCGGCGGATCGTTTTGGAGCATATTGGTGAGGAGGGGATGAAAGAAAAATATTCGGCGTTTTTTGACCGCGTCATTGATTTTGAGGATACGGTCGGTGCTTCGAGCGTGAACGACTATACTGATTCTCAATTAAGAGACTTATATTTTAAGAAAAAAGATATTTCTGCGCCGACAGCGCACCAGAAGAATGAAGCGCTTCATTTGGCTAGGGCCCTTAGAGAAATTTTTGGAAAAAACATGTCAGCCCGGGCGTTCGCGTTTGGGATGATGCAGACCATAAAGGACAAGCTCCTTTCAGCCCATTCTGGTCGGCATAGCCCTGACAAAACCCCCACATGGACGGTGTATTTGTCTGAGATCACGAATATTTCTCCGTTCCGACAGGCGATCGAAGCGCCGCGGCTTCAGCCGGACCCCGAGATGATCGATGATTATAAAGAGCTCATCATGCACGAGATGCTCGATGGCCTGACCCATTGGCAGGCTGTGGAATTCCGGCGCCTGATGCTCCTCGCGCCTCAGGTGCTTGAAATCAAGGCCGAGCATGTCCGTCATGATTTTAGGGATGGATCCGGATATGAGATCCTTGAGGTGACCGATACCAACGGGGGGAAGAAGACGATCCGTTCGGTCTTGACGGTGGTCGAACAGGGCGAGCGCAGGTTGCGTCATTTGGAGCATGGGAGGCTGAAGGCAGGAGAGGTGTATCAAGCGGGCAGTCTCAAGCCAGTTCCGAGGGCTCAGGCAGAGTCAATGATTAAGGCGTATGCACAGGTCCCGGTCATGCCTAGTCAGGACGAGGAGGCCGAATACGGCGCCTCTGTGGGGCGCTTGACAAATGATGTCAGGGAGCGGATCGAGCGCGGCTTTGCACAAGAGGACACGAACGATGGTTCGCTGCAGCTTTATTCATTCGATACCTCCGACGGGATTACCGTTAGGGTTTTCCGGGTCCCGGAACTCGCGCGGACCGAAGAGGGCCGCCCGGTGACCGGGTATATTCCCGAGGGCAAAAACGAGATCTGGCTCGCGGATATTGAGTGGACGGCCAAGACGCTTGCTGAGGCGGCGGGCTATGATCCTGACAGTACGAAAAAACTCATCACCGAGTCCCGGCTAGAGATTTTGACCCATGAGCTCGCCGAGATCCGCGCCGGACGCGACCATAAGGCCGGGATGGGGGCGACCGGCGATTTTCGTGCCGAGGCCGCAGTCCGCTGGCAGATGTCGGAGCCTGAGCATCGTGCGGCGGCTTTCCGCGCGGGCGGCGTCGAGGAGGCTGCCTCGCCGTTTGCTGATCGCCCGGTCATCGATCCCGCTGCCGTGCTTCCCGCTGCACCGGCCGTGACCCCAGCGATCGGGGCTGAGGCTCTGCCGATCCTGACGCCGGTCGGTCCTGTTTCCCCTGTGCTACGGGGGCTGCCGCAGGCTCGTGATGGTCTGCCGCAGGATATTGAGGTTGTCAAGGCCGACGATGTCCCTCAGGCCGTTCAGCAGTATATCAATTCAGAAAATGATGTCTATATTTTGCACGAAGGCGGTCTCGAGCCGGTTCGGGTTAACGGTCAGGGTCGGGTTACGGTTGTCGCGAACACATTCCCTCCGTCATCGCCGATCGCCCGACGTCTTGTGGCCGAAGGCGCGGTGATCGATCCTCGGTTCCTTGACGGCGTGACTGACGTTGAGGGTGAGGCCGCATCGTTTGTTCGTCTCGCTGTCCCGGCATTAAAGGGCGGGTCAGCGGTTGATGCGGGCGCCCCGGTTTATGTGGACGCGCGCACGACGGCAGATTCTCCGGCGGGGGTTGGCGAGGGGCTGGTCCGTGTGATCGCGGAGATCGAAGATCAGGCCGGGCGTCGGCCGGATGTGGTGCGGTTGACCGATGCCGGGGCCGTGGCAGATGTTGTATTGACGGAAACGCGAGACGGGCTGATCATCGCGGATGTCAGCCGCCGTGTTTTGGGCCGAGAGGACCGCGGGATCGTGGGCGCGATCGGCGCGGCGGCAAAAGAAGACGCGGGCCGTTCGACGGTCGCTGGGCTGATCGCGAAGGCCACGGCCTGGACAGGGGCCTTGAGCATTGCGAGGGAGCGCGGTGCGGCCGCGAAAGATTTCTTATTTAGAGGGATGAGCGAGCCGGAGATCCGCCGGATCGCTCCGCGTGAGTTGAGCGAACGGGTTCTTGGCGCTGGGCGCGGCGTTGGTGATGTGGATGTGAGGAAGGCTTTGGTCGGAAGGGCCGCAACAGCGGCGGCGAGCGGTATTCGTGATGACGCCGCGACAGGGCAGGCCTTGAAGGCGCACTTAATGGCGCAGACTACGGCGCTCAAGGATGCGCACACCTATTTCGCGGACGTTGTGCGAACGGTCGAGAGCGGGGCGCCGGTCAGTGATGTTCAGATTAAGACGTGGCTCGAACACGGGCAAGCGATTGTCAACGGGATTCGCTCCTTAGCGCAATCGAGTGATCCGCTCGCCCAGGCCATGGCGCAGAGTCTGACCGCGGGCGGTGAGTTGGCGCGATGGGATTTGGCCGCAGCCATGACGACGATCACGACACTGATGCAGGTTTTGAATGATCCTGCTATTGAGCGGGCATCTATTTTACCCTCTATGAAGGAGGGGGTTGAGCGGATCGGCACGATTCTAGACAAGGTGGCGCGGACGGCCGCGGCTGATGCGGTGAGGATCGGCAGGACCGCTGATAATCGGCGGTTTGTTCATCTGGACGATCACCTGGTCACAGACGCGGTTCCGGTCGCCACGATCCGCCTCGCGGAGAGCGCCGCGCGTCCGGCCGCGGTAGCGATCGGTAGCGAGAAAAAGCCTGCGCTCGTGACGCGTCCGGCGGTGCCGGGGTCGGTCTTTGTGGCCCAGGCCTCGACCGAGAACGCGGATCCGGCCATGCTCGCCCTCGATGACGGTGTCTGGTTTAAATATTATACGGATAAACTTTTGGCGAACGATGTTGATGTCTTTGATAAAGTCGTTGTCGCCTTGGCCAGCGATTCTGAATTGAGCGCGGAGACGCGGCGCCGTTTTGCCGAGGCGAACGGGGATCCGGCGGCGTTTGAGCAGATTTTAGGCGAGATGATCGAAGGCTCTGATTTGACGGCGCGCCTGAGCGAGGTGGCGGCGGTCTGGACGAAGGCCTGGGAGGCTGCGCTCAAGTTGAGGCGTGAGCGTGAGGCTGTGGCCGTAACGACAATAGATGGAACGCAAACTATTGATATTGACGGTGACGGCGGCGCGGCATCTGTGCCTGTGCTCGAGCCGATGCCGTTCACACCGACACTTGTTCCGTTACCGATTCCGGCTCCGGCGTTTATTTTAGGGAAGGCGGATGCGGGCGGCCGGTCACGGATCCCGCTTGGCCAAGATGACGCGGCGAATCAGCGGTCGCAGGCGGTCCTTCCGAATGCCGCGCAGCTGCCGTTACCGAGCGAGACAGACGCTGGCGGCGGGTCACCGGTCCCGGCTGGATCGGGACGGCACGCGGGGAATGCGCCGTTCGTTCAATTAGCCAGGGCGATCCACCCGTCGGCCGCGGACGCGGTTCGGGCCGGGACGAGTCCCGCACGCACAAGCGACGGCACACGGGCGACCTATATTGATTATTCGCAGGATACACGGATGAATTTCGGTTCAACCGGTCTTAGCCCAACGGCGAAGGCCTCTGTCGCCCTTTCCACAAAGGGTCAGACAGACAAGCGGCAAGAGTGGAACGGACTTGAAGAAGGTGCTGTAGATGTAGCTGTAGATGGTATTGAAAAGGTGGTTGTGGCTTGTGGGTTAAGCACCGGCGTAAGTGGTGTGACGCTTGGTGAGGGAGAAACGACGGCGTGGACAGACACGCAAGTAGTAGCTGTAGATGTAGATGTGGTTGTAGAAGTGGCTGTATCTGTACCTGAAGTGGTTGGTGCAGTGGCGGGGGCTGTTGACTCAGGGATGCTGAGCAGCGGTAACGCGACTGATGAGGGGGTGACCGCGCAGAAAGATGCGCATGTTGATGGTGCTGTAGCTGTACGTATTGAGAAGGGTGTACGAAGTAGCCGTAGACGTACGCTGTATCGTTCTTTGGATCGGTCGAATGGCGCTGTGCGCGGCCTTGCCGTGATCCTGCCGGTGGCGTTTGTGAAGGCAGGGGATCGCCTGGTCCGGGTGATCGGTGCTGTTGGGGACCGTATCCAGACGAAGTTGGTTGTTCTTGGTCGTCAACGAGGTGCAGAAGGTGTTCTGTCGGGCGTGAAGGGTGTGCCGGCTGTCTATGCGGCGGATCCTGTGGAAGTGCCGGCAGATTCCGGGCATCGATTCGTGGGCCGAAATGGGTCTGCGAACAGGGTTGTAGAGAGCCTGGAAGGTCGTAATCGCTCTGTTATCGGGTCTAGGGGTGCGCGCAGGGAAGATGTGCCTGCTCGCCGCGCTGTTGTGAACCATGCTGCTGTCTCTGGGCATCGTTCAGCGGCGCCTAGGATCGGTAGAGGTGCTTATAGAGGAAATCGTCACGCTGTCCGCAATGTAGGAACTGTTATCGGAAGGCGTGTTGTTGATAAGAGAGAGGTGCGTGGACCATTCGGCGGATCGAACGGGATGCCGAGTGGGGTGCGCATGAACGGTCCTGAAGGATCACGAGGCTCAACGAAGAGCGCCTCCGATATTCAGGGAGACCGTATTTCTAGTGTCCGTACGATCGTGCGGACTTCTCGCGGGGCACGGGGCCAAGAGGCGGCCTCGATGTTCCATCAGTTTGTTCTGAGCCGGATTCGCTATACGATCCAACCACGATCAGCGAATATCGCAGAGGCCCTGCGTGTCGCTGGTTCCGCTGTTGTTTTCTTCTCCGGTTCTCTGCAGGCGGCAGAGGCCGGAACATCCTCTATTCTACCCACACTAGTTATTGCTCATCCTGTGATCATGGTCTTGGCCGTTTTGGCCGGGATCGCGGCGGTCATGATTCTCTATAATATCAGGTCTAACAAAGGAGGCCGAACATGGTACTCGTCAATACACAACCGGATATTGAATTCAAGTACTTCATCGACATCCCGAGCAGTCAATGCACGTTCTGCTCAGGAAGGGAATGCGGCACAGGCCGGATCCGGCTCTACCTGGTCTCGCACGAGCGCGGACGCATCTATGTCCGACGCGGGCTCGCCGGTGTCTGGGACGAACTCAGTCCAGCTCACCGGGTCAGAATTGAGCGAGCCATTGCGGCAGCGTTTCGCGATCCCCGCATCCCGCGCTACAGCAGCACCGTTAAAGTCTAATGAATTCGTCGAGGTTGGACGTAACCGTCAGGACAGCATCCGGGCGGCTCAGAGGCTCTGGATGATGCTCCCGGGCCTGCTGGGGGCGGTTGTCGCGGGCGTGGTTGCGATCTTCTATGTGCCTGGTGTTGCCGCTATGGCGATCGCAATGGTTGTCTTCGGATCGTTAACCCTGTATAGCATGGTGAAGGTGAAGCGCGACGTCCTGGCGACACAGTATGTCCTTTATATCTCGCCGGTGACAAAGCGCTTGTTTGGGGTTGTCGCGCTGGCGGGCGCTCTGGTCATGTCCGCGGGCACGGCGCGCGCTGCGGTTGACGACTATGCCGCTGACGGGGCGCGCGAGGTCGAGGCCTTTGTGCAGAGCTTAAGAGAAGGGGCAGATTCTCGAAAGGCGCAGAATGAGGCAGCCCTTCGGGTGTGGCTCGAGGAACAGCGCCTGAAATTGGCTCAAGATGAGGCGTCTTCGCCGGCCGCTACTGATGGCGGGGCGGCAGATGAAGAAGCGGTGGGCGCGGAAACCGGATCGCCCGAAGCAACAACCGCGGTCGCGGCCGGGGCTCCGGCTGAGCCTGCCGCAGCACGAGATGTTGTCCCGGCCCCGGATGCCGTAGTTCCCCAGGAAACAACGCCCGCTGACAATGCACCTGCGGCGGAGGCAGCAGCCGTTCCTGTGACGATCAGCGATGTGGTCACGCCGCTCCAGGGTGTTCAGCCGCAGGCGGATCCGGTCAGGGTTGAATTGGATGTTGTGACGAGCATGCCGAGCTATTTCTTCAGGCTTGATGAATTCTATCGTCATTTTGATTCGGTCAATCATGCCCAGAAGGTGATGATGGCTATGGCGAACGCGGCAAGCGGCATGCGGACATATTTTATGGATGAGGAGGCTGGGCGGAGAGGATTGTTTGGGCTGAGCGAGTGCGAGTGGAACGAGGCGGTGGGCTCCATGGAACACAGGGGCCTTGTTGATCGCGGCATGAGTTATGCGATGGTCTTTGATCAAAAGCAGAGCGCCAAGGTTGCTGCCTATCGTCTTCGATCGCTGCTGGACGAGGTGGCAGCGAGGGATCAGTTTAAGAACCTGCCGAAGGAGGCGATCTTAAGACAGGCCTTGATCGAGTATCGTGCGAATGATGCTGCCGCCGAGCCGTTTGCTGATCAGGTCATCGAGGACAGCATCCGCATGCTTAAGGAATATGGTTATCGTCAATATTTTGAGAAAGACGATCCGCTGAATAACGTCGTGTCGAGCCAGGCCGCAGCGCAGATGATGGCTCCGGTGAACCCGGATGCCCGGATCGATACCGTGACGGACGCGCTGACCGGCGCAACACCCACGAAGACGGACGTTCTTCATGTTGTCGCGATCATCGAGAAGCCCGAACCCGCTCTCCCGAATGAAAAGGGTGCCGATCAACCGCATCTCCAGGTTGAATGGCCGGAAGGGTTAACAGCGGTCACGCTCGATCAGCCGCTTCAGGCTGCCTGGATCAATGAAGATGGAACGATCTCTGTGGTCAAGGGACGCGCGGCCGCGGTTGAAAGTCATGACGAGACGCTGAACGCGGCAGTCCGTGCGGCCCTGGGGGCCCGCCGAGGCCGCCAGCAGGGGATTGTGAAGATTATTCCGCCGACGTTCTGGCAGCTGAATGAGGGTGAGCGTGACGTGCGCCGCCTCGCCTTGATGGAGGGGCTTGGGGTCCGAGAGAATCGAGTCGTCGGCAGCGCCCCGATCGTGTATTTCTTGGATGAGGACGCGGAAGTCGCCGCGCGTGGGGTTGATATCGATAAGACACGTTTTGAAAAAACGATCCTCACCGGCAGAACCCAGCGTCTGCCTGGCGAGAAGATCGAGATCGCGCCGATCCATCTCATGACCCGGCCGAATGCGACTCAGCCGGAGGCGGTTCACGCGGGATGGGCGTATCGGGTGACGACACCGTTCTTGGCCCCGGCACGGACCCTGATCGCTGGGACGGTCGAAGAGATCAAGCATGACGGGTACGGGTTTGCGGTCCTGGTTCGAGAGGAGAACGACGGGCGGTGGCAGGTCCTCACCCATTTGTCAGGGCTGACGGTCCGTCGTGGTGACACGGTCCAGGCCGGACATCCCGTCGGCGTCGCCGGCAAGTCAGGGAAGGAATGGTATTACATGATGCGGTTTATCAATCCGGACGGCAGGGCTGATGTCGATAATATTATGGTGGATGCCGGGACCGGTACGGATCTTGGAACATTATTTAATGAGAATGTCACGAAAGATGTGGCGGCCCAGGTCGAGGGTGTTGTGATCGGGGCGCCAATGACCGCGCTCGCTCAGTTTGATGAGGCGGCGGCACAGAAGGCGGATCACGAGACGGCGATCGAAGAGGGTAAGACGGAAATCGAGAGGATGAAACGATTGGCTGCGTTGCCAACTCCAGAAGAGCGGGCAAGGAAGGAAAAGGCGGCTGCGGAAGGGGCTATTCAAGGGTTGAGCCAGGTGCACACGTTCACGCCAGAGGCGCGGCGGGCAGCGGCTTTAAAGACGATCCGCGAGCTCATGGCGGCTGGCGAACAGAGGTCGAAGACCTTCCTCTGGCTGTCATGGGGTTCGTTGATGGCAGGATTCCCTGGTTCCGTGGCCACGGATATCGGGCCGTTGAGTGTGGGGGCCGGGGTGTCTAATTCCGGGATCCCGATTATGGAGATGTTCAGCCGAGTCGTTGGCCTGACCGAGGCCATGTCGTTCGGAGGCCAAGAGGTCCTTAACGCGGTGGGTACGGGCGTGGAAGTCGCTAACGCGACCGTGCGAGGGTATCATGATCCTGAGCGCCGCCGCGGCAGCGTGACAACATTTGATCATGCGATCAATACATGGTTATTTGAGATCCACACGGTCTTTGTCGGGTCACGTCCCGACGGGAAGGGCGGATGGATCAATGATGAGACCTATCCGCAGATCGGTCTGCCGTGGTATGAGGCCTTAGGCCTGCCGACACGGCTTCTTCAGCATTCCTGGGAACGCGGGGCGTCATGGCTGTCAGGTACGCCGATGCCGAAGGACCCGAACCTCTGGCGTCCGTTCGTCGGCCGTCCGTTTGAAGGCGTCTGGCAGGCATCAGAAGATGAGCGGCGGATCGTGGCCCTGGCCTGGAATGATCCGGATGTGAAGAAGCTCTGGGCCGTGGTGCGCGAGGGCGAGTATGTCATGTATGTGAGCTATTCGAATGAGAACGGAGCGGTGACACGCACCGAGCATCTTCGGATCCGGCCGTTTGTGAGTAAGCAGGGATCGGGCGAGGTGTATGCAGGGAAATTCTTAGAGGATAGCAAGCACCCGTTCCGTGATCTTCAAGACAATACAGTGATGCCGTTGCCGAATCGTTATCGTCTTGAGCAGCTGCCTGACCTTCGAGAGCCCATGGTCGGGGGGCAGCCGGTGATTGCATGGCAGTCTGATCCTGCCGGCACGACCTGGACCCCGATCTTTGCCTCTGAGGGGATGCCGATGGTGGCTGACGGGCAAGTCCCGGCGTATGAGAAGGGCGCTTATCACAAGGGGACCCAGACCGCGCCGGTCAATATTATTCAGGGAATGGCGAACGGGGCCGGCCGGCCTGCGGCCCTGGCGACACGGCCGGCGGTGCTTCAGAATTTCTGGTTTGATGTGAAATATAATGATGGCGAGACAGGTGCGTTTGTTGTGCTCAATGCCGACGGGACCTTTAAAGAGATCAAACGATATACCGGGGATGGCAGCGGGCTCCGCCAGACAGGATTCGCGGTCCGCCGTGACATGAAGGGGGTCCATGACGCGGTTCTCGGCGGAAAATATGGACGGATCGAACTCGCTGATGGATTCCCGCTCGTGGTCGACGGTATCGAGCTCAATAATAAGCAGATCTCAGCCGAGGACGCCAAGGCGGCCGAGTCACCGCGCTTCTGGGCGCTCAAGGACGGCCGTTATATCGACGGAGAGGTCGCGGTCTTTGTGCCGGCCCTGCCGCGAGCCGAGATCCCGATCGCCCGCCGGAACGTGAATGGACGGATCACGTATCTCTATTCTGTCGGAGAATTTAACAGCATGCGGGTCCGTTCGAATGAAAAGGCCTGGGGCCTGAGGATTCGGGTGGTTGATCCTGCAGGGAATGTCACCCACGATGAGGCGATCACCCAAGAGGGAGAATTCCAGCGCTTAGTTGGTGTCGGATTCAACGACGTGTTTACGACCTTTGACCTCGGCGCGAATTTCCCGAATGAATTTAAGATGCTGTTGGCCGAAGGGGTGCAGGGGAGCGAGGCTACGGCCGAAGGGTATGACATTTTTAGGGCTGATGACGCGCCGCCCACCAGAACGGTTCATGCCCGCGCGGTAACGGTTGCGGCGCCGAAATCGATCGCTCGGCCCGTGACGCTTGAGGGGTATCTGGCGGGCCTGAGGGAGAAGACGGGCGGTTCTCTGGCCACGGCCCTTGTCAGCGAGGCCGAACGCTTTATCACCGCGCGCGCGGAGTTGGATAAGAAGCGCGGGGCCTATGAAGGCGCCATCGCCTCGCTCAGGAAGGCGCGTGAGGCGAAGGGCGCCGCGAGTGCGGAGGCCCGATCCAAGGCCACGAACGCGATCGAACGGGCCAGCGTCAACGAGAGTGAGAAGATGACCTCGGAAGATGCCCTCCGGCTGGTTTTGCATAAGATCGCGATCGCGAATGCCGATCATATGACGGTGGATGAATTTTTTGCTCAGCTGGATCGTGATGCTGAGCGTCATGGGTTTGAGGCCGCGGTCCGCCGTGTCCTGAGGCAGCATTTTAATCAACTGTCGATCTCGCTGATCGGCAGTGATGTCGGTTGGGTTAATGACGAGCTGTCTCGTCTCGCGGAGGCCGAGCGGCTTAACCGTGAGCTCTATGCGAGCCAGAATTTTATTACCGCCAATGAGGCCTATGAACTTGAAGCGGATCAAGAGGCGTTTGATTATATTACAAGCGAGATTGAAGCCTTGAACGAGGCGATCACCGAGCTGACGGATGATATTGAAGATCGGAATTATGATGAGATTTATTTCCAATATCCTGACGAGATTATCCGCGGCATCCGGTTCCGCGCTCAAGAAATTCAAGAGGTGATTAACGAGCGCATCCCGTATTGGACGGAACAGGCTCAGATTGCCGCGAATTTGGCCGAGCAGAATGAGGTGTATCAGTCGTGGGCGAATTGGACCGCCGCGATGCTTAACTTAACCATGGATCATCTTGAGATCGCGCAGACGGCCCTCGACATCCTGCAGTATCATGAAAACGTCTATCTGCGGCCCACATCGGTCTTCTATCCGCCCGGATACGTTCTTGGTCAGCGTCTGGAATTGGCCGAAATGAGTCTTGATGCTTACACGGAGCAACAGCGGCTGTTAACCGAGTCGTTACAGCCGATCGTCCCGGATTTCTCACGGCTCAATTTGATCCCGCTTCGGCGGATCTATCCTGAGAACGCGACGCCTGAAGAACGGGCCGCGATCGATGCCGTTCCGACCATTGCCGAGACGCGCGCCTGGATGAGAGGGCGTCTCGACGCGATCAGTCAGGGGATCGATTATTATAACGAAGGGTTGGCGTACAGCCGCGGGTCCGAAGGGATCTATTCGAACACAACATTGCAGATCATCGATGAGTTCATTGATAATCTTGAGCGTGAGGCTGCGTTATATAACAACACCGAATATGGGCTGACAGGTCAGCTTGCCGCGGATCAGGCTCTTCAGCAGGGGAACTCTGAGGAGACCCCGCTTGACGTGCTCGAGCGTCAATATCAGTATCAGCAGGCCTTGAGCGAGATTTATGCCGAGCGGGCGGGGCTGATGGCCCAGATGAACGCCCTTATTGAGGAGGGTGGGTACTTTAGGCAGGATTTGGAGCGGCGGCTAAAGACGATCCTCCGGCGTGAGCGTGAGTTTGCCTTTAATGCGCATGAGACGGTCTCCCGGTTCTCGGGCGCCGGCCGGAATCCGCTCATGGAGATGCTCAAGGCGATGTCGGCCTTGAATGATGCGGCCGTGATCGAGTTCGAGGAAAAGGAGGCCCTCCATAAGGCAGAGGAGGCCGCCTCAGCCGGCCAGAATGATTTTGTCGCGGCCTTGAATCATGCTGCCTATGAACTTGAAAAGCTGAACCGCGCGCTGGATGCGAGCCGTGATGAGGCGATCGCGCGGATCAAGACGCTTCCTATTTCGGAGAGCGAGCGCGAGGAGAGGATCTTCTGGGTCGAGGCCTACCGCGCACATCTCTCGACCCTTCCTGAGTACAGCCTGCCGGGGATGGTGATTTTGCCGAACGGCGAAGTGTTCATCCATACGACCGGGGTCAGGGCTGAGATCCCGATGTCTGACCCGACGCGCGATTTCAGCGAGGCGATGTTCTTCCGCGGCGGCGGCGGGTATCAGCAATTCTACACGTCAACGGAATATGGAAATCTGGATTTTGCGATCGGTCAGATGGAGGCGGCGGTTCCGGGAGCGGCCCAGCATCAGAGCGCGATGGTGATGGTCAACCTGACGCCTGAGCAGTCGCGGCTGATCCTCCGGTCGGGGGTTGGGATGAGCGAACAATATCGGTATATCGACAGCGCGGATCCGAAAAAGGACGGCGAGGATCAGACGGAGCGGGCGATCCTCTTCCTTCAGACCGTGGGCGCCGAAAGTGCTGACGGCAAATTACGGATGGTCGTGACGGGCTTTGCCCGGGTGAAGACACGGGGCGATCATGAGGTGATCGGCGGGGCTCAGGGCGGCGTGTATTATGACATCAATCCGGCGAATCAGGTGAAGTTCGAATTCGGGTCTGCCGGGGCTGACAGCCGTTCAGCCGGCAGGATCCTGATCGAGGATCCGTTCACCGGACGAAAGGTTGTTGACGAGAAGGTCTCGGTCGAGAACAAGGACCGTGTTAATTATCAACAGATGACATTTACCCATGCGCTTAATGACAAGACAAAGGTGCGGATTTCGCTTCATCGTGAATTTGAGTCCGCGACCATGGGGCTTGGGTCTGACCGCGTTGACTATTTTGGTATGGTCGGGATGGAACGGCAATTTAAGGTCGGGGCCCAGACCCTGACCCTGTCGGGCGATGTCTCGCCTGATCTGAACAGGGCTGAGGCCGCGGCTCGGCTCGGACGATTCTATGCGAGCGTCGGCATGGTCGAGGAGGCGCGGTATTACCGCCTTGCCGCGAAGATCACCGAGACGCTCACGGCCCAATTCGGCGAGTCTGCTGCGGGCGAGATGGCCTACGGTCTTATGTATGGGAAGGGCGGGGTTGACTGGGTCGCGGGGATCAGCGGTGATGCCCCGGCGGCCGGGGTTCGGTTTGATGTAGAGGTCTTGGGGCATCTTCTCGCGAAATTGCACGGGGAAAATCCCGAGGCGGCGAAGACATTGTGGGAAGTGAACCGGCAGGATATTTCTCAATTGTCCGAGACGGAACAGCAGGTCTTCGGCAGCCTCGGCGCAAAGATCGTTGATCAAGCCGTCGACATGCGCAAGCCCGATGAACACCGACGGTCGATGGAGACGTTCTTAGGGCTTTTTGTGAATGCTGCTACGGGCAACCGTATCCAGCGCAGCCCGCAGGCCATTCAGGAATATCTTGATGCTTTACAATATCCTGCGCCGCGGATGGTCGCCCAGCTCGTTTATGGATCGGGTCATTCTGATATCGCCGGAACATTCATGCTGACACCTGAGGACGTGGGGTTGGCCTATCAGGTGAAAAAGGTTTATGAGTCAAATGAGTACCGCGAGCGATATCACCTCGAACGCGATCCGATCGACGCGACGCGTTACACCATGCGCGGCATCTGGACGTCGCCTGAGGGGGAGGTCCTGCCGTTCACGGTTTCTCTTGGCGAGCGACAGCTCGTCATCCTGCCGGAGCATTTTGACCGGTTGTCCACCATGAAGGGGCTGTCTCACCAGTATCCGATGGTTGCGATCGCCGCGAATCAGGCATGGCTCACACAGGAACAGACGAATGTTTACGGCTATGCGTATCATTGGGGCGAGACAAGGGTCTCGATCACGGATAACAATTTTGACGCCTGGCTTGACGCGGTTTTCGCCAATGGGACGATCGAGACGATCACCTTGAAGCAGATCGATCGGGCGACAGGGTTGCAGGCGGAGCGTTTTGTGATGAGGGACGGCCAGGGTCGTCTCTGGGATCTTGAGCTTACGGCCGAAGGGATCAGCCGGATCGCGGATCGGACGCGTGAGATGTTTGCGATCGTGACCGAGCATGGGACTGTCTATGTGCCGTCTGAGGATGAGGAAAAAGCTCAGCCGGCATACAGCATGTATTATCGCCGCGATCCCCAGATTGGAAAATATATCTATTCTGTTCCTGCGCCGGAGAGGATGAGAGGCTCCGGAAAGACGTTTATCGGCGGGGAAGACGGCAGGGAATATATCGGGGTTAAGGTGCCGGCCAGCCAGGCGGCTCGTGAGAAGGCCCTTGACGAGAAGTGGAATGCCGAGGAGCCTGATTCAGTTCCGACTCCGGCGGCACAGGAGCAGGGCGGGGCAGCGACTGAGAAGGCGGCTCCGGCGGATTCTGATAGCGATGAGAAGACGTTAGATGAGTTGAAAAAGGAGCGGGACGCGATCATGAAGTCGATCATGGAGAAGCCCGCTGCTCAGCCGGCCGTTCCGAACGCGGGTCTTGAGGGGGCGGTGCTTCCGGTTGTACCGGCGGCCCTTCCGGTCATGGCCCCGGCCGTTTTGCCTGCGCCGATGGGATTATTCGCGCGGTGTTGGGAAGGCGTGGTTCTCGGGATCGAGGGGGTCTTTGGTGTGACCTCGGCGAGCGCTGATGAGACCCCGATGCCGGCAGGCGCTGATATTAGAGGATGGACGTTCTCTGATGTGGCAACCGGCAAGGGACTTCTGGATGGTCCGGCCTGGAACACAGCGCATCTTACCCCGATAAAGGAGGCCGGTGCGAGCGTCGTTCGAACCTATACACCGCCGTCAGCGGCGTTTATCACGGCGGCCCAGGCCCAGGGCCTTCAGTTGATCGTTGGTATCCCGTGGCAGTCGCCTGTCCAGGGCGGGGTGGACATTAAGAGCGGCAATTATAAAGACTATATCGCGGCGTGGAAAGATTCAGGCGCTATTCGGTATTGGGAGCTTGGCAATGAATACAATTATCTCTTTAACAATCATCCGTCGCTGAGCCCGGACGGTCAAGGGGCTGATTCCTGGTACGCTGAATTAGAGAAGGCCGCTCAGGCGATTCGAGCGATTGATCCCAAGCACAGCGTGGCCACGGCTCATGGCGAGATCCCGAGCGCGGATGTTGTCAAGCGCGTGCCGAGCGTTCAGGTGTGGGGGATGAATATTTATCGTGATGATAACCCCGGGAGCGTGGTTGGCGAATGCGCTGAGCTTCGCGCCCAGTTCCCTGATCGCGACCTGAGGTTCTATATTTCAGAGATGGGGGCAGATGCCTATGACGGCCGCGCGGCCCGCGAGGATGAGGAGGCCCAGGCCCGTATTGAAGCCGGCCTTTGGCGCGATCTCATGTTGGCGGTCTCGGCTGAGAAGGCCACGGCATGGTTCCACGGCGCGACGATGATGACATGGGTGGATGAGTATTGGAAGGATGCTACTGAAAATAATCCGGAGCAGCAGAGTGTCGGTTCCACCGGGGCGATCAATAATGCCGGCGACCGTCAGTCTCACGAGGAGTGGTATGGCGCGGTACGTGCGGATGGTACACCGAGGGCCGTCTATCGGCGGCTGCAGTCGATATGGGGGGGCCAGGGCGACATCGTGATCGTTGTTCAGAACGATGAGCGCTGGCAGCGGAAGGCCCAGTTGTCCCGCCTGGCAGCGATTGACCGCCGCATCAGGGCCATTGAGGCGAAGAAGGCGGTTGTAGCGGCCGCGGCGGCAAAGACGCCTGTGGATGCTGTTGCGAAGACCACGAAGCCTGATGGCGAGGTCGTTTATCTGACAGCAGAACAGGTTAATAGTAACGACATGAAGGTCTCCTTCGTTCATTTAAAAGATCCGCTGAGGGGTGGGTATCTTTATTTCAATGATACGAACGAGAACGGCGAGATGGATAAGAATGAAGAGACGGTTGTTGAGCCCCAGCCTGATCAATCGACGCGCGGGGCTCGTTGGCTGCCCGTCTTGACCCCGGTCGTCGAGGCGCAGGGCCGGCAGGCCGTGGTTCAATTTAAAGCGAGCGCGCCGTACGTCCGCGAATTCCGCGCGCTTCATCAGGGGCGCCTCTACCTCTCCGAGGATGGCAAGACATTAAATATTGGAACCGAAGGGACCGTTGATCAATGGGTCATGGGCCGTATCGGGGTTTATGATACCGAGGCGCAGCGTTTCTGGATCCCGTTGACGGTTCGGGGATGGCGCCGGCTCAATGACGCGGATCCGACGAACGGGTACATCACAGGGGTTGAGATTGGCAAGGATGCTGCGAATGATCCGGTCTATAAACTCTATGCGCATCAGTTTACGACACAGGCCGGACAAACCGTCGAAGGGGCGGTTATCGAGCTTTCACGGCTCGGGCGCACGTATGCCGAAAGTGAGGAGATGCGGCTCATGCGCGCGTTCGGGGTTGCTCAGACGGAAAATTTTGGGTCCGTTCCGTTCTCGCAGGGCGGCGTGATCCAGGGCATGCTCCGCGATGAGATGTATTTTACAGGCACGCCGGTTGAGGGGAAGACGGATCCGAAGGGGCGGTCGGTTTATCGGAACGAGGTCAATAACTTTACGGTTCAGGGGCCGGAAAGTCAGCCGATGCCGGCGGGGACAACGGTTTTGAAGATCGGCCGAGAGAGCGAATTCAACGAGACTGAACTCCGCAGCCTGAGATCCGGCTATGGCTTCCTCGATCATCCGGTGCACGGTCGGTTCTATATTAACCGGGCCCTCTGGGAACAGTTGTCAGCCGACGGCGGTATTGAGGTTGAACAGGCCGCAGGCACAGACGGCACCCACAGAGAGGATTTTATCCTCAGGGCCGGTGCCAATGTCCAATATCAGAATATGGATCTTTCCGGCGCGGTCATGAAGCCGGGCAAACGCGCCCAGCCGTATCTCTATAAGGGGTATGCTGAGAAGGTTTTTGCTGGACATGATATTGTCCTGTTCCGTGAGGGGCAGGTCGACAAGATCTATCCATCTCTTGATGAATTAACACAATTGTGGCACGAGGACACAGGGCTTCTTGAGATATACGGTGAAGAGGTGATTGATGAGTTCGAAGAGGCGCAGACGGTGATGCGGATCGCGCGAGATGTCGGGCCGATGAAGAGGGGCGACGTCCTTGAGGTGAGAAAAGGGTCCGCTGCCGCGGCCTGGTTGGACAGCATCCGCAATAGATATTTTGGAGAAGACGTTCTCGGCGCTTATCACACACCGCAGGGAACGATCCTCATTAGTGAGGAGAGCGAGATTGCTTCGTTGATCGATCGGGAGGTCGGCAAGTCAGGGAAGATCAATCTCAGAGGCGTTCCGGTTCCTGGCAAAGATGCTCTGACCCTTCATGTGACGCGAGATTTTGAAGTCAGAGGGATGGCGGTGGCAAAGGGCTCGGTCTTGGAATTCCATCCGAAGTCCCGGACAGCGGAAAAGATAGAGCTGGCGAAGGAGTCGTGGGAACTTGGCTCGGTTGATACATTCATGGGTTCATTTGAGTTAAGCGCGGACATGTTGTTGGATGTATTGATCAAAGCGAACGGCCGGATGGTGGTCACGCCGGCAGTCGACGCCTTCCATGATGTCGCGTATGTCTGGGAAGGACGCGATGTTGAGATCGCTGGCGTGCTCTATGACGAGGCTGTTTCTAATATGAAAGAGGAGGCCTTTGTCCATGTCAAACAAAGTATAGATGAACTTGCACAGGGCATGGATCTGGTCAGCGGCCGCGACGAGGTGCTCACTCACATCACCCTGCCTGATGGCGGTCAGATCCCGTTAACGATCGGGATGCTGTCAGATCTTATGCTCAGGCAGAACGGCGGCGCGAAGGGGGCTCTCGGGATCCTCTCACATCGCGATGAACGCGGCATCCGTCACGCTCAATGGGTGATCTTTGGTTATGTGCATCATGACGCGTCCGAGACTCGCGTGATCGACAGTGCACCGGTGGAGATGACGCTCAAGATGATGGCTGCTATGAAGAGATTGTCTGCGGGCCGGTATGTGGTGACCGAAACAAACGGCACAGCCTACTACATGGATACGATCAATCTTGGTGAGATGTTGAGCCCGAAGAACGCGGGACGGTATAAGCAGGTTGCCTGGAATGGTGAGGATGGCGAGCCGGTGCGCCGCTACTACCTCGGTGATTCCCTTGAGACCACCCTGGTCGAGAGCATCGCGGTTTCGGATAGCAAGAATGCCGAGAGACCGATATATCGGGTGATGAGCGATGGGACATTGGGCGAGCAGATCGCCACGGCTAGATGGATGCGGGAGGTTGATCAAGAATTTGAGATCGACGGGGCACCTGAACGCATTCAGGCTCAGGTTTATGAAAAACGATCCTATCCGTCAGGGCTTTATGAGGACGCCCTTGGCGTTGCCCGTGACGGGAAGACGGTCCTTGAATTTTATCGGCGGCCGATCATTCTGGCCAATGGGAAATCGGTGGAAGGCAAGGTCATTGTCGGGTTCCGCAGCCGCGAGGATCGTCCAGTCTATTATTACAACACGAGTTATGAGCTTCTTGACCGCGAGGGGAATCCTCTCCGTGAGAGCACAAAGGATTGTGTTGTCGGCCGCGCGGTCAGGACCGGGGATCGGTTGGCCGAGCTTCCTGAAGGCCTGCCAGAGGCGTTCCGTAAGGCCTATGCCCGCGCCGAGGTTGTGGGCGGGATTTCGATCGCGGAGGAGAGGGATTTCAATGATAATTTCGTCCGCGGGTATCTCATCCAGATCGGCGGCAGGGATGAGATCATAGGGCGTATTCAACAGTCTTTTGAAGGCACGGAAAGGAATCGTTTTTCGATTGAATTTTCCTTCAAGATAGACGGCAGAGAACAGCTTGTTAAATATGACGCGCACAAGAACGGCACCTTGTACACGACGGATGATGGGCCTCGTTCCGTGTTCTCTGTGGCAGCGGTGGATGCGACGAGCGGCAAGAAGGCGCTTGCCTATAGCTTTAAGGTAGAGAATCCTACCGAGGGCCTTGGAAAGCTTCTCCGAGTTGGCGCCACGAGTGAAGAGATCCTGCAGGGCCTTGCCGAAGCTGCTCAAGCCGGGATCCTTCAAGAGGCAACGATCCTTGAGTACCAGGGGGTTCCTGGGGCGCTGGGCCTTGCCAACCAATCAACAACGTATCGTTGGAATGAAGGATGGGAGGAGATAGACAGAAGCCGGTTGACGTATACCGATGGAAGCCTTATTGAGGACATTAACAATGCCGATGTGAGGCGGCTGCGCGATGGCATGGATCGGATCTATTTCAGAGGCCAGAAGTCGTTTAGGCACGACGGCCTTCGTATGACAACTGAGTATGCGGAAAGCAAGACGATCTCGGGGGATATGGTAGCAACGGCTACGGGCAAGACAGGGGAAAATGGGGACTTCATCCCGAATTCTAAGATCTATAGTTTTTATTCACATGGCGAGCAGCTCAGCGGGGTTTATGATGTGGCCTCTAAAACGGTGCGCACGATCTTTGATGAGAACGGACAGGAGAGGATCGACGGATATTCTAACAATACGGCCGTGAAGGACGGGAAGGTTTATTACAAGACAAAGCAGGGTCAGGTGACCGATGAGGTGGCCCAGAAGTTTGCCGCAAGCGAGGACAAGTATGATTTTCTGGCAACACATTTGGCTAAGCATCATGACATTTCGTTTAAACACATTAAATTGGTTCGAGAAGAAGTGCAGACTATCAATGGCCAATTAGTTGCCGTGATGAGCGGGCATCAGCAGCGCCAGGAAGACAACCGCCTGCCAGTTTCAGGAACAGCCAGATATATGATGACATTTGAGTATCCGACCCATGGAGAGCGGCGCTTTGCTAATGAGGTCGTGATGTATGCGGTGAATCATGGCGACCTGAAGAATCCAGAGGTTTATGGGGAGAAACGCGAGATCAGCTGGTCAAAGAACCCGCGCTTTATGGTGGCGAAAGATGTTTCTGGTCAACCGGTTGCAGTCGTTGTTTATGACACAGAGGAAACCCGCAAGTCGAAACAAAGTCTGGCTGGCCGCGCGTTACGGTTAGATAACGGCAACATCTTCGCAGAATACCAGCAAGGGAGATTTTTATCCACCAGAGATGCGGCGACCTTCTATTCAGAGCAGGGATTCCCTGTTCAGACGGATCGAGTGGCGAATGGGTTTGACGCGGCTCTTGGTAATAGCGGCTTCAGGCGGCCGTTCCAGCGCCATTACATTGTTCAGGTCAATCCTGAGGATATGAGCTCTGAGGTCTCCAAGTTGGAGCGGAAGAACGGTCCTGTTAACGGATACTTCTTTATTTTCAATGAGGATGTCAGGTCAGGGCGCAGCGGCAGGGAGGTCTGCCTGGACATCGTTTCGTTTAACGATGCCTTCTTTAATAATAATTTATTGGGTGGTCTGCAGATGACAGAAGAGGTCTGGAACAGATATTTCGGTCCGCAGAGTGCCGGCCGGATTTTTGCGAATGTCGGGATCGGGGGCTATTCGAGCACGCGTGATCTGGTCCAACGCGGTGTTGCTTTATATCACGAAGACGACATGATTTATGAGAAGCCCAGCCTGATGAGCCCGGAGCGGTGGATGGATTATGAGGGCCGCGGGTTTAAGGAATATTTTGAGATTCATGACCGGCACAATGTGAAGAATTCCTGGATCGGCAACGCCGGCAAATTACTTACAAACGAGTGCCTGTATCCGGTTGTCTTTGTAACAACCATCGCGTTTGTGCTCGTGTCGTTGATTACGGTTTTTGGTCTGATGAACACTACGGGATTGATTTCAGTGCTTCATTTTAGCGGACTTGGGAAGACCGAGTGGGGCCGCCGGCTGAACGAGGCATCGCAGAGTCTCGGCGTGAGAATAGCCGAGGCATGGTTGAAAAAGGTGTTTGGGTGGATCGTGGGTGCCGGCGTGATGTTTATGATCGGACTCATCGGGTCTAATATCGTGACCGGCGGGGAGCTGATCTTTTCGTCGTTCGGGCTTTCGATGGGGTATTGGATGATGGGGATCTGGCTTGGCATTATTTTTATTAAGCACGCCTTCATCCCCTTGGCCGGCTGGCTGCTCGCCAAGCGGGTGACGCCTAAAACACTGCCGAAACAATATCATCCGATGCGTTTTGATATATGGAAGCGTGTTCGCGCCGGCTTTATTGATCGTCATTTGAATCTGGCGGGCGCGTTTTTTGAATATGAAATGATGCTCTATGATCAGGATTTGACACGGCTTATGGATCATTTTTATCCTGATCAGGGGGGCAATAAACGGATAATGGACTATCGCGTGGAGATTAGCAAAGACATTGAAACCTATAATCGCATGCAAGATGGTGATCCGCAAAAAGAAATACGGCGTCGTTCGATTATTGAGCGATGGTTTTTAAACCCGATCTTCCAGTTCTGGCTTATGGTCGAAACGGATCAGCACAAGAAGTCCGAAAATTATAATAAAGGGAAAAAGCCCCTTAAGTTGCTCGGGGTGTACGAGCGTCGCGGATTGGAGTACTTTGTCCTGAGCGACCGGGACCTCAGGCGGTTCTTTGAGGATTTCCTGAGCGAGGTTAAAAGAAATCCGGACGATTTTCTTAACGAAAAGAAGGAGCCGATGGCGAAATTTAATCTCCTTGAATATCTGATCAGGAAAGAATTGGCTACAGGGAAGGCCGATGATATCTACATTGCGGCTAAGGGCAGCAAACCTGACAAGGATTTTGATGTGATCGACGAGGCGTTCTTATTTGAGATTAAGAAGGCATTGAAAGAGAAATATAACGAGGTCGGGCTGAAACAGCCGTCGTTCCCGATTAAATTAAATAAGTGGTGGCACGTGATCTTTGTGTCTGCCGAGGCCATCTTGTTTGTGTTAAGCGCCGTTATCCTTATTTCACCGATCTTGGCATGGATCGGCGTTCCTGGCATATCGGTTTTGATCGTGTCGTTGAGGGGCGCCTTGTTCTATGGCCTGGTCTTAGTCTGGTTTGGACGCATCATTGTGAAGTATCAGAAACATATTGTTTTCCATTTGACGGATTGGCCCAGGGCCTTGTTGAGGATATTTGCGACGAAAAATGCTTATTATTATGATAAGGTCCGGACAGAGGATCTTACGGAGATTGTCGGACCCAGGGCGCCAGGATTATTTGATCGTCTTCTTGAACTTGGATATATCCGCCGGGATCGGGTGAATGCCTCCCGCGGCATTGTTCAAGATCTGAGTAGAGAGGTTACGTCTGAGCAGTTATTCGAAGCTATCGGTGAGAGCGGATACACCGAGCAAGAGATCAAGGATGTACATCGTTTGTTGGTCAACCGCCTGAGACGGGCGGACCAGATCGCGGTTAAAGTTCATTTCTTCAAGGCGTATTGGACATGGCTCTTTTATTCGAATGCCGTTATCTGGTTGGGCGGGTGGTATTTCTTTAGCCTTGTCGCGCCTGGCGCATGGGCATGGGTTCCGGCGACATTCTTGCTGATCCTGATCTCGCGCGAGTCGATGAGAGGGTGGTGGTACCTCTTTGTTGAAGCGGCCATGCGGAGCATTGAGAAGAATCAGCGGTGGCATACATATAAATCCTACAAGCAGATTGACTGGGAGGGGATCGGTCTTGTCCGAGGCAATCCGCTGTTAAAAGAATTTTATAAAGAGGTTTTGGTGAACACGACCTTAAAGAAGATGTATCTTGTCGGGTCGGCCCACGCCGGAGCCCTCCTGCGCTTTATTGACGGGACCAGCGAGAGCATTGCGTCAGAGGTGCCCGGCATTGGGGCAGAGGCCCAGGAGGAGATCGTCAAATTCTTTAATCAGGTCATTATGGTGACGACCATCGCCGGCAGTGAAGAGAAGTTGATGCAGCAGATCGATGGGTGGGCATTACAGATGCTTTTACCGGCGGTCTTTAAGGGAACAGGGAAGAAGCGCATTCTGCCGTCTGTGGATTTCCTTGACGGGGAAGAGCTTGACGGCGAGAAATATAAGCAAAACAATCAGCTGATCAAGTCCGGGTTCTATATGTTAAAACACGCGAAGCATCAGTCGTGGAGGATCTTTATTGATGAGGGCTTCCGGAAGGTCTTGGGCATTGAACTTGAACAGCGCGGGATGAAGGGGGTTCGGTTAACAGCCGATCAATGGAACGGGATGGTGGGGCAGCTCTTGGATTCTGACACGACCCTTCGACGATCGATCGACCTGGTTGCCGATTGCTTGTTGACCAATAAGCCTGGATTGGACAAAAAGAAGGTGCCTGAGGCTGTGGAGAGGGCGTTTATCACGGGGTGGATCATGTACCGTGCTGATGGGTATCTGAAGACACTGATCTTGAGTGAGATCGCGGCTGAGGCCGTTTATAAAGTATTTTTACGGTATCGGTATATGAAGATGCATCCGGATGCGGCCAGTCACTCCGAGAGCCAGGTGTGGCAGGGGATCTTCAGAGATGCGGTAACGGCTCGCTTGGCGCGGGTTGCCAGGCGGGATGGCCTGAGGGATCCGGAGTCAAATGATGTTGAGACCTTGATGAGCGGCCTCAGGAGTGACCTTGAGCGCCGCATGGGGGCGAAGCTTAGAAGGGATCTCGCGATCGAACTTGATAAGAAGGCCGCCGAGCTTACCGATGAGGAGTATGAGACGTACGTCTATAAAAAGCTTGCGTTGGCAGAATATCTTCAATTCGTTCATATCCATGAGGACATTGATCCGAATCTAAAAACAGCGGAGCAAAAAGAGGATCCGAAGGCGATCCGTGAGATCCTGGTGGATAACGGCGAATATGCCTTGAATAAGTACAACAATAAGACGATCGTCTCGACCATCGATCCTAAAAAGGGCGACCGCATTGCTGAGGAAGATTTGTCATTCGATTACGAAGCCGGGGCGAGTTGGGTTCCTAAAACGTCAAAGTGGGCGAATGCCACGCGATTTATCGAGAAGTTTTTAATGGATCGAGGACATGATGACGCCATGGTCTTTAACCTTGACCGCGATCAGTTCTTCTCTCCGGCAGACTGGTTCTTGTTGCCCTTGGTGAACATCCAGTTTTCAGAGGATCCCACGAAGGGCGCGGTCATGACGCGGATGGAAGATAAGGTGAGCTTTGTCGGTGACGTGGCCGCAGATCATAAGGTCGCGGAGGATGTCTGGAACCTCCGCGTCTTAGGAGCAGAGAGCCACATCGGGACACATTCGTTTTATGGTCCCGGGATCGTCCGTTGGAGGGTCATGGGGCAGTGGGGCGCGTATTTTACGAATATCGAGGATACCGGTGCCGCGCACGAGGCCCAGATGCTCGGCTATCGGATGGAATTCTGTCCGGAGATCCTGTTCGGGCGTCCGCGCGAGATGGTCCAGTCGTCGATCCTTGCCTTCCAGATGAGATTCGGCGGCCTGGTGCTCGACGAATTTTTGAGCACGCACAATCAGCGCTATATGTTATCTGATCAGCTTCATTGGACAGAAAAGCTCACGATCTTCCAGAATTTCGATTTCTATTTTAACAAACCCATGGTCACGATTTTCAATGTGTTGATTTTTATCTTTTCCATGTTTTTGCCTCTGGCCCCGTTTGCCTATTTTGCTCTTCCGCTGTTCTTTGTCATGATCCAGTATGTTATGGCAGAGGCGATCACGGCAGGTGGCGTGCGGCTCTTTACGAGCAAGTATGGGCTGGTCAAGGGGATCCTGAAGTATCTGGGCCGTATGTGGAGCATTGTCTTTACCTTTGGCGTCCTGGTTCCGCTTCATGATGAAAAGACCCGCGGGGCCCATGAGGGGACGGCCGGGTTGTTCAGCGGCGGCGTTAAAGACATTATTTATCCGCTCGCGACGTTTGAGGAATTGTACAACAAATATCGAACGTCTATCCGCGTCGGCATGATGCTCTTGGCGATCATTGGGTTCGCGCCGGCGCATCCTTTGGCCATGGCGACGCAATGGTTTTTCTATCTTTTGCCGATCGTCTTTATCTATGGCGGATTCATGAAGAACGGTTATAAGAGACGGGGCGTAACGGTCAGCATGGTCTCGTCCTTGGCGATTTATCTTGTTTTAGGCGGGGTGTCTGTGTTCGGCGTTATGGCGATCCCCGGGATCGTGATCGGCGCGGCCATGATGATTCCGTGGCTGGTCGTTCTTGTGTCTCAATTCATGAAGAATAAAGGGAATGTTAAGGCCACGTTCGAATATTTCTCGAGAGATCAAAAGATCCGCGGGATCGCCCACGGGACCATGGCAGCGCTTCTGATGGCAGTTGAGATCTCCTTACAGCTTGTCTTTGCGGTCGCGGCCTTTGTAGACGCCGTTGGAACCATTCTCCTCAGCGCCGCGTTCTGGAAGGGGCAGATGGGGATCAAGGGGGTCATAAAAAATGGCAACGAGAGGTTTAGAAAGCATAATATTTTTGAAGATGTTTTTGCCTGGATATCATTAACGGTCAAGAGCAGCAAGATCGAAAAAGAGAAGGCGGCTCACTCAGCGTTGTCGATCATGGACTTTTATTTGGGGGCGGATCCTGGGGTGCTTGATACAGCGGTGAAGGGGCTGTGGTTTAATGCAGGGGCCAAACATGACAATGCGGTCAAATGGAACCGTCGTTATTCGGCTGGCTTCTGGGTGGCTGGGGCTGTTATCGTGGCCGGCCTCATATTCGATGCGGCCGCCGTGGCCTGGTTAGCCGGAGGGATGTTCGGAGCGATTGTTCTTCTCTACGCCGGGGCGAATATGAAACGCTTCGCATCAGGCAAACGTCCTGAGGCCATCTATGGGAAGACCGTCGAGGATACAACAGCGATCAAGGCTGTTAAATTGGCGCTTGTCTATAGTTTAGTCGTGCCGTTCTATTGGCTCAACGAGGCCATGAAGTGGCAGATCGCTGGAAAATCGTTGATACACATCATCAACGATCCTTCGGTGGATCAATACGATCGATTAGACGCGGTTAAGGCCTTAGGATCACCGCTTCTTGGACTTAAGGGCAACCCGATCGTGTTCGAGAAATTTATAACGATCGCTCGAGACGGGAAGGATCTGTATCGTGGGTATCGAGCAGAGACGGTTGAAAAGATCCGTGTCGCTGCGATCGAGGGGTTGGCCGCGCTTAAATATAAGGACGCTGTTCCTTTGCTTAACCAGTTGGCTGGTTTGAACGAATCTGAAGGTATACGTGAAGCGGCTGTCAAGGCCCTTCTCGCGTTGAAGGCCTCCCAGGAGCTTCTGATCTCGGTGTTAGAGCATGCTATATCTGATCAGGATGTGAAGAGTTTGACCAAAAGCAAGGCGCGTGATTTCTTGGCCTGCTTGGATCGGACAGATCCGGTCACGGATGCAGAGTTGTTTGAGGTGGTTTTGGATGAGGAGGAAGATGCTGCCGCTGCGCCTGAGCAGGGGGCACAGACCGCGGTATCGGCAGAAACAGATGCCAATCGTTCGCAGGCGCCGCCAGCCGGTGAGAATCCTGAAACGCAGGCTGCGGCCCGGCCCGATACGACCACCGACACGAATCGTTCACAGGGCCCGCCGGCAGACCGTGCGATGATCGTTAAGCACGCTGATCAGGTAACGGAAGAGGAGTGGGCGCGCGTTCGTGAGATCAGAGTCTTCACTGAATTTGAAGAACAGACATACCGTTTTCTCCATCCGGATGTTCTTTCCGCTCGAAAAGGACCGACTTTTATCGTTGAGCGGATCCACAATAAATATAATCAGGGTCTCGATTTAAAAGAGGTAGAGTCAAAGCTTTCCTCTGGATATCCTTTTGTCTCGATCCTTGAAGGAGACCAGGTCTGGTTTGATGCCTTGCGTAATGCCGTTCGGTCTGAGGGCAATCCGTCAGGACTTCTGGATGCGGAGGTAACAAGTATTTTTGTTGCGCCGCTGGATATCGCTGAAGCCCCTGCCCAGGTGGCGGCGCAGAAGGAGGAGACTTTTGAGGCCGAGGTAAGAAGGGCCAATGAGGACCGGATCGCGTATGTCTCTGATCAAGAAACAATGGCGATGTTATGGGAAATTCGTATTGTCGGATTTGTGAAGGCCTTTACGAAATTTGATGCTGTCAGGATTCAGTCCTTTATTAAACATATTGACTCTGATGCGGTCTCTTCATGCACGATCACTGATGAGGAGCGACGGCACATCTCAGCAGAGATCAGCCGCGTTATCAGCGAGGATGAGACGATCGCGGATAAAAGGTCTGCTAATCGGACGGCTCAGGATGTCCTTTCCGCGTTGAGCGGCCATGAAATTAAAGTCCTCTTGTTCTTCCAGCAGGTTCTTTTCACACAGATGCTTCAGCGGTTGGCCCTTCGATCAATGAAGAACAACAAGCCGCTTCCGATGAATCGCCGGACTCCGGACGGAAAAAAGGCCGATACGATCACGCGCGTCGCCAATTCCTTAAAAGAGATGATCGGCGCGGCGGACTATAAATATACCATTATCAATTCCTATGATCCCACTCTTCAAAAACTTGAACGGGCCAAGCGGCAATTCTTCGTTTATGTCTTTTCAGACCTGTTGCGGGCTGCTGAGCAGCGCGGGAATCTCCCGGCCGGCAATAGTATCGCAGCCCTTCTTGGGCGAATGGCGAATGTTGATGATGAAGAGGCTTGTTGGGCCGCTTTGGATGAGGCGGCACGTCTTCTCGAAGCGGCTGTGAAGAACGGATTAGCAGGGTCATCAAAATTGAGCATCTTTTCGGGCCCGTCTGCCGGCGGCAAGGGCGAGATGTGGAGCGCCTGCTGCAGCCGGTATCCGAAGCTGTTTAGAAAATTAATGCTGTATGCTGATCATGATCGGGAGCCCGATGGCAAGGGACGCCGTTTTGCTTCGGTGACGAAGAACGATGGCGTCCTGTTTGAGGATCTTATTGAGTATCTTCGGGCGCCGCAGAACGCGAAACCGAACATCACGGCTTGGGGTCATAAAAAGGTCATTATTGCCGCGGCATCTGTTTTGAAGGGACAGCAGTTCATTCGTATTTACACGGCCCTGATGCGGATCTTGTCTAATAAGAAGATGGATCCAAAGGTACTGGCTGGGGTGAAAAAGGCTGTTCCGGTTTTGATTGCTGCGCTCGCCATTCCTGATCTCACCGGCGTCGTTAAGGACCTTTCCGATAAGTATCAGGGCATCAAGACCACGGCAAAGCTAATCATCTATTCCGGCCCGCCCGGTGGAGGCAAGAGCCTGGTCTGGGATGGTTTTCAAGCGGGCATGAAAGAACTTTTTGATCGAGGGCTTGTTGATAAGTTTATTTTATTCCACACGCGAGGTATTCGCCAAGGCGAAACGCAAGGCAAAGAGTATCATTTCCGCACGGAGGCGCATCTAAAGGAATTGGAGAGAAGAGGGCTCATTATTACGGCGGTCGTTAATGACCAGCTGCAGGGCTTAGCTTTGGTAGATTTTGAGGATGAATTTGACGATCCTACTCAGGGCGGGGTGACGAATAAAGCGCAGATCGCGGGCTTGGCATCAAAACTCATTCAGGATAAGATCACCATCCTCGAGGGCGGATTGGGGTGGTTTGATCAATTAAATGTGTTTTTTGCGGATCGGATGGCTTCCCGGAGCGAGTTTGCGGGTGTCAATAATGATGGATTGATGAGCATTTTTGTCTCGCCTTTTACAGAAGACAGGATTAAGGAGATTGAAAAGGCGCACGCGGATGAGATCGTGAAGATGCAGCGAGGATATGAGCGGGGGATCGCGTTGCACGAAGAGGAGTATCAGGCCGCGGTGGCCAGGCAGGCTATCCTGAAACCGGAAATTGAATCGTTGATCGCTCAGGGCAGAGAGGCATTAGCAGCAGCGTGGCCGAATTTAAAAACACGGATGTTTGATATGATGGGTCACGCCGCCTTTGATGAGGATGTTCAGGCGGCCAGTAAATCGGCGACGGGCAAGGACGAGAGCGCAACGAAAGAGGGCGCTCTACGCATGGCGTCACAGCGTGAAACCGTTATTCGTATTCATAAGAGAGAAACGGGTGAGGCTAAAAAAGTCATTGACACTGTCGAGCAGATGATTAAAAACGGTGAACTCGACAAGATACAGGGGTTATTGGGAAAGACAGACACTATTCGCAAGGTTCTGTATACGCCGATCAAGGAAAAGGAATTAAGAGATCGTGCCGCTGAGGCCGGAACGCAGGTTATTCGGCGCGGTGATTATCATACCCGTCTTTATAATATCTTTAAAAAGACGGACGACGAAGTTAAGAAATTAAAGCTCGAGCTGGGTACTGATTTTGCGATTGCCGCCCTCGTGAATTTATATCAAAAAATGGAAGCCCTAAAGGCCCGTCGTCAAAATACCCCTGACCAGCATGCAGAGGCCCGTCAACAGACGGTTGCCAACAATCCTGATGTTCACGCTCCTCCGGCGCAGGCCCAGGGCGCAGAGCGCGCACCTCAGCCCCGCTCGCAGGACAGGGGCATGCTGGGCAGGGCGGATCGGCGCGAGAATCGCTCAGACGCTGCTCGGCCGATTCCTAATCGGTCGATGCCGCAGGCAGAGGTTGTGACCGCCGAGATCGCACGACATGATTTAAACACATTTATTGCCTTAGGGCCGAATAACGCGATGGTCAAGTTAGCCATGTCGATGCTCCGTGCGGTCGGCAAGGGCGAGAAGGCGGATAAGCTCGAATGGATGTCGAGGGCCGGATTGGTCCGGGCGGGCCCGGTTGAAGGGATCCTGGCCACAACAGCGGCCATTAATGGCTTAGAGGCGATTGTCCTTTCGAATGCGTATCCGGCATACAACACAATTATTGAGCATGCTTTAAGTCTTGTCCACGAGATCGGGGCCGTTGCGCCATTTTATGTTGATCACGCCGGTAATGAGCTGCGCGAATTTACCGCCCGCAGTTGGTTGCATCGAGATGAAAATGGGCGGAAGGCGGCAGAAGCGGCCATGCAGGATCCGGCGTTTTCTGCTTTTGTTGGGCTTGAGATCGCCAAGAGGATTCACAGCCGCGAGGTAAAGGAGGCGGATAAGGTCGCGACGCGATCACGAGAGAATCAGGCGGCGGGCAAGAAGGCGCAGAAATTTTATGTTCCGACGCCTCAAAAAGAGTTTGTCAAACGTATCAGTGAGGCCGTTGTGCAGGTTGC
Organism: uncultured Planctomycetales bacterium; assembly: GCA_964450385.1. GTDB lineage: Bacteria > Omnitrophota > Gorgyraeia > Zapsychrales > JANLHA01 > JAKLFA01. The sequence continues at coordinate 77,305 of CAYVEC010000004.1, forward strand.
TCGGCGGCACGAATATAAGAAGGTCTTGGTGAACACGTGGGCTAACAGCGAGGCTGAATATGAGGAGCTGATCGAGCGGCTGACCGAGGAGTTCGCGCTGACGATTTTCCGCAACATCGCCCGTGCTGTCGGGATGACAGGGATCGATCATTTATCGGCAAAGGACCTGGCAGACAGGATCCGCGTGATCGATCTGAGTCAATATGATACGATCGCAAAATTTGTGATTTACAGCGGTCCGCCTGGCGGCGGCAAGGGGGCAGTATGGGATCGGTTTGAAGAGTTATATGGCGATATGATCAGTAAGTTTGTCTTGTTCCATACGCGCAATATTCGCGACGGCGAGCAGATGGGCAGGAATTATCATTATCGTAATGAGCAGGCACTTGATGATCTGGCCGTCCAAGGAAAGATCATCACCGCTTTAATTAATGGACAAAAACAAGGGATGGCGATCAAAAGTTTTTCTGATCAATATTCATACATTGATCCGCAAACGAAAAAACAATATGACGGGACGGCAGACGTCTTCGGGCTGGAAGGGGTCTTTAAAGGAAATAAAATTGTGGTGTTGGAATGCGGACTGGCGTGGTTCGAAGCGCTTTATAAGCAGTACGATGACGAATTGACGAGCATTTTTATCTCGCCGTTCAGCGATCGGGAGATCGAGGATGCGGTGAATGATATGGAGAAAAGCAGGGCCGCCTTTATTGGTCTAGAGATTGCAAAACGCATTCACAGCAGGGAGGTCAAGGAGGCAGAGGTGGTGGCGAAAGAGAACGCCCTCAAACAGGAGAAAGACGAGGCGATCTCGAAATTCTATCTGCCTACCCCGCAGAAGGAATTTGTTAATCGGATCATTGAGGCCTCGGTCCAGGTGGCCCGCCGTCATGAATATCAGGAGGCCCTTGTTAATACGTGGGCCCATAGCGAGGCAGAATATGTGGCTATGATCGAGCGATTGACGGAGCAATTCGCCGTAACTATTTTCCGAAAGATCGCGGATGCGGTCGGGATTCCGTACACACCATCGACAACGGCCCACGAGCTCGCCGAGCGGATCCGAGCCGTCGATCTAAGCCAGTATGACACGATCGCGAAATTCGCGATCTATAGCGGACCGCCCGGCGGAGGGAAGGGCGCGGTCTGGGATCGGTTCAAAGAGCTTTATGGTGACATGGTGGATAAATTTGTTCTCTTCCATACACGGAACATCCGCAAGGGTGAAAAGATGGGCGTGAATTATCATTATCGCAATCCAGGCCCATTAAAGTCGTTGGAGCAAGAGGGCGGGGTGATCACGGCGTTAGTGAATGGGCAATTACAGGGTTTGGCGGTTGAGAGCTTCCAAGACAAGTATGGGTATGTTGATCCCCAGTCTGGCGAGAGACATGAGGGTGAGACGTTCATCTCCGGGCTCGATCGAGTCTTTGCCGGAAAGAAGATCGTCATTCTTGAGTGCGGGCTGGCCTGGTTTGAATCCCTTCACCAGAAGTATGGCGACGCGCTGACGAGTATTTTTATTTCGCCGTTCAGCGATAGCGAGCTCGCGTGGGCAGAGGAGAGCCTTGTTGATCAACAGAGCCTCCTGACCACGGAAGAGGCTCGAGAGCTGGTTGGATATTTCCATGGTCAAGGCGCAGAGCTTATTGCCCAGTTGTTCCGGTGGCAGGTTGAGTATTATTTTAAATTAGGAAAGAGCTTAACGCTTGTGCAGATGCTTCAACAGGAGTATTTCGAGCTCTTGGATGAGAACGGGAACATGACGGGAACTGTCAAGCCGCGCGGGCTGGTCCATTATGACGGCGATTGGCACCGTGATATCCGTGTCATCATGGTGAATCATCGCGGTGAAATGCTTATTCAAAAACGTGGGAATCAAAAGGATATTGAGCCTGGTCTTTTTGCAGAGTCAGTAGGGGGGCACACCAAATTAGGCGAGAGCTATGATCAGAATGTTCATCGTGAGATACGTGAAGAGATCGGCGTTGATCAGATTGATGAACGGCGGCTGGAACGGCTAGGCGTCTTTAAGGACAAAGTGTTCGGGGCCAGGCACGCGATTAACCGGTCTCACTATGCCGCATATGTGTATGTCATGAACCCGGAGGAAGAGGCGAGGATTGTTATTGATTACGCCGATGGGATCGCCGCTGCGTTCTGGGTGCCGATGGCAGAATTGAGGGCCCAGATCCTGGCCGCCCCTGAGGCGTATACAAAATCATTGGTCAATGCGTTCACGGATGGTGAGAGTTTTGAAAAACTGTCCGGGTTCGTCGCCCAGGCCGTACATGGCAGGGATTCGGGGATGATCGGCGCCGAGGATGATCAGAGGTCATCGGCTGTGTCAGGAGGCGGGAAAAAGCTCATTATTTATTCGGGCCCATCCGCTGTCGGCAAGAGCCCGCTTTGGGAGCAGGTCGCGAGGCGGTATCCGGGGGTTTTTGAACGGGTCGTTCTCTATCATTCACGACTGCCCCGGGCCGGAGAGATCGATGGTGTTCATTATAAATTTACGACGCCCGAGCACATTCGCGATGTTTTGATACGGACGCCTACCTTTATTGATATTGAGCTCAATGGAGAGCTACACGGCCTGGATATCCGAGATGTCGATGCGGCGATCGCCGGGAACAAGATCGGCGTGGCCGAGACGTGTGTCGCATTAGCGCAAAAACTCAAAGAGCGGTATCCCGCGATCGTGTTTACGATCTTTATTTCTCCGTTAACGGATGAGGAGATCGAACGCCGGAAGGCCGAGGGGGGCAAGACAGAGGAAGAGGTGATTTATGAGGAGATGCGGCGGCGGCAAGAAGAGCGGAACCGGGAGATCCCGATCGAAGAGAAAAAGCGGGAGGCGCGGGCCCGAACGGCTGTGACAGAAATGGCGCGTCGGCATGATTATGATGCGATGATCGTCATCTCGGATCTGCGTGATATTAAGGCTCATGCGGATCGCTGGCAGGGAGAAGAGGGGTCGGCCCTCGTTGAGCATTTTATGGGATTGGTCAGAACCGCGGCAGGGATCACCGTCGGTGGGGCAGGGGAGGCGGAGACAGATCAGGGGATGATATCAGAAGGGGATCAGGCGCTCGTTGAGGATATAGTGACGGTTCTTTCTTGGAGTGCGGAACGACAAACAATTCCAAACGGATTTGATCTTTTGTGGATTATGGGCTCACCGAATCGCAGGACCCCAGGGACAGCGATCCAAATTTTAAAGCATCACCCTGAGGCCAAAGTCCTTATTACGGGCGGTACAGGGAAGAATAATATGCAGACGCCGGAGTGGTTCCTTGCGGGAAGACCTCTTTTTGCAAAGGCGGCTCAATATCTTGATCAGGCCTTGGATGCCCTGGATAAAATGAGGTCCACAGACGAGGAATTATTCTGGAACATAATGAAAGAGCGTTTTGGCATTTCCCGCGGTGCGGGTTCGGCCAAAGACCATTCTAATGAGCGATATCGATGGGATATTATTGTGGGACTCAAAGGATATCAGTGCCTCTCTCGATTAAGAAACACAACGATCGAGGAGGCGGTTTTAGATGACCTGCTTAATAGAGAGACTCGTCCCCATACATTTGTTCCTGAGGCGATGCTCTATTACGCCGTTTTAGCAGCAGAAGGGGTTCCGGAAGAGAACATGGTCATGGAGTGCCAATCGACGTCTTCGCTTGAGAATATTGAATTTGGCGCCACGTCATTAAAGGTAAACAACATTAGCCCGCGAGATATTGTTCTGATCCAGCAGGGATATAATCAGCGTCGAGGCAGATTGACGTTTCAAAAGAACTTTCCGAAATTTTTCCCGAATTGGCAAGGGACCGTGACAAGCTGGGCTGGTCATTTATTTGATGGCAGCGATGGAGCCGATGAATTCGATCTCCATCAAATACGAGATCCAGAGCAATTAGAGTATTGGCGCCAAAGAGCAGTCCGCGAGGTTGAAAGGATTTTAAATTATGCGGGCCAACATGATGAAAATATTATTGTAAAGGAGCCGGTCCCTGCACAAGTATTTGATGCGGCAAAACGTCTTGTTGCGGGTAGGGAGAATGAAGGGTGGCACAACGCAGAGCGCGAGTATCGATCATCTAATAATGGGCCCAATAAAGATGAAGGCATGCTGGCCGCTGACGATGCAAGAAGAGATGATGGGCTGAAAGGCTTTGGATCGAGCTCTGTCCAGATGCAAACATATTCAGACTTGGCCGGGACATTTGAGGATGATATCACGCTTGGTGTTCGGGTCGATCAAAAAGGCCCGATCAAGGTAACGGTGCCGGTCCTTAAAGAGAGGCGAAACCCTGTTCGCGAAAAACGAGTTCAGGAGATCGCGGCGTTATTTAATGAGGCGTTTGTCTTATTAGAGGAGACCGTTTCAACAATAGGGGCGGAAGAGCTGAAGGTGCATTATAGCGGATTATTGGCTCATCCGCAGAACAAGAGCCCGCCAGCCGATAAGCCTCAGAACATCGTTCGCTTTAGCAGGGAATTGCGTCGCGATTCGGCGCGTTATTTTAATAAGAATGCCCACCGGGTTGAGTTTATTTTTAATGTGGACTTTATCGATCAATTATTGAGCGGGCATGCGGATCATTCTAAACCCGTTCAGTATATTCTGGCCCAGCGCCTGTTCCATGAGATCGGGCACAATAACGACAAAACGAATTTATATGGTCAGGTCCGGGAAGAGTTCGAAATGGTCATCTGGGACCTCAAGCTGTTCGAGCTCTATGAACGGATTGGGGCTACCGCAGGGATTAGTGCGTATTATATGCAAGAATTTCCGAACGGCACGGGATTTATCAATCGGACATTTAGGGAATTAGCCAAGACGAATAGCGACCTGAGGGATCAGGCTCAGCCGCTTTATAAAGCGGTGAAATCGGCCCTAACAGAGATGAATGCGATTGAAGAATTACCGGAGAAAGAGGTAGGGGCTTTTGTTCAAGAGTTCAGGACCAAATATCCCGCCGTGTATGAAGAGATGGGAGAGGCGGCACGAGTCACCTTTGTCAACATCTTAGAGTGCGTGCGGCGAGAGACCATTCCTTATGAGGGGGGATACATACGGACCATTATCAAGCTTTCGCGGATGATGAAGGCTAAGCCGGAGCTTTTGCTTCAGTTGAGGGATAAGATCGATGAGCTTGAAAGGGTCGAGAATGAGGCGTTGGTGGATTATGTTAAAAATACTCGATCCGTTCATGGGGCCTATGATTTGGCAAATGACGAGGCTCTGAGGGACAGGGTTCGGGGGCGGGTTGATTATGTACGGGGCAGTTTAATGCCGGCGTTCCAAATACAGTTGCCGGCTGCGCGGCCGTATACATTCTTGCAGGATTATATGAGCCAGTTAAACATCCGCGCTAATATTGTTGCTGCCGAGAATCTGTTTTATTTGACCGGGACGCAGCAGGTCAGCGTGGTCCCCTGGCGGCATATTAATCTTCTCAATTTCCGCGGAAATGGCGATGGGACGATTCGTCAATATTTGAATTTCGCGATGAATTGGAGCCAGGCTCTTGGATTCGGGATGACACGGGCGGAGAATAATATCGGAGGCCGACAGCGGCCGCACACGCATCCTAATGTCGAGCGCACCCTTTCTCTTTCGGATGATACCTTTGTTGTGAACTATGCCAGGATCATGCAGGATGTGATCCTTGAGTTACAAGAAAAGGCCGGCATCTTAAAAGGCGAGGCCCAGGGGGGCGCGCTTTATAGAGCGATTACGGCAGCCTTGGCCGCTGATGTGATCGAACGCTTTGGTTCCGGACTGGCAGCGGCCAAGTTTTTGACGGAAGTTGCGTCAGAGAAACCTCACAAAGACTTTGTTGCTGTAATGAAGGCATGCGAGCGGTTAAGTGATTTAGAAAAAATGGAATTTTCAAGGGCCATAGAGTATATATCGGCACATGTTGCCAAAAGATTGCCGGAGCTTGAGGCCAAACACGGATTCTCATTAAAGTTCGCCCATATTAGTTATATTCCGCCAGAGGTCTCTCATTATATTAAGAACTCCAGCGGTTCGGTGCCTAGTGCTGACTGCACCATGAAGGACCTCTTTTTGCAGTTGTATAAGATTGTCGGGACTCCGGGGACGCAGGCGAGCGTTGAAAGTCTTCCGCCGAGGACAGAATCACGGCACGACTGGGGCGAGGTTTTTGAACAGGTCCTGACAGAGGTCACGTCAAAAGTAGCGACCGATCCTAACGGAGAAATATACTTTGCTTATGATGCGCGCGGGCGATACAACCCGATTTCAGTCGAAAGGGTGGCGCTGCGGGAGACGCTGATTACGGTCAGACCGGGCCAGCAGACAATGACTTTCGATATGGCACGTTATTTTGGCAAGCCGATTGGAGATGGAGTTTATATCGTCGCTCTTCAGCCGTGGCCGAAGGTTGTGCCCGAGCATTGGATGTTTGTTGATCCTGCAAAAGGGAACGCTCCCGTAGATCCGAAACGCCTCGTGTGTCAGATAGAGCTCTTTACCTCAGGAAGTTTAACACCGGTAGATGTTAAGACGCTGCGCGGCGGTGAACAGTTGGTGATTAACAATCGCGAGTCGCGCGAAAAAATTACACACATGAGGATTCGAAATGACTCAGAAAATATTAATAGCCATGAAGACGCTTCAACGATCGTCATTTTAATTCCAGGTATTGAGGAGGACAATCCATTAAAGTGTTTTGGCGGACAGTCCTTTGTTGGGGCTGATTATGGGATGACGGGCGATGCGTTTGAGCAGGATTCGCGATTCATCGAGATGGCCGAGACATATTTCACAGGCGACAGGGACGCGACTAGGAAGGCGCTCATTTCTTGGCAAGAGGGATTTAAGAGCCGTTTAAATAAGGACGTCTCGATCGAACAATTGTTAAACGTGAAGATCGCGGAAGACCAGAAAGGGGCCACGGAATATTTTTATGTTCTTAATGCTGATGGGACAAGGACCGGACAGATCAAGCCGCGTCACCTTGTTCATCGAGACGGAGACTGGCACGCGTCTGTTTATGTGATGCTTTTTGACAAAGAAGGGAATGTTATTCTTCAGCGTCGATCCAAGAATCGGCAGACGGATCCTTTCAGGCTTGATGGCGCGGCCTGTGGCCATACCGCTCTTGAGCTTGATTATCGAAAAGCGGCGGCCAAGGAGGCGAATGAGGAATTAGGGCTTGAGATCGAGCCACAGGACCTTATTTTAATCGGCCGAGAGAATCAGTATCTTGATGTTTTTGATATGGTGGATAGGGATGGAAATGAGCTCCACAACAGAGGCATGACAACGGTTTTTGCCTACGTGCTTCCTGACGGCATAACATCGCAGGACCTGCGTTTTAGCAGGGAAGAGGTCGACAGCCTGGAAAGCCGGCCGTTTGCTGACGAAGTGTGGCGCGTTCAGCAACTGCCGGGCGACTATGCGACAGTTAAGAATTTCCTTCAGCCGGGGTCTGAGGTCGTCCGGCTCCTTGGGGAAGCGTTTGAGAACGAGGTGCGCCAGCGTCTTGAGGCTCCTGGAATCTTCATCAGTGATAAAGATGGTACGATCGTAGAGGCCAGCGAGGCGATCGATCCGGAGATGCTGCAGCAGTTGATGGTGCTGCTCGGTTTGAATATGCACGTGATGATCCTGACCGGTGCTATTTTTGAACATGGGCTTGCGACGGTGATCGACCCGATCGAGGCCGAGGCCCGGCGCCGTGGCCTGGCAGATCGTCTGCCGAACATCCGGTATTACTTTATCAGCGGCAATGGATGGATGACATGGGATCAGGAAGGCCGGCGCGCGATCCGTTATATTGAGCAGAGGTTCTCTGACGATGAGCTTTGTATCATGGCCGTGAGTTTGGCGTCCTCGTTTATGGATGGCGTTGGGGAGAGGGCCGGCGGCGAGATCATTCTTGAGCCGTATCGCTCTCGGATTGACGCCGTGCGGTCGATCACGGAAGCGCAGCAGGTCTTCGGGGAATTCATTGAAAGGAATATTGAGACGACCGGTTTTGTCCGGATCGATAATGGCGATGATCGCATGGTCATTCTCGAATTAAAGGCCTCACAGCACCGGCTTGCCCGGCCGGCATGGCGTCGAGATGATTTTGTGAGGGTTGTGTATGAGCGCGCATTGTCGCGCCTCACGGAGCGTGGGGTTACGGTGCCGGTCCATCATTATGGCGCGACGTTCATTGATTTCAACCAGCGCAACAAGAAAGAAACGTTCCGCAGGATCATGGACGAGCCGGCCTTCCGGAGGTCTCCGGTCTATGCCTTTGGAGATGGGGCCAATGACTACGAGTTTTTGAATGATCCGGTATCTTATGGCCGAAAGAAGGCCTTCCTTGTTCGGGCGCCGCAGAGCGGATCCGAGGAACGATTAAAGAATGTCACGATCTGGAGAGCAGAAGGACCCGCAGGCACGAAGGAGATCATTAAGTCTATTGTTTTTCCTGAAATGATCGGACGAAGGTGGGGCATGGGTGTTGGTAAGGATATCGCGGAGATGATGTCGTTCTTCGGCGGCGACATCGAAAGGGCCCGCGGGGCCTTGATCGGGTGGCAGCGTGAGTTGAAGGAAAAGATCGGTCAGGACAAGAGCCTCGAGCAGATGACGACCTTTAAGGATGACGCGCATTCTGACGGGGTCGAGTATCTCCGGGTCACAGATGAGACCGGCCGGTACACTGGAGAGATCCGTCCGCGGGAGCTTTGTCATCATGACGGGACATGGCATCGGACGGTTGGTGTTTTGGCCCTTGATGCGAATGGCCGCATAGCTATTCAGACACGTTCTCGCAACAAACGATCACGGCCATTGGCTAAAGATGTTTCTGCTGGTGGTCATCAGGGGATAACCCTGGATTCAGATGAGGCTGCCGCACGTGAATTAGAAGAAGAGCTTTTTGATTCTGAACAAACAGGATTGAAGATCGATCAATCTCGATTGGTGCGGATCACGCCTGAGGGAGTTTTTGTTATCAACGACAGCACAAAAACGGACTCTTTTGATCGGGAGCTTGCGACGTTTTATATTTATATGATTACGGAACAGGAAAAATTATCTATACGGTTGCAGGCATCAGAGGTCGAGCCAGTTCCGATTGATCAATTATTTGTGGGCCTGCGAGCGGTGTTAAAGGATTTCCATGGGGTGACAAAGACTAGTCCGTATGCAATAGGATTCTTATTTTTCGAGAATTTTGCAGAATTGGCCGCGGTGCCTGGAACTCCACAAAATATTTTTAAGTCGATGATCGATGAACGAGAGACGAGGATAGACCCATCTGATGCGGCTCGTCTGCTGCCGGGCCATGATCCATTGAGCGAGGAGACAGTATCGCCGAAGAGGGCGCGACATAATCAGGGCCAGATGCCGGTGGAAAAGAAAATCAAGTCACGGGTGCTGTCATCACGGATTCTACAGAGGGACTTGATCCGGAAACTCAAAATGCGGATAGAGGGGGGCCATCGAGGAGGGGCATATTCTTCGGTTGTTATTATCGCGGATAAGGACGGGACACTGACTCCGACGAGTGAGGCGGCTGATCCTGAGATAGTATGGCGCATTGTTGAGCTGTTGCGCCACAAGGCTCATTTTATGGTCTTGACCGGTGCGATTCTTGACTTTGGCCTTAAGAATCTTGTGGGGCCTGTTGAAGAGAAGGCGCGGGAAAAAGGCCTCGCAGGTTATTTAAAATATTTTCGTTATTATTTTTCAAGTGGCAGTGGACATTTAGCATGGAATAATCTTGGGACGCGGGAGCTCAGATTTATTCAGAATAAGTATAGACCAGAGGAGTTGAAGCGCGCGGCACTAGCTCAGGCTCTTGCGTTTATGGATGCAGCGAAAAACGTCGAACCAATATTGGTGGTGGATGTTTTCCGTCAAGAGGTGCTGCGCTCGGAAACGATCGAGGACGTTCGCGGTGTTTTTAGGCGTTTTGTAATGCATAATCACGCAGTTCTTGGGACGGTCCGGATCGATAACGGGGATGATAGAAAAGTTACGCTTGAGTTGAAGGCGTCACGCGATGAAAAGGCCGAAGATCGTTGGATCAATAGCGTCTTTATGGATGATGTTTATCAGAGATTTCTTTCGTATATTGGGAAGACGGGCGGACTTCAGATGCCGCTTTTGATGCATGGGTCAACCTATCTGGACGTCGGGATTTGTAATAAACTGATGACGTTTCATGCGATCATGAGCGAGCCGGGATTTGCTGATCCCCTTGTTTTTACACTGGGAGATTCAAATAATGATCATGCATTCATGAGGGAAACAATTTCTCGGGGAACAAAGGTCAATATTTATGTCGGGGATCCCAAGACGCTTCCTGAAAATTCTGAGGCTTGGCCAGTTGCTGGTCCGGAAGGGGCAATGTTGGTGATCGACCGCTTGATCTTGCCTGTGGTCAGCGTAATCGATTTAGATGCGGACGCGGGGATGCTCGCCGGTCAAGACAGGGCGACGCGATCTTTCGGTGGACAGCGAGGGAAGCCCCTTCATTATGAGGAGTTGAGCGGGTCCTTCCGGCATGATCGGGATGTTGACGTCTTGCAGGGGGAGACAATGCCGATCAGGTTCGAGGCGAGAACGCCGGCGGCGCGGGATTTTGCGGACCTGCTTAATAGCGCCTTGTCTCAGCTTGAATCATGGATCGCCCTGTCGCAGGATGACAGCCTCCGCCAATATTTTAAGGAGCTTCTTGCTAGAGAGAATCATCAGAATGGCTTGATCGTGCGAGTCTCATCAGCGTTGCCCGTCGACGCCGCGCGCTATAAAAACCAGATTATTTTTAGCCAGTCGTTTCTTGATCGGCTGCCTTCAGAGGCCGCGTTGGCTGTGGCGATACGGTTATTCCACGAGTTCGGTCATAGGGAAGGGGGGCGTCAGCGGGAAGAAGAAAAACGAGTCGCGCTTTGGGACGCTTCCTTATATATCGTTTTAAAAGAACACGGCGTGGCGGTAGCGGATCTCTATCCTATGCGGTATCAGCGAAAGATGGAAAAAATCGCGGCCCATAAAAAGTCCGGGGGTATTTGCAATAAGGTCATTATTTTCAGACGTCGCCATTCCCGGCAGGCTGTGATGAGCCATCAGGGGATCAAGGCGGATCTGATGGACAGCCTTTTGGGGCATGATGGCGTTGAACAGTGTTCGGAGAAGAAATTTGTTGAGTCGGTTTTCCGTGCATTGGGTATTGAGAATTTTAGCTATATAGCGACACGGCATCTTGAGGGGGCCGCTGACCAATCGATTCAACGCGTGATCGATCGGCTTCGCGAAAGCGATGAGGCCCAGCGTGGAATCTCGACCTTCGCCTTTGCAGGCGAGCTTTCTCGATATGTGATTGAGCGATTGAATGAAGATTTTGAGATCCTGGGATTTTCTGGAGTGCGGGGTGAGCAATATATTGATGTCTTGAACGAAAAAGGCAAGAAGGTCGGATGGGTCATGCCGCGTGCGCAGGTCCACGCGGATGGGGAGTGGCACAGCGATGTATATGTCTTTGTGATCAATACCCGAGGAGAGGTGCTCATTCAGACCAGGAGTGCGGATAAGGCCATGTATCCTTCGCTTAAAGAGGCCTCGGCCAGCGGACATATGGGGGTTGGGGAAATGCCGCGGCAAGGAGCGGTCGCGCTGCTTCGGAAGGAGCTGGGACTTTTGGCTGATGAAAAGGACATGATCCCGATCAGCACGGCCCCGGGGGTGAAGATCCATCGTGAATTTTTGGGTCAGGGGATCATTGAGAACACCTTCTCGAATGTGTTCGTCTATATTATGCCGCAAGCCGCCGCGCTTGTTTTGAATACCGATGAGATCTCGGGGGTTGAGTTTGTACCTGTCGATGTCATATTGCGTGAGATCAACGCTCATCCTGAATATTTTGCCGGGATGAAGGATGTCCTATCAGATAAGGGAATCACCTCCTCGTTGACTAGGATCGTCCGCCAGATCCAGGCCCATCGTGCCGATAATCCCGGCGTGATGTATGCGGAAGATATGGCCTTTAGGGTCATGAACGAGATGGGCTCCAATGGCGTTACAAGGGTCGCTCTTATTACATCCGAAGCAGAGCCTTTTGTGAAAACCGGTGGGTTGGGAGACGTCTGTGGTGAACTAGCGACAGCGTTGAGCAATTTCGGGATGGATGTGTCTGTGTTCATGTATAAGTATGACAGCATTGATCAGCAGCGGCTGACCGATACTGGCGTTCATTGCGTGGTCAGGGTTCAGCATCAGGACCTTCTGACGCGGATCTGGACGGCGAAGAATGGTCGTGTGACATATTATTTTCTTGAGGAGCAGGATTGGTTCAGAGAGATTTATGCGGGTGATAAATTGAATTTCGCCGTTGGCTTGTCGGAAGGGGCCTTTAAGGCCATTGAGGCGCTCGTTCAGGCAGGGAAGATGCAGGCCCCTGAGATTTTACATGCCCATGATTGGGCGACGGCGTTAGTGCCGGTGTTTAGGGCTGTGAAGTATCAGAATCATCCGATTTTTAGGAATACGGCAACTCTTTTTACAATTCACAATCCTAAACACAAGGCAGACTGGAATCCGGGGGATCGTTTTTCAGAGCTCGGCATTAGCGGAGACCATTGGTTTGGGATGGTTCAGCCCGAGGATGGGAGGTTCTTTTCATTGTTTCGCGGCGCGATCCGGCATGCGCATAAGATCAATGCGGTCTCTGTGACCAATCGTGATGAGATGATGACTCCGGCTGGTGGGTTCGGGCTTCAGCATGATTATGGTTCACGGATCGCGGATCTTCTCGGTATCGGTAACGGGATTTATTACCCGATCTGGCAACCGGTCGGCGCAGAAGAGAAGCCGGTGAAAAAAGCCAAGGTCCAGGCTGAACACCATTTTGCCATTGATGCTTCGATACCATTGTTCGGGATGGTCGCGCGGGTTGACAAACAGAAGGGAGTGCGATTTGTCGTTGGTGCGATCGAGAGGATATTAAGAGAGACTCAAGGTGGCATCCAGTTTATTTATCTTGGGAAGCCGGCCAAGGGAGATCCCTACGGCGCCGACGTCAGAGCTCAGCTTGAGGCTCTTCAGCGGCGTTGGCCCAAAAACGTCGCGTATTTGAGCAAATATACCACGGAGGTTCAGAAGGGGATCTTTCAGGGCATTGATATTCATATCTATCCTTCCGAATTTGAGCCTTTTGGAACTAGGCCGATCGTTGCGCTGATCAATCGAGTCCCGGGTGTTGTTCGTAAGACCGGAGGGCTCGCGGATAATTTCCGTGAGTATGAATGGTTGAGCGGTCGGGGGAATGGATGGGTCTTTCACCAGATGACAGAGCAGGACCTGTATGATGCCTTGAACAGAAGCATTCATACATTTCATCATCCGGAACATTGGGCCAGGGTCACAGCGAATACGGTTGCTGATGATTATAGTTGGCGAGGGCCAGTGAAAAAATATATTCAGGTTTACCGCTGGGCCAGAGAAAGGGCCGGGCTTCTTCCTCAGGCCGAGCATCCGTTAGGCGGCGAGGATAAATATGGTGTAGTGACAAGGCATCTGGGGGAGCCGCGGTCTCGACAAACAAGACTTTCTGGCCTCGGAGAGGAGGAGGCTTTTGAGGATGCGGTGATGACCTTCCCTTCTCGAGGGAGTTTAGCGGAGAGGGTTGACGATCAGGGCCGTTTATTTGAGAGAGAGGAGGGATCGGTCGCGCTTGATCATGGGGGCGAGGACCACGCGGCGCTTTCATCAGACGGCTCATCGGAGAATGTAGGCGGGGCATATCAAGACTGGCTCCCCTGCCTGTCCGGGAAGAAGTTCGAGAGCGGCATCCAGGTCGTGGCCAAGGGGCCTGAGGGGTGGGGGGCGCTCGGCGAGCGCGTCATGCCGCTCCTTCCGAGCTTTATGATCAGCGATGAGAATGATTGTCCGGTGTGCGGGATGATCAACAGGGCGCTCGGTATGATCCGGGAAAATCAGGGTTTTGAAGAGTCGCTCTTAGAGCGGCTTGGTCAGAAAAAGATCGGCGTGGCGGTTCGTCAAAATACGTCCAAGGCCGCCTCTCTTTTTCAAAAGGATGATCGTTTCTTGATCGTTTTGAACAATGCCCTTTTTGAAAGCCGGTCCTATGAGGCCGAGCTTTTTGATCTTCTCTGTTTCCAGATGGCTCATCTTTTTGACCGGATATTGATCGATGACTTTATTAAAGACTGGGGGATCACGCTATCCGAGGCTAAACAAGAGGCGATCCTGATCTATCGCGATGCGGCCCGCGTCATGACCTATCCTGATCATCGCCGGTCGATCATGATCGTTTGCCTTGATTCGGACGACCCGGTGCTCGCGCGCATTGATCCGGACGGCGTGTATTACCGATTATTATCATCAAAGAACTTTTTCGAAATCCGGAGCGAATCCCGTCCGGCCTGGCTTGATCAAATCAAGACCTTTATTTGTGAGGCCGTCAAGCATCGACGAGGCTATCCGAAACGATATTTGAAACAACTGGAGCACTTCACCTTTGATTATTTTATGATGGTGAAGCGCTGGTATGCGATGTCTCTTCACTGCTGGCTCCGGTCTGCCACAGTGACCGACCCCAAGAGCGGCATCGAATTCGTCTTTAGTGCGGATGTTGATAGGAACCGCCGGGCCGGGTTCATGAAGCTGCTCACAGATCAAAAATTTATAGTATCGACGGTCAGAAATATTGCGCATAAATATATGGTGAGCCGTGAGCGGCGTGAGCGCATTTGTCATCTGAATCCTCTGCGGGATGTCAAAAAGGCCTATCTATTTTATGCGGGCTCAGGGTTCAGCAAACAGGTCTATTATGTGGCGCTGATCCCTAACGAGGGGACCGGCATCGGCATGCCGGTTGAATTTGTTGTATCGATGTACAACCAGGCGAATGAAGATGGCGCGCCCCTTAAGGCGTTTCAGCGAGACGAACTTCGGCTTCAGCGGTGGGTCGGCCAGCATGAGCCTGATCTGATCGCCGCGATCGGGGCGGCTCAGAGATGTCATTCGGGCGATGTGGTTCCTGGATTCACCATGGAGGAGGTCTGTGATAGTGACGTTCAAACGATCCCGGTGGTTAGTTTTGAGTATGCTGGCCGGAATCTTGATCAGATCATGTCGTCGCCTCGCTTGACGATCAAAGGGAAGGAATTGGTCCTCCGGTATGCGATCACCAAGTCGATGAGGTTGAATTATCGGCTCGGCGGCTTAATTACGATTGACGACCCGACTCTTTACAATTTCTGTTCAATCGATTGGCGGATCATGTCCGTTGATGTGGGGTCCATAACGTCCGGTCTTGAGGATGTTCATCCCTCAAGCCGGCTGGCGCATGCGTTTTATTGGACTCCGGAGCCTGATGGACTAGCCAGGCGCCGGCCGAATTTGAGCGATTGGTCTGATGTTGAATCGCGGTGGCAAAAGGTTCAGGCCAATGGGGACATGCTGTCAGGGGCGCTCGGGTCCCATCTTCCCATCGGAACGGCGAAGGACATTAAGATCCGGGATCTTAGAGGCGACGTGGTCGTTGAGGTGGTCGAGAGCCTTCTTGTGGATCAGGAGCCGATCGACGATGAGACGCTGGTTTTCTTGAAGACCATGGAGGAGCGGTACAATGTCACATTAGAGAGACGGCATGTCGAATGTAGGATGAATTCGGATAGTGCGTTTGGACGGACCCTGTTGATCATTCGCGCGGGCGCTTATAACAAACGATATTTATTTGACGGTATTATTGATATTTTTGTGCGCACGGCTGACCGGTCTCATTTAGAGGAAAAACGCGACCAGGGGCAGCAGCTCCTTGAAGAGATCGCCGATAATCCTTATGGCAGCTTAACGGCGGAGCAGGTCCAAGAGATCCGTGAGTATCTCCAGAGCGGGATTAAGAAATATAAGTTCCCTGAGACCCCGTCTCAGCGGATTCCGATCCGGGACGTGAAGTGGCGGGCGGTTACAAAGGTCTGGAACCGGGTCGTAGGGAGATGGGCCGCAGCTGCCGAAGGCCGCGTTCAACCGTTGCGCGTAACGTATAACGCTGATATGGATCTCGGCGCCTTTTCCATCGTGGCGGGAATGGATCTGCGCGGACGAACAATCAACACGATGGGCCGCGATGAGGTCCTCCGGCTGATTGACGGGATCGAGCA
Source organism: uncultured Planctomycetales bacterium (assembly GCA_964450385.1). Lineage (GTDB taxonomy): Bacteria > Omnitrophota > Gorgyraeia > Zapsychrales > JANLHA01 > JAKLFA01. The sequence continues at coordinate 93,466 of CAYVEC010000004.1, forward strand.
GAGTTTTTATACCCCCGCGTATCATGTCTTGGTTTTGATCCGGATGCTTCATCATATCTATATCGGCGGGGAGGTTCCAAGAAAGATTCAGTCTCGTAAAGAGTATTCGAAATTGCTGGGATCGATTGCTGATGCCGTTGATCAGGGATCTCGAGACGGACAAGATGATAAAGGTCAGGGGCTTAAGCCGTCTGACTCGGCGATGATCAGTGAGCGGTATATGGAGGAGGTCCCGTCGTATAGCGAAAATCGCATGGGGATCGGTGCGGCGCCGGTTGTTAACGAGGGGGCGGCCGTTGAAGGGTGCGGGAGCGGGATCTTGTCGCTCGCGGACTTTGCCGCGTATGAGGCCCTTTTGACCCCGTTCCGGCGAGGCCTTAACAGGGTTTTGAGACTCGCCCTGTCTCAGGAGGCCGCGGTTTCTTCGGACAGCGGGTCTGTATCCGTCGGCGCGGCCGTCGGATTGGCTGTGGCGGCGCTCATCGCGTCCACCGTGAGCGCTTTTTATGATCCGATACAGTGGGCTGGGGTCGTCCAGAGGGTCCGGGTCGGTGCCGGATATGCTGATCTCGGGGTTGTGGTGTTCGGGTCGTTGGCTGTTCTGGGGCTGGGGATGATCGGCAGCGTGTCTGAGATGGCCGGGTTTGCGGCATCGTGGTGGACGCGCGCACGCGCGGCGGTTGATCCTACGTGTCGGCATGACGCCGAAAAGACCCTGGCCGCGGCTGCAAAGATCCTTGATGAGATCAGAACACAGGCCCGTCTTCATGGTGATCATGTCCTTGATCATGCGATCGATTCCATTCACTCCTTTAAGATTGTTGAGCGCTATCAAACGGTTGCGGTCGGCGGCAAGGAAACGGCCGCTGCTGATGGGGCCCGGGCGGTCGTGATCCTTCTTCCGGCATGGGGGCATCGGTTCCCGTCCCTGATGCGGTATCTTATCGTTCGCCGGGCGATCGGGCATGAGTTTGATCGTGAGAGCGAGCGGCAGCGCGCCGGTTCTGAATTGCCGGATGCCCTTTGGAAGGGGCTCCACATGTCCCGGTGGTTGACCGAGGGACAAAAGATGGTCGCCGAGAGGCGCTATCTTTATGGAGCGCTGATGGGATTGTATCAAACGATATTCAGCCTGTCGTATCTTCCTGCGGTCTGGGTCTTCTCTCTGGTCTATGCGTTCATGCGGGTCGCTGCCGATGATAACACGGGGGCTCAGAAACGCGTGCTCGAGCGGCTGGCTCATCCGGCAGGCAGCGCGGCGATGAGCCTGGCCGCTGCGGCCGCCGTGAGCGGCGTTTTGACCCTTGGGGCCGCTCAAATTGTTTCTAATCCGGCTGAGGTGCGCGCGTGGCTTCATCAATATGGGGCCGCGGCTTATGCCCTGATCTCGGCGGTCGTCTGGCCGTTCTTTGCCGTGTCGGTCTATGTGCTGATGCATTCATCTTATGCCAAGGCGAATGAAAGGAACCCGGTTCCAGCGTCGTGTGACGCGATCAGCAATCGCGGCGGTTTACCTGGAGCGATGATCCGGCGGATCCTCGATACAGTTCGCTGGATTAAGGTTCGGCTCATGACTTCTGGCCGCACGGATGCGATCCTTGAGGAGCAGACACGCAAAAAAGAGGCGGCGGTATCATCTGAGGATATAAGTCATTCCGTCGGATCTGTGGTTCGGGTCAGCCGGTCGGACGCGCAGGACCCACGGAACGCGACGTGGCGTCAATATTTTGAGGGAAAACTCACGATGGCTGACGGCGTGCGTGATCAGGCGATGCTGACGCGCGACGATTATGAGGCGCGGTATATCGAGCGTTTCCTGAATGCCGAAGTGAATCCCGAGTGGGCGGAATTCAGGACGGCTGTTGAGACAGATCCCGCGGCCTATCACGAGGTCTGGAGCCGGCTCCTTACAAGGGCGGCGGCGATCGAGGCCTTTATCGACCGCGATCCGGCCAACGAGCTTGTCCCTGATCTTGAGATCATGGTGCCGGCTGCGATCATGCAGAGGATCGATCCTCGGCTTCCGGCACAGGGGTCAGGGGCGCACGACGTGCCGATGGGCACCGGTCCGGCGCTTCCGTCGGTGCCGTTCATGATGAATTTTCAATTGGGGTCCCAGCGCGGGACTCCATCTTCCGGGTCCGGCCGCGGGCACGAGAGTTCCCGTGGCAAGGTGCTTGCGTATGTCCGCGGCCGGGCTAGTGCATCCGAACGGTGCAGCGCCTTAGGCAACAGGCGGGCAGACCCGATCGGGCACCGCTTTGAATTGGCGCGCGCGATGCGCGCGGCGCGGAGGAATTTTACTTCGAGCGGGTTGAACGACACGGCGAGGTCTGCGATTGATTCAGATTCGGATGCTGATGATAGCGGAAAACGTGTCGGGATTCTGTATCATGACGGGCGGGGTGCGCCTGCTCGGCGCCCGGGGTCTGTCGGTGATCAGGGGATGATCGCCTGGATGAGGGCGGCTGTGTGCCGTGTCCTTATTGCCGTGGCGCTCTGCTGTAGCGTGGCGGGTTTTGCCCAGGCTAAGGGAGATTATGGAGATCCGATCCGTCAGACAGGATTTTTTACTAAGGAATTCTATTCGCCGACTCCGCATCCGCAACTGCTCGCGAACCTTGGGTTGCTGAAAGAGGAAATCAGCCCGGTCTCGATCCATTTGGAGCAACGGATCCCGTTGCCCATTGGTGTTGATAAAAAGAACGCCGTCTATATCGATTGGACGAGGACGACTCAAAACGTAGATGCCGGTCGGTTGGAATATATCCTGAGGTCGCAGTTCTGGAAGCGGGTCGAATTTTTACCGGTGTTCGGGCTTCCTTTATATGACGACCCGTCACGGATCGAGGTCCGCGCGTACATGTACGTCGAGGTGTATGGCCAGATCAATTATGCAAGTGCGGCGTTTTGTTCAGCGATCGATGTAAGCCGTGAGGGGAAGAACCGGGAGGAGATTCCGTTTGTTGACGATCGGCTGAAGGCGGTACTTGAGGAAATTCAACTTCGTGAGAATAATCACCGCCTCGTGATCAAGTATGATCATCCGTTTAAGCCGTGGGAGGCGGGCCTCTTCGGACGGGCCGTCTATGTTTGGTGCCCGAAGGCGGACCGCTCCATTCTTTTGGCCCAGGCGCAGAGGCTCCATGATGAAGGGCGGATCTGGAAGTTTCAGTTCATGCGTTTTGAGGATGGTGAGCTCGCGAACGGCGTCGAACGACCGCCGGAAGATGTCTGGGTCTATCTTGAGATTTATCCGCATACCCGCTATCCGGCTGGGTATCGTCCGCTTACCGAAGCGCAGAAGATGCGCGCTGAGCGGGCGAACACTGCCGCGTTGGCCGGAATGAAGGTCCTCTGGCCGTCTTCGACCGGAGCTGAACAGCAGAAGTTGTACTATCTCCTGCTCACCGCCGCGGTGGAATCGTCGTTTGTCTCGGAACGGACCGACGGCCGCCGTGAGGCGCGCGGCTTGTTCGGGATCGTTGCGGGTACCGCCGAGGATCAGATCAAACGGGTGATGGGTCATCATGAGTATAACCCTGTCTTAAGGCGTTATGAACGGCGCCGTTCTCAGGTTAATCCCCGGTATGAAGCCGTTCGGGAGGCGCTCGTGCGCGTTTGCGGCAAGGCCTCGTTCAACGAGGTTGAGGCCATGACGGTTTCAGAACTCCGCGCGATGATCCTTCCTCCATCTGTTGAAGAGGCGCGCCGAGTCCTGGCTCCCGGCGAAGCTCTTCCTCAACCGTTGAGAGAGCTCGAGGCCCGAGCTGATCTTTTTGGGGTCTTGATGACCGGAGTGCTCTTTGATGTGTACGGGCTCGGCGAAATTTTTGGGTCCATGTCGTCCCTTGCAGAAGTCAAAGGACTGTTGGGGCGCCAGGCCGAGGAGGGGGACAAGATCGCGGCCTTGATTGACTGGTCGCGTTTCGGATATGCGGCATGGATGCAGCACAACCGTGAGGCGTCAAACAACGGCGGACGTGCCTTTGCCCATATGTTTGAGATGAAGGCCCTACTTGCCGCAGAGTATATTCAGAGCCGCGGGGGCTTGGAGGCCTTGTTCCCGTCGAGTCAGGGGGAGGTGCCATCATTTAAGAAGGAAGAAATCATTCTGAAGGATAATCCGCCGACGGTCTCTGTTGATCGTGTGACTGCTGATGCCAACCGATCCGGAGACCTGCTGTCCTGGTTCTTGCTGATGGCCGCGGGCCTGGCCGCGGGGGCCGCGTTCCTTATTTTGAAGATGTCGGGCGTTCTTTCTGGGAAGAGATCCGGATCATCGGGACGTCGTGTTGTCCGGCATCGGTTTACGGCTGTCGAGGCCGTGTCATTGGTCGGTCTCATTTCGGTCGGCGCTTCAAAATCGGGATGGTTCGTCAACGGCGTTGTGTGGTTTCTTCTCGGGATGTCCATCTATTTGATCGTTGATCAGATCCGGATGCGCCGATGGATTCGCAACGTGCTCGGGCAGGTTGAGAGGGGCCGACGGATGACGTCTGAAAAACGATATGCCTATCGCGCAGGGATCAATGATGAATTCAGATGTTTTGAAATATCAAAACGCGCGCGGCGCGTGAGCGCGCTCTTTAGGTCGTCGGAACTCTCCGCTGAGATCTTTGGGGCTGTTTCTGAATTCGCTGAACGGTTCCATTTGCCTCCAGTCAAGACCGAGATCCGGTCAGTCATTGTGGCAACGAGCATCGGTAGGAAGGCGTCGATCAGCTTTAAGGAGCGGTGCGCAGTTACCGTTGTGATTCGGGGGGATGCCTGGAGCCAAGAGGAGTGGTCGGCCGTCGGGGTCCGGCAGGCCCCGTATCAGGTGGCCTATACATACAGCCCAGATTTTGATGCGGTGACCATGCTTTATGCCGGCGATGATGCGGGTCTGTTCGCCTTATGGTTCGGGGGTATCGCCTATATGACCTCTGATCCAAAAATATATGCCCAGGACCAGGCGCGTCTTCTTGGTCTCTGTGCTGAGGGCGCGGCTGAGATGAACGCCCGGATCCATTTAATGGGAACGTATTTTTATCCGGGAGCGACCGTTATTTTGCCCAAAAACAATCTTGTCAACCGCCATGTTGTTTATGAGACATGGGCCCAGAGCAATTACCTGGCAGGATTCTTAGGGGTCTCCTATGTTGCTGGTCATGATATGGGGACGCATGAGGTTGAGCTGAAGGTTATTGAGGA
>CAYVEC010000005.1:0-90166 GCA_964450385.1 uncultured Planctomycetales bacterium
AGTTTAGCCCAGGAAACTCTACGCGTAAATGGCTTTAATTATTGGGGTGGGGTCAAAACACTGTAGACCCTTATTACCACCCGGAGTTTCGAAGCAAATCGTTGAATCCAAATCAATAGCTTGATCTTCCAGCGTTTTAAACCCATTCCCCTCCTTTTTATTATCAATGTCAACAACTGTACATCCAGAAACTTTACCGGTTGCAAGCCCAATTCCAGTATGCGAAACCTTAAATAATTCTTTTAGTTTTTCTGGATCATCTGTGGCTAAGTTCTGCCAGCCTTTTATTGCTGGAATTTTCCCATTCACTGGAAAAACCTTCCACCCCAATTGTCCATATTTGATTGCTTGATCTATCATAAACTAAACCTCCTTTTAATTTTCAAACTTATCTAAGAGAGAAAATCTATCAACGTTTTATCAACACTCGTCAACATTTTTCAACATTCCACACATAAAAAAAGCCCCTGCAAGTGGATATCCCACTTACAAGGGCTTCTTCTAACTTATTGAAATTATTAGATTTTAATGAATTATGGTTAAAATGGTGGAGGTGCCGGGAATCGAACCCGGGTCCTCATATTGCCCAGTAAGAGCCTCTACGCGCGTAGCGCATCTTTACCTCTCACCTGCGCATCCCCGATGAGCAGGGTCTGACACAGGCCAGCTCCTGAAATTTCGCCTCCCGCGCCGGAGCAGTGCGGAACGCTATCCTGCTTGCGTCCTTTTTTAGGGCCACAGGCCGTCCCCAAAAAAGGGCTTAGCCTAATGTTTTAAGCTAAGACTGGAGCGCCCGCGAAGATCGGGTTAACGATCTCGTTGGCTTTAGCGATTACGTCTTCGCCATTTGTTTTTTGCCCGGATGATTTACGAGGCCAACCAGGCATCCTCGGCGCGCCACTCAGACCGCCACAATACAAGTCGAGACCACATCACCCCCACATAGAAAAGAACGACCATCTGCCCACGGCAGATGGGATACGCGTCAATTATAAACGATTGTCCGGCAATATGCAAATACGGCCCCGGCCTACGCCCGGGCCTTCACGGCGCGCTTAAGGTCGCGTTTGACATCCCGGTCCTTGATATCCGCGCGTTTATCGTACAGCTTCTTGCCCCGGGCCAGAGCGAGTTCGACCTTAAGAAGACCGCGCTTCGTAAAATACAGTTTGGTGGGCACGAGGATCTCGCTCCGCTCGCGGATCCGGTTGTCGATCCGGGTAATCTCCCGGCGGTGCAGCAGAAGTTTCCGCGGGCGGTCCGGCTCGGTATTCAGATAACTAGCCTCTTTGTAGGGATTGATAAAGAGGTTATACAATCTGATCTCCCCGTCATCGACCCGGGCATAACTGCCTTTAAAATTGACAAACCCCGCCCGCACCGACTTGATCTCGGCACCGGTGAGCACGATTCCGCATTCCCATGTATCAAGTAGGAAAAAATTCCGGAACGCCTTTTGATTCGTCGCGACGGGTTTCATGATTTACCTCAGGCTGTACAAATATATATACCAGGCCAAAAATAATGGCATCGTGACCACGCTAACGAGGTGCGTCACCAAGATCCCGCTGTTAATAAAATCCCTCTGCGTATTAAAGAGCATCCCGAGCAGCGACAGGGACGTCGCCGACGGCACGCAGGCCTGCAAGATAATAAAGTACCCGAGGAGAAAATCCAGGCGCAGGGCCTCGACCACGCCCAGGGCGATGAGTGGGAGCAGGATGAGCTTCGCCATGACGAGCCACCCGAGGTCACGCACCAACAGGTGCTCCATCCTCAGGCGCGCCAGAGACCCGCCCACCACCAGCATCGCCACCGGCAGGACACAGCCGCCGAAGAGCTCGATCGGCCTCAGCAGGACCGCCGGGATCCAGCGATTGATCCCAAAAAAGACCACGACGAGGGCCGTCAGGGTCGTCAAAAAAGGCGGGGTCAGGACCCGCTTCAACGACATCCCCTTGATCTCCTGACTCGTGACGAGCCACGATCCCAGGGACCACAGGCTCGCATCAAATCCCATGATAAAGAGGAACAAATACACAAAGAGCGTCTCCTGATCCGCCGGGGCGAACAGGACCGTGATCATAAGAAGCGGAATATAGCCGCCGTTCGAGAACGCGGATAAGGCCAAAAAATGCCGCCGCCACCCGCACCCGCGGTTAAAAATCAGGACAACCCGCGCGACCGCCATGCCGCCGGCCACGAGCGTCAAACACAAGAGCGGAAAGAACCACCAGTTCGGAAAGCGCTCAAAATCAAACCGGGTCGTGAGCTGAAAAAAGATCAGACATGGCAACAGGAATTTCACAAGAAGGGCGTTCAGGCGGTCAAGGACATGCGTGTCCATAAACCCCCGCCTCACGAGGACAAACCCAGCCGCGCCCATGACCAGGATCTGGATCGCCGCCGAAAAGGTTGTGATCATTGTGTTGAGAAACATGGCAACCCGGATTATAGCAGGCGGCTCCTGCCCCGGCAATCCCTTTTCTCCCCGCCCACCGCCACAACCTGCATCGCTCCTTGACAACCCTTCCTTTTATAACTATACTGCGGGTTATAAAAATCGTTCGTGACGCTTTAGCGACACGAGGAACCAAGACGGTTCTTGATCTTTTGACATATATTGCCGAAGTGGTGCTATGGCACTTTCCTCTCTCCTTCTTCCAGAGAGGTGCCATTCCACCACGAGGAACCAGGACTGTTCTTGATCTTTTGACATATATTGCCGAAGTGGTGCTATGGCACTTTCCTCTCTCCTTCTTCCAGAGAGGTGCCATTCCACCACGAGGAACCAGGACGGTTCTTGATCTTTTGACATATATTGCCGAAGTGGTGAAATTGGTAGACACGCACGTTTCAGGGGCGTGTGGCCTCAGGCCATGTGGGTTCGAGTCCCACCTTCGGCATTAAATAATTCATATGAAAAGGGTGCCACGCATACATGTACGCACGCCTGCCTAACGGCAGGCAGGTTTCAGGGGCGTGTGGCCTCAGGCCAGGTGGGTTCGAGGCTGCCTAGCGGCGGCCGAGTCCCACCTTCGGCATTAAATATTCCCCATCCATTTGATAATGCGATGAGACAACACGCCCGCCTAAATAAAGATTAAACGAGACAAAAGGATATCACGATGAGCCAACGCCTAATCGTCATCGGAGCCGGACCCGGAGGATACGCCGCTGCCTTTGCCGCAGCTGACGCGGGGATCCCGGTGACCCTGATCGACCAGGATCCGGCGCTCGGCGGGGTCTGCCTCAACCGCGGCTGTATCCCTTCAAAGGCCCTCCTCCATCTCGCGAAGATCATCACGGACGCACGCGAGGCCGCAGCCCTCGGTGTCGCCTTTGGCACTCCAGAGATCGACCTCGACAAGATCCGCGCCTTTAAACAGGGTGTCGTGACCCGGCTGACGAGCGGGCTCGCCCAACTCGCGCGGCAACGCAAGGTCGAGATCATCCAGGGCAGGGCGTCTTTCCTCACCCCGCGCCTCGTCGCGGTCTTTAAGCCCGACGGCGGGCATCTCGAAATAGAATTTGATACCGCGATCCTCGCCACCGGGTCGCTCCCGGTCGGACTGCCCTTTGCCCCGGCCGCTCCCGGGATCTGGGACTCAACCGCGGCCCTTGACCTCCCCTGTATCCCGAAGCGCCTTCTCGTGGTCGGCGGCGGATACATCGGCATGGAACTCGCAACGGTCTACCAGGCCTTGGGCAGCGCGATCACGGTCGTTGAGATGACGCCGACCCTTCTTCCCGGCGCGGACCGGGACCTGGTGGTGACCCTGCAGAAACGGGCCCGGGGCCTGTTTCAAGATATCAAATTAAGCACCCGCGTCACCTCGATCACCGAGGCGGACAACGGTTTTCGTGTCACCTTTGAGAATGCCCAGGGCGAGACCGGAGCCGAAGAATTCGATCACATCCTCGTCGCGGTCGGAAGAAAAAACGTCTTTGACGGCCTCGGCCTCGTGAATACCGGGGTCACCCTCACGGACGACAAAAAGTTCATCCGTGTCGACGCGCGCGGCCGCACAACAGATCCGAATATCTACGCGATCGGCGACATCGCCGGTCAGCCGATGCTCGCGCATAAGGCCACGGCCGACGCCCGGGCCGCGGTGGATGCGATCCGCGGCGTGACGGATTCCGGTCACCCGAAAACCATACCGGCCGTTGTCTTTACCGATCCCGAGATCGCCTGGTGCGGGCTCACCGAGAACGAGGCCAAGGAAAAAGGCCTCGCGGTCACCGTCTCCAAATTCCCCTGGGCGGCCTCAGGCCGCGCGGCCACGCTCAACCGTGCCGACGGGGTGACGAAGATCATCGCGGACACCGCGACCGGACGCGTCCTCGGCGTCGCGATCGCCGGCCCCGGCGCCGGAGAGCTCATCGCCGAAGGCGTGCTCGCGGTCGAAAGCGGGGTCAAGGCCGAAAGCCTCGCGGCGGCAGTCCATCCGCACCCGACCCTCTCCGAGACGCTCATGGAGGCAGCAGAAGGCGTCATCGGCCAATCGCTACATTTTTACCGACCGGTCCATAACAAGAAATAAACTGTTTTTTGCGGGTTACTTCACAGACGAGCCGCAGGTCCGACAGGCCTCCGCGCGCCATTCAAGGGTGTCGCCGACCATGAGCCCCATCTGACGCGCGAGGCCTCCGTTGATCTCCAAGACATACTTGGCCGGGACATCACGATTATAGATGGGGCAAGGGTTTTTTCGGCACGGCGGTGCCGCGTGTTCAATAAAAACGATCTGCAGATGCCGATTTAACCAGATGATATCGAGCGGTATTTTGGTGTGTTTCATCCAGAACGGCGCGAGGCCTTCCTCCTCAAACACAAAGAACATCCCGCGGTCCAGGGCCATTTTCCGGCGGAACATGAGCCCCCTCTGCTGACGGGCCGGGGTATCGGCAATCTCGACCACAAAACAATGCTGTTTAAAACACACCTGCCCGGTCTCGGACGCCCCGGATGCCGCGCCGGCGTTCGAACAAAAAATCATAAAAAAAAGAACGCCAAGGATCCGCCCCCGCGCGATCGCCGATGCCGCGCGGCTCTGCCATCCGGGTCGTAACCCCTCAGCCCTGACCTTTGTTCCCTGTCGCTGCCTGATCATCCATGCCCCCTATCGCACATCAAGGCACCCGCGATCAATACAGATCCTGCTCCTGGCCCGTCAATTTAATATAACTCTTAAAATCCAATCCGCCCGAGATCTCACGATACGCCACCCCGATGCGCTCGCTGATGTACGGATGCGTCCGGGCATAGGCGATCTGCGACGGGGCCCGCCGCCGCTGTTCGGCCTGAAGGAGCTCAAGGACCTCGACCACGCCATTGGGGTCATACCCGGCCGCCTTCAGATATTTCACCGAGAGTTTGTCGGCCTGAAATTCATCCTGACGGGAATAGGCCAAGAACACCGTCTGATAGGCCGCGCCGACCCCCCGCGCCACCGCCGGTTGATTCGCGGCCACCGAGGCGAGCTGAAGCGCCATCATGCCGTAGGCCGCCTGAAGCCGTTTTACTCCGTGCCGGGCCGTGATATGCCCGACCTCATGCGCGATCACCGCGGCCAAGGCGTCATCGCTCTTGATCTTATCCATAAGCCCGCGGAAGATATAGACATACCCGCCGGGCAGGCTCACCGCGTTCATCTCATCCTCGGCCAGGATCCGGATGCTGTAGACGAATTCCTTGCGGTCGCAGACCGCGACGATCCGGTCCAAGATCTCGTCGACCCGGGCCTGCTGTTCTGGATCCTCATCGCGCTCATAATGCTGCTCAAGCTGGCTCGCCACATTCGCGCCCATCTGTTCTTCCTGCTCCGTTGTATAGATGAGGTCTTCCTGCTCGCCGGTGGCAAGATTAAATTCGGAATGGGTACAGCCGGAGGCAAGACAGGTGATGAGCCAGGCCGACGCCAAAATAGTCCGCGGAGACGCGGAAGAAATGCGGCTGAAGAACGCGGCACAACGATGATGACGCCTCAACGACTCAACAGATCTCATGATCACGCCCTCAACATGACCCCCGTTAAAACTCCACGCCGAATTCCTTGAGCATCTCGCGCAGCCGGGCCATCGGGAGCCCAATGACATTCGTATAGCACCCCTCGATCCGACGGATGAACGTGCCTCCCCGGCCCTCGATGTCAAACCCGCCCGCCTTATCGAGCGGCGAGATGTGGGCATGGTACGCGTCCATCTCCGCCCGGGACAGCCGGTTCATGAAGACCCGCGTCCGCTCATAGCCGAGACGCGTCCGGCCTGTTGCCGCGTCGATCACCGCGACCCCGGTATAAACCCAGTGGGGTCTTTCGGCCATCCGCCGGAGGATCCGCCGCGCGTCGGCCAGGTCCCTCGGCTTGCCGATCAGATGCCCGTCCCCGTAGACCACGGTGTCTGCGCCGATCACGATCCCGGTCTTGACCCGCCGAGCAACGTCACGGGCCTTGCGGAGCGCGTTCTGTTTGACAAGGTCCGCGCACCCTCGCCGGATCTCGGAGATCTCCTCGACCCCGCTACGGACAACGCGGAAGGACAAACCTGCCATCTGCAATAATTTTTTTCGCTGGACCGAACCAGACGCAAGGATCACTTTTTTCATACCGACCAGGGCCTCACCGGATATCGCGTTATATTACGATCGAAGAAAATCCTCAGCTGAAAAGATCGACAGGAGCCGCGCCCCGCGCGCCGCCACCGCCTCCCGGGCTCCCTCGCCGCGGTCAATGATGCAGAGGCACGTTTCAACCTTATGCCCCAAGCCAGAGGCGACATCGATCGAATGAATGAAGGCCTTCCCCGTGGTCGCCACATCATCAATGATCACAAGCCGGGCCCCGGCCGGGAGTTCCGGGCCTTCAATCATCTGGCCCCGACCATGGCCTTTGGGTTCCTTACGAATGATGAACATCTTGACCGGCCGCGGCGAATCCATGGAGACCGCACCCAGGGCCCCGACGATCGGGTCCGCACCAAGGGTCGGGCCTCCAATCGCGTCAAAGGCCTCATCCCGGACCATCTCCAAAAAGATCCGCGCGGTATAATACGCCCCGGCAGCGGTCAGGGTTGCCCGGCGGCAATCCAGATAATAATTGCTCCGCTTCCCTGACGAGAGGACAAAGTCCCCGCGGAAAAACGCCTCGCGTTGAATGATCTCGAACAATGCCTTTTTTTCAGCGCTCCAATCACTCCCCATGATGACTCTCTTTCGTTACAGAACCCTCTCAACGGATCTGAGGGATCTCGAGCTTCCGCTGCTGGATCTCAAGCAAGAGATCCGTACGAAAACGCAGCACCTTTTTATACAGGTCATAATCCTTGGAACTCAACCCTGCCCGGCTATAGAACGTGGTCGCGGCCTCAAGCTCGATCTCAACGTCGATATATTTGTTCATCAATTCCTCATCACTTAATTGATCAATCGCGCTCTTATCCATCACCGGAATACGGAAGATAAACGACGACGCCTGGGCCCAAACCAACTGACCCCCCTGCCCAAGTCCCGCAACTAACGCCGCCGCCACAAGCGCTGTCATAACCCGTTTCATCCCCGCCTCCTCTTCCACGCCCAAAGACTGCATTCATTATACGTAAAGGCCTTTCAAAAAACAAGCCGATCAAGCCAAAAGATCCGTCCCGCCCCGAGGCGCGCCGCTTGCCGAGTCTCCGCGCGCGTGCTATCATAACGCGTGTTTAAATGGCCTGTCCTGCCCCTGATCCAAGGACTCATCGACATTCTCTATCCCCCGTTTTGCCTGCTCTGCCACGCCTCCCTTGTCCCGGCAGTGCCATCGCCGGTGCTCTGCCCAGAGTGCCTCAGAAAGATCACCCGCAACCATCCGCCATTTTGCCGGCGCTGTTCACGGCCGCTCAAGAACGCCGCGTTCTCCGAATGCCTCTCCTGCCGACGCCGGACCCCGGGTTTTGACCATGCCTGGGCCGCCTGCCTCTATACCGAACCCATCCAGCAGCTCGTCCACCTCATGAAATACGGCCGGTACACCGGCCTCCGTCACCTCTTCACGGAGCTCATCCTCGAATTTCTCGCGTTCTACCACATCGAGCTCGCCGATTATGACTGGCTCATCCCGGTCCCGCTCCACCCCACACGGCTGCGCGAACGCGGATTCAACCAAAGCCTGCTCATCGCCTCGCTCCTAAGCCGCCGCACCGGCCTAGCCATGAATACAAAGATCCTCTACCGAAGCGCGTATCACCCGAACCAGGCCCGCGTAGACGCAAAACAACGCTGGACAAACACCAGCCAGGCCTTTAGAATAAAACCCAATATCAATATTACAAATAAAAACCTTTTGGTTTTAGATGATCTTTTAACAACCGGGGCCACGGCCTCTGCAATTGCCTCGACGCTAAAACACCATGGCGCCCGGCAGGTGGACATCATCACCCTGGCGATCGCGGCCCAGCCCCGACACACGGCCTAAACCATGCGCATCTTACGAAGCTATATCCTGCGGGAAGGCGTCATCCCCTTTCTCCTCGCCCTGATCGTGCTCTCGTGTGTATTTATCCTCGGCTATACGGTCAAACTCGCACATCTGGTGATCAATAAAGGGGTCCCGCTCGCTGTTGTCGGCCGAATGTTCCTCTATCTCATCCCTGTCCTGCTTCAATACACCATGCCGCTCGCGTGTCTCGTGGCCGTCATCCTAGCCTTCAGCCGTCTCTCCGCGGACAATGAGATCATCGCGATCCGGGCCAGCGGGATCCATGTCCGGCAGTTCCTCATCCCGCTCGCGGTCATCGGCGTGGTCTTCAGCCTGATCTCATTCTTGATCCATGACCGGGTCATCCCCTACGCCAGCCTTCAGGAAAAAAATCTCCAATCGAGCATGAGCTTTGAGAACCCCACGGCCCTGCTCGAACCCGGGACCTTCATTAAGGGGTTCGGCGACCAGACGATCTTCATTCATCGGGTCGAGGACCATAAATTCTACAATATCACGATCTGGCAACCCCAGCCCGAGGGACGCACCCCGCGCACAATCATCGCCAATCGGGGAGAATTCACCCGAACTCCGGACGGACGCCAGCTCATCCTCAAACTCATTGATGGAACAAGCGACGAGATCGATCCCCAGCATCCGGAGAATTACTACAAACTGAATTTTAAGACACTCTTTATCACCCTGGACGTGGCTGCGAACCAAGGCCAGGTCGAAAAGAAACCGAAAAACATGTCGCTCAAAGAGCTCATCGCGGAGCGCCACAAACTCGAAGAGCGCTTCATTGATACCGCGCGGATCGACACCGAATATTTCCGCAAGATCTCCTGGGCCCTCACCCCGCTGATCTTCATCCTCCTAGGGTTCCCCCTGGCGATCATCACAAACCGCCGCGAGCGCTCGGCCAATGTTCTCCTTGCCATCGCCGCCGCGAGCCTGTATTATTTATTAGCCTTAACCTGTGAGGCCCTGAGCATCGAGCACAAGGTCCCGGCCTCCATCATCATGTGGGTCCCAAACCTGGCCGGCGCCAGCGCTGCAATCTTTTTCAATTATAAATTATGCGTATCATAGACCGATATATCGCCCGCTCCGTTGTCGCGACCTTTGTGATCGCGGTGTTCGTTTTCTGCCTCCTCTATGTCCTCATCGACTCGGCCTCGAACCTCGATGAGTTCATCGACCGGCAGGTTCCCTTCAGCGTGATCACGGAATACTATATGAACTTTTTGCCCGTCGTCGTTAAGCAGACCGGGCCGATCGCCTTTCTGATCGCCGCCCTCCTCACCTTCGCAATGCTCAATACCAATAACGAGCTCATCGCGCTCAGGGCCGGCGGCCTCGGATTCTTTAAGCTCGCCCGGCCCGTGCTGATCCTGGCTCTGCTCTGCTGCGCCGGATTTTTCTACCTCAATGAGCGTTATCTGCCCGAGAGCGAAAAACGGGCCCGTGAGATCAAGGAAGAAAATCTCACCCTCAAGGAGGACCGGCAAAAGGCAAGCCGGCTCCAGAACCTGTCGTTCTATGGGCTTAAGAACCGCCTGTTTTTCATCTCGTCGTTCGACCCGGAGACCGAGACCCTTCAGGGGATCACGATCATCGGGTTTGACGAACAGCAGAATATCCGGGAAAAAATCGTCTCGTTTGAGGGGACCTGGACCGGCATCGCCTGGAAATTCAAACAATGCCACATCACCGAGTTCGGAAATTCACCGACAGACGGCCCGGCCAAGATCAAGGTGTATGAAGAAAAACTCATGGACATCAAAGAGACGCCGGCGGACTTCCTTCGTCAGCGCACCCATGTCAATTACATGAACATCAAACAGCTCCATGAATATATCGAGCGGTTCGAGAACAGCGGGGCCGCGAGCGTGGTCAACAGTCTTAAAGTCAATTTCCATGGAAAAATGGCCGCACCGTTCAGCTCGCTCGCGATCGTCCTCCTGGGGCTGCCGCTCGTCATGGTCTCTGGGCGGCGCCAGGCGCAAAATTTTACAGCCCTCGGCATCGCCCTGATCGTGGGGCTCCTGTATTATGTGGCCGATTCCGTCTCGCTCGCCCTCGGGCAAGGAGGCGCCCTGCCTCCGATCATCGCAGCGTGGCTCGCGCCATGCCTCGCTTTTCTTATCGCGTTATACAATATCCAGAGCGCTTACTAAAACGCGTCTCATGAGCGGCACCCGCTCAACGACCGGGATCGATCCTTAAAGAACCCACAGGCAGGAAGAACGAGACGGAAGTTATCGGTAAACCCGCGGCAGCCGGTTTCCGAGCGAGCAGACAATTTCATAGTTGATCGTCCCGGCATGCCCGGCGAGCTCGTCGGCAGAGACCTCAGACGCGCCCTGCCGGCCGATGATCACCGCTTCATCCCCGGCGCGGCACCGCGAGACCCTCGAGACATCAACCATCATCTGGTCCATGGTCACGCGGCCAAGAACACGGCAGCGGCGACCGCCAACCAGGACGCTCGCCTGATTCGATAGGATCCTCATGTAGCCGTCGTTATATCCGATCGGCAGGGTCGCGACCCTCATCCGGCGGGGGGCAATAAAGGTGTGGCCATAACTGATCCCTCGGCCCGCCGGAACATCCTTCACAAAGATGATCCGGGCCTTCACCGACATGACCGGCTTCAGGGTGATCGTCTTTTTGACCCGAAGGGACGGATAGAGACCATAAAGCATCAATCCCGGCCGAACGAGATTAAAGACCGGATCGGCGTATCCCGCAACCCCCATGCTGTTCGCGGCATGGACATAGGGGATCTCAAGTCCGTTCTCACCGAGACGCCTGACGAGCGTTTTGACCGCGCGGATCTGCCCTAAGGTAAAACGCCTGTCGGTGTCCGCAACCGGAAAATGGGTGTAGAGGCCCTGGACCCGAAGATGGCTCATCGCGGCGATGCCGATCACAGCGTCGACGGCTGTCTCATGCCACAACCCCAGCCGTCCCATCCCCGTGTCAATCTTCACGTGAACATCAACGGTCCTATTCACGCGCCGGGCAGAGCGATTTAAGACCTCTGCGGTGGCGCGGTCACAGATCGTCGGGGTTAATCCATACTGAACGACCGCGGGGATCGCCCCAGCAATCAGATTCTCAAATACAAGGATCGGCACCTGGAATCCAAGTTCGCGCAATCTCACGCCCTCAGAGGGTTCCGAGACGCCGAGGAATGCGGCACCCTCGGCAACCGATGCTTCAGCGGCCCGCTGCATCCCATGGCCATAGGCATCAGCCTTGACTACGGCCAACACCTCCGGGACCGGGCCTCCGCTCGAACGCGCCGACCGCTTAAGGGCCTTACGGATCGCCTGATAATTCGCGGCCAAGGCCCCTCCATCGATCTCAACCCATGCCGGATACGTGTGTCCTTCTCGCTTCGCCACGTCCCTCTCCTTTTCAATAGCCGTCTTTTTTAGCCCTTTTATTTCACCGGACGCGTCACCTGACAATCCGCCGGATACAAATACATCGGAACCAGAGAACGCACATCATCGGCCTGCCCGCCCATGAACCGAGGCCCTGCGAGACGAGCGACAGCCACGGCGCTCGGATACCAGAAATCCTTTTTCAACAAATGGGCCTTCCACCGACCCCGGCTCGCACGCTCGGCCTTCTTAAACTCCACCTCATAGCGGGTGAGCCCGTCACCCAAAACCGCAACAGAGCCCCGCAAAACCCCGGCGACCTCACTGACCGGACATAATAAATAATCGCTCGTCCGGATCACGCCCTCTTCTCCGCGCGTGTAGACCGCGGCATACACCATCGACCGATGGGCATCCACGAGGGGGCAGACCTGATCGGTCTTCACCGACGAGGCGTTCATCGCCGCGGCGTCAAGGCTCGAGATCCCAACGACCGGACACCCCCAGGCAAAGGCAAGCCCCTTGACCGTGGCCAAGCCCACACGAAGACTCGTGAACGAGCCCGGGCCGAGCCCCACCGCGATCCCGCCGACCTCGCCCTGCGATATCCCCGCGTCGGCAACAAGGGCCTGGATCTCAGGGATGAGCGCCGAAGATAAAAGCCGCTCCGTCAATTTCTGTCGCTGCGCCAGGACCCTGTCCTGGTCCATAAGGGCGAGACTGAGCATCGCCGTTGATGTATCAAGGGAAAAAATGATCACGTCCTGACCCCTCCGATCCAGGGAAATCTCGGCGCGGCGAGCCATCGCCGACAGAGACCCCGATAGCGTGACCCCTGTCCGTCGACCCGGATCCTGCGTTCATCGAGTGCCTCATGACTTAAATGGATATCCATCCGCTCCGCGGGCATCAAGGGCCCCAGGCGCTCCGCCCATTCAACCACCGCGACCCCACGGCCATACAAAAATTCCTCATACCCGATATCGCCGAGCTCTTCCGGGCGTTCAAGACGGTAGAGATCAAAATGATACAACGGAAGCCGGCCGCTTTCATACACATTCATCACAACAAATGTCGGGCTCGTGACCTCCTCGGGCCGAAGTCCAAGACCATGAGCGATCCCTTTGATCAGGGTCGTCTTGCCCGTCCCGAGGTCACCGAAACAGCAAATGATGTCTCCCGGGCTCAGCCATCGAGCCAACCGCTCTCCGTACTCATGCGTCATCGCCTCTGAGGCGCTGACCCGTTCGATCACCCCCATGATCCCCATCCTCCGTTCGAACCCTAAAAATGGGTGAACGACCGCGCCTCGATCTCGTGCGCCCGGCCCTGACCATCAACGAGGACAAGCCGTCGGCGCGCGGTGATCTCGCCGATGTCGTAAAAATGATATTTTCCCGCCTTGCGGAGCGCCTCGGCTCGGTCCGCGGGAACCGTGGCAAGGAGCTCAAAATCCTCACCATCGGCCAGGGCCTGCTCAACCGTCGCCCCTTCGGCGAGCGGGATCCGGTCTCGAAAAAGACGAGCCCCGACGCCGCTCTGTTTTAGGATATGGCCCAGGTCCCCGGCAAGGCCGTCCGAGACGTCGATCATCGCGGTCGGCCGGGCGTGACGCACGAGATATTGGGCCTCGGCCACGCGCGGCTGAAAATGCAGGTGTTTGCAGTTCCGGAACGAGTTGCCGAGACCTCCGGTGACAATGATCCGGTCACCTGGACGAGCGCCCTTGCGATAGACGGCCTGTCCCTTGGCGACCCGCCCCATCAGGGCGACGTTGATCACATACCGCGTCCCCTTCACCATATCGCCGCCAACGAGGCTTACCCCGTATTCCTTGGCCAGGGCATTAAACCCGGCGCCGACCCGTTCTAAGAAATCTGCGCACATGTTCGACGGCGCCGCGGTCGAGACTACGGCAAAGGTCGGCAGCCCGCCCATTGCGGCGATATCGCTGATCGAGCAGGCCAGAGCCTTTCGGCCTATATCTTCCGGCGACATCATCGTGCGCAAAAAATGCACCCCTTCGATCAGCATATCGGTCGTGAGCAATAGGTCCTCCGCGCCCCCGCAATCGAGCACCGCAGCGTCATCCCCAGGCCCTTTCACCACCCCCTGGCCCTGATGCGCGTTCACGATCATTCGTTCAATAAGCTGAAACTCCCCGACATCCGCCAGGGCCAACAGGCTTTTATCATCACCCCAATTCTTGGTCTTTCCCGTCATCGCCCCCTCCGCGCACCATGATGATGCTGTTGAAAATTTTTTTTGATCTCCCGGGTAAACGGCGGCCAAATGATCCCGCGCTCCGTAATAAAGGCGGTGATCAACCGGGCCGGCGTCACATCAAACGCGGGATTGTAGACCTCGACCCCTTCGGGAGCGACCCGGCGGCCCGCGATCCGGCGGACCTCATCAGCAGAACGCTCCTCGATCGGAATGCCCGCCCCATTCTTCACGGACAGATCAACCGTCATGCCCGGGGCAGCGACATAAAACGGGATCCGGTGCGCCCGCGCCAAGACCGCGAGGCCATAGGTCCCGATCTTATTAGCGGCGTCACCGTTCGCCGCGATCCGATCCGCGCCGACAACAACGGCCCGGATCTTTTTCTCCCGCATCACGGCAGCGGCCATATTGTCCGTGATCAGGATCGTCCGGATCCCCGCCTGACCCAGTTCCCAGGCCGTGAGCCGCGCGCCCTGCAAAAGCGGCCGCGTCTCACAGGCATAAACACATATTTTTTTCCCCTGACGATGCGCGCTATAAAACACCCCGAGGGCTGTCCCGTAATCGACCGTAGCCAGGGCCCCCGCGTTACAGATCGTCATGACCGGATCACCCGAACGGATGAGCCGGGCCCCATAGTCACCCATGGCTCGGCAGGCGCTGCGATCCTCATCCGCCACTGCCTCAGCCTCGGCCCGGATCAGGCGCTTCAGCTCCGCTGTCTCTGCCAACGGATAACGCGCCGGGATGGCCCGCACCCGGTCAAGGCCTCGAAAAAGGTTCACGGCCGTCGGACGGGCGGTGGCAAGATAGGCACAGGCCGCCTCGAGCCTCCGGACCAAGGCCCCGCGGCTGCCGTCGGCATCCTGGACCGCCAGGACCGCGCCGTAGGCAGCGGCAACACCTAGGGCCGGAGCCCCGCGCACCTCTAACCGTTTGATCGCCTGCCAGAGTGCGCGCACCGTTCGGCATTCCTTATAACCGCACCGCGCCGGAAGCCGCGTCTGGTCGATAATGACAACCGCCTTATTTTTATATTGAATCGTCTGAATCATGGTTCACACTGACCCGAATGACACAGGGCTATTTCTCAATCTCGATCCGAGGGAACAGAGCCCCATGGACCGCCATCGTGACCCCGGCCTTGAGCCGGCCCCACGACGGGTCGCGCGAGCCGTCGCCGAGGACATCAAAAATGGCCTGACATTTCTGCGGCATGACCGGTGCGAGCAGAACCGCGCTGATCCTGAGGGCCTCGGTCGCCGTATAGAGTACCTGTCCCGCCGCGGCTCGGTCCTCTTTGATGAGCTTCCACGGCGCGCTGGCCTCGATATATTTATTCGTCAGCCGAACGAGGCGAAGGACATCTTCGATGGCCTCGTGGATCCGGAGTCCCCGGACCCCGGCCTCGACCCGGGCCGGCAGTGACGCGGCATACGCCCTGACCTCGCTCGCCCGTTCATCCAATGCGCCGGGTTCAGGAACCACCCCGTCAAAATATTTCCCGATAAAACCGCTCACCCGGTTCAAGAGATTCCCAAAATCATTCGCAAGATCGCTGTTATAACGTTTGACAAAGGCATCGACGGAAAAACTTGA
Source organism: uncultured Planctomycetales bacterium (assembly GCA_964450385.1). Taxonomy (GTDB): domain Bacteria; phylum Omnitrophota; class Gorgyraeia; order Zapsychrales; family JANLHA01; genus JAKLFA01. The sequence continues at coordinate 15,677 of CAYVEC010000005.1, forward strand.
ATCCTGGCCCAGGACCATCTCGCGCATCAGAAAATACCGCACGGCATCCACCCCATGCTCATCCACGAGCGCGAGCGGATCAATCACGTTCCCGAGGGATTTGCTCATCTTTGCGTCGTCCATGAGCCACCAGCCGTGGGCAAAGATCGTCGTCGGCAGATCGATCCCAAGGGCAAAGAGCATCGTCGGCCAGTAGACGGTGTGGGTCGTAAGAATATCCTTGGCCATCAAATGGATCGAGGCCGGCCACAGCCCGGCGAAGCGCGCCTCGTCCGAACCCCATCCCGGGACCGAGATATAATTGATCAAAGCATCAAACCAGACATAGGTGACATACTCCGGGTCAAAGGGCAGTTCAATGCCCCAATTCAGGCGCGCCTTCGGCCGCGAGATACAGAGATCCCCGAGCGGCTGACGCAGGAACCCGAGGATCTCGTTCCGGCGGTGCTCAGGCTGAATGAATTCCGGATGCGTCTCGATATGATCGATCAGCCGCTCTTGATACCGGCTCATCCGGAAAAAATAGTTCTTTTCCTTCAGCCATTTGACATCACGGAAGGCCCCGGTCTGTTTTTCGGTCTCGGTAATGAACCGCTCCTCGGCCACCGAATACCAGCCCTCATATTCATCACTGTAGACATCGCCCGCCTCGTAAACGCGCTGAAGCGCGAGCTGAACGATGCGGCGGTGACGGTCTTCGGTCGTGCGGATAAAATCGTCATGCTGGATCTCAAGCCGCGCCCAAAGCTGGCGGAACCGCTCGGCCATCTCATCGCAGTGCTGCTGCGGCGGCAATCCCCGACGCTCCGCGGCCTGCTGGACCTTCTGGCCATGCTCATCCACCCCGGTCAGGAAGAAGACCTCCTCCCCCTCGATCTTATGATACCGGGCGAGCACATCCGCGAGGATCGTGGTGTACGCGTGCCCGATATGCGGTTTGTCATTCACGTAATAGATCGGTGTCGTGATATAGAACGTCTTACCCATGATTATCCTTCTTCCTCAGGAACCACATCGTCATCCGCGGTGGCGATAATAACCGGCGCCGGGCTCGGCTCATCGGGCAGCGCGGGATAATCGATCCTCACGGTCTTCCCCTCGCCGAGGTCAATGATCGCGAAGCGTTTCAGGATATTCACGTCACGGACGCGGCCTCGGCCGTCCGGGGTCGTGATCTTGTCCCCGATCCTCGGGAGCCCGCGCGAGAGGTCCCGATAGGCATGGTATTCATAGGCCATACAGCATTTAATCCGACCGCAGACACCAGAAATCCGCGACGGGTTAAGCGGCAGGGCCTGTTCCTTGGCCATCTTGATCGACAAGGGAAAAAAATCCTTGATATACGACGCGCAGCAGAGCTCGCATCCGCATACCCCGTACCCCCCGACGATCTTCGCCTTATCGCGGACCGGGATCTGCTTGAGCTCGATGCGGACCCGAAAGATCTTCGCGAGGTCTTTGACAAGCGAACGGAAATCGACCCGCTGATCCGCCGTGAAATAAAAAATGATCTTGCTGCAGTCAAAGGTGTATTCCGCCTTAAAGATCCGCATGTCGAGTTTGCGTTCATTGACCTTGCTCACGCAGGTGCTGATCGCGTCCTGGGCCTTCTCGAGATTGTTGTGGATCTGGTTCCGGTCGCCCTCGGTGACAGGCCGAAGGACCTTACCGATCGGCTTGACGCCCTCCGGGGCCTTTTCAGCGCCCCCGTGGGTATCCGAGACCACCCGCCCGAATTCCGTGCCCCGGTCGACCTCAACAATGACATAGTCGTCCCGCTGGCACTCGACCCCGTTCTTCTCCGCATAATAGACGGGCCGAAAATGGCCCAATTGGATCTGTACTAATGTGTCCATACCTTCTCCTTCAACAACGTTAATGGGATCTTCAGGCTGAGATTCTCATCAGCCATCCGCATCGTGTGAACGATCGATCGAACGACCGCCTCCGCCTGATCGACGGTATAATGCCGGCTGTCCGTCAGCAGTTCCTCGCGCTCACCGCGCGAGGCCAACCGCTCCTCACCAACCCCTGCCTTGACGAGCAGGATATCGCGGAACCACACGAGGAGCACCCCTAATAATCGGCGCGTCCCTTCGAGATCCGCGGCATACTCTTTTAATTCCGCGTCACTGACGCGTTCCCCCATAAAGCGCCGGCGTGCCGACCTCTGCCAGGCGCTAAACCCGCTCCCGGCAAGGGACTGGGCCCGACCCGGACAGCCCTCGGCAAAATCCGCGAGCCACAGGGCCTCTGCCGCGGGCATACCCTCGGAGGATAAAAGGGCCGACACCCGCTCACGCGACTCGCCAAAAAACCGGACGATCTGACAGCGCGAACGGATCGTGGGCAGGATCTGCTGCAGCTTTTCAGTCGTCAACATAAACAGGGTCGCGTCACCCGGCTCTTCCAGTGTTTTCAAAAAGGCATTCGCCCCGACGAGATTCAAGGCGTGGGCCTCATCGATAATAAAAACCTTATAGGCCGCTTCATACGGCCGCAGCTGACTCTGCGCGATCAGGGAACGCACCTGATCGACCTTCAGCATCGCCTCATCCCCGCGCTGAACGGTCACGACGTCGGGGTGATTCCCCGCGTCGATCTTCAGACACGACGGACACTGCCCGCAGAACGTCTGCCCGGGCGTCCTCGCCTCACAATTCACCATCTTTGCCACGGCACGGGCGGTTGCCAGTTTGCCCGAGCCCTCGGGCCCCGCAAAAAGATAGGCATGGGCCAGCCGGCCGCGCGTCAGATAGTGTTCGATCCGCTCAAGCACCACGCGTGATACCATCTCAAGCTCCATCGCCGCCCAGGACCTCATCGATCCGCCGGCGGACCTCCTCAAAAACCTCTTCCTTCGACCGGTCGTCAACGTGGATGACCCGGATCCGGTCAGGCTCCTCCTGCGCGAGCGTCAGATATCCCTGACGAACGCGCTGATGATACGCCAAGGGACGCTGTTCGATCCGGTCCTTCTGCTGATTCGTCCGCCCCAGGCCCTTCTCACTATCAATATCAAAAAGGATCGTGAGGTCCGGCCGCAGCCCCTGTGTCGCGAACATCCCGATCTCACGGATCGGCCCCAACGGCATCCCGTGCCCATATCCCTGATAGACAAGAGTCGAATCAAGAAAACGGTCACAGAGAACAACCTTGCCGGCGGCCAAGGCAGGGCGGATCTTTTCGCTCACGAGCTGGGCCCGCGCCGCCATATACAACAGGACCTCACATTCATCGGTCATCGCGGTATTCTTGACGTCGAGCAGCATCGCCCGGATGCTCTCGCTCAAGGCCACGCCGCCCGGCTCTCGGATGAGCAGGACATCAACCCCGCGGCGCACCAGATAGTGCTCCACAAGCCGCGTCTGAGTCGTTTTCCCCGAACCCTCAGCACCCTCAAATGTAATGAACAACCCTCCCCTCAGATCCTGCGGCACGTCTGTCCCTCCTTCGTGTCCTTCACCTCATATCCCTGCTCGCGCAAAAGGTCGCGCAGGCGATCCGACTCAGCAAAATCACGACGGGCCCGCGCCTCGCTCCTCAGCCGGACGAGCGACTGGACCGCCTCGGGAAGTTCGCCCTCGGCCGCCCCGGATAACGATAGATTGAAGAGATCAAAAAAATACCGCCGGGCAAGGTCCCGGGCGCCAGCCACGATCCCGGCATGCTCGGCCTGGCCCTCTTTTTGATCCAAAAATTTATTCACATCCACGATAAATTCAAACACCACCCCTAAGGCCTTCGCGGTGTTAAAATCATCATCCATCGCCTCGGTGAACCGCTCATCATGGCGGGCCATCCAGCCGCAGACCGTCGGGTGGGCCTGGCCAGCGGCCCGCTCACAACGACCAAGAAAATTCTCGAAATACTCGCGCTGCTTCCGCACCTCCGCCATCTTCGCCTCTGAAAAATCCATGGTGCTCGCATAATGCGCCGAGAGAAAGAACACCTTCAGGTCATCGGCGCCGTAACGGTCGATCGCGTCCGCGATCGTGATAAAATTCCCCAGGGATTTCGACATCTTCTGCCGGTCGATCGTGAGCAGGCCATGATGGATCCAATACCGCGCGAACGGTTTCCCTGTAAAGGATTCAGATTGCGCCACCTCATTCTCATGGTGCGGGAACACAAGATCCCGTCCCCCGCCGTGGATATCGAGGGTCTCACACCCCAGATGCCGCAGACTCATACAGGAGCACTCGATATGCCACCCCGGCCGCCCCGACCCCCACGGGCTCTCCCACGAGGGTTCCCCGGACTTGGATCGTTTCCATAAGGCAAAATCCAAGATGTCCTTTTTGTGTTCATCCCGGTCGATGCGGACCGCCTCCTGCATCATATCGATACTCTGGCCCGAAAGCTTCCCGTAGTCTTCAAATGAACGGACATGAAAATAGACATTCCCGCCGGCCTCGTACGCCGCCCCCCGCGCGATCAGCCCCTCGATGAACTCGATCATCCCAGCGATATTCTCAGGGTCCGTGGCCCTCGGCTCATGCTCATCGCGAAAGACGCCCAGGCGTCTGAGGTCCCCCTGATACTCGTCAATATTCCGGCGCGCGACCTCCTCACTCGTGATCCCCATCTCCTGCGCGCGTTTGATGATCTTGTCATCCACATCGGTGATGTTCCGGACAAAATGGACATCATACCCGCGCCAGGTCAGATACCGGCGGATCACATCAAAAACGTAAAGACTCCGGGCATGCCCGATATGACAACGGTCATAGACCGTCACCCCGCAGGTATACATATTCACCCGCTTGCCAGCGGGATCGAGCGGCACAAAGTCCTCTTTCTGCCGGGTGAGTGTATTATAAATTTTGACCATCGCCATCCTGTTTCTGCTGCTGTGGCGGCTGATGTTGCCCGCCCCGATTCATCCGTTTTTCGAGCGCCACGAGGCGACGGTGAATATCTCGCATATTCTGCGACACCGGATCAAGGACATGGACATGGTCCATGAGGATATCAATGCGCCGGCCCTCCTGACGCGTAATCCGGCCTGGAACACCGACGATCGTTGTGTTCGGCGGCACGTTCTTGATCACCACCGCGTTCGCCCCGATATACGAATTCGACCCGATCGTGATGTTCCCCAGGACCTTGGCCCCGGCCCCGACCACGATATTATCCCCGAGCGTTGGATGGCGTTTCCCGGTCTCTTTTCCTGTCCCTCCAAGGGTGACCCCCTGGAAGAGAACAACCTGGTCCCCAATGATCGCGGTCTCTCCGATGACGACCCCCATCCCGTGATCGATGAAAAGCCCCCGGCCGATCGTGGCTCCAGGATGGATCTCGATCCCTGTGAAGAAGCGCGTGATCTGGGAAATATACCGCGGGAAGAACGGCACCTTCGAGCGCCAGAGGGCGTTCGCCACACGATAGCCGATCAGGGCATGGAGGCCAGGATACAGTAAAAGGATCTCGATCGTGCTCTTCGCCGCTGGGTCCCGTTCCTTGGCCGACCTGATCTCAACATCAAAGGCCGTGACGATCCAAACAACGATCCCGGCCAAGACCGCTAATCCTACAATCATCACCATCCATCACCCCTCCTTCTCCTCACCCTCGCTCCGCCGTGTCAAGTAAGACGCAGGCACAACACGCAATGCCCTCACCCCGGCCGACAGACCCCATCCCCTCATGTGTTGTCGCCTTGATATTCACGCGGTCATCGCTCACGCCTAAGGCCCCAGCGATATGATGGGCCATGGCCTTTTTAACATGTTTTAGGTTCGGCTGTTCCGCCAGGACCGTGAGATCAAGATTCACTACCCCATACCCGCGAGCCGACATCTGAGCCGCGACCGTCTCAAGCAACCGCAGGCTATTAATATCCTTATAACGCGGATCGGTATTCGGAAAATGCTCCCCGATATCCCCTAACCCCAACGCCCCCAAAACCGCGTCGCACACGGCCTGGATCCCCACACCGGGATCCGAGTGACCTTCGAGCCCGACGGGGTGCGAGATCGTCTCCCCCCCCAGCACCAGCCGCCGGCCTTCGGCAAAACGATGGACATCATATCCGATCCCGACACGCATGCTCATCCTCGCTCTCCCCTCCGTAATAAGGCCTCGGCATACACCAGGTCTTCCGGGGTCGTGATCTTGATATTGTGATACGAACCCCGCACCACCCGGACCTCGCCGCCTAGATATTCGACCATGGAGGCATCATCTGTCACCGGGGTCGAGGCAGGGACCTCCCGATGGGCCCGGATCAGGACGTCACGCCGAAAGACCTGCGGGGTCTGGATCTCCCACAACCGGGACCGCTCCAATGTCGCGACCACCGCCAGGGTCGCGGGGTCCGCCTCCTTAATCGTCGAGATCACCGGAACCGCCAAGACGGCGCCGTCAGCGGTCTCGGCGGCACTGATCACCGCATCGATATCAGCGACCGCGACCAGGGGACGGGCCGCGTCATGGACCACCACATAAGATGCCGCATGATCGACCTCTGACAGACCCCGAGCCACGGACTCTCGCCGGGTCGCACCACCATCAACAATATCCGTCACCTTATGAAAACCATAGTCCCGAACCCAATCCTGGATCGTCTCCCGGTCCTCAGGCCGAACGACCACAATGATCCGATCGACCCTCTGACTCCCCGAAACCGCCTGGATCGCATGAACAATGAGCGGCCGGCCGCCCACCATTACCAGAGGCTTCGCGCAACCCAGGCCGAGCCGCTCGCCTGATCCTCCCGCCGCTACGACGGCCTCGACCCGCATCCGCTATCTCCTCTGTTGGGCAAAGACCATCCGCCCGCCCTGGGTCGGCAGAATCGAGGTCACCTCGACCTCGATCTCCTCGCCGATCCTATCCCGAGCCCCTGCAATCACAACCATGGTGCCGTCTGCCGTAAACCCAACGGCCTGTCCCGGCTCGCGTCCCTCTTTGATGGCCTTGATCGTGATGACGTCCCCGACCATGAGGACCGGCCGCGTGGCCACGACGAGATCATTGAGATGAAGGATATCGATCCCTTGGACCGATGCCACCCGATTCAAATTAAAATCTGTCGTACAGATCGCCGCCTCAAGGATCCGCGCGAGACGGATTAATTTCGCGTCCACCCCCGCCTCAACAAGGACGTCGTCATCCTCCTGGGTCTGGAGCTCGATATTCGGATCGGCCTTGGCCGCGTTAACAGCCTCAAGCCCTCGCCGGCCCCGCTGCTGCTTGATCGGGTCCTTTGAATCCGCCAGGGCATGAAGCTCATTCAGAACGAACCGCGGCACGAGCAGCCGGCGATCGAAGAATTTCGTCCGCGAGATATCAAAGATCCGGCCGTCGATAATGGCGCTCGTGTCCAAAAGAACAGGCCGCTCATCCACATCCTGACGCCGAAACCGCACATAGGGGATCACAACCTGAAATTCATCGCGACCGCGAAGGGCCATGACCGCGCCGAGATACGAAAAAATCGTCGTGAGCGCGAGCTGCGTCACCGCCTGAATCGACGCGTCAAGTGGGAGCAGGGCGAGGACATCCGACAATAATTTCGCCATAAAAAGTCCGAGGAGTAATCCAAAGACGAGGCTCGAGAGTCCGCGGACCGAGACCCTCTTCGCGCTACTCTCAAGCATGAAGAGCACCAGGGCCGCCCCAGCACCCGCGGCCATCCCCCAGTACGGCTGGTGCTGAAAGATCCCGATGTAATATCCGATGAACGTCATCGCGATAAAAAACAGGCTCCGGATAAAAAACAGCGTCATGTCTCTTCTCCTGGTTTTTTCCGTTCGTCTTGCCGAAACACCGCCAAGGCGTCCCGGACATTCGCGACCGGGATGACCTCCAGCCCGCATAGGTCGACCGGCGCCCGCGGGGTCATATTATTCTTCGGGACCACCGCCCGTTTAAATCCCAACTTGGCCGCCTCATGGAGGCGAACCCCGAGCTGACTAACGCTCCGCACCTCTGAAGACAGTCCGACCTCGCCCAAAAACACGGTATCGGCCGCGACCGCCTCATCGAGAAATGCCGAGGCAATGGCCGCCACGACCCCCAAGTCCGCGGCCGGATCCTCAAGCCTCACCCCACCGACCACATTAAGAAAGATGTCCTGGTCCTGGATCAAAAAATCCAGGCGCTTCTCCAGGACCGCGATGAGGAGCGCCAGCCGATTCGCATCAAATCCCTGAGCCTTCTGACGCGCCATCCCAAAACTCGAACGGCTCACCAGGCCCTGAACCTCGACCAGGAACGGCCGGCTCCCCTCGAGGATCGGCACAACAACAGAGCCAGAGGCGCCCTGGGGCCGTTCGGCCAAAAACAGCTCGGAAGGGTTCTTCACCTCAACAAGCCCGGCGGATGTCATTTCAAAAACACCGATCTCATGGGTCGACCCAAAACGGTTCTTCATCCCCCGGATCACCCGGTACGAAGTATAGCGTTCTCCTTCAAAATACAGGACCGTATCAACAATATGCTCCAAGACCCTCGGCCCGGCGATCGCCCCGTCCTTCGTCACATGCCCGATGATAAAGACCGCTGTGCCTGACGTCTTCGCAATCTGTGTCAGCACCGCCGAACATTCACGGACCTGACTGACGCTCCCTGGGCTCGACCCGATCGACGGATCATAAACGACCTGGATCGAATCAACCACCACAACTGACGGCCGAAGGGTCTGTATATATTCTTTGACCGCCTCAAGATCAATCTGATTAACAATGAACAATTCCTCACACCGCCCCGCCCCCAAGCGATCGGCGCGCATCTTGGTCTGCGCGACAGATTCCTCGCCACTGACATACAAAACCCGCTGACCTGAGGCCGCAAGACGTAGGACGACCTGGAGCATCAGGGTTGACTTACCGATCCCGGGATCCCCGCCCAAGAGGGTCACGGACCCAGGAACAAGCCCTCCCCCCAAGACCCGGTCGAACTCGCCAATCCCTGTCGTCACCCGGCGCTCATCACCGACAGAAACGTCATGAAGACAAACGGGACGATCATCAAACGAGACCCCGCTCCGAGGCCCGGCATCCCTTGCGGTCACCCGCTCTTCAACATAGGAATTCCAGGCATCACAGCCTGGACAGCGCCCGATCCAGCGCGATGACTGCGCCCCGCAATGCTGACAGGTATACACCGTCTTGGCCTTGGCCATGGCTGTTCCGTTCCTATTCCCTAAAACTCCATCCCCCGCTCAACACCGAGCAAATCCGTCTGACCCGACCGTGTCGGATCGTCCCGTTTAAGATATTTCAACCGCGTTACTCCACTGTCCTTGGCCTGGGTCTCTTTCAATGTCCATTCGGTCCTGCCGTGTTTCTCCTGAACCAAAGGATACACGGAGAACTCCTGGATCTGCTGGGCCAGGGTATCCGGCGCGCTCAGGTCCAAGACCCCCTCCGTCTTGAACACCAGCCCATCAGCCTGCGAGATCAACGAATCAAAAATCTGGATCTTCGGATATTGACCACTGAGTTTTAACGCAATGCTTGCATACGAGAACCCCTCAATGGTCCCGCCCAACGAGGCGCAGTCGCCCTTGATACGGATATCCGGAAGATGCCCCGACACCCACAGGTTCCCGCTGACCATCCCATGAGCCGCGACCGTCTGTTCGGGTAGAAAAAGGTCCACGAGGCCCTTGAGGTCGACCCCGGAGAAATTCATCTTCAGATCAAGACCGCGCGGCTCGTTAAGGTCAATAGAACCCGCGACACGGAACCGTCCGAGGGTCAACTCGTCGATCTGAAGCCGGCCGTTCCGAAGACTCCCTTTGGCAGAAAGCTCATCGAACGGCAGCTTATTGAGCAGGGTATAATCACTCACCACGGACCAAACAAAGACGGCCCCCTCCTCTCCCTGCCCCGCCATCTTGGTAACCGTCATATTCAAGAATGTCGAAAGGTCGAAGAGCCCGAGATCCCATTGCTTGATATTCGCCTGAACCATGAATTCCGTTGCAGACTTCTGCTGGATCTCAAGGTGGATCGGTTCGCCGTTGGGGACCTCAAGGTCCCCGCGCATCACATTTTTTTCAAGATCGACCTGGACCTTAAAGGGCAGCGCCAACGCCTGGGCCTGCGCTGGCGACGCCATAGCCAAAAACAACGACACTAAGAACACAATAATGATCATGGTTCCTTTATCACAGCGAACACCGGCGCGAGACCGTCTCTGGGGCCATCGCCTGCGCGCTTATTCAAACGATAAGGCGTCACCCTTACGCGTAACCTTGATCGTCTCTCCACTCTTATGCCGTCCGGCGATGATTTCCTCGGCGAGCGGGTCTTCCAGATACCGCTGGATCGTCCGCTTCAGAGGCCTCGCCCCAAAAACCGGATCGAACCCCTTTTCGGTCAGCAAGGCCAAGGCATCGGGAGAAAGTTCAATAATAATCTCCCGGTCATGCAACCGAGCCGCGACAGAGCGGATCTCGATCTGAACGATCTTCTCGAGGTCTTCCCGTGTGAGCGACTTGAAGACAATAATGTCGTCGATCCGGTTCAGAAATTCCGGCTTAAAAACTTTTTTAACCTCATCAAGGAGACGGGTCTTCATGTCGTCATAGGTCGCATCCCCGCTGCTTGATCCGAACCCCAGAGAGCCTTTCCGACGAAGCATATCGGCCCCAACATTCGACGTCATAAGAATGATCGTGTTACGGAAATCGACCTTGCGGCCAAAACTGTCCGTGAGACGACCGTCCTCCAGGACCTGAAGCAGAATGTTAAAGACATCGGGATGGGCCTTCTCGATCTCATCAAGAAGAACGACCGAATACGGCTTGCGCCGCACCTTCTCGGTCAACTGGCCGCCCTCTTCATAGCCGACATATCCGGGCGGCGCGCCGATGAGACGCGAGACATTATATTTATCCATATATTCCGACATGTCCACCTGAACCAGGGCCTCCTCATCACCGAACATGAATTCAGCAAGGGCCCGGGCAAGGAGGGTCTTGCCGACGCCGGTCGGCCCCAAGAAAATGAAGGACCCAATCGGCCGGCGAGGGTCCTTGATCCCCGCCCGCGAACGCCGGACCGCGCGCGCGATCGCGCTGATCGCCTCATCTTGGCCCACAACGACATCCCTCATCTTGTTTTCCATCTTCAATAAACGCTCGCTCTCATTCTGTTCGAGACGAACCAACGGGATCTTCGTCCACTGAGACACGACACGCGCAATATCCTCCTCGCCGATGGTCACGGATACATTGTCCCGTTCCGCAGTCCAAGCCCCGCGGATCTTCTCAAGCCGTTCGCGGACCTCACGCTCCTCATCCCGCATCCGCGCCGCCTTTTCGAAATCCTGACTTTTAATAAACGCCTCTTTCTCCTGCTTGAGTTGCTCGATCTTTAATTCAAGTTCCTTAATGTCGGCCGGAACCTCCATCGTCTTGATCCGGGCACGTGATCCGGTCTCATCAAGGATATCAACGGCCTTATCTGGCAAGGCCCGCCCCGAAATATACCGTTCCGAGAGCTTGACCGCCGCGATGATCGCCTCATCCGAGAATTTGACACGGTGATGGGCCTCGTATTTATCCCGGAGGCCTTTAAGAATCAGGACCGCCTCTTCCTCCGACGGAGGTTCAACGATCAGGGTCTGGAACCGCCGCTCGAGCGCCGCGTCCTTCTCGATATGCTTCCGATACTCATCCAGGGTCGTGGCCCCGATACACTGGATCTCTCCGCGCGCCAAGGCGGGCTTCAAAATATTCGCTGCATCGATCGCCCCCTCCGCCGCCCCAGCCCCGACGAGCGTATGGATCTCATCAACGAAAAGGACAATCTTCCCTGAGCGCTTAATCTCCTCCATGATCGCCTTGATCCGCTCTTCAAACTGTCCGCGGTATTTTGTACCAGCGATCATCATGGCGAGGTCCAAAACAACGATCGTCTTGTCCCGAAGGATCTCCGGCACATCACCCCGAACGATGAGCTGGGCCAGGCCCTCAACGATTGCGGTCTTACCGACGCCGGCCTCTCCGAGGAGGACTGGATTATTTTTCGTTCGGCGGCTGAGAATCTGGACAATCCGCTCGATCTCCTGCTGCCGTCCAATGACCGGATCAAGTTTCCCCTCACGGGCCATGTGATTCAGATTGCGGCCATAGGCATCGATCGCCGGGGTCTTCCCCGTAGCCTTCTCCTCCTCCTGCGTCCCGAATCCCGCGACCCCGGACCCAAGAATCTCCATGATCTCGGCGCGCAGCCGATCAAGGTCAAGCCCGAGATTAAGAAGAACCCGATAGGCCATGCCCTCGCCTTCCTTGACAAGCCCAAGGAGTAGATGTTCCGTCCCGATATAATTATGACCGAGGGAACGAGCCTCTTCGGCTGAAAGCTCAAGGGCTTTTTTGGATCTCGGGGTAAAAGGAATATCCCCCATGACCTGCGTCTGAGGACCCGGCTGGACCATCTTCTCGACCTCGACCCGGATCGTCTCCAGGTCCACCCCCAGCTTCTGCAAGACCGCGGCCGCGACCCCTTCCCCCTCCTTGACCAAACCGAGAAGCAGATGTTCCGTCCCGATATAGTCATGATTAAAACTTCGCGCCTCTTCCTTGGCGTAGATGATCACCTTCCGTGCCCGCTCCGTGAACCGATTAAACATTTATCCTACCTCCCCTAATTTTTTCCTGATTAGATTCGCCCGTTTGATGTCCCGCGCCGCCGGCGAGAGTCGGCTGCTCTCGATCTTCTGCAGATGGGCCGGCTGGATCATAATAAGCAGTTCATTGATCGTCTGAAGACTGAAATCATTCAGGATGCCGAGATCGACGCCGAGGCGGACCATCGATAATAATTCGACCGTCTCCTGGCTCGACATGATGCGCGCGCTCTGAAGAATCCCGAGGGACCGAAAGATCTTATCCTCCAACAGGGGCTTGTTCTGGATCACGAGGGCCTGACGCGCCTGCTCTTCCTGCTCGATGATCTGACGGATCAGGCCATTAATATTCTCGAGGATGTCCTCCTCGCTATGGCCGAGTGAGACCTGGTTCGAAATCTGATAAAAATTTCCCAGGGCCTGCGTCCCTTCCCCATAGAACCCCCGCGAGGCAAAATTCAACTTGGAGATCGCGGTCATGATCTTGTTGATCTGTTTAGTCATGACAAGGGCCGGCAGATGAAGCATGACCGACCCGCGCATCGCGGTCCCCGTGTTCGTCGGGCAGGCCGTGAGATACCCCCAGGCCGGCGAATAGGCGAAGTCCAAAAAACCCGACATCTTGTCGTCGATCGTCCCGATGATCTTCCATGCCTCAAAAAGATTAAGGCCCGAATGCATGACCTGAAGACGAAGGTGGTCCTCCTCATTCACCATGACGGACAGGACCTCCTCGGCCGAGACCACGACCGCCTTGCCCTCGATATCCGATGCGTGCTCATGGCTCATCAGGTGCCGTTCAACGAGAAACTCCTTGTCGATATCGTCAAGTTCATTCATCCGAAAAAGGGTCGCGTCCTTAAAATAATCGACGCCCTCAATCGCCTTCTGCACCGCCCCCAAGACCTGCTGAAGCTCCTTACGGCTCGCGCGGTTCGGAAACGGGACCTTCGAAAGATTCCGGGCGAGACGGACGCGTGTCGACATCACGATGTTCGACGCCGGGCCCGATCCCTTCAACCATTCTCCTGTCCGTGAAATGAGGTCGTTCAATTTCATGATGCCGATGCCCCCCCCTGTTCCATCCCGCGGATGCGGTCCCTGAGCTCCGCCGCCTTCTCATAATCCTCGCAGAGAACGGCCTGCTGGAGCTGTTTCTTGAGCTCATCGATCGGCGCTGCGCCCGTCGCCGCAGGCGCCGCGGACGGTTCCTTGACCACGCTCTGAGGGGCCTTCCCGACATGATGCGCGGCCCCATGGATCTTCTTCAGCAGGGACGATAAACGCCCACGAAAATGGGTATAACACTCGCTGCACCCAAGGCGCCCGTATTTCCGAAAATCCTCATAGGTCAGGCCGCAGCTGGCGCAGTGATCAATCTTGACGGCCTTCTCCCCACTTTCCGCGGGGGTCGCCGTCTTATTAAAATCCGACAGCCCGGCCAGAAGGTCCGCCAGCCCGAACTGCTGTTCCATCTGAAGGCTCTTGCTCTTCGCGCAGTCCTCGCAGAGATGAAGTTCCGATATCTTGCCGTCAATCAACTCGGTCAAATGGACCGTCGCCTTTTTTTTGCCGCAATCATCACAGCGCATCAATCGCCCTCCTCGTTCGCGTTAAGCATCCCGTCATCAGATATGATAACGCACCCCATCCCGACGGGTTGCCTCGTGCAGCATCTTGAGCATTCGGCGGGTCACCTCCCCGGGACGCCCATCTCCGATGACCCGTCCGTCCACCTTCACCACCGGAATAAGCTCAGCGGCCGTGCCGGTTAAAAAGCATTCATGGGCATTATAGATCTCATGGCGCGTGATGTTGCCCTCAGCCACCGTGAGCCCGCACTTGTCCGCGGTCTCGAGAACGAGCCCGCGGGTAATGCCCTTCAACTGGCCATGGGCCGGGGTCGAGATCACACCGTTCTTCACAATGAAAAGATTATCCCCGGTACATTCAGCCACATACCCCGACGTGTCGAGCATAATCGCCTCGGAAAATCCGCTGTTCGTCGCCTCAATCTTAGCGAAGATATTGTTCAAATAATTCAATGTCTTCAGCTGAGGATTCAAAGCCTCGGGATGATTCCGCACCGTCGGAACCGTGATCACATCCATCCCGTTCTCGTAGAGCTCTTTCGGATAGAGCGTAATCTTGTCCGCAATGATGATGACAGACGGACGACCAAAACACTTCCGGGGATCGAGCCCAAGGTCGCCTTCACCCCGGGTCACGATCAAACGGATATAGGCGTCCTTGAGCCCGTTCACGCGCAGGGTCTCCACAACGGCATCGATCATCGCCTGTTGATTGAACGGGATCGCGATCATCATGGTGTGGGCCGTCTCATACAGCCGCATGATATGCTCTTTGAGCCGAAAGACCAGGCAATCATAAGATCTGATCCCCTCAAACGCCCCGTCGCCGTAAAGGAATCCGTGATCAAACACCGACACCTTCGCGGCGTCCCGTTCCACAAACTGACCATTCAAATAGATTTTCATAACGACCTCACCTGTTGTCTGACTGCTTTTTCTCCTCGATTCGGCCATCCTGCAAATAAATCACCCGGTCCATCCCTTGGGCGATCTGGCGGTCATGCGTCACAATGACCAGAGTGGCTCCATACTGTCCCTGAACCGTTTTCAGCAATTCAATGATCTCACGGCCGCTCACGGAATCGAGATTCCCCGTCGGCTCATCGCAAAAGACGATCCTCGGCCGATTGATCAGGGCCCGCGCGATCGCCACGCGCTGCTGTTCCCCCCCGCTCAATTCACTCGGGCGGTGGGCGGCCCGGTCCAAAAGCCCGACCTTTTTTAAAAATTCCCGTCCCTGGTCTCGGATCGCGGACGTCATCCCGCTCTGATGCCGGATCATGAGCGGAAGCACGACATTCTCAAGCGCCGTGAATTCCGGGAGAAGATGATAGAACTGAAAGACAAAACCCATACATTCATTCCGGAACCGTGACCGTTCGCGCTCTTTCATGCGGTAGACATCCTTCGCGTCAAAGAGCACCTGGCCCTGATCGGGCTCATCAAGCCCTCCGAGAACATTGAGGAGGGTCGATTTCCCCGCTCCCGATGGACCAACCATCGCAACCGACTCATTCTCCCGAATGATCAGAGTGATCTCCCTCAGGACCATAACCTCCTTGACATGGTCCCGATAGGTCCGGCACACCCCGACGGTCTGAAGCATCCCGATCTTTTTTTTCTCATGCGTCATCATTCGTACCTCAGGGCTTCAACCGTCTCCAGGCGCGCGGCCTTCATCGAAGGGTAGATCGTCGCCAAATAGGTGATCAGCATCGATGCGATAATGATGATCACCATGTCACCCAATTGAAGATCGACCGGCACGTGCTCGATCGCATAGATCGCGACCGGGACCCGGACATAATGGGACAACAGATAGCTCACCCCGCACCCGAGCGCCACCCCCAGGGCCGTCCCGATCAGCCCAATGAGGACCCCCTGCTTGGTGAAGATCCTGCGGATCGAGGCCCGGGGCACGCCCAGGGATCGCAAAATCCCGATATCATGGATTTTAGACGTGACCGTAACGATCAGGGTGCTCACAATATTAAAGGCCGCGACTAGAACCATGAAGATCAGGATCAGGAACAGCCCCCACTTTTCAAGAAACAGGGCCTCAAATAAATTTCGGTTCACATCGATCCACGTCCGAACAAGAAAGGAAAACCCCACCCCCCCCTGGATCGCGGTCTTCACCTCCTCAGCCAAATACGGGTCTTTGATCTTGACCCCGATGCCGCTGACCGTCCCGGCGGGATAATCAAAAATCTGCTGGGCCTTCGCCAAATCCACAAGGAGCAGGTTCATATCGAGATCCACCATGCCGCTGCTAAAAATCCCGACAACCTTCAAATGATACCGCCACCC
Source organism: uncultured Planctomycetales bacterium (assembly GCA_964450385.1). Classification (GTDB taxonomy): domain Bacteria; phylum Omnitrophota; class Gorgyraeia; order Zapsychrales; family JANLHA01; genus JAKLFA01. The sequence goes on from CAYVEC010000005.1 coordinate 32,167, forward strand.
GCGGCCCTCGATTCCGGACCCAGGCGCGATGATCGTAATCCTATCCCCCAGTTCAAAACCGAAATACCGGGCAAGTTCCTGGCCAATGATCACCGAGTCGCCCCGAAGGTCTTTTAAGGCCCCCTGCTTCAAATACTCTTCGCTCTTGGTAATGAGAGGCTCTGTCTTCGGATCGATCCCCCGAATGAGCTGACCGATTGCGCGTCCCGCGCCGGTCTCCAAAAAAACATTGCCCTGAATATAGGGCGACGTCGCGACGACACCCTTGACCTGCGCGAGCCCCTGCTGGACCGATGGGAAATCGCTCACCCCGGTCTCTTTTTCAACAGTGATGTGCGGGGTCGTGCCGATGATCTTATCGCGCAGATTATTGCCGAACCCGGTCATGACACCGGTGACAACGATCAGGGCCATGACCCCGATCGCAACCCCCCCGACCGACACGATATTTAGAAAGGCCGTAAACCGGCCTCGGTACATCGTCAGATACCGGAGGCTGATAAAATTCTCAAACCGCTGCATCAGATGCCTCCCCCTCCGCGCCATCCCCTGCGGGCTTCAATAACGGGAACAGGATCACGTCACGGATCGACGGGGAGTCCGTTAAAAGCATCACCAGCCGGTCGATCCCGATCCCGAGCCCCCCAGCCGGCGGCATCCCGTATTCCAGGGCCGCGATATAATCCTCATCACACGTCCGCATCCCGGTCTCCTGATCGTCTTTGAGGTCCTCCAGGAACCGCGCATGCTGCTCCTGCGGGTCATTCAACTCTGAATAGGCGTTCCCGATCTCCATGCCCGCGACAAAACACTCAAACCGCTGCGACAGGGCTGGCTGCTCAGGCTTCACCTTTGCCAAGGGGCAGAGAAAGGTAAAGTAATCTGTAAAAAAGACTGGGTTAAGGCTTTTGTCCTCCTCGAGGATGTCCTCAACGATCTTCATCACGGCAGACCTCGTGAGCACATCGATCGTCACCTTGCCCCCCTTGTGACGCTTGACCTTCTCGAGCATGACCTCTGCGCTGTCTTCCGGGTCGATGTCAAACCTCTCCTTGATGACTCCAGCAAAGCTCCGCCGTTCCCACGGGGGAGTAAAATCGATCTCCCCGCCCTGATAGGGCACCTTAAAGCTCCCGTACAGTTCCTGAGCAAGGCTGCTCACCATCCGTTCCATCAGATCCATCATGTCCTGAAAATCGCCGTAGGCCTGGTAGGCCTCGAGCATGGTAAATTCAGGGTTGTGCCGCGTCGAGATCCCCTCGTTTCGAAAATTCCGGTTGATCTCGTAGACCCGGTCAAGCCCCCCGACCAATAACCGTTTCAAATAAAGTTCAGGCGCGATCCGCAGATAGACATCCATATCATACGTGTTGTGGCGGCTCTTGAATGGCCGGCCGCGTGCGCCGCCTGCCATAGGCTGAAGCATCGGGGTCTCGACCTCAAGGAACCCACGCTGATCAAGGAACGAACGGATCAACGCAATGATCCGGCTCCGCTTAATGAAGATGTCCCGGACCTCGGTGTTCGCGATAAGATCAACATAGCGCTGGCGATAGCGGATCTCAACATCCTTGAGCCCATGCCATTTCTCAGGAAGACACATCAGGGATTTGCTCAAGAGCGTCATCTCCGTCACCCGGACGCTCTTCTCCCCCATCTGCGTCGTGAACAATTCGCCCTTCACCCCGACGATATCGCCGATATCAAAGAGCCGCACCACATCAAAGGCCGCCTCGCCGACATTATCCTTGCGGACAAACAGCTGGATCTTATCGGTCATGTCCCGCAGGTCCATGAACATAACCTTGCCGTGTTTGCGGTTGGCCATGATCCGGCCCGCGACCGTCACCGCCCTGCCCTCAGCAAAATCAGCGAGAACCGAGGCAACCGATTCGACACCATCAAAACGCCTTCCATAGGGATCGATCCCCTGGCCGCGCAAGGCCGTGAGTTTTTCCTTCCTAACCTGCTTTATTTCATCAACTTCCATAGAAACATTCCTTGTCTGAAGACTGTGTTAACCAACGAACCCCCATGAAAAGACATTTTTGGGCTTATAAAGGTAATTTTAATATTAGGATTATATAGAAAAAGGATAGGTGTGTCAATCAAAAGCGGCGGCAGGAGACGCGCCAAACAGTCCTTGGCGCATAAACATCAAACTATTTGATTTTTAAGAAGATACAACACAAATCCCCGCCTGATTCGCGGATCGGATCAATCGTTCTTGATCGAGGATGAGGGTCTTTCCGGCTTCGATCCCAAGGCACGAACACCGTGCCCGCCGCATAACCTGGACCGTGCGCGGACCCACAACAGGGACATCGAAACGGGCGTCTTGTTTGGGCTTGCTGGTCTTGACCACAACCGCGCCCTGCCGGGCGATCAGCCCCCCGCGCAGAATACATCGGTCCGTCCCCTCCATCGCCTCGATCGCAACGATCGCCTTCTTTTTAACGACCACTGTCTGCCCGATGTCGACCCCGCCGATCATTTTGGCAATGGTCTTGCCAAACTCAATATCAGCCAACTCAGTCTCCGACGGCCCGCGCTCGGTTAGCGTGCCCTGAGGCGCTAAGAAATCCCGAAGAAGCAGGGTCGAATCAAGGACCCTCAAGTCATGCCGTTCCAAGAGATCAGAAACCGCTGAAAAGATCGTATCGGCCTTGCGGTCGTTCAAGGCGTCAAAAAAGGCCTTGACCACGGCATCGCCCTGGACGCTCGGATCAAAAAGATTCCGCTGGCTGACCTGTCCAGCCATGATCACCTCGCGGACCCCATGGCTCTTAAAAAAATCAAGCCCCTTGCGGATCTCTCCGACGCGGACCCGGGTCATGCGGTCCACACACGGCCCGAGCAGCCAGGAGGCATCGCCCCGAATGCCGACAGCCACCACCGTGATCCCCTGACGTTTTGCCGCGCGGGCAAGGAGAATCGGAAAATGGCCGTTCCCGGCAACGAGACCGATCGTCTTAGTCTTTTCCCTCATCGCGGTCCCCGATATCCACCCCCGGCATGAGCCCCCGCTCACTGTGGGCGCGGACGAAATCAAGAAGGTGCGTCAATTCCGGGCACGGGGTCAACTCCCGCTCGATCTGGTCCAAGGCATTGGCCTTTGACCGCCCGGTATGAAAGAGATATTTAAAGGCCTGCTTCAGCGTGCGGATCGCCTCGGCCGAGACACCGGCCCGGCGAAGCCCGACGATGTTCACGCTATGGATCTTGGTGTCGACGCCGGCGCAGAGGGCAAACGGCGGGACATCCTGATTGATCCGGCTGCATCCGCCGATCATCGCAAGCCGCCCGATCCGCGCGAACTGATGGACCCCGCTCAATCCCCCGACAATGGCGTTATCTTCAACCACAACATGTCCTGCAATCGTCGCGACATTGGCAAAAACACAATTATTCCCGATCCGGCAGTCATGGGCCACGTGCGAATAGGCCATAAAAAGATTGCCATTCCCGATAACGGTCCTGGCCCCGCCGTCGATCGTCCCGGGATTGATCATGACATACTCGCGGATGATGTTCCGCTCGCCGATCTCCAGATAAACCTCATCGCCCTCATGGAATTTTTTATCCTGAGGGATGGTCCCGACGACCGCGCCTGGAAAAAGCTGCGTCCCTCGGCCGATCGTCGTGCGTCCCTCGATATGACAGTGGCTCGCGATGCGAACCCCTTCGGCGATCACGACCTGAGGTCCGATCACCGCATAGGGCCCTATCTCGACCCCATCGGCGATCACCGCCCCGTCCTCAATCACCGCTGTTGAATGAATCTGTGCCTGACCCATATGCCGTCCTTATATCATCATGCCTTCGTTAAATATTCTTCGTCCAAGAACGCGAACATCATCTCCGCCTCACAGACCGTCTCACCGTTCACCCGGGCCACCCCGCGGGTCGATGCCGTCTTCGCCCGGTCACGCAAGATCTCAACCTCCATCACGAGCTGGTCGCCCGGCTCGACGGTTTTACGGAACTTGGCTTTATCGACGGAGAAAAACAGCCCGACATGTTTGGAATGCAGCTCGGTCCGGCGTAACAGAATCCCGCTCACCTGGGCCATGGCCTCGACCATCAGGACCCCCGGCATCACAGGCCGCATCGGAAAATGACCTGTAAAGAAATTATCATTCGCCGTCACATTCTTGATCCCGACGGCGCGCTTCCCCTCCTCCAATTCAAGGATCCGATCAACAAACAAGAAGGGGTATCGATGGGGCAGACACTTTCTAATCTCATTAATGTCCATGGAAATGACTTTCGTGCTCATCTCTCCTCCCTCATGTTTTGGCATCTCGCTCTCTCCAATCTTCTGGACCAAGGCCACATTCAAGGCGTGCCCGCTCCGATACGCCTTCACATGACCCCTCACCGGACACCCTAATAAATACAGGTCCCCGATCACGTCCAAAACCTTATGCCGGACAAACTCATCAGGGAATCTCAGTGTGTTCTCGACCACCCCATGATCTCCGACGACAAGGGTGTTCTGGTAGTTCGCGCCCTTCCCCATCCCGGCCCGCTTCAGGGCGTCGGCCTCGGAGAGCAGACAGAACGTCCGCGCCGGGGCGATCTCCTGAACAAAGGCCTCTGGCGTCACGACAATGTCGTAAATCTGTCGTCCGAGAACAGGGTGATGGTAATCCAACTCATAGGTCACACGAAAATGCTCGGCCGGTTCGATCGTGATCCGCGTCTCTTTGCCCTCAACGGTCATCAAAGACGCAATCTCGACAAACCGTTTCGGCCCCTCCTGAGAAACGACCCCCGCCTCCTGGATCGCGGACGCGAAATGAAGGGCGCTCCCATCCATGCCCGGCATTTCCGGGCCATCGAGCTCAACGATAAGATTATCGATCCCGAGCCCATGCAGGACCGCCATGAGATGCTCGACGGTATGGATCGCCTGTGCCCCCTGGCCGATCGTTGTGCATCGGATGACACTGTCATCAATATGAACGTTCGCCAATGTTAAGGGGATCTCCGGAGATCCCGCAAGGTCGACCCTTCGAAACGAAATCCCATGATTCACGGATGCCGGCCTCAAGGACACGGTCACCGTTTTCCCGGTATGAAGACCGACCCCTGTCAAGGACACGGGACGGGCGAGTGTCGACTGCCGCAGACTCGTCATCTCTCCCCCGTCTGTTTTTTTTCTAACTCCGCGATCCGCTCTTCCAAGAGCCGAAGACGCCGGGCCTGCTCCGGAAGGTCTCCCAGAGAGGCATGGATCCGTTTGGCCAAAATATGAGGACGGGCCGGAGACCCGAACAGGATCGTTTTTTCAGGGACCGACTCGGCGACCCCGGACTGCGCCGCGACCATGACCCCGTCGGCGATAGTCAAATGACCCGCGACGCCGACCTGACCGCCGATCACCACATAATCACCGATCACGGTGCTCCCCGCGATCCCGGCCTGGGCCACGATCAGGCATCCCCGGCCGATCCGGACATTATGCGCGATCTGGACCAGATTATCGATCTTTGTTCCTCGGCCGATAACGGTGCGGTCAAAACGGGCCCGGTCGACCGTCACATTCGCCCCGATCTCAACATCATCCTGGACCTCAACAATCCCGATCTGGGGGATCTTATGATGAACGCCGTCGACGGTTTCGAACCCGAATCCGTCAGACCCGATCACCGTGCCGCTATGAATGATCACTCGGGAACCGATCAGACTCCGTTCACGGACCGTGACATTCGGATAAATCAAGGTGCCTTCACCGATCACGCTCTTAAACCCGATGAACACCCCGGCCCCGATCACCGTCCCTCGGCCCAAATGGACCCCGTCCTCAATCACGGCGTGAGGACCGATCGCAACCCCTTCGCCGATCTCGGCGGAGGCGGCCACAACCGCAGAGGGATGGATCCCCTTGATCGGGTTCGGATGCGGCTCCATAAACAAGGCCGAGGCCTTTGAAAAAGCGAGCGACGGATGGGCCACACGAATAAGATTCTTCGAGACGTCGCCGACCGCGTCATTCAATCCAACGATGATCCCCGAGGCCTTGGTCTCTTTCAGCAATCCGGCATATTTCACATTCGACAAAAAAGACAATTCGCCGGCCTTCGCTTCTTTCAGACCCGCACACCCGGTGATCGGCACTGATCCATCGCCGGCCATGGTCCCGCCGACATGACGGGCGATCTCGCCTAACGTTCGTGACATCGGACTCCTTCTAATGCGCATAAGGCCATCGCCCTCGGACGACCTCTTGAAGGCAATGGCCTGCGCACGATCGACACTAATCCCTGCTATTTTTTATAATTACTATTTAAGGTGCTCAAAATCGGATCCGTAATATCCATGGTCTCTTTGCCATAGATCAAGACGCGGTCATTGAGGATAAAGTCATATCCTTCTTTCTTAGCGAACGCCGCGACCACCTCTTCGACCTCGAGAAGGATCTCCCGGATCTTCTCATCGCGCTTCTTCATCAGTTCGGTCCGCTTCTCCTGATCATATTCCCTCGCCTTGGTCGTGAGCTGATTAATGGCCTCCTGCTGCTTGGCCTTCTCCTCTTCTTTCATGACCGCAAGCTTGCCCCTCAACTCCTCGATCTTCGCAACCTGGTCATTGAGCTCTTTCTGATAGACCGCGTGGTCCTGTTCCAGGGTCTTATCATATTCCTTCGTTTTCTCATAATTATCAAAAACCTTGTTCAGGTCCAGATAACCGACCTTCTGAGCCTGCGCAACGCCAGATAACGGCATGAGCAACAATCCAGCAACCACGAGCCCGACGAATCCATTCATCCTGTTCACATTGTCCTCCTTTGATAGCCTTATGATCGAACTAAAATCCCCGACTGACACTGAAATAAAATTTTCCAGATCGGTCCGATTCCCCGGGCTGATCATTAAGCGGATACCCATAATCCAGATTAATTGGCCCGATCGGCGTCTTGAACCGCAGCCCCATACCAACGCCGGCCTTATAATCGCTGCCGCTTGCAAAATCCTGCATATCCGGCCAGACATTTCCGATATCATAAAAGGCCGCGAGCTTCAAGAACGTCACAAGCGGGATGGTCAGCTCGGCGTTCCCCACGAGCATCGACTCGCCGCCGATGGGGTCCTCGGTATTCGGATCAACAGGCCCCACCATGCGTTCATCATATCCACGGATCGTGCGAGCGCCGCCGGAAAAAAACCGCTCGTAGATAGGCACCCCGTCACTGTCACCGTACTCATCTACGATCCCGCCGTGCAGACGAAATTCCAAAACCGCATCAAACTTTAAGGGAATATTATAGCTGCCCTTCCCAGAAAGGCGATAAAAATCTTTGTCTCCCGCAAACGGGCCGCCCGCCACATCCAAGGTGCTGCTCACCATCAGGCCCTTCGTTGGATTATAAACATTGTCGCGCGTGTCCCTTGTCAAATTAAATCCGACGCTGCTGATCGTGTTCTTCCCCTCCTCGGCCAATAAATCGGCAGAGACATTGTCCTCGAAATTCGAAATATCAATGTTCTCGAGACGATAATTCGTTGTGCCGTACAGGTATTCAGAGAGCTGCTTACCCAAATGCAGGTCAACGCCTTTCCGTTTCTCATCAAAAGAATACCCGGAATCCTCGTCACGATACCGTTCCGTCAGGTACAGGTCGAACCCGCCCGATACCGGATAATCCATGATCCAGGGCTCGTCAAAACTCAGGCGAAAACTGTTGCGCTGCGAACTCGCCTCTGTCCGAAAGAGCAGCCGCTGCCCGCCCCCCGTGAACGTTGGCCAATTCGTAAAATCAAAGTTCCGCTGCTCGATCTCGACAAACCCCACTAGACTGTCGACCGTGCTGTAACCGCCGCCGAAATTGAACGATCCGGTCTTGGCCTCTTCAACCTGGACGATGAGGTCCTTATAATTCGACCGGTCGGTGTCCTCGGTGTCGTAGGAGATGTCCTTAAAATATCCGAGATTCTGGAGGCGCTCTTTGCTCCGGCGCAATTTCGCCCCGTCAAAACGATCGCCGGGATAAAGCCGCATCTCCCGCCGCACAACAATATCGCGCGTCCGGGTATTCCCTTGGACCTTGATCTTGTTCACAAAGGCCAGGGCTCCCTCAAAGACATCGAGGCGCACCATCACCTTCCCGGTCTCGGGATGAAGGGCCGTTGAATCCTGAACCTGAGCGAAAATATAACCTTTATCAAAATACACAGTCCGGACATTCGCGATATCAAGGCTGAGTTTGTCGCGGCTAAAGACCTGGCCCGGCCGGATCTCCTTCATCGCGTCCAAGATCTCTTCCTGAGTCACAACACTGTTCCCTTGGACCGAGACGCCCTCGACATAATACCTCTTCCCCTCAACCACTGTAAAGGTGAGCTCGATGCGGCCCTTCCGCCCTTGAACGGTCTCTTTGGTGACCCGGGCATCAATAAAACCCTCTTTCCCATAGAACGACTGCAGCCGGGCAACGTCTTCATCCACCACTTGATCTTTCAGATGCCCAGAGGTAAACCACCCACTCCGCCGGCTCTTGACGACCCGCATCAGGCGCTTATCGGAAAAGGTTGTGTTGCCCTCAAAATGAATCTGACGAACAAGGAGCCGCGGGCCTTCTTTGATCACAAAGTGCAACTTCACTTGGTTATTCACCGGATCCGCCTCTTCCTGGACATCGATCGCGACCGAGGACAGCCCCTTTTTTGAATACAGCTCTTTGATCACATCAATATCATCTTTGAGGGTTTTTCGGTCCAGGAATTTCCCCTTCTTAGTCGATATCTTTTTGAGGAGAAACTTAGGCTTGTAATACCGCAGACGCGAGAACGTGATCTCCCCCACGACCGGCTTTTCAACCACATGAAAGATCACCCGAAATCCGTCCTGGAACTCTTCCCGGTCCACCCGAACATCCGAAAAATACCCGGTATTGTACAACCGCTTTAGGTCGTCCGAGATCACACCCTGGAGATACTCCTGATCAACCCGCGTCTTGATCTTGGACAAGATCGTGGCAAGGGAGATCGTCTTGTTTCCCCTAACCTCAACGGCGGTAACATTTTTCCGCTTTACTGAAACATTCTCGGTCGGCAGAGATTGCGCTTGGGCACTGGCCACAACCGCGGTAAGGCACCACACCATGAGGAGATATTTTTTTATCATAATGAAAAAATTATAGGGGTAAGACCTGGTGATGTCAACCACCATGTGCAAGATTTTCAAAACGAACAAACTCTTTAAGAAACGCGAGCTTCATATTACCCACGGGCCCGTTACGCTGTTTGGCGATCATGACCTCCGCCTGGCCTCGGTTCTCCTCGGTCGGATTATAATACTCCTCCCGAACGAGCAGGACCACGACATCGGCATCCTGTTCGATCGCCCCTGACTCGCGCAGGTCCGACAACTGGGGCCGGTGATCCTGGCGGCTCTCGACTGCCCGGGACAGCTGGCTTAGGGCAATGATCGGGACCGAGAGCTCTCGCGCCAAGGCCTTGAGCGACCGCGAGATCTCAGAGATCTCCTGCTGACGGCTTTCGGACTGGCTCGTCCCGCGCATGAGCTGAAGATAGTCAAGCACAATGAGCTGAATATCGTGCTGGGCCTTGAGGCGCCGGGCCTTGGCCCGAAGCTCAAGGGCCGAGATCGCCGGGGTGTCATCAATAAAAATCTTGGCGTTCGAGAGCTTGCCGGCCGCCTTCGTGAGCAGGGGCCAGTCAGACGGCGAAAGGAATCCCGTCCGGACCTTATGCGCGTCAACCCGCGCCTGAGAACAAAGCATGCGCTGAACGAGTTGTTCCTTCGACATCTCCAGGCTGAAAAGAGCCACCGCCTTGCCGGATTCGATGCCGATATATTCAACGATCGAACTGGCAAAGGCGCTCTTCCCCATCGAGGGCCGCCCGGCAAGAATGATCAGATCCGAGGGCTGAAGTCCCGAGGTCATCCGATCAAAATCAACAAACCCCGTCGGAAGCCCTGTGACCTTTTCCTTGCGCTGAAAAAGACGATCGATCTTCTCAATGCTGTGTTTAACAAGGTCCTTGATGTCCACCGCGATCTGACGATGCTTGATCTCGGAGATCTCAAAGATCAGCCGCTCGGCCTCATCGACCGCGTCGTTCACATCGATCTTCGTATCATAGCAGCGGGTGGCGATCCGGGTCGCGTTCTTGATCAGGCTCCGAAGGATCCCCTTGGCCTTCACGATCTCTGAATAGTGCTCAATATTAGCCGACGTGGGAACCATATCGGCGAGCTTGGAAAGATACGGCACCCCTCCCACCTTTTCGAGAACGCCATTGTCCCGAAGCCGGTCGGAAAGGGTAATCAAATCAACATTTTTTCGCTGATGATACAGGTCGAGGATCGAAAGATAAATCGACCGGTGGGCATCCTCATAGAACCACGAGGCGTCGAGGATCTCGAGTGCGGTCCCGATCGCCTCGTCATCAATCAGCATGGCACCGAGAACGGACTGCTCCGCCTCGATGTTCTGCGGAGGAATTTTTATTTCTTCGCCACCCATACTCTGACTTTGGCTACCACCTCAGGATGGAGTTTGATCCCCACATCAAAGATGCCCAATTCGCTAATCGGATGCTCCAGCAAGACGTCTTTCTTGTCAACATTAAAACCCTCATCACTTAAGGCCTTCACGATCTCCACATCGGTCACCGAACCGTACATCTTGTCGAGATCATTCACCTCGACGGTGATCGTGATCGACGTCTTTTCGAGGTTCTGGGCCAGGGCCGCGGCCTCTTTCTTACGCACCGCGGACTCGGCCTCGACCTTCGCCTTCTGCTGAGCGATCCGCTTGAGATTTTCCGTCGTGGCCGCAAAGGCGAGCTTGCGCGGCAGAAGATAATTGCGGGCAAAACCGCTCTTGACCTTCACGACATCGCCGACCTTCCCTAATTTGTCGACATCTTGAGATAAAATCACGTCCATAATAACACTTCCTTGTTATCGTCGTTCTCGGTTAACATCACGCCAATACCCAACAGCGCCCCGCGCGCGCTTAACGGCGCTTCGAGCTCCCGACCGACAGCAACCCGAGGAACCGCGCCCGTTTAATGGCGATCCCGATCTCGCGCTGCTGCTGGGCCGTGACCCCGCTCAGGCGGCGCGACAGCATCTTACCGCGGTCCGTCAAATAGCGCTTCAAGACCTCAACTTCTTTATAGTCAATGTGCGTGTCCTTCGGCAGGACATATTTAACGATGCGCTTTTTCGGTTTCAACACCCGTTTTTTGAAATTTTCCTTTTTCTTAATCAACGTCTCCTCCTTGACCTACTGGCCTTCCCGACTCATCCGATTATTCATCCCAGACAACATCCTCGGGCATGATCGCTACGTCCCCGATGTCATGGGCATCAAGATCATGATCCCCGTCCTGTTTGTCAGGGGAAAACTTTCCCAGAAATTGGACCCGCTCTGCACGCACATCGATCGTGCTGCGCTTCTGTCCTTCCGGGGTTTCCCATGACCGCGACTGAAGGACCCCCTCGACGAAAATGGGGCTGCCTTTCTGCAGATGCTCACAGCACGCCTCTGCCTGCTTGTCCCAGACCGTCACCGTCAAAAAACACACATCTTCCTTAAGCTCGCCGCTCTTATCGCGGAAACGGCGGTTCACGGCGAGACCAAGATTCGCGACAGCCACACCAGCCGGCGTGGTCCGCAATTCTGGGTCCCGGGTCAGATTCCCGATCAAAAACACCTTATTCAAATTCGCCATCGTCGCCTCCTACACCCAACATCCCGTTTCTCTGTTCGTCAAGGGACACCCCCACCCTGTCGACCTACCGGCTATCGCTTCACCTTAATGATGAGCGAACGCAGGATCTTCTCATTGATCCGCATCGCCTGACGGAGCTCAGCCAGCCGGGCCCCTCCGCCTTCGAAATTCACCAGATAATAGGTGCCTTCCGAACTCTTCTTCATCTGGAAACTCATGCGCTGCCGATCGATCCAGACCTGCCTGTTGACGACCTTACCCCCGCACTTTGCGATCTCATCGGCGACCGACTTCATGACCGCCTCTTTCTGATCCTGAGGAAGGGCCGCATCAACAATGACCACTAATTCATACTTATCCATCTTCCTTCCTTTTGTTAAATTGACCCATTACCGTGTCAATATCCTTTTCCCGTAGCCAGGCCCGGCAACACCCAACGGCCTGGTCGATGAGGTCGCCGAGACCTACCGTCTCCGCGCGATCGAAGCGGGCGAGAACATAATCCGCCGCGTCCTGAGGACCCCGTGGCCGACCGATCCCGAGCCGCAACCTGGGAAAATCCGTTGACCCCAGGGCCTCGATCACGGATTTGAGGCCGTTATGGCCGCCGTCACTCCCGTTCCGGCGGATCCGAAGCTGCCCGAACTCGAGATTATAATCATCGCAGACAACTAAAATATTTTCCGGAGCGATCTTATAATACCGGCTGAAGGGCCCCACCGCCGCCCCAGAACAATTCATAAACGTCATCGGACGGATCAAGGCAACGTCAGCCCCATCCACACGGCCACCCGTCTCCTCGGTCTGAAACTCACGGCGCGGTTGCCAGCCCCAGCCGAACGAATCGGCGAGTGCCTGCACGACCAAGAACCCTAAATTATGCCGGGTGCCTTGATACTCCCGGCCGGGATTCCCGAGCCCAACGATCATCCGCGTATATGCCAATGCCGCTATTCCTTTTTCTGAGCAGCGCCTTCACCAGTCGCCCCGTCCCCAGCTGCGCCTTCCTTTTCCTTCTTCTTGATCAGCTCAGGCTCAGCGTCACCCGCCTCAGCAGGCTGCTCTTCTTCAACACGGCGCGGCGGAACGACCGTAAACACGATCGCCTCCGGGTCATGATGGGTCGACAACCCCGCCGGCAGAACGAGATCCTTCACATGAATGCTCTGGCCGATCTCCAGTTTCGTGACATCGACCTTCAGATCCTCAGGGATGTCCATCGGAAGACAGGTGATATCAAGCTCCCAGAGAATGTGATCCAGCGATCCGCCTCCCTGCCTCACGCCGATCGGCTCTCCGTCGGCGGTCAACGGGACCTTGACCGAGATCTTCTCCTTCAATGAGATCCGCTTAAAGTCCACATGAACGACCGACCCCGAGACAAAATGATGCTGTTCTTCTTTGACGATAGCGGAATAGTCCTTGAGCTTCTTGTCTCCCTCAAGAACCGTGAGATGAAAGACCACCTCACCATGATGCTGACGACGAATCTTCTCATACGAACGCCGATCGAACTTGATCGCCGCCGGCTCTTCCTTCCCGCCATAAACAACGCCCGGGATCATATCCGCACGCCGGACAGCCCTGATCTTTTGGCCGCCCACCTCTTGTCGAATCTGTACATCTAATTTAACTTCTTCCATTTTTTCCAACCTGCCTTGTTAGTGTTCCTCTGATTGTTCCTTATTCAAAAAGACAACTAATCGACGCCTCATTATGGATCCGATAGATCGCCTCAGCGAGCAACGGCGCGATCGAGACCACCTTGATCTTGGAATTGTCCTTCGGCTTCTTAAACGGAATACTGTCCGTGATGACCACCTCTTTAAGAATTTTACAGTCGCGGATCCGCTCCAGGGCGTTCCCCGACAAGACCCCGTGGCTCACCGCGGAATAGACCTCAACCGCGCCTTTTTTGCGCAACCCCTCGGCGGCTTCAATAAGGGATCCGGCCGTCGCCACGATATCATCAACGATCACCGCGACCTTGCCTTTCACAGACCCAAGGATGTGCATCACCTCGGTCTTCTCAGGGCTCGTCCGGCGTTTATCAACCACCGCGAGACCGGCGCAGAGGCGTTTGGAATACGCCCGCGCCATTTTAATGCTCCCGACATCCGGAGAAACAACAACGAGCTTCCGGCGGTCGATCTTCTTTTCTTTAATATATTCACAGAGCGAGTTGATCGCGTACAGATGATCCACCGGGATATCAAAAAAACCCTGGATCTGGCTCGCGTGCAGGTCCATCGTCAAGACCCGGTCCGCCCCGGCGCCGCAGATGAGGTTCGCGATCAATTTTGCGGTGATCGGAACCCTCGGTTTATCCTTCCGGTCCTGGCGGGCATACCCATAATACGGGATAACGGCCGTGATCCGCTTGGCAGAAGCCCGGCGCGCCGCGTCGATCAGAACCAACAGCTCCATGATATTATCATTCGCCGGCGGGCACGTAGACTGAACAATAAAGGTGTCTTTCCCGCGGATATTGTCCTGGATCTGAACACGGATCTCACCCTCGCTGAAACGACCCACCAAGGCCTTCGCTAACGCGATATGCAGACTCTTACAGATCTTCTTCCCCAAATCCGGGTTCGCATTACCGACCACAATGGCTAATCCGTCCATTACATCTCCTTATGATTTTTTCTTTTTGCCGATCACCCGACCCGGCACCCCGACCATGACAGAGCCGTTGGGGACGTTCTTTTCTTTCGCCACGACACAACCCGCCCCGACCACCGCGTTCTTTCCGACGTGGACCGGCGCCACCAAGATCGCGTCCGACCCGACAAAGGCCCCGGTCTCCACCGTTGTGGGATGTTTCTGGGCGCCGTCAAAATTCGCCGTTACGACACCTGCCCCGATATTCACCTGATTCCCGACCGTCGCGTCACCGACAAAACTAAAATGTTTCATGAAACACCCATTGCCGATCGTCGACCGCGAGACCTCGGCAAAATTCCCAATCTCGGTACGGTCTCCAATGACAGTCCCCGGACGGAGATGGGCGAACGGGCCCACCACGCACCCCTTCCCGATCGTGACGCCCCCCTCGATCACGGTGCAGGGTTTGATCACGGTATTCCGCCCGATCTTCACGCCAGCGTCGATATACGTCGTCATCGGATCCACGATCGTGATCCCCTCCAGCATCAAGGCCTCGAGGACCCGACGCCGCATGACCGCGGCCGCCTGGGCCAGATCGATCTTCGTGTTGACGCCCCAGGCCTCTTCCGGGGCATCGGTCTCAAGCGTCTCGATCTTCCAGCCCTTGCCCACCATGATCTCGACGACATCGGTCAGATAAAATTCCTTCTTGCGCGGATTCTGCCGCACCTCACTGAGGGCCGCAAACACGGACCGGCTCTTAAAACAATAAATCCCCGCGTTAATCTCCATGATCGACCGCTCGTCTCCGGAGAGGTCCTTATCCTCACGGATCGCGACCGCCCGTCCGTCCGCGCCACGGACAATCCGTCCATATCCCTTAGGGTCTGCGATGACCGCGGTCAAGACCGTGCACCCGGCCCCAGATCGACGGTGACGATCAACAAGGGTCGACAAGGTCTCGGGCCGGATCAACGGGGCATCGCCACAGACCACCAAGACATCTCCATTAAACTCTTTGAAATGCCCCTCTGCCCGGCGCACGGCGTCGGCAGTGCCGAGGAGCTCCGTCTGCTCCACGGTCTGAACACGGCTCCCGAATGCCTCACGCACCGCATCTCCGCCATGACCGATCACCGCATACATTTTCAAAGAACCTGCTTTCTCCAAGGCATCGACCACATGCATCACCATTGGGACCCCGCAGATCGGCTGAAGGACCTTAGGCACATCATCCTTCATCCGGGTCCCTTTGCCTGCGGCCAAAATAATCGCGTGAAGTTCTTTCATATCCCCTGACCCGTCCTTATCTCCCACCCACTCCGCCAGACCACCTGATCTCTTAAGAATCTCACCCGTCGAAACATACTGCCCGGCCTGGATTCGAACCAGGAATGCGAGATCCAAATTCTCGTGTGTTACCATTACACCACCAGGCAAAAAATCTCTTCCTGATTGCCCTCATCCATCATGCGGATTGCTCACTATTTGGTTGTTCCGCCTGGTAGGCCTTCAAGATCATGGACTGCAAATAATCACGAAACTCCTGGGTGATCGGATGCGCGATATCCCGATGTTCCGCCTTCGCATCATGGATCAACTCGTCCTCGGACGTAGGTTTCAATTCCGTCCCGCACTCATTACAGTACCGACTTCCCACTTCGTTTTTAAAAAAGCACCTCGCACATGGGATCTTCACCTTCCGCGACGGCATAGCGATAAAAACACCCACCGTCCCCTGAATGATCTTGATATTGCGCACCACAAAGGCATGGTCGAAAGTCACCGTCGCATAGGCACGTAATTTTTTGTCCTGCCCCTCTTTCGGAAAGATGCGGATTTCGGTGATCTCCATAGGTGCCTCCTTTAACGGGTTTGCACGACAAAGACCTGCCTATACCTCCTTTTCAAGATGTCATGCCACTCGTACGCCTCGTGACGTGACAGCATCAATCCGAATAGTGATGGACCGCTTCCAGAGAACGAAACCCCTTGAATCCCTAATGTTTGTAACCGAATCTTAATCGCGGCAAGCCGCGGGCACACACGCACAATCCCCTGTTCCAGATCATTGAAAAGCCGAAGACGCACCTCTTCTATATTACTTTTCAATAAATAGGGAAGAAGAATGTTAGCATTATCGCCTTTTTTTGTCAACTTCAAATTTAAGGCCCCGTAGACCTTAGGGGTTGGCATGGCAATGCGCGGGACAATGACGATGTGCCAGAAGCGGTGCGGGATCGAAAGAGGCGTCAACCGCTCACCCCGGCCTTCACCCAAGGCAAAGGGGGTGTCACATAAAAAAAAAGCGACATCGCTCCCCAATGCCGCCGCGGCCTGAAAAAGCTGCTCCTGCGAGAGCCGCAATTTCCAGAGCTGATTTAACGCGATCAGTGTCGTCGCGGCATTGCTTGATCCGCCGGCCAATCCCGCGGCGACCGGGATGTTTTTTCGAAGATGGACCGAAACCCCGTCCTTGACCCCGTAAACCCGCTGAAGATACAGGGCCGCTTTATAAATCAAATTGGTGGGACCGAGCGGGACCTGCGGATGATCGCATCGGATCGTGATCCCCTCCCGGACGGGCCGAAAGGTCATCTCGTCGGCCAGGCTGATCCGTTCAAAAACGGTTCGGATATTATGGTACCCGTCGTCGCGTTTATTGAGGACCTCTAAACTCAAATTGAGTTTCGCGGGCGAGCGCAACAACACCGTGGTCATAATCCCGACCCCACGATTCCTGCCCCTGAAAGGTCCGCGCCACCCATCCCAACCGGCGCCTGATCCATGATGCCTGACGTCTTCAGGGACCGCTGCCAATACTCATCGGCCTTGTCGTGCTCACCCTCGGCCCGATAGACCGCCGAGATATGCCCGAGGATCTCAGGGTCATCAAGCACGCTGAGCGCCTTCATGAGATACGTTAGCGCTAGATCATTTCGACCCATTTTATAATAAACCCAACCGAGGCTATCGAGATAGGCCCCATCGTCAGGCTTCAAGGTCAAGGCCTTTTCGAT
This sequence comes from uncultured Planctomycetales bacterium, assembly GCA_964450385.1. GTDB lineage: Bacteria > Omnitrophota > Gorgyraeia > Zapsychrales > JANLHA01 > JAKLFA01. The sequence continues at coordinate 49,508 of CAYVEC010000005.1, forward strand.
CAAGACCTTGGCTTCTTGAAGGCGCTCCCCCCGCTCCGCGTAGAGATAGCCAAGGGAATTAAGGCACCGATGATTGTCCGGCTCATACTGCAGGGTCCGCTCGAAGAGCGTCACCGCCTTATCTCCCTCCTCCATTTCCAGATAAAGCAAACCGAGAAGGAACATGACCTCGGAGTTTTTAGGATCGATCGACAGGACCGCCTCAAACTGCTGAGCGGCCTTATCATATTGTTTTTGCGAATAATACAGCTGGGCGAGATACCCGTAGATCTCGATATTCTCGGGCTGAGCCTCGGAGAATGACGTCAGGATCGCCTCATATTCCTTGGCGGCGAGATCATAATGATTCTGACTCGAATGAATGAGCGCGAGGAGATACCGGGCCTGAATATTCTGCGGGTCAAAATCAAGGGCCTTATTGAGATCACTGATCGCCTCGGGGAGTTTCCCCAGACGGGCATAATCAGCCCCCAGGCGCAGACGCACCGCATCATTATCCTCATACTCTGCCGAACGTTTGAATTCCTCGATCGCGAGGTCCGGATGGCCGTAGAGGTCATAAATGATCCCCATGGCATACGCGGCAATGCCCTTGGCCTGTTTTTCGTCATCCTCGGCGAGCGCGCACGCCGGGGCCGCGGCCCCAGCCCACAGGGCCATGACGATCAGTACCAACCGAGCTGTCGAACAGAACATCCGCAGAAAACGCATCATTCACCCCGCTGATCAGCCCTCGACAAAACAGTACAACCCTGTCACATCTTGCGAAGGACAGGGTTGTACACCGAGATCAATTACGCCCAGTCGCGCTTCTTCAGATGGCGTAAGGCCTTTCTCTGCTTCTTGCGCTTATGTGTCGTGATCTTTTGACGTTTTCGTTTTTTTCCGCACGGCATAGCAACGACCCTTTTTCGTTAAGTGTATTAAAAAATGATCTTGTTCAACGGATACTCAATGATCCCCTCGGCCCCGGCAGCCTTCAGCGCCGGAATCAGTGTCCGGACCTTCCCCTCCTGGATGATCGTCTCAACGGCGGACCATCCCTCCTGGCTCAGGTCCGAGATCGTCGGGTTTTTCAGCGACGACAGGAGCGCCAGGATCTTGGCGAGATTCTTTTTTTCGACATTCAGCTTCAGTCCCACCATGCCGTCGGCATCGATCGCACCCTTAAGGAGCATGATGATCTGATCCATCTTAGCCTTTTTCCATCCGTCCTTGATGGCCTGACGATTCGCGATAAACTGCGTTGTGGACTCACAGATCGTGGCCACAATCCGCAGTTTGTTCGCCTTTAGGCTGCTCCCGGTCTCGGTAAGCTCAACGACAGCGTCGACCAGGCCGCTCGCGACCTTGGCCTCGGTCGCCCCCCAGCTAAATTCGACATCGGCGGAAACGCCGTTGTCATTCAGATATCCCTTGGTCACATTGACAAGCTCGGTCGCGATCCGTTTGCCTTCGAGGTCCCCGACCGCCTTGATCGCGGAGGCCTCCGGGACCGCAAGGACCCATCGAACCTTTACCGCCGACTGCTTGGCATAAACAAGATCCGCGAGCGGCGCGACCTTCGACCCGTTCTCGAGCGTCCAGTCCGCGCCGGTGATGCCGCAATCCAGGACTCCATCCTCAACATAGCGGGAGATCTCCTGCGCCCGCAGCAGCACCGGATCGATCTCAACATCATCAATCGTCGGAAAATAAGAACGACCCGAGACGTAGACCTTAAACCCCGCCCGTTCAAAGACCTTGAAGGTGGCCTCCTGCAGACTCCCTTTCGGCAGACCCAATTTTAATTTACTCATCCCATGCTCCTCAGCAGACCGGTCAGACGTCTCACAGCCGTCAAACAGAGCGTTATTATAAACACAAGTCGTAAAAATGTAAAGTTTTTTCCATCACCCGCCTGGCCGTCCGGGTTAGGCCTTGCCAAAAAACGATTTCGTCTTTATAATGCCCTCTCATCACCTGCATCACCTGAACAATCGCAACATGTAAGGAGTTCTGTATGATGAAATTTCTCAGAAAAGAAGGCGTCATGAAGGTGATCCTGTGGATCATCGCGGTCGTTATTGTCGCCAGTTTCGGCCTGCTGAGCAACGCCTACCTCCTTCAGGAACGCGGCGCCGGTCCGCGCCACGCCGGTTCACTGTTCAATAAACCGGTTCCGCTCGCCGAATTCAAAGAGCACCTTCAATTCATCGACGCCTCGCTCTACCTGAAATTCCAGGCCGACTACAAGACCATCCGGCCCCAGTTAAATCTGATCGAGCAGACGTGGGACCGCCTGATGCTTCTCCACGAGGCGAAAAAGCGGGGGCTCAAGGTCACGAAACCCGAGATCATCGACGCCATCAAACAGATGCCGCCCTTCCTCAAGAACAACACCTTCAGCGAAGGCCTCTACCGAACGATCCTCAAAAATAACCTGCAGATATCGCCCCTGGCCTTTGAGACCGGCGTGCAGCAGGACATCCTGATCGAAAAACTCCTGGAGCTGGAGACCCTGGGGCTCTCGGTTAACGATGACGAGCTGGCAGCCGCCTACACCAAGGCCCGTCAGCAGGCCCAGGTGCGATATATCCTCTTTCCGACAGAGCGCTACCTTGGGGAGGTGACGTACAACGAGGCCCAGGTAAAAAATTATTTCCTCAACCACAAGAAAGATTTTCTCAAACCCCCGGCCATGCGGATCCATTATGTGACCTTCCCGGTCCCTGAGAATGCCGGCGAAGAGACGAAGGCCTCGGTTTACGCCTCCGTCATCACGACCCACGACCGACTGATGGAAGGCGAGTCTCTTTCCGATATCGCCGCGAAAGACGGCCTTACGATCGAGGAAACAGGATTCATCGATCCGGCCACCGCCGATATCGCCTTGGGATGGGATTTTGAAACACTCCAGAATCTCTACACCTCGCGTGACATGCGCCGGGCAACCATCGTCGAAACGCCCGCCGGATATCAGGTCCTTCAGATCAAGAACCGCCGGGACGCCTACCTTCCCGGATTTGACGAAGTCGCGGACGAGGCACGCCAGGCCTGGACGCGCAATGAGGCCTTGATCGCCTCTGGCCGCCACGCCGAGGCCACCCGGGCCCTCCTCTTGGAAAAGATCTCCGCGGGTCATGCAAACGGCGCTGCATTCAAAACAGCTGCCGCGGCGCTCGGGCTCGAGGTCCAAGAAACCCCGCTTTTTACCTATGGAGAATATCTGCCCATCGTCGGCCAGTCCGTGACCTTCCATGAGGCGGTCTTCATGCTCTCCGATGACAAGCCGATCAGCGATCCGGTCGAGACCCCCAAGGGATTCTGCCTCATTCACCGGTCCCAGCTCATCCCGGTCGATCCGGAGCGCTTTACCCAAGAAGCCGATGGGTTTCGTGAAATGATCCTTCGGGAAAAACAAAACCGAGCCATCAAAGAATACATCCTCAAGCTCCGGGCGCTGGCCCAACCCACCAGCCTCATCAATGACGAGGCCGACCGCTAACCCGGCCGTCACCGTATCAATAAAAAGGGCCGCACCCCCACCGGGAGCGCGGCCCTAAAATTTACCATGCCCTAAGAAGAAAAATATCTCAAATAATCCGCCGGAAAATCATTCCTCACCCCGGTGATCACTCCTTCCCCGTTGATAAAGTAATAGGTGGGGAACCCGCGAAGGGCATAACGATTAGCGGTCGTTCCTTCTTCATCAAAAAAGACCTCAAGGTCAATGCCATTCCGCGATAAATACCCCTGGATCTGGGCCGGAGATTCTCCGACATCAACAAGGATGAGACGAATCCCCTTGGCCTCGATCTCCCCTCGCTGGGCATTAAGGATCTGGATCTGCGTCCGGCAATGCGGGCACCAAGTCGCCCAAAAAAAGATTACCGCGGGGCTGTCCCCCCGCGCCTGGGCCAATGACTGGGTCTTGCCCGCGGTCGTTGGCAATACAAAATCAGCCGCCTTCTGTCCCAGCATCGGATTGGCGAACATCCCCATCTGCGCCGTGACCGGCCCGCCTACCAGCGCGAGCATCAGCACCGCCGCAACCACTACGACCCACCGTTGATTCATGATCTCCTCCTCATCAACATGATTCTCCCTGGCCCTGACTCTCACGGCGCACCCAATCACAATACGCCGGATCGCCAACCGGGACAGGAAGTCCTATTATCTCGGGAACCTCATACGAATGCAACTGTTTAATTTTATCCCTAACGGCATCGAACCGGTCCGCCCGTGTCTTCGCCATGAGCAGGACCTCATCGGCATGCTGCACCGCGCCCTCCCAATGAAAGACGGAAACGATCCGGGGCAGGATATTGACACACGCGGCAAGCCGAGTCTCGACAAGATGATCAGCAATCATACGGGCCTGACCCTCATCCCGGCACGTCACCAAAACAACAAGACAATCCATCACCATTCTCCCTTAATGCCTGAGCCACAGGAGCGAAAGATGCCGTCCCGTTCCTGCCCCCTCCCGCCGGTATGAAAAAAAACCTCCGTCACAACACGTGCACATCGGAACACCGGTGACCGCGGCCCGAGGAACGCCGGCCTCTTCAAGATGCCGGAGGCACGCGGCCGGCAGGTCCAAAAACCACCGCCCCTGCCGCAGGACCATCTCATGAGGGAATCGCTCACAGAGATCCTGACCGACCTCATAGCAGCAGGCATGAACACAAGGACCGATCAAGGCCCGCATCTCCCCCGGGTCAGAACCAAAGAGCGTCGACATCTCGCCAACTGTTTTCGCAATGATCCCCGCGGCGGCCGAACGCCATCCCGCATGGATCAACCCAACAGCCCGGTGATCCCGATCATAGAGAAAGACCGGAACGCAATCCGCGGTTCGGATCGTAAGCACAACACCGTCCGTCGCGGTCACGGCCGCGTCCGCCGCAATAACGCAGCCCGCGCTCACATAGCGCTCATCCGCATGGATCACCGCATCCCCATGGACCTGCTGGATCGTGGCCACACGATTCACCGCCACCCCCGCGCGGTTTAACCATTCCCGTTGAGAGGCGCCAAAGACATCGCCGGGATCACGGAGACAAAAATCCACGCCCCGGTCGGAAAACAGCGCGACCGCCTCGCCCCCTAGGGCATGACTAAAATTCCACATCGATTGTCCCGTTATCGTCAAGAAGGGCGTCCTTCGATGAAACTGGCAGTTCCTGAACCTTATTCAGTTTCCGCTCAATGGACCGTGAACGGGTCGCGGCCTTATCTATAATATTCCCGGCCTCCTGGATCTTCTTCTGCGTGTGCTCAAGCGCCTCGCCGAACTTGCCGAAATCAGCCTTCACCGCGCCGAGGAGTTTCCAGACCTCGCTCGCCCGTTTTTCAACCGCTAGGGTCCTGAATCCCATTTGAAGACTATTCAATAAAGCGGCAATCGTGGTCGGACCCGCCACAACGATCCGAAAATCCCTCTGGAGAAGCTCACACAGCCCGGCCCGGCTGATCACCTCAGCGTACAGACCTTCCGTCGGAAGAAACATCACGCCAAAATCCGTTGTCTGCGGAGGATCGATATATTTTTCCTGGATCTTTTTGGCCTCAAGCTTGATGCGGTTCTCGACCGCCTTCGCCGCCTCCTCAACAAGGGCCTTATCACCCGCTTCCTGGGCGTCCTGAAGCCTCTGATAATCCTCCATCGGGAATTTCGCGTCGATCGGCAGCCAGACGACCTCCTCGCCCCGTCCCGGGAGCCGGATCGCGAACTCAACAGGGTCCTTGCTCCCGGCCCGTGTCACGACATTCTTCTCATACTGGTCCGGGGTGAGGATCTGTTCGAGCAGCTGACCGAGCTGGACCTCGCCCCAGGTCCCGCGCGTCTTCACGTTCGTCAGGATCCTCTTCAGATCACCGACCCCCGACGCGAGCACCTGCATCTCTCCGAGCCCCTGATGAACCCGCTCGAGCCGGTCGCTGACGATCTGAAACGACTCGCCGAGCCGACGTTCGAGCGTCGCGTGCAATTTCTCGTCGACGGTTGCCCTCATCTGTTCGAGTTTTTGATTATTGTCCTGCTGAATGGCATCAAGGCGTTTTTCAACACTCTGACGAACAAGCTCAAGCTTCTGCTCCGTGGTCTGGCTGATCCCCAGGAGCTGATGCTGAACGGAATCCGAGAACCCCTTGAGCATATCGCGCAACTCCATCCGCTGCTGCGCGATGTCGTCACGGAGCGTCCGCTCAGAGCGCTCTTGATAGTTGATAATCTCCTGAACCTGCCGCCCCCTATCCGTCTTCATCAACACAACGGCGATGAAGATCACGGCCGCAAGGATCACTGCCGCTATGACGAGAATTGCCACGAGCATCGCGGACCACCCGATTCCGTTCCATGTTGAACCGCTAATGATTCAGGAAGATTGTACCAAGAGATCCAGGCCAAGTCCAGGAGAACGCCCGGTCTTTAAAACAACTCGGTCAAAAAGGAAGGCACCGCGTCGGGAATGTCATCTACCAGATCGACCCCTTCGGGTTCGGGGTGACACCCCATGCGCAAAATAGTCTTCTTATCCGCAATGACCCGTCCGATCTCATGACGACTGCCGATGACCCCGGCGAGCTCCTCTAAGGTCGTGATCCCCTCAATGACCCGGTCGATCCCTTCTTCGATCAGGGACCGGAACCCATACTGGCGCCCGCAGTCACGGATCGCATCCTCATCGGCCTCACTGTTCACAAGGCGGCGGATCTCGGCATTGAACGGCAAGATCTCAAAAATCGCGATCCGGTCCTGAAATCCCGTATGTTGACATTCCGGGCACCCGTGGCCTTTCATAAATCGGATCGGTCCCCTTCCCTGTAACAGCGGCTGGAACATATCAAGGAAAAAGACCGGGGGCTCATACTCACCCAGGCATTTCGGGCAGTTGGTGCGCACGAGCCGCTGGGCGATCACCCCAAGAACAGATGAGGCAATGAGGAACGGTTCGATCCCGATGTTCCTCAACCGGGTGACCGACGAGGCCGAACAATTCGTGTGGAGCGTCGTCAAGACGAGATGCCCCGTCAACGAGGCCCGAAAGGCCATATCAGCGGTCTCGGCATCTCGGATCTCGCCAACCAAGATACAATCCGGGTCCTGGCGGAGGATTGTCCTCATACCTGAGGCAAAGGTGATCCCGATCTTCTCGTTGACCTGGGTCTGCACCACTCCATCGATCGTATATTCAACCGGATCCTCAACAGTCATGATGTTCTTTTCAATGGATTTGACCCGATTTAATAAGGCATAAAGCGTAGTTGTCTTCCCAGCGCCCGTGGGACCACAGGCGATGAGCATCCCCTGGGGCTGTTTGATCATTTTATTTAAGAGATTCATCTGATGGATGCGCAGACCCATATGCCCGAGGTCGGCCTTAAGCTCCCCGGCATCAAGAATCCGAAGAACCACTTTTTCCCCGAAAATCGTATTCATGAAGGAAAGCCGGAGGTCCACGACCTTGGTCCCGGCCTTGAACTGGATCTTCCCATCCTGAGGCCGGCGCGATTCTGAGATATCAAGGTCAGACAAAATTTTGAGGCGTGAGATCACATGTGGATGGACATTTTTAGGGAGTTTTCGTCTGAGCTGCAGGACTCCATTGACCCGATACCGCAATTCAAGATGATGTTCCTTCGGCTCAATATGAATGTCGCTCGCCTTCTCCTGCACTGCCGAACAAATCAGGGTATTAACCAAGGCAACGATCGGCGACTGGTCGGCGTTGAGGATCGCGCTCTTCTCGGTGAGCTCATCCTCTGCAACATTCAGATTATACGTGGAGAATTCTGTGACCTTGTCAACGGCGGAGTTCAATTGCTCCTGATTCAGGCATTGTCCGATCTTCTTCATGATCTCAGACCGCCGGGCTAAAACAAACTGAAACCGACCGGGCACGATCGCCCGTATCTGATCCATGATCTCCATATCATAGGGATTCGATATGGCGATCTCGAGCCTCCCCCGGTCATCCGAGGTCAAGGGCAAGACCCCATGGCGTTTGATAAAATCAACAGGAAAAATTCTAAGGGTTTGATAATCAACATCTTTTTCCGCTATGCGAACTTCGGGATATGAAAAAAAACGCATGGTAGAATCCAGGAGCGCGTCCTCAGTGACAAATTCAAGATCAAGGAGAAGATCAATCAGATTTTTATTGTTTTGCGACTTGTACTGGCGGGCCTGTTCGACTTGAAGGGAAGTAAGATGCTGCCGTACCAAAAGATCATCAATAATATTTTTCATCGTCAGGCCGCCTTAATGAAGTGTTGATTATCGAAAAGGCTAAGAGATTAATAGTGATTATAGTTTAAATGAACTTAAAAAGTCAAGAGGGACAAGCATGGACATACCTGGACACTCCGAGAAAAGAATGGAATATTAACAAAATCCATAAAAATTTTCATAAATATAACAAATACATCATTTTTCAATCTTAAAAAATTATCCCTTAATCACCCCAAGAGGCCGTAGTTCGGTCTCGATCTCGACCAAATCAGACTGGGCCGCCATCACGGTTTGAATATCTTTATAAGCCCCAGCAGCCTCATCGAGATCACGTGCCCCGCGGATCGAATGAATGATCCCCTGGCTCTCGAGCTTTGCCTGTTCATCGCGCACATCAAGGCTTCGGCGGGCCTGGTGACGGCTCATCCGCCGCCCTGCCCCGTGAGAGCACGAGCAAAAGCTTTCACGATTCCCTCTGCCGCGCACAATATAGGAAGGCGTGCCCTGGGATCCGGGGATGATTCCGATCTCTCCCTCCCTGGCCGCTGTCGCCCCTTTCCGATGAACCCAGACAGACTTGCCAAAATGCGTCTCACAGGACGCATAATTATGAGCAATGTTGATCGCCTCGCCAAACTCAACCGAATCAGCCTCCGCGAGACATTCCTTGATCCGCTCGATCATCCTGGCCCGATTCTCCTGGGCAAAGCTCACGGCAAAGGTCATGGCATCGATATATTCATGGAACTCTCCGCAATCTGCCGGTAAGAACGCCAAGCCGCCATCGCCTGTATATTGCGGAAGATGCGGAAACCGCCGGCGCTGCAGCCGCTGGGCCTGCTGGTTGTACTCGTGGGCGATCTTAAGACCAAAATTCCGGCTCCCGGAATGGACCATGACCCAAAGGCAACCATCTGACCCGCGTTGAATTTCAATAAAATGATTTCCCCCTCCCAGGGTGCCCAATTGACAGCGCGCCGCCTCAAGTTCCCGCTCAACGACCCGGACCTCAGGGGCGCGATCAAAACCCTGCCAGGACTGGGGTCTTTTATGGTGCTCAAACCCGAGCGGAATCGCCTTTCGGATCCGAGATATAACATCCTTGAGCCGATCCCGGTCGATCTCGCGAAGTGACGTCCTCACCGCTGTCATCCCGCAGCCGATATCGACCCCAACCGCGTTCGGGATCACGGCATCCACGGTCGCCGCCACCCCGCCGATCGGCATTCCATAGCCCGCGTGAGCATCGGGCATGAGGCAGATCTGACGAAAGACCACCGGCAACGCGGCCACGGCCCTCGCCTGAGAGAGGACATCCTCCTCTACCGGAACGCACCACGACTTGATCGGGACGCGGCCCCCCTCCATGATCAAAACCATCGCCCCCCCTATCCCTTACGGACGCGGCCCTCGGCCTCGAAAGATCGAGCCCTCTCCGAACCGGTCGTGAATGCGGTCCAGAGCCTGATGCACAGCCTCACGCCGCGCCTCATCAGCCCGGACGAAAAGATCGTCCTGAACATACCCATCATCAAAATCCGCAACACGCACACCGATGAGGCGGACCGCGTCGATCGCGGCAAAATGTTTTAAAAAGATCGCGCGGGCCGTTCGGTAGATCTCATCGGCGTGATTGCTGCGCGCGTCCAGGCGCTGGCCGTGGGAAAAAGTCTCGAAATCTGGACGCCGCACCCTCACGACAACGGAGCGGGCCTTCAGCCCCTGCTGACGGAGACGGCGAGAAATCCGCTCGCTCAACGCCAATAAGGTATCAAGGATCAGCCGCTGATCATCAACGTCATGCGGAAAAGTCTCTTCATGTGAGATCGATTTGACATCATCGACCCGTTCGACGGGCCGGTCATCAATCCCGTTTGCCAGGGCGTGGAGATGTCGGCCCTGGCTGCCGAATTCGCGGCCGAGCCGTTCAGCAGGCCAGAGCGCGAGATCCCCGACGGTCCGAATCCCCAGGGCATGAAAACGTTTGAGGGTCTGCGGCCCAACCCCCCAGAGTTTTCCAACCGAGAGCGGCCAGAGAAAATCAAGGACCGTGCCGGGCGGGACCTCGACAAGCCCGTCAGGCTTTTCCAAGTCCGAGGCGATCTTTGCGACCATCTTATTAGGCGCGATCCCGACGGAAACAACGAGCCCGGTTCCTTCCCTGACCGCGACCTTCAATTGAAGGGCGGCCTCCCGCGGAGTACCAAAGAGATGACAGCTGCCGCTCATGTCGAGAAAAGCCTCGTCGATACTCACGGGTTCGATATCCGGGGTAAACCGCCCGAAGACTTCAAACACATCCTGAGACGCCGCCTCATACGCTTCCATCCGCGGCCTTAAAAAAATGCCACCTGGACACCGCCGGTAGGCCTGACCGATCGGCATCGCCGAATGGATCCCAAAGGCCCGCGCCTCATAAGAACACGTCGAGACTACGCCGCGGCCTTTGCCGCCCGCGGGATCAGACCCGATGATCACCGGCCGGCCCCTCAGCGATGGATTATCCCGTTGTTCAACGCTCGCGAAAAAGGCATCAAGATCAACGTGAAAAATCAAACGGCTTACCATAAAAGGCATTATACGGAGAGGGCAGAAGAGCGTCAAACGCTGAATTTTTTTCGCCTTTTTTTCATTTTTCAAAAAGGCTAATCAGCGTCGAGAAAAATCTTTATTTTCAGCGAAAATAATCCTTGCATTCAAAAAGGTCTTTGTTATAATCTGAACCATTATTCAACTGCTGTTCGTCGTGAAAAGGAGATTCAGCATGTTACAGCAACGTTCTTATGCCATCCTGACCGATCCTTGCGCTCGTTATGAAATACGAAAACACAAATGGTTCTTAAGCGAGAAAGCCGGACACGAGATCGGGTTTGCGACCGCGGCCCTCGACTGGATCCGGAATTATGGCGATGCCTGGCGACTCTATCGTTTCAGTGAGCTCTTCAATCCCGCCTCGCACCAGGAGCCCGTGTATTCATTCCTGAATGACCCATATGCGATCCATGAGATCCGTCGACATAAATGGCTCATGAGCGAACGCAGTCCCTATGAGATTGGGTTCGCGACCGCCGCCCTCGATTGGATCACGAACTACGGAGATGCCTGGAGGCTCTACCGATTCAGCCGATTATTCAATCCGGACAAACATCGATTAATGAGCTTGATCTAGATGAGGCGTTTGCGGCAGCGGCCAGCCAGCGGGCAGCCCGCGCACCCGGGTTGGATCCGGCAATGATCCTTGGCGAGCCGAACGATCAGGGCGTGATATTCATTAAATAGGGGCACATCCGACGGAAGATCGCGCATGAACACCGCCTGCAGGTCGTGATACTCGGCATCCCGCGCGCAGAGGCCGTAACGTCCAAAAATCCGCTTCGTATACGCATCGATCACAAACGTCGGACGGTCAAAGGCATACAGAAGGATCGAATCCGCGGTCTCAGGCCCGACGCCGTTCACGGACAGGACCCGCTCACGGGCCTCATTAAGCGGAAGAGCGGCGAGGGCGCGCCATGATCCCTTCATCTCCTTCATAAAAAACTGAACAAAATTTTTTAGCCGTCGCGCCTTAATATTAAAATACCCCGACGGACGAATGTGCTCCGCGAGGACCGACTGGGGCATCGCCCCAAGGACGCGGAAATTCACGGCCCGAGCTTTTTTGAGATTCGCGATCGCCCGCTCGACATTCCCCCAATTCGTGTTCTGGGTCAGGATCGCGCCAATCACGATCTCTGTCTTCGTCTCGCCGGGCCACCAGTGCTGCGGCCCGAAACGATCAAAGAGACGCTGATAGATGTCCAACAATTCATCAGTCCTGTTTTTATTTTTCTTCACCACGTCGCTTCCCCAAGAAATCAAGCGCTAACGCTCGTCCGTGAGCCCATCCGGCCCCGGCTCAAAGACCCAGTCTAAAATTTTCCCTTCACGGTCAACATAGAGATACACCTTATCGGTGTCCTTAAATGCGCACGCCTGACGATACAGCCACTCCTCGACCTCCGCCCCCTCGCGCTCGGTCATGCGGACAAAAACGGGCGGACCAAAACGCCGCTCAACCTGCCGGGCCGTCGTGTACCCTTCAAACGTCTCCTCCCGGATCGAGGCGAGCAGCTCTGAAAAAAGTCGATCCTGGCGCTCAACATCCAGGGTCTTTCGAGCCCCCTCATCAGAATACTCTTTCAAGGTAAGGAGCTGCGGCATGTGCCGGATCTTCGCGCCCATCCCGCACCCTGACACGAGACAAACGACGGTGACCACGACGGATCCAATCCTGATGTTGACTAATGACACGATTCCCCTCCTTGTCACCCTTGCGCCCTTCATTCACCACAAGCAAGCACGAATCCCTTAATGCCCCTCCCGCCCCTCGATCATCCGCTTCTCGGCCTCAAGCTCCTTAATCCTCATCGCTGCCTGACGCTGAAGCTTCGGGATCTCTTTCAACCGCTGGCCGTATTCTTTTAACAGGGCCGGATCTTTGCCGTAGGCATTGGCCAAGACCCGTGCCTTGACATAGCTCTCGGTGTCGAGCTCCTTCATCTCCTTTTCAAGATCGGTGATGGCCTTTCGAATCTGAGCGACCTGACGCAAGGCCTCTTTATGCTGCTGACGGGTCTCGCGGGCCCGTTGATTTTCCTCCCCCCTTGCCGCAGCGGAACGGTCCGGAGCCTTTTTTACGACGGAGCGGCCAGGCGCCTCATCCGACAGAGCTGGTGCGTCACCTAAAAATTTCCCGCCCTTTTTATCCAAATAATATTCTAACCCCCCGGCATAATTCTTCAGCGTCCCGCGATCGACCTCTATAATATGATCCGCGACCTCACCGACAAAAAACAGGTCATGGCTGATAAAACACAGGGTCCCCTCATAGGCCTTGAAGGCGCGGGTCAATGACTCGACGCCGTCAATGTCAAGATGCGTTGTCGGCTCGTCAAGGAGGATGAAATTCGGCGGATTGATCAGGAGCTTCGCCAAGATCAAGCGACTCTTTTCCCCGCCGGAAAGGACCTGGACCATTTTAAAGACGTCATCACCGTGAAAATTAAAGAGCCCAAGAAGGCTCCGGAGCTGCGTTGCCGGAACCGATCCGGTCACCGCAGAAGCCAGCTCGTCAAGAACAGTGCGGTTAGGGTTCAAGACATCGAGCCGGGTCTGAGAAAAATATCCGCGCGTCACCTGATGCCCGAGCCGGACCTCACCGCTCGAGGGGCTGATGATCCCCGCGAGCATCTTTAAGAGGGTCGACTTCCCGGCGCCGTTAGGCCCGACAAGACAGACCTTCTGGCCCCGAACAAGCTCAAGGTCGATCCCTTCATAGACATGAGTCGTTCCATAACTCTTCGCCAGCTTCTGGGCCGAAACCACAACATATCCACTCGACGGGGTCTCAGGAAAAATGAAATCCTTAATGCTCCGACGGTCCTGGCTGAGCTCCGGGGTCTCGAGGCGTTCAAGCATCTTTCGTTTATTCCTCACCGCCGAGGCGCGGTTCGGCTGGGCGTGAAACCGCTGGGTGAAGCGTTCAAGCTGCTCGCGTTTCTTTTCGATCACCTTGCGCTGGCGCTCAAGATGCTTTTGATCGACGCCCTTCTGTTTTTGATAGTCCTCGTAATTCCCCTTGACCTTGGTCATCTGCCCGTTCTCGAGAAGGATCGTATAGTTCGTGACATCATTCAGAAAGACCTTGTCATGCGAGATGAGGATGAAGGTCCCTTGATAAGCAGAGAGGAACCCTTTTAACCAGAGGGTCGCGGCCAGATCAAGATAATTCGTTGGCTCGTCGAGAAGCAACAGATCGAAGGGATAGACAAGCAACTTGGCAAGGAGGGTCCGCATCTGCCAGCCCCCGCTCATCTCCTGAACAGGGCGGTGCATGTCTCGCTCGACGAACCCCAGGCCAGCCAAGACCTTCTCCGCCTTATGTTCGATCGCGTAAATATCCAGGGCCTCGAGCTCCTGAAGGACATCGCCATACCGGGCGCTGTCCGCACGGCCCTTCTCCTCAATCGCGTGCTTTTCCTCAAGGAGACGCTTGATCCGGTCATCTCCCGACGAAACCTCATCGAGAACAGTCGAGTCGGATCGAAAAACAGACTCCTGCGGTAAATAGCCGATGCTGAGATTCCGCTGACGCTGGATGCTCCCCTCGGTCGATTCCATCTCACCCAGAATGATCGAAAACAGGGTGCTCTTGCCGGATCCATTCGGCCCGGTGAGACCAATCTTTTCGCCGGCAAAAATACTAAGCGAGACATCCTTAAACAATGTCCGTTGAGTGAAATTCTTTGATAAATTCGTGATCGTGATCATCCGCGCACCATATCTCCCTAACGCCCCGACGCCTGAACCGCCTCACGCAGGGCCTGAACTTCTTTGTCGGTCAACTCGCGCCACTGGCCCCGGGCGAGCCTCCCCAGATGCACCGGTCCATGCTGAAGCCGGACAAGCGACTCGACCGGATGCCCGATCGCCGCGCACATCCGACGGACCTGGCGTTTTCGGCCCTCATGAAGGACGATCTCGAACTCGGTCTTATCCTTTTTGACATGAACCCGCCGAACCTCAGCAGGCGCTGTCCGTTTTCGATCAAGCACGATCCCGCCGCCTTCAAGTCGCTTCCGCTCAGCGAGGGTGACCGCTCCGCGCACCCGCACCGAATAAACCTTGCCGACATCAAACGATGGATGGGTCAGGGCATGGAGCAGATCGCCATCGTTCGTAAAAAGAAGAAGCCCTTCCGTGTCCTTGTCCAAACGCCCGACGGAATTCAGACCCTGAAACCCCGGTGGGAGAAGATCGGCAGCCTTCCGGGACGCAAAACGGTCTTCCTTGGTCGTCACATACCCGCGCGGCTTGTGGAGGGCAATATACCGATAGGCCTGGGACACGACTGGTTGCCCGTCGAGGCAGACGTCTGCTGCATCAGCAGCGACGGCGTAAGACGGCTCGGCCACCGTCTCTCCCCGGACCGTCACCCGGCCGGCCTGAATGATCGACATCGCTTCCCGGCGAGAACAACGCCCCGAACGGGATAAAAAAACCTGTAACCGGACCTTCACGCGAGCGGCCTTTTGTTCTTCCGTTGACGAAGCGCCTCATATACCAAGATAGCAGCGGTCACGCTGACATTTAACGAATCCGCCTCTCCCCTCATCGGGATGACGGCCTGGAGATCCGCCCGTGTGATCCAAAAATCGCTCAAACCCGCGTCCTCCGCGCCGAGGATAAACGCCACCCCGCCATGAGCGAGATCCGTCTCATCATACCGAACCGACCCGGCAGGGGTCGCCGCAATCATACGGATAGAACGTCCCTTTAAAAAATCATGAGCCGTCTCCCTGTCCGCCTGAACAACACGGATGCTGAACACCGTTCCGGTGCTCGCCCGGACCACATTCGGATTATAAAGATCAGTCTTGGTATCAGCGGCAATGACCAGGTCCACCCCGGCCGCATCGCAGCTCCGGAGGACCGCCCCTATATTTCCAGGCTTCTCAAGTCCGTCGAGAACGACCACGATCGGGTCCGATGGGAGGCCCTCAGCCGTCAACACAACCTCGGGAATCCGGCAGACGCCGAGTAGCCCCTCACGCCGATCGCCAAAGCTGATCTTCGCAAAAACCTCAGGACTCACCTCATAAAGCGCCGCCCCCCATGAGGCCGCCTCACGGTACGCTTCGTCACCGCCAAAATCCGCGAGGATATCTCGGCACACATACAACGCGTCGATCTGAACCCCGGCCCGATAGGCCCGTCGGAGCTCGCGGAGCCCATAGACCACGGTCAATCCAAGCTCATCGCGATACCGACGCTGTTTCAGCTTAGCGATCTTTTTAAGATGGGGGTTCGACAGGCTCGTGATCATCGGGCGGCGTTTGTTAAAATTCTTATGACCTCAGCATTCGGGGTGAACCGTTCGGTCGCCCATGACCGGATGATCGCGGCCCGATCCGTCCGCCACCGGTCCGCATAGGTCTCCCATCCGGACAACGGGCCATGACGGCTGATCCAGGGGTCATTGGGAATATAACTGTATATCCCGTCGGGAAAACAGGCATTCTTCACCGCCTTAAACGTCCAATACGTCCAGTGGATGTCATGGGCCCGAAAGATATCAAGGATGTCGATCAGCCACAGATCCTCACCATAGAGGCCCTGCCGGGCATTAACACCGAATTCTCCGACAAAGAGGGCGCGCTGTTTCTTTCGGGCGAACCGGGAATACGCGCCGATCATTTTCTTGAGCGTCTCCCGGCCGAACCGCCCTGCCGATGATTGCAAGGGATACCGAAGGTGCGGGATAAAATTAAACGTGAACTCGATCGGGTGATAAAAATGAATGCTCAGGGCCAGGTTGTCATCGTCAAAATCATCAAGGGCCTCAAGGTCCATGGCCCAACGGTTTCCCTCGACGAACAGGATGTGCCGGTGATCAATCGCCCGGATGTGCCGGATCACCTCGTGATAATACGCGTTCAGGGCCCGAGTATCCTCCGTGACCGCCTCGTTCAAGAGATCGTATCCCGCCACCTCAGGATGGTCCTTATAGCGGTCGGCAAGGAATTCCCAGATCCTGACCGCCCGGCGCTGATACGCCGGCGACCCCCAGAACCGAGCCCGGCCCACGGCATCGGCATGCCAATCCGCGTTCTGCGCGCCCGGGGCCGCATGCATGTCCAGGATCACCCGTACCCCGGCCTCCCGGGCCCACCGAAGGGCCCCGTCGATCCGCGCGATCCCTTTCCGATTGATCTTCCCCGGCGCCTCCTCAACCACCCCATAATGAAACGGCAGCCGAATACAGTTCAGCCCCATCGCTCGCACACGTCGGACATCCTCGGCTTGGATAAAATACTCCTCAAAGGCCCTCTCGAAGGCGGTCAAGGCCTGAGGCCCTAATCTTTTCGCGAAATCCTTTTTGAAAAGCTGGACCGCTCGATTCGGGGCATGGAGGATATACCCCTCCATCATGAGCCACCCGCCGAAATTGACGCCGCGGAGACAGACGGGTCTCGTGCCGTCACAGATCCGTCCGTTGCATGCCTGAAGATAACCCATCGTCACGCTCCTATTCGCTAAAAAACTTCCTCAAGAACGCCCGAATCCCGCCGCTGAAGATCACCTGCGACAATTGATAGGCATCGTTATGCCCGCCCGTGACCTTTAAGAATTCCTTCGGGGCCGGGGCCGCGCGATACAGGGTCAACCCCATTTGATACGGTACCGTCTCATCATGCGGTGAATGGATAAAAAGTTTCGGGATACGCAATTTCGATATTTTTTTCAGATTGTCCATTCGCGTCTTCAACATAAAACGCGGGACGAACGGCACGATCCTCTTCGCCATATCTCCCGATGATGTAAAGGTCGAATCCAAAATAATCCCATTGAGCGGCCGCCTGATCGCGAGCTCAATTGCCGGGGCCCCGCCGAGTGACGCGCCATAAGCAATGATCCGGTCCTGGCGCAGATCCGTGCGCGCGGCAACATAGTCAAAGGCCGCTTCGGCGTCGCGGTAGATCCCTTCTTCCGATGGCGCCCCTTCACTCCGGCCGTATCCCCGATAATCAATGATCAAGACATTGACACCCAGACGATGGAGCTCCTTCAGCTTCCCGATCCGTCCGCCAATATTGCCGGCATTTCCGTGGAGAAAAATGACCGTCGGGGCGCCCTTCGTCTGGGCCGGAGCCGGGAGGAACCACCCGTGAAGGCGCACCCCGTCCCGCGTCTTAAGCACCACATCATCGTACGTGAGCCCGGCCTCCGCCGGGGTCTGCGTAAGCGGTTTCAGAGGCACAAAAACCGTGCGCCGCTCCGTGAAGCGGACATAACAAAAAAATCCCAGCACGATCAGTAATAAAAAAATAGCGACCCGTGCGATCATCCGCCATCCTTCCTTTGCGCGCTTTGCGCGCCTGCCGGTCTCCGATGAGGGATGAGCCCGATCATGAGATGGATCGCCTTCAGCACATCCGCCATCTGACACGGCTTCGTCAGATAATGGTCCGCCTCAAGCTCAAAGCCCTTTTTCATCGAGGTGAGCTCGTCATTCCCCGAAACAATGATCACCGGCTGCCACTTATCCGCCGGGGGATTCGCGCGAAGCCGCGCAAGGACATCAAAGCCATGAAGTCCCGGCATCACAAGGTCGAGCACGATCACATCAGGATTTTCAAGGCAAATCTTATTCCAGGCCTGCTCGCCATCCGAGGCGGCCACCGCCTCAAACCCCGCCTCAACGATCTTTTTCGCCATCACGGCGAGGATGTCCGGGTCATCATCCGCGATCAAAATCTTTATCAACGCAGGCTCCTGTCCTGTTATTTTTTAATAGATGTGTACCGGTCCATATCGAAAAGGATCTCCTGGCTCGGTTTATCGATCTTGTCGATCTTCACATCCGCCTTCGCGAAAAACTTGGTCGCCAGGGTATCATGAAAATCCGAAAAGGTCACGACCCTCCTGATCCCCGCGGCGATCAGGGCCTTGGCGCATGTGGTACACGGCATCGTCGTGACATAGGCGATCGCGCCACTCACAGAATTTCCATGACGCGCCGCCTGCATCAGGGCGTTCATTTCGGCGTGATTGGTCCGGACGCAGTGATTGTCAATCACGAGACACCCGACATCCTCGCAGTGATCATCACCCGGGAGAGACCCGTTATATCCGGTCGCAATGACATTCCGGTCCTTCACAATAACGCATCCGCAATGCATCCGCGGGCAGGTGGCCCGTTCCGAGGCGAGCATCGCCAGTTTTAAAAAATATTGGTCCCAATCCGGTCTCACGTCCCCCTCCTTGGTGGCACAGACACAAGGTCTGCTCTATCTTAACAAAAGTCCTGGACTTTTCAAGCACCGTCCGGCCGGACCGCCGCCGCAGATCAGGGCAGATAATCATGCTTGATCTGTTTCAGGCTCTTCAGAATATTGCGCTTGACCACATGATGATCTGCCTCGAGCTGGGCCAGAATATGTTTTAAGAAGACCCGTTTTGAACGCTGATCGTTCGGGCACTGATGCCCGGCCAAATCCTTGATCCGGCCCTGAGCCACAAGAGCACGGATATCCCGTTCCTGAACATAGGCCAACGGCCGAATGATGGTGATCAGCCCCTTGAACATCTCCTGACGGGGGCACATCGCGCCGATCTCGGCCCGGTAGAACATATTCATCAAAATGGTCTCAACGATATCATCCAGATGATGACCAAAGGCGATCTTGCGGCATCCGATGCGGTCCGCCATCTGAAACAGGGTCTTGCGCCGCAGCTGCGCGCAATGATAACAATTCACATCCTCCCACCGCCCGCCCTGGACGATGTCCGCATGTTCAACGAACAACGGGATCCCGGTCCCCCGGAGATACTCCTCGAGCTCGCTTCTTGGAAATCCCGGGATCCCCATATCCACGAACCCCGCGTAGAGCTCATACTTGACCGGGGCAAACCGCTGGCGGTACCTCAAGAATTCAAGAAGGGCCAGACTGTCCTTGCCGCCTGACAAGGCGATCAGAATCTTGTCCCCCTCAGCGATCATGGTATAATCGCCGATCGCCTCACCGATCTTGTGAGACACCACATAATACAGGTCGCGATCATCCGTCACCATCAGGTCCGTTCGTATCCCCTCGCACCGGATCATCGCTTCGGCCGGCGCGGGCCTCATTCAAGGTCTTGCGAAGCGCGCTCAACAGTTCGGGAAAATATAACGGTTTGGCCACAACCCGGAACTGCTCGCCTTCGATCTCGAGCCGTTTTTTTCCATGATCCTCAATGAGCACGGACATAAAGACGATCGGGATCTGACGCGTCTCCGGGTCCCGGCGGAGATCCAGGGCAAGCTCCCCGCCGCTCTTATCCGGGATCATCACATCAAGCAGAATAATATCCGGGTGGAATTCTTTGGCGACCGGCATGGCATGGTAGGAATCAAGGACCGTTCGAGCCTCATACTCGCCCCCATGAGCCAAGCGGCTCTCTAGGAGATGGAGGACCCCGGGGTCGTCATCAACGATCAGGATCCGTTTTTTTCTCGTCTCGGTCACCCGCAGCCTCTTTTCCAAAAACCCCCATGACCATAGCCTCATCGATCACCCGCCCATCGACCGCGTCGATCACCTGCTGACTGGTGAGCCCAGGCGGCAGATCCAACATCACATCCAGGACATACACGGAAAAATAATATTGGTGCCGACCGGACGGTGGACAGGGCCCGTCATACTGGACCCGGCCAAAATCATTGATCCCCTGAGTCCCCGGGACGCTGTCACGCCGAATATGATTGATCACGGGCATATTATAAACAACCCAGTGGACCCACGACCCGCTCGGCGCGTCAACATCATAGACAAGAAGCAGGAGGCTCTTGGCCTCAGGAGGGATCCCCGAGATCTGGAGTCGGGGATTCACGTCAGGGCCGTGGCAGGTGAATTCAGCTGGGATCTCCTCCCCAGACCCAAAGTCAAGACTCATGATCTCGGTCGCGTCGGCCGAACCAAGGCCGCCCGCCACCAGCGCCAGGGCCATCCCTACGGTGATGACGAATCTCATGCCGCCTCCTAAATTTTTTCGACAAAAACCTGAATCAGACCGCGTTCCTTACGACTGATCACCGAAAAAGCCGCCTTCGTTAAATCGATCACCCGGCCCTGCCGAACGAACCGACGATGAGGGCCCCGGTCATTGACGCGAACGGTGACCGACTGCCCGTTCTCCTTATTCGTCACCTTTAACCGCGTCCCGAAGGGGACACCCCACATCGCACATGTGAGCTCCCGGTCATCAAAGACCTCATTGTTCGCTGTGCGCAGCCGAACCCCAGGATCACGACGAGAATACCATGACGCCATGCCGTGAACAGGGAACGAAAAAGAGACCGGCGCCATCTCCATATAATACTGCCAGCTCAGCCACAGCAGCCCGGCCATCAACAGAACTCGTCTGACCCCTTTACTCAGTCCGGCCTCCCCTCGATCCCTTGTTGCCCGTTTATTGTACCCTAAAGACCCCCTGGTCAACAAGTCATTCCCCCAGAAAAATCCGCGTCCCCCGGGCCTGACTATTCGCCCAAAACGTGAAATTTCCGTTATCGCTCTTGCCCCGCCCCATCTCGCCAGCTATACTTAAGGTGAAGGAACAGACATGGCACCAAAACCGAAAAAAATCTTCGTCCTCGATACCAATGTCATCCTCCACGACAGTTCATGCCTCTATCATTTCCATGAACACGATATTGCCCTTCCGATCGCCGTGATCGAGGAGCTCGATCAATTTAAAAAGGGCAATGAAACACTGCATTACCACGCCCGTCGTTTTCTGCGAACGATCGACCAGCTCAGCGAATCGCATCTCTTCAACGGCGGGGTCCCGATCAGCAAAAAACACGGCAAACTTTCGATCGTCCTCACCCGAGGATTCCACAAGGAGCTCGCCGCCCATTTTTCAACTGACCGCCCAGATAACCATATCCTCAACGCGGCCTTTGTCCTGTCAAAAAAATATCCCAAACGCAAGGTCACCCTCGTTAGCAAAGACGTCAACCTCCGCATGAAGGCCAAGGCGATCGGGCTGATCGCTGAGGACTACACGAGTGATCACGTCCGGGACATCTCAGAGATCTATAAGGGCTACCGCTTCGAGGAGAATGTCTCGCTCGACGTCATTGAGAAGATCCATAATCGGCCCTACACCATCTCCCCCGATGAACTCCGGGCGCATAAGAAATTCCTCCCGAATGAATACGTGATCATGCGCAATGACCAGAAGTCAGCCCTCGGCTATTATGACGCGACGACCCAGCAGATCCACCGGATCCAAAAGCTCTCGGCCCAGGGCATCAAGCCGCGCAACGCCGAACAGGTTTTTGCCCTTCACGCCCTGCTCAACAATGATATCAAACTCGTCACGATCTCCGGCAAAGCCGGGACCGGAAAGACCCTCCTCGCCCTGGCAGCCGCCCTGGCGTGCCGTGATAAATACAACGAGGTCTTTATTGCCCGTCCGGTGATGCCGCTCAGCGGCAAGGACATCGGCTATCTGCCCGGAAACATCTCAGAAAAACTGAATCCGTATATGCAGCCGCTGTACGATAATCTCGGAGTCGTGCGTAAGGAACGGATCGAATCAGACCGGAAGCAGAGTAAGCTCATTAAACTTCTGGATGAGGAGAACCTTGTGATCGCGCCCCTGGCCTATATCCGGGGACGGAGCCTCGTGGACGTCTATTTCATCGTTGATGAGGCGCAAAACCTCACCCCGCATGAGGTCAAGACGATCATCACGCGGGCCGGCGAAAACACCAAGATGGTCTTCACGGGCGACATCTTCCAGATCGACCACCCGTATCTCGACACCTACTCGAACGGCCTCAGCTATCTCATCAATAAGATGCAGGGCCAAAAACTCTACACCCATATCAATCTTGAAAAAGGCGAGCGCTCCGAACTCGCCGAACTCGCAAGCAACGTCCTTTAACCCGTGACCGGGATCAGCCGTCCAAGCAGCGCTTGAAGCGCCGTCTCCACACGAAGGATCCGTCTGCCGAGTGAGATCGCCTTAAACCCCTGGCCTTCAAAGGCCTCGACCTCATTCCGAAGGAACCCGCCCTCAGGTCCGATGGCAAGCGTGACCGCGCCGTGCAGATCCGCCGGGCAGACTTCGACCGCATCCGGATGAGCAATCAGGCGCAGTCCCTCAGAGAGGGTCGGGATCCCCTGTGACATGAATTCATCAAATGTTCGGCACAGCGTGATCTCCGGCAGAACGGTGTCACCGGCCTGCTCGAGACCCAAAACCATCTGATGCCTCACCGCCTCAGGCTCGATCGATGGACTCAACCAAAAGCTCTTTTCCACCCGGGCCGTCTGGATCACGATCAGGCGCCGGACCCCGAGCGCCGTGACGGCTGAGATCACACGCCTAAAGACCGGGGGACGCGGCAAGGCAAGGATCACCGTGATATCATGTTTCGGCGGGGGCGGCTCGTGAAGCTCAACCGCCATCTCAACCGCATCATCCCCGATCCGAACAATCTGCCCTCTTCCGATGAGACCGTTCAATGCCCCGACGGCAAAGGCATCACCCTCGCCCGCCTTCAAAATGTTGACAAGATGCTCCCGGCGCCGTCCGGTCACACGCGCGCGACCACTGACAAGGAAATCCCGCTCCTCAAGAATGATGAGGTTCATCGCCGCTCCCTGATGAGCGCTACGAGTTCCCGGATCCCCGAGGCAAAGACCTCGGGACGGGGAAGAAGACTCACCACAACGATCGGACCGGTATCAAAATCAAAAAAATATCCCGGGTAAACATAAGCCCCTCGCTCCCGCACGAGGTCAAGGACAAAAGTCTCCTCATCACAAGCGGTCTTGATCTCAACGACCGCGTTCCACCCCCCGTCCGCGCCAAGACAAACCGCGTCATCCGGATCAAGTCCCATGAGCACCGCGCGATTTTCTTCGACCCGTGCCCGCACCTGAGTTTGAATCTCTCCTTTCATCCCCAGGAGCGAGGGCAAGGCGTACTGGACCGGCGTGTTGACCGAAAGATACGCGTCCGCCACGATCTCAAGACGCCGCACCGCCTCCCGCGCCTCAGCCTCTGGTCCGCTCACAATGATCCACGAGACCTTCATCTGCGGCAGGGCAAGCGCCTTCGACAGGCCGCCAAGAACAAAGGTCAGTACCTCCCGCTGTCCCGCCAACGAACCCTGCGGTGACGAGGGATCGAAAAAATAATCAAGGAACACCTCATCAGAGATGATCGGCACGTGATAACGGGCGCAGGTCTCCCGGAGAAAAAAATAATCATCGGCTGACAGCAGCGAACCCGTCGGATTGTTCGGCTGAACAAGGACGACCGCCCGCGTCCGTTCACTGACGAGATCCGAAAGCGCCTCCCGGTCAAGCCGCCATGCCCCCTCCGCATAGATCAGGGGATACGAGCGGGCCGCGACATCATTGAGCCCAGCGAGACAGTCAAAAAGAGGATAACTCGGCCGCGGAAAAAGGATCTCATCGCCTGGATCAGCGAGCAATCGAAACACGAAAGAATACGCCTCCGATGTGCTCGCCGTAAGGAACACCTGGTCCGAAGAGACCGCCCGCCCCTGGGCCAGATAATAGCGGCAGACCGCCTCGCGCGCCGCGAGCATCCCCTGGGGATGCGGATCATACAGAAGGCCCCTCTCATCAGTAAGGGCACGGAGAATCCGCTCGCCGGGATACTCTAGTCCGCAGACCGTCGGATTTGAGACCGTGAGGTCAGAGAGCCCTCTCCCCGACGCCCTCATCTCATCCACGGCCCGCACAATCGCGTTGGGCTCGCTCGGCCATCCTGTCCGCTGTGAAAACACCATCCCTCTCCCCTGGTTACGGCTGTTGCCGTTTAAGGCGTTCAAGCTCTGTCTCGACGATCCGCAGACGCTCGCGCACCTGATCATATTCTGTCTTCACGACCCAGGAGGCATCTTCATGCCGCTTGGCCAGACGGGCATTATCGGCGCGAAGGTCCATCACCTCTGACCGATAGGCGTCATTTTGCGCCTTCGCCTTCGCCAACAACAATTCCTTTTCCTGGTCCGCCCGCGTCAGGTCATGAAGGCGCTCCTCAAGGTCGCGCTTTTCTTTCTGCAGCGACAAGACCTGGCGATGCTCGGCCTCAAGCCGTTCCTCAATATCTTTTAAGTCCGCCCTAAGTTTGTCCATCTGCCGGAATTTTTTCTGATGGTCCCCATCCTCGCGCTCGCGCCACTCCTTCTGCTGACGAAGCCGCTCCTCGGCTGACTGCTGGCGCTGACGGACGCCGGTCAATTCGTCATCGAGCGCCTTCTGCCGTTTTTGCGCGTCCGCAAGTTCCGCCTTTAATCGCTGCGCGTGCCTCTCAAGACGGAGGGCCGCCTCCTGCCAATCCTTCTGCTCCTGCTCAACAACCGCCTTTTTCTTCGCCGGCTTCCGGCGGCGTGATGCCGACGGAAAAAGCGAGAAGAGCGCCACCGCAAAGACCGCAAAAATCACTCCCAGGACAATCAACAAATATGCATCACCCATCGCTCACCCTCTCGCTATGCGACCCATCGATATAATATGAAAGACCGATCGGCCGATCGGTCTTTCCCCCAAGGCGCTGCCATCCCGATATCATTTCCCCGTCTCCCCGACCAAATAGGCGAGATAGCCTTCGGGAAACGAGACCGGGATATTTCCTCTCAACGAGATCTGCTGTTTTTTATTCGCCACGTCGAAGACCAGGACCCCTTTGTTCAGCCCGCTGTTCTGTAAGAACATTTTCGCGGAATCAAAGGCAAGCGAATCCTCGCCATCTCTGAAGATCGAGGCCATATCCGCCGCCTCAACACCAATGCGCGGATCATCAAAGGCCGCCCGGGCGATCCGGCCGTCCTTCGCCTCGACATTCACCGCAAAGATATCGATGGCCTGGGCACCGACAAGCCGCAGGGATCCCGCGAGGCGCGCATCAATATGGGCAAAGATCGCCGGATTCACCGCTGCCCACTGCCGCGCCTCAACCCCTTCAAACTCGGCCCAGATGACATAATTAAAATCCGGCTGAAATTCATAATCCGCCTGACCGGTAACAGTGCCGCCATAGGCCTTCGCCTGAATATCATTAAAACTCGCCGCCTTGTGATCAACGCGAACCTGAGTCTGAACATCTCCCATTTGATAGCGCCAGATATTCAAACGCACGGCTGATACAACACCCCTCGCCGCCGTGATCTGTTTTTCACCTAAAACGAGCTCCATGTTCGCCTTCGCCTTCGTCACTCGAACCGGGCCCGCCTCAAGGGTCACCCCTTTCATCGCCATCTTAACGATCTTACGTTCCTTCATCGTCGCGACAACGTCATGAATCCGAAGCTGCTCCGCGCGGACCGAGAATCGCTGCGAACGGTAGACAATCTCGGCCTGAACATCAAAGAGGTCGAGGTTCTTAGGGTACTCCAACCGCTGACGCTGGCAGTGGAACGCGGCGAGCTCAATGTCGCCGAGATATTCCGCCGTGACATCACGGAGAAGGAGATTGATGACAAGCGGGGTATTGAACACTATTGTCCAAAATACGAGCGCAATAAGTGCACAGATGATCAACGGAAAAAGATACCTGTACATGATCCCCCCCCCCTTTGCCCGCAGACCAGGCTCGCTTAATTTTTATATAGCGCCCGAAGCTTATCCGCCTCCCGAACAAAGGCGCCAAATTGTTTAAACAAGGTCGTGAGAAGCTCATCGACCCCGTCCAGCACATCATCATTGGCCATGCCCTCGATCTGTCCGCACGTCTTATGAATCTGCTGGGCCGAGATATTCCCGGCGGCACCTTTAAGGGCGTGCGCAAGGTTCCGGACCTCTTCGGCCTCTCCTCGTTCGGAGACATCCTTCAGGACCGGATATTTCTCTTCGAAATCATCCTGAAAAATATCAAAAAGCTCGAGCAAGAGCTCTTTGTCATCCTGAACCCGGTCAAGCGCGTCTTCAACATCGATCACCCGTAACTCCATAAGAAACCCTTTCGTTAATTATCGAAATAACGCCTCAACAGCCTCATAAAGCTGAGCACGGTCGATCGGTTTTGACACATACCCATCCATGCCGCTCTCCAAAAATTCTTCCCGGTCGCCTGACATCACACGCGCCGTCAACGCGATGATCGGGATATGACCGCCGTTCGTCTTCTCCTTGTCCCGAATGTGCCGGGTCGCCTCGGTCCCTCCCATGACCGGCATCTGGGCATCCATAAGGATGAGATCAAAACGCTCCCTCTCCCAGGCGTCCAAGACCTCCTGGCCGTTACTCACGGCCGTCACGATCCAACCCTTCTTTTCAAGCATCCGGACCGCAATCTTCTGGTTCACGAGATTGTCTTCAGCCAGAAGGATCTTGAGCGGCTGGCCCTCACCCGAAACCGGCTCAAATTTCTTACCCGGGAGCTGGGCGATCAACTGATCGACAATACTCGCCTCACGCAAGGCCTGAGGGACATCCTCTTTACGTACAACAGAGAACGGCACAATAACAAAAAAAGTACTGCCCCGATCAATCTCGCTCATCACCTTGATCTCGCCCTTCATCAACTCAATGAGACGTTTACAAATCGCGAGCCCCAGGCCGGTCCCGCCGAATTTCCGAGTCGTTGAAACATCCGCCTGAGTAAACGCCTCAAAGATCGTGTCCAACTTATCCTCTGGGATCCCGACGCCCTCATCCCTGACGGCGAATTCCACCACACATCGTTCTCCCTCATGTGACAGAACCCGCACAGAAACGAAGATCTCTCCCTTCGACGTAAATTTGATCGCGTTGTTCACCAAATTGACAAGGATCTGCCGGATACGCACCGGGTCGCCCTTCACGAGCTCTGGAACATCCTGATGAACCTCCCACCGGAGGCTGATGTTCTTATTCTTCGCGAGAATGTTCATCGTCTTACATACGCTCGTGACGATATTCTCCAGGCTGATCTCGATGTCCTCAAGCTGGATCTTTCCGGCCTCAACACGCGACAGATCCAAGATGTCATTTAATAATCCCAATAAAATATCAGCCGCACTCTTGACGGTCTTAAGATTATCCATCTGCTCAGGGGTTAGCTCCGTGTCAAGGGTCAGATCGACCATCCCCATGATCGTGTTCATCGGGGTCCGAACCTCATGGGACATGTTCGCCAAAAACATGGTCTTGGCCTGACTCGCCTCCTCAGCAGCCTTTTTCGCGGCAAGGAGCATCTTTTCCGTCCGCTTCTGTTCGGTCACGTCATGCATAATGCAGATGAGCCCAATAGCATCGCCATGGGTATCACGAATCACGGAAAGGGAAAGGCTGACCGCGAGCCTTGAACCGTCCTTCCGGGCAATATGAGCCGACCGGGCCGAGACAATCCCCTTCGCACGCGAGCGCCCCGCCCGAAGCCGCCGCCACTCAGAGGCCAAGATCAGGTCCTTCATCGGACGATTAAAGAGATCAGCCCGCCCCATATTGAGCATCTTCTCAGCAAAAGGGTTCCACGCAATAATATGGTCCTCACGATCGGCCACAACAATGGCCACGGGCGAATTACTAAAGATCGTCTTGAACAATTCCTTCGAATCCGCGAGGTCCCGCATGATCCGATATTGCCCTGAAACATTATCAACCCATCCCTCAACACAAACCAGCTTCCCGCGACGGTTAAAGACCGGAGCTAGAGTAATATGGCAAAAGATCTTCTCTCCGGTCTTGCTCTGTAACAACACCTCCTCATCCTTGATCACCTCGCCGGCGACGAGTTTGCGAAGAAAGAGCTGATACTTCCGGCGATTCGCGAAAACCTCTTCAGGGGCTAATGCCATCACGTCATCCCGGTCATACTGGAGCATCGACACCAAGGCCTCGTTGATATATTCAAAGACATAGGCCTTCTTATCGAGGGCGATCCGAAACGCCCCTTGAGACAGGACATCAAACAATGCGGTAAACCCAGACGCGTGTGTTCGTGCTGCCATCGTTCCCTTCCTGACGGTCGGTCCCTCTTACTTCTTTAGATCTTTTGTAAAAATCATATTCTGAAAGAGCCCGGCCCCTGCCAGACCCAGAACGAGCATGATCACGGCCGCCATCGAGACCTGAACAACCTCGGTCCACTGAGGGCCAAACGAATCCGGAAAAAAGGCCTCCAGCGCATGGCCCATGAGCGTCAGGGCCACAAAGGTCGGGATCCCGGCCAAGACAAGTAAAACCACGGTAAGAATCAGGGTGAGGCCGATCACCCAGGCGTTGTAGAGAACCAGATTCCCTTGGGCCAATTTACTCGCGGCAATACCGATCCGTTTCACGCCCCACCCCTAACGTTCGAATTTCACGACCCGCTGCCACCAGGCGCTGCTGTCCCAATATTTTAACTCACGCCACCACAGCTGTGCAGTTTTTGTTTTTAAATGACTGGGCGCCTGTTCAAAAAAATGTTCAGCCTCACGATGTCCCATATCAAGATACTCGCGGGCCTGCACAAGGCACTCGAGGATATCGGCATCACGGGCAACAATGCTTTCGGGCGTGGATTGACCGTCATACTCCCCGCGCATGGCAGCGAGCGCCTCCCTCACCCGACGGTCCAACGCCTCTATCTGGTCCGCGAAGACCCGCTTTTCAGCGTCCTTAAAATCGATATAATGATGTCCCATCTTATGGAGGTCGTTGATCCTGGCCTCATGAATATCATTAAAAAGGCACATGGTCACGACCTTGAACGGATCCACGGCCTCAACGAACGCCATATAGTATCCGATCACAGCGGTCCGAAAACAATGGTCCGCGACGCTCTCGGGGTCCTTGATCCCGGCAACCCACCACCCGCTCCGTTTGACGCGCTTGAGCAGCCCTGCCTCAGCAAAAAAATTCAATGCGGCCGCTTGCTTCTCCGCGTCACCTCTCACGCCCTTACGACCGGCCATAAACACTTACCCCCTTTTCGCCCGCTGACGGACGATCTCATAACAAAAAACCGTCGCGGCATGCGCCGCGTTCAATGACATCCGCGGCACCGCCATCGGCAACGTCACACAATCATCGAGCAGGCCCTCGAGCACCGGACGGATCCCCTTCTCCTCGGAACCGATCACAAGCCCCAGGGGAAACCGGAGCCCGGCATCCCAGATAGCCTTCCCGCCTCCAACAACGGTCCCGGCGATCGAAAATCCCGCCTCTTTCGCACGGCGCACAGCCTTGACAATATTAGCGACCTTGGCAATCGGCACGAAATTTTCCCCGCCGCAGGCCACCCGAAGAACCGCCTCCGTCACCTCGGTCGAATCATGACTCGGCAGGATCACGGCAAACCCGCCCAGGCAGGCCGCGCTCCGGATCATGCCGCCTAAATTCTGAGGATCCCTGATCCCGTCCAAAAAGATCAGTGTCAACCGTTTTTCCTGCGCCCGCGTCAAAAGGTCCGGGTACTCCACATAAAGAAAATCATCGACCTCAACAAGCAATCCCTGCGTATTGACGTTCCGCGCGAGTTTTTGGATCTTGGTCTTAGGAACCGAGAGGACCGGGATCGCGCGCTGCTTCGCCTTTTTATAAATATATCCCGCGTCGCTGTGCCCTGGCTGGATATAGATCCGCCGGATCGTCTGCGGCGCCGAGCGGAGCCTCTCGAGGACCGGATTGTTGCCATAGATTCTCATGTCACGCCCTGTCGTTTAAGGTCCTTCAATAATAGCCTCACGGCGAGACACCTCCCGCGCGTAATCCCGTTCGATCTCCTGCTTCTCGTCAACGTACTCTGCGTACGTGATCTCACCCCGAAGATACCGGCGCTCCACACGATCCAGCCGCGTCTGACTTTCCTTTGACGACGGATCGATTAAGATCGCCGGAGGATTCTCCACCAGGCTCCCCACCCCTGCCTGCCCGTACTGACACCCTGATGACGCCACAACGATCAACACCCCCATGACCCAGTGTTTCATAACCCCTCCTGCGTGGTCCCTAGACCTCAAGCTTATAAATAAATTCGATGAGCGGCGGGAACGTCGCCCGGATCACGAGCAGCATCCACAGGCTGACCGAAAACCAGATGCACGCGACGTCGAGGACCGCCGAGAAAAAATCCTTCCGTGAGCAGAGGTCCCAATACGCGCTCCGCCGTTTTGCCACTCGTTTCATGACCCCGAGACGCCGGAACTCCTGCTCGCGTTTAATAATGTCTCCGCTCAGGATCGAGTCGATAACCGTCGAATATTCCCGATTGTATTCGCATTCGATATGATCATGTTCACCCGGGAATTTCCGATCGACCTGGTCAAATTTGTACCCGCACTTGGGGCAGAACTTCCCGTAAATAAAGCGGCACAGGATCGAATCGATCAGATTCACAAAAAACCATGGGACGACCAAAAGGGTGGTCCAATCGACCTTTTGGATCATCTGCCGACGGAAGACCTTGCCTTTTAAAAAATCCATCCGCGCATATTTATACATAAAATGGAACGTGCGCATCCGGAAATAGCTCGCGATGATGAACTGGAGCCGGGTATCGGCCTCAATGTTGCGGTCCTCAACGACCTGCTTGATGATCGAGGTCTCGGCGCCGAGAAAACCAATGCCGACCTTTTTCTGAAGGTCTGTCGTGTCCTCATCCGTGTTCATGAGCAAGGTGTCGCAATAGAGGCATCGCTGCCGGTCATCAACATAAAAAACAATACTGCACCGCGGACATTTCTTCATGCAAGAATCCCCTCTAGGTTCGGATGCCCAGCCGCAACAAAATCAGCGGCCGCAAGATACTCCACCATCCGACAACCGGTTTCATTTTTGTGTATCCCAACCGACGCGCCGGATAGATCTTGCTCACCGGCGCCTCCTCCACCCGAAAACCGAGCGTCAAGGCCTTGTACAAAATATAGGGCTCGAGCTCATAGGCATCAAGCCACGACTGATCGAGCCGGATCTGGGGATGATCGAACAGGGCCAGATCAATCGCCCGAAACCCGTTTGTGCTGTCGGTGATCCGGCGCCCGGTCACCAGGGTCATAAGCCACGGATGAAAACGCGTCGCCCATTTCCGGTAGATAGGCATATCCCCGCCGATCCGGGCCCCTCCGACATAACGTGATCCCTGAACGAGATGACACCGGCCAGCCAGGATCGGTTCGATCAACCGGCCGATCTCGTCAGGGTTATCCTTATCATTCCCCGCCATGATGACAATGATGCGATACCCCTGAGTCCGCGCATGCTGGATCGCGGTCCGGATCGCGGCCCCGACACCGGACCGGACCGGATGACGAAGGGTCATAACCCCTTCCCGGGCAAAGGCCGCAAGCATCGACGGCGTCTCATCGGTCGAGCCGTCATCCATCACGAGATAGTCGACCCGGCCTCGTACCGACGAGGCCAAGAACCGTTCAACGGCACGACGAATTTTGGGTCCTTCATTATAAGCGATCGGACAGACCAGAACACAATGTTCCACGCTCACAGAACTCCTAAGGATTAACGACCAAACCCCCGTCCGTCTGACGGAACGACATCCCGCAGGCGCAGACAAGCTGATCAGACAGTTTCCTCCCGCATCGACAGGCGAACCCGCGAATCTCCGCCGGATTCCCCCAGACAAGGGCGTGCGCCGGCACATCACGCGTCACCACGCTCCCGGCCCCGATAAAGGCATATTCTCCGATGACAAGCCCGCAGAGGATCGTGGCATTACATCCGATCGTGGCACCCTTACAAACACGCGTGGGTTCAAGGACCCATGAATCCCGACGATGACTTCGGGGAAAGCGATCGTTAATGAACGACGCGTTCGCCCCGCAGAACACATCATCATCCAGGGTGATCCCCTCAAAAAGATAGACCCCGTTCTTGACGGTCACGTGATCTCCGACCACGGCCCCGGTCTCGACAAAACACCCGTCACAGATATTGCATCCCTTCCCGATGCGGGCCCCCTTCTGGATATTGGTAAATGCCCAGACCCGGGTGCCCTCACCGATGGCCGCCTCCGGATGGATCAAGGCCGTCTCATGTTTAAAAAAATCCGCCATCTACATCCCCTCCACATCAACGGGCGCGCCGTGCCCATCCATGGAACGCTGAATCGCGCACAGGGTCCGCACCACATCCATCCCCTTGCCGGCATCGGCGCGTTCCGGATCCCTGCCTTCGCGGACACAATCAACAAAATAATTCGCCTGGATCTTTAACGGCTCGCTCAATCCTACCTTCGGGATCGTGATATCGCCCTCCCTCGAAAGGAGCTGAAATTCCCCATATGTTTCATAAAAAAGCGAGGTCCGTTCCACATGCTTGTCATAGATCTTGACCGGCCCCAGATTATCGAGGTCGTCCCAGACCGCCATCTTTTTATCCCCGACGATCGTGATCTGTCGGACCTTTTTAGGATCAAGCCAGCTCACATGGATATTGGCGACGACCTGATGCGGATATTCCAGGGTCGCGAAGGCCACGTCCTCAAGCGAGCCTAAATACTTTTGACCCCGGGCCGAGACGTTCAGGGGCGCCGAACCAAACAGATAGTTAAAGATCGAAATATCATGCGGGGCCAGGTCCCAGAGGGCATTGACATCATACCGAAACGGGCCAAGATTCGTCCGGATCGCATGCGCGTATTGAACGACCCCAAGCTGACCCGCGTCGATCGCTTCCTTGAGCTTCACGATCCCCTGATTAAACACAAAGACATGCCCGACCATGAGGATCCGGCCGGCGGCCGCCGCGAGGTCCTTGAGGGCCCGGCATTCCTCGGCTGTAAGAGCCAGCGGCTTCTCGCAAAAAACATGTTTCCCCGCCTTGAGGGCCTCCCGGGAGATCTGAAAATGCATATTCGTCGGCGCCGCGACACACACGGCATCAATCTCTGGGTCTGCCAAGAGTTCATGATAATCCTGCGTCACCCGGATCTCAGGGAACAATCGTTGAACCGCCTGAAGCCGTTCCAGGCTCACATCCGCACAGGCAACAGCTGCCGCGTCATTTAATTGATTAAACACGCGAATATGGTTGGGCCCCCAATGCCCACATCCGATCACCGCAATCTTGATCACACCAATCCTTTGGGTTGAAAAAATCAGGTTTCTCCAAATATAAAATAATCAACGCTATTATACTTATTAAGTATATAAAACAAAAGCCGAAATTTATTTTTCCCTGTGCGGCCTGAGAGATACCATTCAAAAAAGAGGCCAGGCATCCGGCCCTCCCGCTCCATGTGGTGCCTCAAAAAAACAAAACAGACCTGTGCCTCAAGCGCAATTATGTTACAATACACCCAATCTCATATGATGAACACCATAACCCTGATCCGAAAATCCGTGATCTACAGTCTCTTGGCTGCCTGCCTGGTCCTGAACAGCCGCCAAACGTTTCAAACGCTTACGACCAAAAAACGCCATGATATCCTCCCAGCCCAGGTCAAATATGCCGGAATTTCAGAATTCATCAAGGGACAACGGCGAATCGGGTATCTCACAGAGCAGAGCCTCGATAATATCGCCGCGGCCTTTGAATTTGCCCAGGCCCAATACGCCCTGGCCCCTGTTATCCTCGATTTCAACAATCCGAACCTTGAATTCGTGATCATCAGCACAGCGAGCACCCAGGCCGCGCTCGAAATGATCCGGACCGCGAGACTCGAGCCCGTGGCCACGAACAAACTTCAGGTCCTCTTAACCAAAAACCCGGCAAAGGCGCGATGACCCACGTCCTGTCAACAATTCTCTTCCTACTCACCCTCGCGGCGCCGTATGCCATCTCATTCCTCATCGGGCTGATGGCTGTCGTTCTGATCACCCGCGAGCGCCGGCTCAATGCCGCTCTCGCCTTCGGTCTCGCCTTTGGGCTCGGAACCGGCATCAGCGCCGTCATCTCTTTTCTTTCCTTCCTGGTCCTGAACATTTATGCGCGCGCGTTCACCCTCGGCCTCCATGGGGCACTCGCCGTCGGTCTTGCCGCACTCATGATGAGACAGATCAAGAAAAAGAACCCCCCTCCATTGAACAGTTCCGGCCTTGACCCGATCCTTTACCCCATCTTAATGGCGGGCCTCGTGGCCCTGTTATTCGCCTTCAGCAATATTTATCCAAGCGGCGGCTGGGACGCCTGGCAGGTCTGGAACTTTAAAGCAAAATTCCTATTCCTATCGTCCGGAAATTGGCGCGACCTCTTTGATCCCGTGCTCTGGCGGTCAAGCCCTCACTATCCACTCCTCCTGCCCCTCATCAATGTCTGGGGATGGACCTTTCAACGAGAGACGACCCTCTATATCCCGCTCGTCACATCGGTCCTCTTCGGATTAATGACCGGTAGCCTCGTCTTCGGGGTCCTCCGCCATTACCGTCTCAATCCGTGGATTGCCTGCGCCGTGACGGTGCTTCCGTTCATCAACAGTAATTACACGATCGCTCTCACAAGCCAATACTGCGATGCCCTCGTCGGATTTTATATCTTAGCCGCGCTCGCCCTGATCGTGATCGGGCTCGAGACTGATGAGCTCCCCCGGCACGTCCTTTCCCTCGCGGGACTCTTCATCGGACTCCTCAGCTTCACGAAACCTGAGGGCGCTGTCGCGGCCGCCTGGCTCGGCATCCTCGCAACCGCGTTCCTGATTCGCCAGCGCGCCGCCTTTGGCACGATCACTGGCTTTTTCCTCTCCATATTCATCGCAGCGATCCCCATGATCATCTTTACCCTCGTCCTTAATCCCGGCAACCAGACATTCATCAACGGGCTCACCTCAACAGAGAGCCCTTCATCCTGGCTCCGTCTAAAAGCGATCCTGATGTTCCTTTGGATGGAACCGATCTCCCGGGCCTGGGGCGGCCTGTGGATCCTCATCGTCACCGTCGGCATCATCAGCCTGCCCAAAAGCGTCACGGCCTCACGACAGGCGTTCCCGATCTTCTTTCTCCTCTACCTCGGGACCGTCACTATCTATTATTGGGTGAATACCCATTTTGAAATCCTCTGGTGGCTCTCGGTAAGCCTCCAGCGGATTCTCGTTTCCCTTGTCCCGCTCATGATCACCTGGGCCGGGATCAGCCTTAAAACAATAAGCGGCAATCACCCTTCCTGATGATTGCCGCTTACCGTTACCCGCGTCCCTAAGAGGCTTCCGCCGTCAAGGACGCGTGATTTTCACAATAGTATACTCGATCTTGCCCGCCGGAACATCAAGCGTCACCTCAGCTCCCTCGGCCTTTCCAAGCAGCCCCTTGCCGATGGGCGAAAGGATCGAGATCTTATTGGCCTCAAAGTCCGCCTCCTCGGGAGAAACGAGCTGATACCGCGTCTCCTCTTTAGAATGAACATCAACAACCGTCACAAAGGCCCCAATATAGACCTTGTCCGCGGGGATGTTGAGGTCCTCAATAATCCGCACGTTCGAAAGCTTTGATTCCAATTCAGCGATCTGCGCCTCGCAATGCCCCTGGGCGTCCTTGGCCGCATCATACTCCGCGTTCTCCGAGATATCACCCTGAAGCCGCGCCTCGCCAATGGCCTTGGCGATCTCACGGCGTTTCGTGGTTTTAAGATATTCCAGGTCCTTGCGCAATTTCTCATATCCCGCACGCGTCAAATACACCTCAGGCATACATCCTCCTTCGCCTAAATCCCCACAATAAAGAAGCAGCACCGCTCATCTCTGGGGTGCTGCCCCTTACCCGTCTCATCCCAATTACATCTGTTTCATGGCCTGAGAGATCACCGGAAGAATCCCCTCGATCTCTTCCTTCGTCATCCGGCCTAATTTTGAAAAACGCCATTCTTCCGTCTGATTCCTGTTCTCACGGGTGATCTGAAGTTTCTTCTCGCCCCCGTTATACTGAAAGATCCCGACGGTAATACGGGTCCCGTCAAACTCCTTGATCTCTTTAAACAAGGCCACGTCCAATGATTGATCGTAAGGCATCCCTTTCCTCCTCTTTCGTTAATATCCAGCGCCTTACCTAAAAACCCAATGGCATCACCTGTGCCATCTTCTGCGCCGCTGTGGTTTGAGCCTTTTTCACCGCCGCGTTGATGCTCCGCAGCAGGTCCTTTTCGAGCCGTTCTTTGTTCTCCGGACGGATCATCTCTGGATCGATCCGCAGGGTCCGAACGACCTGAGAGCCCGTGATATCAATCCGGATCCCGCGGACCTCTTCGGTCTCGACCACGATCGCGTCGAGCTCCTTCTTGATCTGGTCCGCCTGCCGCTTCATTTCCATCAACTGTTTCATCTTATCCAGCATCACCGCTCCTTCAATCAGAATAAAAAATTATCAATGTACAGCATATATATCCTAAATCCCCGGCTTTTGCAAGCGCTATTTGACGATTTACCTCAAATGAAAGGCGACATCCAGCAGTGTCTGTACTAAAAAACGCTGCAGGAACACGACCCCAAAAAATGCCACGATCGGCGATACATCAACCGCCATCGCAGGCAGTCTCCGCCGGATCGGTTCAAGGATCGGCTCAGTCGTTTGATATAAAAACCGCACGATCGGATTATACGGGTCCGGACTGACCCATGAGATGAGGGCCCTGATCAAGATCAGCCAATACGCCACGGTCAGCAACAAACCGATCACCCCTGCCACTGCCGTCAAAAAATTGCTCAAAATGAACATCCCGGTTCCCTCCCCAGTCAAGTCCTCTTAAAAGACCTTGAACAAATTCCCGTCGATAACACGCTGCTCGATCCGCTGAAGAAGACGTTTCGTCGTCCGGCTGATCTCCCCAATATAGTCCAGCATCCCGTCGATCTTTTCCGTAGTCCGTGTCAGGGCCGCCGCCGTATCATCAAAGGCGTGCGCGATATCCGCGGCATCGATCGGATCCGATCCGATAAACGATGCCTTCAGGTCTTCGATATGGACACGCTCGCCGGTCCCGATCTCGACGATCTTTTGGCCGAGAACCCCTTCGGTCTCAATCGCAATCGTCGTAATCTTATGGACCTGCTTCTCATATTTACGAAAAATCTGCATCGTCACCTTCACCCCGCGGCCCGAGACCTCCCGCTCGAGGAACCCGATGTCCGCGACAGTCCCGACCGTGACCCCGGAGATACGGACCGGGGCCCCGACCATGAGCCCACCGACCTTATGGAATAAGGCCGTCATGGTGAATTTGGGCTCGGTAAAACCCTTCTCCAGTCCGATCGTGAAGACCACAACGATAATAAGCGCCACGGACAACAACAGGAACGCCCCGGCGACGACTGGTTTTATCTGATGCTGGTTTCTCATTCATCCCTCCTGCCTGATCATGCCGATGACAAAAATTCTTTCATGAACGGGTCCTGCGACGCGCGGATCTCAGCCGGCGTCCCCGCGAGCCGGATGGTCCCGTCCTTAATCACGAGCAGACGGTCCGCGATACGGAAAGCATTCGCCATATCGTGCGATGCGATCACGATCGTGCACTTCAGATCACGGGCGATCTTCCGGATGAGGTCCGCGATCTCGCGGCTCCGAATCGGGTCGAGACCCGATGTCGGTTCGTCGCAGAGAACGATCGTTGTCCCGAGGACCACGGCGCGAGCGAGCGCCGCCCGCTTTTTCATCCCGCCGCTCAACTCCATCGGAAGCTTCTCCGCCGCCCCTTCAAGCCCCACCAATGTCAATATCTTCTCGACCCGGTCGTTGACCTCCTGGTCAGACGTCTCTCCCTGCTCAACAAGGGGAAAGGCAACATTCTCCTCAACCGTCATAAAATCATACAAGGCCCCTTCTTGAAACAAAAACCCGATCTCGCGACGGACGCTGAGGAGCCCGCGCTCGTCCAGACGGGTAATGTCCTGGCCGTGGATCACGACCTCCCCGCTGTCGGGGCGCTCAAGCCCGATGAGATGACGGAGAAGCACGCTCTTGCCCGAACCGCTCTCACCCAAGAGCACAACAATCTCCCCCGCCGCGATCTCAAACGAGACATCGCGGAGAACCGTCTGGCCATGAAAGGCCTTCTGTAAATGACGGACCGTGATCATTTCTCTTTTGAAAACACCCGGAATTTATTCCTGTCAAGTTTCGTATACAGCCGGTCGAACGGCCGCACGTCAACGCGCGCCGTAAAAAACGATATCCCCCGATACTCGCCCTGCGGCACAACCTCCGAATCCAGAAGCACATCAAACCCATCCTGGGGGATCCACCGCGCACCCTCGAACTCAATCGGCTCTCCATTCTGGATCCATGCCGGCTCCGGCCCGACAAGATACTTGGCGAGTTTCCCCTCGTTACCCTCGGTGTACGAGCATCCCGCGGCGAACGCCGCGAGCGCAGCGAGCACGGCCCCGATGATCATGTTGCTGAATTTCACAGGCACCTCCTTTATCCCCAAAACGTCAAAATGATTTTTGTTAAGACCGTATTCGACACCACGACCACGATATACGACCAAGCCACGGCACGCGTCGTAAACTTCCCAACGCCGAGCGAGCCACCCCGCGTCACAAACCCCTGAAATGTGCAGATCCACCCAATGAAGACCGCAAAAAAGAGGGTCTTAATAAAACCACTAAAGAAATCGACAAAATTCACCGCGGCCAGGGTCTGCTGAATATACGCGCTTCCGGAGATCCCGGCATCAAAGACCCCGATGACGTATCCGCCGAAGGTGCCGCAGACCTCCGAGAGGACAACGAGCCCCGGGAGGACAAAAAAACAGGCGATCATCCGAGGCAGGACGAGGAATTCGATCGGATCGACCCCGAGCGCCCGGGTTGCCGTGATCTGATCGTTCACGCTCATCGTTCCGAGCTCGGCGGCCATCCGCGCCCCGGCCTTACCTGAAAAAATAAATGACGTGAAGACCGGCGAGAGTTCGCGGATCAGGGACAAGACCACGAGCTGCGCCACATATTCCTTGGCCCCAAAACGACTGAGCATAACGTAGCCTTGGAGGGCCAGCACCGCGCCGGTGGCAAAGGATGTCATCGCGACAATAAGCGCCGTGACCACCCCCTGCTCATAGACCTCTTTCATGACCTCGTGCCAACGGATCCGGCCGGCCAGGACCTGACGAAAGACGTTCCCGAGGAAGACAACCGATTCCCCGACACCCGCCACCACCCCCACGATCCGATGTATCATCCGGTTATTCCTTTGGTTTCTTCTTCAGCCAGACCGATTCGAGCTCAGCATTGATCCGGCGTTCGACCACGACCGAAATATCCTTTTCCTTCTCGCGGCGGACCGGCCCTCGCTTCGCCGGACAAACAACGCCTAAAAATTCCTTCACCGGCTTCACCCGGGCCCCGAGGCCCCTCACATACACCTGGATCTCCCGGTCATCCGTCACCACGATCATGTTCTTCACCTCGCGCGAGTCTTCGATCAGTCGGCGGATATAGGCGTCGGCCGTCTCGCCCGTCGTAAACACCACCCGAACCCCCTCATCACCGAGCGCCGCCCCTCCCCAGACATCCGGCTGACCATCAAAGACCACAAGGACCTGATTGCGCCGGCTGCCATGAGGCCGCTTCGTCATAAGCATCGCGAGCAAGGCCTGACGACCGTCAGCAAGCGTCAGGTCCGCCCAGACGTCATCCTGCTTTATAATATTATACCCGTCCAAAATATACCGCGTTGCCATCTCTATTTCGCCTGGGTGGCCATGAAAAAGGCCCAGCCCAGGATCCCGGTCACCACCATGAGGCCAAAGCTCAAGAGCCCGATACTCACCCCGATCCCCATCAAAAACCCGGCCCGGACCAACAAAAACTCCAACCCGGCCTCGCGAAACCCGAGGCCTCCGATCGACGGAAAGGATGAGGCCACACAGGTGATCGGTGTAAAAATCAGAAAATAAAAAAACGGGATCTCCTGGTGCAGGCCCCGGGCAAAACACCAGAACACGCCGGCGAGCATGATCTGCGACACACACGAGAGGGCCATCCCGCGATAGAAGACCCCCGGCCGGCCGCGCAGG